>DJLT01000081.1 GCA_002435145.1 Neptuniibacter sp. UBA6509
GAGCACGAGCACGAGCACGAGCAGAATGCGCATAAAGATATGCAGGCTAGTTATGTATTTAAGTGTCAAAATTCACCTGCATTAGATCAAATCGACGTTAAATTTATGCAAGCTTTTCAAGGTATAGAAAAGCTGGATGTAAATTTATTGATAGGCAGTAAAGCAAAGAGTGTTGAACTAAAAGCTGGCTTATCGGTCATTAAGTTCTAAGAAATTTGCGAAGAGATCATAAAAGGCTCTACTTTACTTAGAACGGTTATGGTTACTTCGCTGGATTCCTAATTAATACGCTTATTGATGGTGTTGTGAGTTAATGAAAGCTGTCGTTAAAATTGATCAATTGGTGTTTAGTTGGGATGGCCATCTCCCCTGTATTCAAATACCCGCTTTTGAGCTATCCCATGCAGAAGCCCTGTTTATCAAGGGGCCTTCGGGTAGTGGGAAGAGTACATTTCTTAATTTGTTAGGGGGCGTGTTAATGCCTTCAAACGGCGATGTCACTGTATTGGGGCATCGCTATGATGACTTGTCTTCATCTGCTTTAGATCGTTTTCGTGCCGACCACATAGGCTTTATTTTTCAGCAGTTTAATCTGTTGCCTTATTTAAGCGTTATTGAAAATATATGTCTGACCTGCCGTTTTTCAGCCCGTAGACGTCAACGTGCGTTAGCCCAGTTTACAACCCTTGAATTGGGGGCTGTGGATCTTCTAGAGCGTTTGGGACTTACTGATGAAAGGCTTTATAAGCGCAGTGTGATAGAACTTTCTGTAGGGCAACAACAGCGGGTGAGTGCTGCACGTGCACTTCTCGGGGCGCCTGAAATTATTATCGCGGATGAGCCAACATCAGCATTAGATCCAAAATCGAGAGAGCAGTTTTTGGATCTATTATTATCACAATGTAATGAGATGGGGTCGGCTCTAATTTTTGTAAGTCATGATAGTTCTTTACAGCATCACTTCCATAGGATTTTGGAATTAAGCTCTCATGAAGATGGAGGGTTCTCTCTATGATTCTGTTGCGCCTAACATGGAAAAGTCTTTGTAATCGAAAATTAACCTTAATGATGATGCTAATGTCGATTAGTGTCAGTGTCCTGCTTCTGCTGGGTGTCGATAAAATTCGTCAGCAAGCAAAAGATGGTTTTTCTTCAACCGTTTCCTCAACAGATCTGATTGTCGGGGCGCGAAGTGGGCAGATAAACCTGCTACTTTATTCTGTTTTTCATATTGGTAACGCAACTAACAATATCTCTTGGTCAAGCTATAAGGCAATTAGTGACCATAAAAATGTACGTTGGAGTATACCGCTCTCTTTAGGCGATTCTCATCGCGGGTTTAGGGTGTTAGGAACCAGTTCTGACTATTTTGAGTATTATCAATATGGTAAGAAAAACGCATTATCTTTTACCGAAGGCAACGCTTTTAACGGTTTATTTGATGTTGTTATTGGATCGGAAGTCGCTAAGAAATTGGGCTATCAGCTAGGTTCATCCGTGATTGTGACACATGGTATGGGCAATGCGAGTTTGATGAACCATGAAGACAAACCGTTTAAAGTCGCAGGTGTTTTAGCTGCAACGGGTACGCCCGTCGATAATACCTTGCTTGTCAGTTTGGAGGGCATTGAAGCTATTCACTTGGATTGGAAAGCGGGGGTTAAACTGCCGGGGGTAAGTGTTTCTGCGGAAGAGGCTTTAAATGCAAAACTGCAGCCCAAACAGATCACGGCTTTTATGCTGGGTCTACATTCTAGAATTTCCACTTTTCAGCTTCAGCGCTCAATCAATCGCTATTCAAAAGAGCTGTTAATGGCAATCTTACCAGGGTTGGCGCTACAAGAATTGTGGGGAATGTTTTCTCTGTTTGAAAAAACATTAGCAGCTATTACCGGGCTTGTTGTATTTTCAGGTCTAGTTGGATTGCTTACACTTCTATTGAGTGGCTTGAATGAACGTAGAAGGGAGATGGCCATTCTACGTTCGGTGGGAGCAAGACCCATACACATTTTAGCGTTGCTAATGTTAGAGTCATTATTTGTAACCTTGATAAGTATTCTCTTGGGTTTAGTCATGCTTTATCTTGCCATATGGCTCGGTGCTCCTGTTCTTCAGCAAGAGTTCGGGTTGCATATAGGATTAGAAGGGTTAAGTTTATGGCAGTGGCAGTTGATTGGTATGGTGACTGTTGCTGGATTTTTAGTCGGGCTAATTCCAGGATATAGGGCTTATAAATATTCGTTGGCCGATGGTATGTCGATCAGATTATAAAAAGGGTTAATTGCTTTGAAGAACATTTTTGCTCTATTCATGTTGATGATATTTACCGCTACTCTTCAGGCCGAAGAGAGAGTTAATGGGGAGAAGGTCATTAATGTTGAATGGGAGGCGTTGATGCCCGCAGACTATTCATTAGATGATATATTCTCGCAGTCTGACCAACTTGCAGCTATCGATGACTTTGATCCTCAAGCGCAAACATTGCTTGATGAGATGATGGCTGCCATGCAATCAGCCCCTACCGTTCCGGAAATGAATGGGAAGATGGTCAAAGTTCCGGGTTACGTCGTACCGCTGGAATCGGAAGGGCGAAGAATAACGGAGTTTTTTCTTGTTCCTTATTTTGGCGCATGTATTCACGTTCCTCCTCCACCATCAAACCAGATTATTCATGTTCACTTTGAGCCCGGTACGAATGTGGAGAACCTCTATGATGCGGTTTGGATTACGGGTAAGTTAAAAACCGAGGTTGTGCAAAATGATATCGCGACTTCAGGCTATACCATGGAAGCCTATCGTATAGAACCTTATGAGCTGTAGGTCTATTGGTCAAACCACTCTTGTTTAAATGAATAAAGAGCTGGTTTCAGCTTTTCCGTCTCGTTAAACTTCACTACCCCTTTCTATCTCTCAGGATGTTACATCGTGGAACAGATCATTACCCTCATACTTGATTCAGGTCGCGCGGGCTTGGATATGGGTCTGTATATCATGTTACCAATTATGGTGGTGATGTTGGCATTCATGAAGTTATTAGATGCCAAAGGTGTTCTAAGTTGGGTAGCTAATCGGTTGGCGCCCGTATCTCGAATTTTTGGTATCCCTGGTTTAGGGATTTTTGCCATGATCAAACTTCTATTTGTCAGTTTTGCAGGCCCTATTGCAACGTTAACATTGATGGATCAGAACGGAACGTCGCGACGTTATATTGCTGCGACACTTGCAATGGTAATGGCAATGTCACAGGCGAACGCTTCATTTCCACTTGCGGCTGTTGGGCTCGATTTAGGCATTACATTGTTAACTTCTGTGATTGGTGGGTTAGCCGCGGCTGCGTTTACATATTATATTTTGACTCGTAATTTAACTGACCCAAACACGCAAGAGTCTGAAGTGCAAAGCACAGCTCCCGAAGAGGAGAAAAAAACCGTTATGCAGATTTTAAGTGACGGTGGCCAAGAAGGAATTAAGATTGTTTTTAGCATGTTACCTCTGCTTATTCTGGCGATTCTTCTAGTCAATGTTCTTAAAATGACTGGCGCTATAGAGCAGATAAGTGCATTGCTCGCTCCACTGTTAGCCTTAATTGGTTTACCAGAAGCAACCGTATTACCTTTAGTCACTAAATTTATAGCAGGTGGTACTGCATTTATGGGGGTGACGATTGAATTAATGAATCAAGGGCTGATTACTGCGAATGAGTTGAATCGTATGGCAGGCTTTGCCACTAACCCTTTAGACGTAGTGGGCGTGGCAGTATTTGCAGCAGCAGGTAAACGAGTCGGACAGATAATACGTTATGCCGTTTATGGTGCGATTGTAGGTATGTTGATTCGTGGCGTGTTACATCTACTTATTTTTTAACGATTCAAAACCAGTTGCGGACCTTTCTTACCTGCTGGAATTGTGTGTTTGGCAAAGACACCATAAATATGGCCACAGCCATCACAAAAAGCGACCTGAAACCAAGCGTGGTTATCTCTCGCTCTTTCATCACTGTCCTTTGATACGATATGTTCAATACCCGAAATTCCGCATTCAGGACATTTAGGTTCAGCCATCATTTATCCTCTAGTTATACAATTCAATCTGCATATTAGTTAATAAAAAGAGTGAAAGGTTCCCTTAAATACACAAATGTTTAGTGCTGACCATCAATTCTTGTTGATGGTCAGCACTATTAGCGGGCTTAATTAAATACGTTGCTGCTTTTATAGTTCAACATTGATTGAGGTTGAGCCACGAATCGCTTTATCTTTTGCTGCTTGTACTGATTCATCTCTGGCTAAGACTACCCCCATCCTGCGCTGTCCAGATACTTCAGGTTTACCAAATAAACGTAGTTGTGTATTAGGTTCGGCTAAGACTTGCTGCAGGTTACCAAATTTAGTTTGTTGTGATTCGCCTTCGACTAGTATGACACTGGAAGCTGAAGGGCCATGAAAATGAATATTAGGGATTGGTAGGCCCAGAATTGCCCGAGCATGAAGCGCAAATTCAGACAGGTCCTGAGAGATCATTGTGACCATGCCCGTATCGTGGGGGCGTGGAGAGACTTCGCTGAAGTAGACGTTGTCGCCTTTTATAAACAGTTCAACGCCAAATAAACCATGCCCACCTAAAGCAGTCGTCACTTTAGCTGCAATCTCTTGCGATTTTTCTAATGCAGCTGAACTCATCGCTTGAGGCTGCCATGATTGCCTGTAATCCCCATCGACTTGAACGTGGCCTATAGGTTGGCAAAAACTAATGTTGGAATCATGTTGAACGGTGAGAAGAGTAATCTCATAATCAAAATCGACAAACCCTTCTACGATAACTTTCCCTTTACCGGCGCGGCCGCCTTCTTGTGCATAGGTCCAAGCGGCTTCAATTTGGTCTTCAGAACGAACAGTGCTTTGCCCCTTACCAGAGGAACTCATGATGGGTTTAATAACACAAGGAAGACCAACATTTTTAACCGCTGTTTGGAACTCTTCATAGTCTCCCGCAAATTGGTAGGCAGAAGTTGGAATACTAAGTTCTTCAGCTGCTAATCTGCGTATTCCTTCACGATTCATAGTTAGCTGTGCTGCCCGGGCTGAAGGGACAATGTTAAATCCCTCTTGCTCCAGTTCAACTAGCGTATCCGTTGCAATCGCTTCTATTTCTGGGACAACAAGGTCCGGCTTTTCGCTTTCAATTATGTTACGTAGTGCTTCACCGTCTAACATTGAAAGAACGTGACTGCGGTGAGCAACCTGCATAGCTGGAGCATTATCGTAGCGGTCCACAACGATAACTTCAGCACCTAAGCGCTGTAGTTCAATAACCACTTCTTTGCCAAGCTCGCCCCCGCCGCACATAAGTACGCGAGTAGCAGATGTCGATAACGGTGTCCCTATTTGTAACATTTCGAACCTCCAGCGTGAAAATATTTCAAGCATTATACGGTGCGATTAATGATAATCGCCAGCAGAATAACGTAGACAAACTATAATGACTTAAGTTGTTTTACTCAGTGTATTTAAACGCAACAAGTGCGATGAGTCGTTATAAATGACCGTGAAAAGTGAGTGTGAACAACAGGAGATATCATGAGCATAATAGAATCTGCCTTTTGGGGTATCCTTACCTTATTAAAGCAGTTCTATAGAGGGCTGCTACATAGAGTTCGGTTAGTGGTATTGCTACCGGCATGTAGCGGTTATAAATAGCATCCTTAAGATTTAAGGGAGATTGCTGACCAATTCTGAGATTACATGGTTTTAGTTGCATCTAACCATTATTTGCTTAAAGCCGTTTAAAGAGTGAAGGATAATACAGTACAGAGAATGCTAACTACTCTACAGGTGTGAAGCACCATGGTTGACCAGTACTGATAGATATCGTTTGCACTTTTATATCAAAGTAATTATCAGTTTGCTTATTGTTACTTGCTCGTATGAGCTGATTAGTCGGAGTATCCATCCGGCATGAGGGGCTGTATTTTTCAATACGGCCCTTTTTTATATCTTTTTCATTGTTTTTGTTCATCTGGCTTTAATCCCAGTGAGAATATGCTATCACTAATAGTATAGCGATGAAGGGATGTGATATGTCTAAAGGTCATGAACGTCATCAAGAGCGTCACTTCGGTCTATCACTTTTTGGAAAGGATTTGGTAAGACGTAGTAGCTCGCATTGTGAATTATGTGGTGCACAGGGTGTGAAATTAAGAATCTATGAAGTCTCACCGTTACCGCAGGAGCCAGATTTTGATCATTGTACGATGATCTGTGAGGGCTGCTTAGCGCAGATAAACAATCCTAAAATTAGAGATCATAATCATTGGCGTTGTTTAAATCAGTCTATCTGGAGCGAAACACCTGCAGTAAAAGTATTGGCGATTGCTATGCTGCAAAAGATGGCTGAAGAGGAAAGGTGGGCAGTAGAACTTCTAGAACAGCTGTACTTGCAGCCTGAAGATCAAGCTTGGCTTGAACAGGTAAAACTTCCTTAGATTACTGATTAATCTCACCCGCCAAGCAGTTGCTGAACATCGCTTGAACGTCTTCTGCATTTAGACCTGTAGATAGTAAGAAGTGCAGTTTTGTGTAAGTGGCTTCTAGGGTCATTTCTGCACCCGAAATAACGCCCATTTTGTTTAATATAGAACTGCAAGCATATTGCCCTTGGAATATTTCCGCTTGTAAGCACTGGCTTATATTGACCAGAATTATATTTTTGTCGGATGCTCTTTGTAATGCGTTCATCAGTGATTGGTTGTGGTTGGGTAAATTACCTACACCGTAACTGCGTAAAATAATGGCTTTACTGCGATCTGAGGCTGTCATAAAGTCAACGATCTCACCGTCCATTCCGGGGAAAATAGGTAAGATAGATACGGCATTATCGCTAAAGGTTGGGTTTATGAACTTGCCTGCCTTTTGGGGAATAAATAGATTGGAGTGTAACTCTATATGCAGGCCTATCTGGCCTAACCAAGGAAAGTTTGGACTATCAAATGCATCTAAGCCCGTAGCTTTAACTTTACTGCTTCTATTCCCTCGAAGTAAACGCCCGCTGAAGTAAATACAGACCTCATGAATTGTTGTATCTGAGGCTAGCAACATAGACGTAATCAGGTTATCTAACGCATCATTCCTAAGTTCAGATAAGGGGATTTGTGATCCGGTAAAGATGACTGGCTTGCGAAGGCCTTGCAAAATAAATGACAGCATAGAGGCGCTATAAGCCATCGTATCTGTGCCGTGCAGTACGATGAACCCATCGTATTTGTCATAGTTTTTAATGATCGGGTCGGCGATTAAATTCCAATGATGGGGTGCTAAATTGGCACTATCAATGAGTGGAGCTAACTCGATCATATCAAAGTTGGGTAATAGAGCATGATGGGAATGCGCCAGCCGTTCCTCAATTAAAGCCTCAAACCCAGGTACAGGTACATAGCCGTGCTCTGAGGGCTGCATGCCGATGGTGCCGCCCGTATAAATAATGAGAATTTTATTATGCATCTATTTTTCCTGCTCTATTACAGAATATATATACGTTGATGCGAGGAGGAAATAAAGCGCTTAGTGTTTTTTGTCAGATGGGTTGATCTCATTATGAGGCGGGGATTTAAGAGGGGGTTGAAGTAGAGCGTTGATTTTCTCTTTAGGTAATGGCTTACTGAAATAGAAGCCCTGTAGCTCTTCACAGGTTTGTGTAAGAAGTTGGCCTCTTTGCTGCGCTGTTTCCACCCCTTCTGCAATCACTTGAAGGTTTAAGTTATGCGCCATAGTAATAATAGCTTGTGTTATTTCTACACTCTCTGAACTTTCATCAAGGTCACGTACAAAGCTTTGATCTATCTTTATACGGTCTAGTGGGAACTGCTTTAAGTAGCTGAGTGAGGAGTATCCTGTACCAAAATCATCTACAGCAATATTAATACCCATCTCTTTGAGTTGATGAAGGATATCTATTGTGGAATTAAAATCCTGCATTAGTGCTGTTTCGGTGAGTTCTAACTCGAGTAAGTGGGGAGAGAGCCCTGTGATTTTAAGTATATTACTTATACGGTGTACTAAAAAGTTATCGAAAAATTGAATCGCAGAAATATTCACTGCAATGCGGATCTCTTTATTATATTTTTTGTTCCATTGCTGAATTTGTTCACAAGCCGTTTCCATCACCCAATCGCCTATGGGCATAATTAAACCTGTTTTTTCTGCAATGGGTATAAACTCAGAGGGAGGTATTAACCCTCTTTCAGGATGCTTCCAGCGAAGTAGCGCTTCAAACCCAATAATTACCCCCGTTGAACTGAGCACTTGAGGTTGGTAGTACACTTCAAGCTGGTTTTGGTTGAGTGCTAGATGGAGATCACGGGTTAAAGATGATTCATTTAGAATCTCTTCTTTCAAACGTAAGGAATAATAGAATAATCCTCGTTTACTATTGGATTTTGCCTTATGCATCGCTGTATAGGCATTGCTAAGCAGTTTATTGGTATCGATTCCATCATCAGGATAGATACTCACTCCGATCGATGGCTTGAAGAAAAAATGTTCACCTTCCAGTTCGCAGGGGAGTTGTAACAGTTGGATTAATCGGCGGCCTATATGCTCTGTTTCTTCATGATCTTCTTGCTTCGTTAGCATTACCGCAAATTCAATACCGCTTAGTCTTGCGACAGGATAAGAATGGTCTACCCCTTTCTTAATTTGTTGCGCAGCCATAGATAATATTTTATCACCGGAGTTAAGACCTAATCGGTTATTTACTTCCTTGATCCCACCCAAATGAATAATGAGTAGCGAAACATTTTTGCCTTTCTCCGTACTTTCCAACGTTGCAGTTAATTGGTCTTTGAACATCGTTTTGTTGGGGAGATGGGTTAAAGGGTCAAAATTAAGCTGTTGATACACCTCTTTGTTGAGTATAGATATGCGGTTTTGAGCCTCAGAATAGCGACGCCAACTAATGAGTAAGAAAAAAAACAACTGGATTAAAATCGCATTTGTTGGTGCAAACCATAACCTCAATTCTATAAAAAGAACCCAGCTAAGCAGTATTGTGACAATAAGTGATAATGGGAGACTAAGCGGGAAGTAGCGCCTAGGTAGTAGCATGGAAATGGGGAGGATTATAAAAGCTAATGCTAAGGTGATTAAAGTTTTGGTGAGGGGAGTTGCTACTACAATAAAACGTGATTCGAGAAGAGCTGCTGTAATGTTTGCATTTAATTCTACTCCCGGCATCTGTTGGTGTTGACCTGATACGGGAGTGCTTATTGCATCTCCCATGCCGGAGGCAGTGGCTCCCACTAAAACAATCTTGTCTTTCAGCAGTTCAGCTTTAATGGCGCCGTTTAATACATCGATGTAAGAGTAGCGCTGGATATGACCGGGAGGCCCATAAAATGGGATCATAAAAGGTGAGTGTCTAACCCACCCCGTACCTACAGGTGTCGATCGGGACAGCTCAAATGGTAATGAAGGCGACTTCCCAGAGGCACTTTTTTGCAGTGCTAAACCAAATGCTGGCCAGTGTGCATCACCTAATCCTGCATAGAGATAAACCTGGCGTGAGATTCCATCAACATCTAGCTCTGTATCAACATGGCCTATCCCATTGCTATTGTAAGCAATAATAGGCGTCGGTAGGAGTTCGACAATTTTTTTATCTTCGGAGATATTGTCCGGAGCTACAGCGAGGATGATATTTCCGTGTCGAGCAATCGAATCTGAAAAGGCTTGGTCTGAAATGATGTTCTCCATTTCAGAAAAAATGATGTCAAACCCAACCGCTTTGGTTTGAACTTCTGTGAGTTGATCTAATAGTTCAGCGTGGGTTGTTCTAGGCCAAGGCCAGCGCCCAAGTTTATCAATGCTTTTTTCATCAATAGCGATAATAACAACGTCAGAGGGCGGTTTAGTTGTAGATAGACTTAGCCATGTGTCATATAGAATCAGATCTATACGCTTAAGAGCAGAGGTATTAACCCCGACAGCGACTATTAGGATAATAAACCCTAAGATAAGTAACTGTTGAGTTCGGCGTCTGATCATAAAAGTAAAATAACTGCCACATAGGAACCAAAAATATAGATCCAGTTTTCATTGGGTGGTGGCGTAAGTTCTTGAGTGGCGCCCCACGCTCCAGTAAACCCATCTTCAGCAACAGACCTGACTCTTATATAACGATAGCCTTCAGGGCGAGGCATCGTTATCTCTGGTTTAGATGCGTTTATATCATTAAGGATAGTTTTAAATGAGCGATCCTGCCCGATTTGAATTTGATAGGACTCCCCAGGTAATCCTTGGAGCCAAGATAGTTTTATCTCTTGTTCATCTTGTTTAAGTTCTGGCTCAGGCGTTGCGGGAATAGGCTTGACTGATAAGCTTCTTATCGCACTGTATGGGCCTATCTCTCCATCTCTGGCGATACTTTTAATGCGCCAGAAGTATGTATTAGTTGCTACTAATTCGCTCGCAGTAAATTGGGTGCCTGTAATGTTAGAGCGGTCAATAATCTTTTGTTTGAAACCCTTATCAGTCGCTACTTCTAGGTGATAACTGTTGGCTTCACTTGAATTTGTCCACTCGAGTACAGGCGCACTCCCTCGAATGGTCTCGTTATTATTTGGAGCCATAGGAAAGGGAGGCTGAGGGTGAGCATTTAGGGTAAAAGGTGTGAGTTGAGCGATACCTTCAATACCGTGCCGGTCTACAGCACGAAGCTGAAAATAATAGGTGTTATCACTTAGGTCAGGAAGAGTAATTGCCGATCGGCTGCTATCGCTGTCCCATATAACAGAGCCAAATTCTGCTGATCTAGAAATAATAACACGATAGCTTTTGGCGCCCTTGATCGTTTCCCAGCGTATTTGTGAACCTATTTTTTCAATTGGATTTGGGTAAGCTAATAACGTGGGAGCAGGGAGTAGTTTTTGGGGTTTTAAAGGCGCTTTATTCTGTGCTACTTGAGTACCATAGCCCGAGCGTACTAAACGAGTTCTGTTCGCTCCTTTTACAGCGACGCCGCCCTCTAAAACTTCAATATGCGAACTATGTTTTTCCGCTTGATATGAGGTTCTAAAATGTGTGCCTCGAACGGCTGATATCGCTGCAGGAGTATGGATTTCAAATCGTGAAGCGCTGCCTTTTTGTGTTTTTGCTTTTGTTTCAACATCTCCAGACATGAGTCTAATTCTAGAATCCACCATGCCTGTTTCACCATATTTTTTAAGATGGTTGAAATTGACCTTTGAATTTTGCAGTACAACAATTTCACTGCCGTCTGCAAAGCGGATTAGTACACTGCTTTGTGCACCTGTTTCTAGGTGGTCACCAAGGTTGATTTGCTGGCCCGGTGTGCTTTTTTGGGGTGCGTTTGAGTCTTTTGTGTATAAAGTAACCTTACCTTCAGTTTTAATGACTTCGGCGGAGGTGGGTTGAGATTTAATCCACTTAATAGGAATGCGAAGTTTTGTGTTTGTCGGTATGCGCTTTGGGTCGGCAACATTGTTGATTTTTTGAAGCTGTTTCCAATAGGAGGTTTTATACAGATGCTTTTCACTGAATTCGGAGAGAGTATCTCCATCCACTACCGTATAAATCCACTCTTGAGCTGAGGCCGAATAGGGAAAAATAAGTGAAATGTAGAGGAAAATAGTCGATAACTTTAAAAGGCGGTTCCTCATGACATCCATATTATGAATTCCTTTATAAAAAATCATATCTCTATAGTTGCAGGCTTACGATAGACAGTCCACCAACATCCCTGTCATTCATTAATACCATTTTTTGTGCGATCAACCAAAAAAAGTTTAGAAAATTGGATCTTTTTTTTTCAGGGTTTAGCTATTTATACTAGTACATTACTGAATTCTGGTGACTTTTCTCAGCACAGGTTAATATTTAATCTTTTTGCGTATTACTTAGCATTATCTTGTGTTGGTAGAATTGTTGTTTGCTTATGTTAGGAATAGATTTTAATGCCAGATGTATCACACTCGCTTTCTACCTCAGCTTTAGCTAAACGTTTAGGAAAAACAACTAAGCAGATGTTCTCAGAATTAGAGCAGCTTGGTTGGATTGCACGTAAAGCAGAAACTTGGGCTTTAACGGCTAAAGGTGAGTTTGAAGGGGGGAAGTATAGGGAGAGTACAAAGTTTGGTCGTTATATCATCTGGCCCGATAGCATTACTAAGCATAAAGCCTTGGTTCAGCCTGATGCTAATAGGATGGGTATCCGGGAGTTATCTAAATCGTTACAGCTTTCTACAAAGATGCTTGAGCGATTACTCCAAGAACTAGGTTGGGTTAAAGCGGGTCGTAAAGGTTGGTTGTTAACCGCTGCGGGTAATTCAGTAGGTGGTTGTCAGCGAGAAGATAGTGTTTCAGGTATCCCTTTTGTGTTGTGGCCCAGTGAACTGGTTGAAAATTTGGTTCTTTCTGAAAGGCTGCGCTCCTTTGATGAGGGAGCCCAGGGAGATGCTTCCCTTTGCTGTGATGGCCATAAGGTAGATTGTAATGCGGAGCGCGTGATCGATAATTGGCTTTATTTTGCAGGCCTTATGCATGCGTATAAACGTCGCCTTCCAGATGAAGAGGAGTTATATGCGGATTTTTACCTTCCTCAGCATCATCTTTATATCGAGTATTGGGGTGAGGGCAATATTAAGCAAAATTTAGTGTTAAAGATGAAAAAGAAAGAAACGCTTTTAAGTATGAATGCTAACTTGATTGAGATAAATGACGAAGATATTGAGCATTTAGAAGAGGTATTGCCCCGTCTATTGCTTAAGTACGATATAGAAATATAAGTGGTATCTGTAAAATTTATTAATTCACAACCTTATTAGTAAGTTAAGGGGATAATCGGTTATTTTTAACTAGAATTAGAATGAATAAAGGCAATTGGACCTTCCTATCTAGTAGTCATCTACTCTGTCGGGAGATTGTGGAGCTTATCCTGAAGAGTTGGAACTTTGGTGTCTGAAATTGGAAAAGTACAACATAGATTAGCTATAAGGTTGGCTCAATATGCAGTCTTACTGGCGTTTTTAATCGGTCTAGGGCTAAGCTCACTTCAAGTCTGGCAAGATTACCATGAACATGGAAATCGATTAGATCAAATTATTCATGAAATATTAGAGGCAAGTAAACCGCCCGCAACGCGTGCTGTGCATACATTGGACCAAGCTCTTGCTCAGGAAGTTGTTAATGGTTTAACGCAGTATCCTTTTATTTCAAGGGTTCAGATTAAGGATGAATTGGGTGAGACACTTGCTGAAAAACAGAAGCAAGCGAATAGAAGTAAAACTCAATGGTTAACTGAAGTCATTTCAGTGAATCAAAAGCAATATAATTTAGACCTCAATACACTTGAATATCACAGTCCTGTAACAGGTGGGTTGATGGTCGTGGTTGACAATGACCAAGCGCTTCAGCCTTTTTTTGAAAGGGCTCAATCTGTTCTGATTGCTGGTATTGTTCGTAATGTTTTACTAGTTATCTGCCTCATATCACTTTTTCATTTTTTCCTAACAAAGCCTTTGGCTCTGTTGGCTAAGCAGTTTTCCCTTCTTAATCTCCAAGAGGGTGAAAGCAAATTACTGAAAGTGCCTCTAAGACATAAAACAACAGAACTTGGTCAGTTAAGTGACGCAGGCAATGATTTTATTCAAACTGTCCAATCTTTATTAGTTGAGAATAAACGCAGTCATTTAGCGCTTACGCAAAGTGAACAGTTGTTACATCAGCTAATAAATCAGATCCCACAGTTGATTATGGCGATCAACAAAGAGGGTGTTTTGCTTTTCTGTAACCATCAAGTAGCAGACTTTTATGGCCAACCGATAGAGTTTGTCACCAATAGACCGTTAGATCACTTCCACACTGTGAAGGATGAGCTTGAACAGTTAGATTCGGTTCGACGAAGTGTTGAAATGAACAATGCATCCGAGGAGATTGGAGAGCTTTCTTGGTCGCGGCCTAATGGGAAAAAACTATATTTCTCAATTCTTGCTGCTCCGTTTTTACATTTAAGTGAGCAAGTTACTCTGGTTGTCGCCACTGACATTACGGATCAGAAAGTAGTTCAAGACCACATAAGCCATATGGCTAACCATGATAGTTTGACAGGGTTGCCCAATAGGGCGCTGCTTAATGACCGCTTATCTCTCTCCTTATTGACCTGTAAGCGAAATAAAGTTCATAACGCTATTCTATTTATCGATCTTGATCACTTCAAAACTATCAATGATTCCCTTGGACATGGTGTAGGGGATCTGTTGTTAAAAAAAGTATCGGAATTGTTAAGTAGCCAGGTACGTTTAAGCGATACCGTTGCCCGTTTAGGCGGTGACGAATTTGTTATTCTTCTCCAATCGACCCATGAAGAGTTGGATCGTGTGACGTCTGATGTGCAGCTTATATGTGAAAAGTTACTTACGGTTTTATCCCAACCTATCGATGTCCAACAGCATCAATTGCGAATTGGAGCCAGTATTGGTGTGGTTGTCTTTCCTATTCCAAACAAGAGCATTGATGATTTAATGCGTTTTGCAGATACCGCAATGTACCATGCGAAAGAGAATGGGCGTAATAATTACGCTTTTTATCATCAGGCGATGTCTCTAGCTGTTGAGAAACAGCAGGATATGGAAAACCAGCTGCACCGAGCGTTAGAGAAAGAGGAGTTTTGCATACATTATCAACCTTTAGTGACAGTTAAAGGCGACATTATAGGGTTTGAAGCTTTACTTCGTTGGCAGCATCCAGAGCACGGTTTAATGCCGCCCATTGAATTTATTCCTAGCCTAGAAGTGAGTGGCATGATTGTTCCCGTGAGTAACTGGTTATTGGCGGAATGTAGTCGGCAAATAGTAAAATGGAAGGAAGAAGGTTTTTGGCAGGAGGGGTGGTATACCTCGATAAATATTAGTCCTCTGCAGTTTTATCAGCCTGATATGATTCCCGTTTTGGAGAAAATTATCACGGAGGCTGGCGCTGGGCTAACGGATGTATGTTTAGAAATAACAGAAACTGTGGCGGTAGAAAATATTGATTTTGCGGTATCACGCTTAAATAGTATTCGAGAGCTCGGTATACAGATAGCGCTGGATGATTTTGGTACCGGTTACTCTTCACTTAGTTATCTCAAAGACCTGCCTATAGATATAGTGAAGATAGACCGTTCATTTATTCAAGAGTTAGGCTCAGGAAATAAAAGTCAGCCTATTGTTGAGGCCGTGGCTTCTATTGCTAAAACATATCAATTAAGAGTGATTGCCGAGGGAATAGAAACACAAGGCCAGTTAGAAGGGGCCCATGCTGTAGGGTGCCATGTTTTTCAAGGTTTTTATATTGAAAGGCCTCAAGAAGCGCAGAATTTACGTTCTAAGTATCTTTGAAATGCTGACATTTGATTAATCATATGTCGCTTGAAAAACGGCACATAAACGTAGGAACTTTATGGCAAGTCGATTGCCCTATAGATTGAGCTTTTTATTTCAGTTAAAGTGCGGTTAGGTTCTTAAGGTATGAATTAATGGGTTATTCAAACTCTCTTTCAAGACGTAGTCGGATAATTGCAGCGTTTAGTTTGCTGTTTTTTATCGTCTACTGTTCAGTGGGAGTGTGTACTAATTTATTGAGCTAGACTTTAAAAGCTCCGGGGGGTGCTCCGATGGCAGCTACGATCGATCATAGCCAACATCAGATGGATTCCGATACCGTACCTGAACACTGCCAACCTGAATCATCCGGTTGTCAGTGGAGTGTTAATCCCGTGTTTGATCCTGTGGCCGATGCCCAGCCGGCAAGCAGTTTCTTTTTCCTCTATGTAACATTCACCACGGCACTCATATTAAGTTTATTACTGCGCCTGCAAACTGGGGGAGCTTTCTTTTCCTTTGCGCGTGAGCAGTTTTACCAACGCAGTTATCCTCGTATACACCTACAAAAGTCTGTTTTCCTGAATTAAGTAAACCTCTCTTTTTTGTATTGCTACTCCCTGTTTTTGTGGAGTTCTTTATATATAGTTTTGAGAGATTTTTTATGCGTGCTTTATCTTTTTTTATTGTGGTGATCAGTGCCACCTTTACCTTATCTGTTAATGCGAGTCTTAGCCTCGATACAGCGGTACAGGATGCTCTTGATAATGATCACTGGGTGTTAAGTAATCGTTACTCTGAGAACGCAATGCGAGCGGATGCGATTGCCAGTGGTGAATTACCTGATCCCAAAATGCGGGTTGCGTTAGCGAATCTGCCGATCGATAGCTTCGATTTTAATCAAGAAAATATGACCCAACTGCAGTTGGGTCTTTCCCAGCAGTTCCCGCGGGGTAATAGTTTAGAGGTTCGGCAGCAGCAGTTGAATCTCATGGCTGATCTGAAACCTTTGGAACGTCAAAATCGAAGGGCTCTCATAAAAAAACAGGTGAGCCAGCTCTGGTTGCAGCTGCACCAAACCCAAGAGCAGTTGGTATTACTCAAACGCTACCGTTATATCTTTGATGAACTGATAGCGGTCAGTCGAGGTAATTATCGAAGCGGAAAGATTCAGCGTTTTGAGCTGCTTGATGCAGAGCTACAGCTGACCCGTTTTGATGATCGCGTAGCGGCGCTCATTCAGCGAAAAGCACAACTCAAACGTGGCTTATCAGAATGGCTGTCAGCGGAAAGCCAAACTTTATCAGATCAGCTACCGACATCGCTTCCAGAGCTCGCGTTTTTACTATCTATCGCTGAATTAGAGCAGGATCACCTGCTTAATCATGCTCTGCTAAATCATCCCGTCTTACGTCAGGTCGATCAAACGATAGCGATTCGAGAAAAAGGGATCGAGCTTGCCGACGAAGCATATAAACCTGGATTCAAGGTCGATGCTAATTATGGTTATCGGGATGAGATGGAAAGTGGTGTAAACCGAGATGATTTTTTCAGCATGTCGGTCACATTTGATCTGCCTATTTTTCCTGAAAAGCGCCAGGACGCAAAGCGTAATGCTGCAATTAATCAACGTGAAGCAGCGAAAGAGCAGCGCTTGTTAAAGCTACGTTCGTTTAAGGCTCAGCTTGAAGCAGAGCTAGCCGATCTTAATGGCATTAATCAGCGGATTAAGATCTACGATCAGCAATTTTTACATAAATTAAGCCATAAACGTAAAGCTGCGATAAAAGCTTATAGCTCCGCAGATGCTGGCTATAAGGATGTTTCGGCTGCTGCGATGAGTGAATTAGAAACCAAGTTAGTACACATAGAGCTTCTTCATCGTAGAGCTTTAACAGAGATTAAAATTAACTATTTATTGTCCGGGCTCGACACTCAAATACAGTCGGCATCACACAGTGTTCAGCAGGAGTATAAGTAATGAAAAAGAGTAGTGTGAATACGTTATTGATTAGCTTAGTGCTTTTGATTGGCGCTGTAGCTGGATTTTATCTCGCCAAAAGTGACTTAATTTCAACGGCTGAAACGGTAGCCGAAGATAGCGATAAACCGCTCTATTGGGTGGCCCCTATGGACGCAAATTATCGTCGGGACCAGCCGGGCTTGTCACCAATGGGAATGGAGCTCGTCCCTGTTTATGCTGAAGATAGCTCGAGTGATAGTTCACCCGGCACTATCACCATCTCACCTGAAGTAGTAAATAATTTAGGTGTGCGGATAGCGCCTGTTTTATTTAGTCCTTTGCAAAATCAAATAGAAACCGTGGGTTATATCTCTTTTGATCAGGAAAAGGTGATAGATATTCACTCTAGGATCTCCGGTTGGGTCGAAACCTTAGCCGTGAATGCCGAGGGTGAATATGTCGAAAAAGGGGCGCTACTCTATGAGATTTACTCCCCAGAACTTGCGAATGCTCAAGAGGAGTTTATTGCAGCGCTGAAAAGCGGTAATCGCTATTTACGCAGTGCAAGCCAAAGTAAGTTACAAGCTTTAGGCGTGCAACAAGGTTTTATCGAGCGCTTAAAGGGCATTAAAAAGGTCGTGCAAAATGTTCCTGTGTTTGCCGAGAAAGCGGGGTATGTAAAAGAACTGAATATACGCCAAGGCATGTATATCAAACCGGCAACAAAACTAATTAGCATGGGGCCTTTAGACCAAGTTTGGGTGACTGCCGAGTTTTTTGAACGCCAGGCACATCAGGTGAATGTGGGTGATGTTGCTGAAATGACCCTAGACTATCTGCCGGGTAGCGTTTGGCAGGGTAAGGTGGATTACATTTACCCCGCATTAGATAAAACAACACGCACATTACAGGTACGTTTGCGCTTTGATAACCCCGAACTGTTATTGAAACCTGATATGTTCGCGCGTCTTTCTGTAAGCACTCAACCCTCGAAACCAATGCTGAATATACCTACATCCGCGCTGATCAGCACGGGTTCTCAAAAACGTGTTGTTCTCTCATTGGGAGATGGACGCTATAAATCTGTTGCTGTGACTGTAGGTAAAAGTACAGGTACAGGTTCTGCTGATAGAACAGCCATTTTAACAGGGATATACCCGGAAGACTGGGTTGTCACATCTGCACAGTTTTTGTTGGACTCTGAATCCAGCATCAGTTCTGATTTTATGCGCATGACACCTCCAATGATGGGTGTTGTTGAGGAGGTTTGGGTTGCTGCGATGGTCATGGAGGTGGATGTTGATAAGCGCTTAGTCACACTTTCTCATGAAGCGATTCGGGAGTGGCAGCAATCAGCCATGCTGATGGAGATCCCAGTTTCAGAGGGTGTGGATATCAACAAGCTCTCTCAGGGCGATGTAATACAAGTGTTATTGAATGGGGGAAATATGAGCAACTTAGTGGTTGCTGATTATATTCTTCCCCGTCCTAAAGCGCCTCGAGCGAATACCCCTCAGCTTAATCCCTTTCAAGAGAGCCGTGAGGGACAGTTATGATTAAGGCGCTGATTTTTTGGTCAATTAAGAATCGATTTTTTGTCCTTTTAGCAACCTTGCTTTTAATTGGCTGGGGCGCATTTGCGGTTAAAAACACCCCTATTGATGCCATCCCTGATCTGTCAGATGTACAGGTTATTATTAAAACCAATTACCCGGGGCAAGCACCGCAGGTGGTTGAGGATCAAGTAACTTATCCACTGACCACCGCCATGCTCTCTGTTCCTGGGGCTAAAACCGTACGTGGGTTCTCCTTTTTTGGTGATTCTTATGTTTATGTGATTTTTGAAGAGGGTACGGATATCTATTGGGCACGTAGTCGTGTCTTGGAATATCTCAGTCAGGTGGCTTCAAAATTACCTGCTGATGCAAAACCTCAGCTTGGTCCTGATGCAACGGGGGTTGGTTGGGTATATCTGTATGCGCTGGTGGATAGAACCGGGCAGCATGATCTGTCGCAATTAAGAAGCATCCAAGATTGGTTCTTAAAGTATGAATTACAAACAGTACCGGGTGTATCAGAAGTAGCGCCTATTGGCGGAATGGTTAAACAATATCAGGTCAAAGTCGATCCGGATAAATTGCGTGCTTTTGACATTCCACTGAGTCATATAAACAGAGCGATAAAACGGGCAAATCAGGAAAGTGGTGCGTCTGTTATTGAGATGGCTGAAGCTGAGTATATGGTCCGTGCGAGCGGTTATCTTGATGGTATTGAAGCGATTGAGGCCATCCCCTTAGGGGCCAACCTTAATGGCACGCCCATTTTGCTTAAAGATCTCGCAGAAGTTGTTGTTGGGCCTCAGATGCGTCGCGGTATTGCAGAACTCGACGGCGAAGGGGAAGTTGTCGGCGGTGTGGTCGTTATGCGTTTTGGTGAAAATGCACAAACCACCATTGCCAATGTAAAAGCGAAACTTGAAGAGCTAAAACGAAGCTTGCCGGAAGGGGTCGAAGTCGTCACGGTGTATGACCGTTCTGGACTGATCGAAAGTGCGGTTAACAACCTTTTAGAAAAACTGCTTGAAGAGTTTATAGTCGTCATTATCGTGTGTGCGCTGTTCCTATTTCATTTCCGCTCCTCCTTAGTGGTGATTGTGAGCCTGCCGGTAGGTATCTTGGTCGCGTTTATTGTGATGTATCACCAAGGCATCAATGCCAACATCATGTCACTAGGTGGTATAGCAATCGCTATTGGCGCAATGGTCGATGGCGCCATTGTGATGGTCGAGAATGTTCATAAGCATATTGAGCGTACACCGTTAACGCCACAGAACCGTTGGCAGGTGATTGGTGAGGCCTCTGCGGAAGTAGGCCCAGCGCTTTTCTTCAGCTTATTGATCATCACCATGAGCTTTTTGCCAGTGTTTACCTTAGAAGCGCAAGAGGGAAAAATGTTTTCCCCGTTAGCCTTCACTAAAACTTATGCAATGGCCGCTGCCGCAGGGCTCGCCGTCACTTTAGTGCCGGTGCTCATGGGTTACTGTATTCGCGGGAAAATACTGTCGGAGCATAAAAAACCGATAAACCGTCTGCTACTTGCCTGTTATTCGCAAGGTCCTGAACTGGCCGAAAGTAACGGTCACCCTTGCTTTAATGATCACCGCGTTAGGTTTCTGGCCATTGGATAAGATTGGCAGTGAGTTTATACCTCCTTTAGATGAAGGGGACCTCATGTATATGCCAACGACCTATCCGGGGATCTCTATAGGTAAAGCAAGGGAGTTACTTCAGCAAACGGATAAGTTAATCCGTACAGTACCTGAGGTAGAGCGCGTATTTGGAAAAATTGGCCGTGCTGAAACCGCGACAGACCCCGCACCGTTAACCATGATCGAAACCTTCATTACCTTGAAGCCTAAAGATCAATGGCGCGAAGGAATGACGACGAAAAAGCTCACCCAAGAGCTGGATCGATTGGTGAAATTTCCCGGCCTAACAAACGCATGGGTCATGCCGATCAAAACCCGCATTGATATGTTAGCCACAGGCATTAAAACACCTGTCGGCTTAAAGGTGGCAGGGCCTGATCTGAGTGTTATTCAGGGCATCGGTCAGCAACTTGAACAAGTGCTTACGCAAGTGGAGGGTACAGCATCGGTTTATTCAGAGCGGGTTGCGGGTGGTCGTTATATCAAAGTTGATATTCAGCGGGAAAAAGCTGCACGCTACGGCTTAAATATTGCGGATGTACAAACGGTAGTCACCAGCGCAATCGGAGGTATGAATGTCTCTGAAACCGTTGAAGGCCTAGAACGTTACCCTATTAATGTGCGCTATCCACAAGCGTACCGTAACTCAGTGGATGGGCTCCGCTTGCTGCCGATAATAACGCCCAGTGGTGCACGCATAGCCTTAGCCGATGTCGCGCATATCTTTATTGAAGATGGGCCTCCGGGTATTAAAAGTGAAAATGCGAGGCCCAATGGATGGACCTATGTGGATATCCAAGGGCGCGATTTAGGCAGTTATGTGGCTGATGCTCAAAAAATCGTTGCCGAGAATGTGGATCTACCACCGGGGTATTCGATCAACTGGTCAGGGCAGTATGAGTACCTATTAAGAGCAAAAGAGCGTTTGAGCTATGTGGTCCCGTTTACCTTAGTGATTATTCTGTTTTTACTCTATTTAAGCTTTAGGCGTTTTGCAGAAGTCGCCATTATTATGGGAACGCTACCTTTAGCCCTAATTGGTGGCATCTGGATGTTATACCTAAACGGATTTAACTTCTCTGTTGCCGTAGGTGTGGGTTTTATAGCGCTTGCAGGGGTTTCGGTAGAAATAGGCGTCATCATGCTTGTTTACCTTAATCAGGCGTATGATGCGCTCTACCGACAAAACAATGGCCAGTTAACCCGCGAAGATCTGCATACCGCGATTGTTAATGGGGCCGGTATGCGAGTACGCCCGGTGATGATGACGGTAGCGACGGTTATCGTTGGCTTGATCCCTATTATGTATGGTGATGGAACCGGTTCTGAAATCATGCAACGCGTTGCCGCGCCAATGATCGGAGGCATGGTTAGCGCCGTGGTGCTAACGTTGGTCTTAGTCCCGGCGGTTTATTACCTATGGCGTAAAAAGCAGCATGGAATTTAGGTTTGCGTAGCAGGGTAAAAGGCTAAAAGGCTATACCCCGTAAGGGGTCTTATTTCTTTCTAGAGCAAGTCACCGGTAAATCTGTTTATCGATGACTTGCGTGTCTGGTTGTTATCTTCGTGCAAGGGCGTAAATGAGGAACCGTATCTATTTCTTTCTATGGGCTTAAAGGTGAGAGAAGTGATAACGGTTTTTGCCTTTTTCTTTAGCTTCGAGCATGAGTAGGTCGGCTGCTTTTAATAGATCATCGCGGCTCTCATGGTGATCTCGAGTGACGACGATGCCGATACTCACACCTAAATGATATTGCTGATCACCAATATGAAGAGATTCGTTCAATTTATTAATAATCCGTTGTGCTATTTCTTCTAAGTGCTGTTGGCTTTCGGGGTTATGAATCAAAATGACAAATTCATCACCACCTATACGAGCTAAGATATCAACACTACGAAGCATCTGACTTAAGCGTTGGCTGACATGTTTTAATGCTTGGTCGCCTGCTTCATGGCCAAAACGGTCATTGATAGGTTTAAAGTTATCAAGATCAAGGTAAAGAATAGCGAGTTGCTCTTTAGATAACTGTATACGCTTAAGCGTACTATCTAGCCGCTGCATCAAGGTTCTTCGGTTATATAACCCCGTCAGAGGGTCATGTTCGGCCATGTGTTTTACTTTACTCTCTGCGCTGTTCCGTTTGAGCTGTGAGCGGGCGTATAAATAGGTACCTACACCTGACACGACAATAAGTAGCACACTGAAAACTAACATCAGCTTGAGACGGTGATGGCTGCTTAAAGCAATTGTTTCTGGTTTTATATGAGTGATTAAAATCCATTCCGGCCAGCCAGCACTGTGCTGTTCAAATTGCTCTATACGGGGTTCTTGATTGAGTTGAACTCGATGGTAAATATAGTAACCATCTTCCTGTTTCAGTGAACCTGAATTCTGTGTAGAAAGTGCCTGCCAGAGTTCTGGATTCAGTTTAGATAGGGGAGGCTGGGTACTATTTGGGTACATGAAGGACCAGAGTTTGTCTTTATCTTCACCATGTATCCAAAAACCTTGTTGATTTAACATCATTATTTGACCCTGGCTAAGGGACTGGGCATCCTCTAAATGTTGGATTAAATGGCTAGCATTGAGGTTAATGATGATCAGCCCTAGCAACTGACTTAGGCTGTTTTTTACAGGTGTGGCTATACGAGTTATTGGCTTGAAAGGAATCTCAATTTCACCATGTTCTACATTTAGATCTAGTGGTGAAATATACACCTTTCCGTGATTTAAACGCCCAGTTTCAGGGACATAATAACGGTCTTGTTTATTTTGCAGTTCCTCTTGCGGCACGATCTCAATTTGGTATTCACCTTTATTGATACGTACTTGTTCTAAGCCTTGGTGGTCTATGAAACGGATCTGATCGTAGCTGTGTTTGATATCGACGATATTTTTGAATTCAAGCTCTACCTCTTCAGTAGCGGTCAGATTGCCAGCTAAATGCCTAACAAAATCGGGTTGAGAGGCTAAGGTCCGTGTGTCTAATACAGCTTCAGCGATACGGTAGCTTAATGCTTTGTCTATCAGTACGAGTTGCTCCGCTTCATTTTGGATCATTTTATCTTCTACATCTGCGGATTGCGTTTGATGTACATTGATCAGAAATAGAATCAGTAGAGTGACCCCAAATAGATATGAAGTGCTATAACGCACCTCTAGTCTATTTAGAAAACGTATCATTGAATTAGCAGCAGGTTTAAAAACGTAGATATAGATAGCTAAAGAGCTAATGCTGGCAAAAGCGAAGGTTTTTAAATCAATAAAAGGAATAAGGTCCCACCCTAATAATCCAGTAATTGATTGCAAAAGTGTGAGCGACAACACTATGCCAAAAACACTGACGCCTACTTGTAAATATAGCCATTCACGTACTTTTTCAGACGGTCTAATCTGGCGAGAAACGATCATGATAAAACGTAAGATTAGGAGTGAGGTAAGGGCTAGAATAGATGCATTGGTGATGGCTTCAAACCAATAAAATTCGGCTTTTAAATTGAGCGCTGAAATAAGATGAGAGCTAATGCTGTCGGTTATTAGCAGAGAAAAAAATAGAATGAAAACCGGCATGATCAGTATAAAACTCAAAAAAATGGGGAGCAAAATATTATTATGTTTATGCCTAAGAATATTACCAAAAGGTCTGATTAAAAACTAGGCGGGCTGTAAAATGTAAACCTTCAAAGGTTCTATTATCATGCAGGTTAAAGGTTGATTTTTGCTAGACTGAGATTAGGCAGTATAAAAAATGTTTTTAGTTCTCATTAGGTAAATAGAGTCTGAAGTAGGTGCTCATTGAATAAAGTTGAGAATGATCGTTTAATCTGGATCTCTCTTGTCGCAATCGTTGTGTGCCCTGCGTTGGTTGTCGTTGTGGCTTTATCATTTGAAAGCTTGCGAGCTGACCTCTATGAGGTGGACTTCCTTGATGTTTTTGGGGAGCTACTTCTCTTGATTCTGGTCCAGTTTTGGATTCTCACTATTGCCTTTGCACAGTTACGTGCTGCCACATATCACTACTTGATTACAGGTTTTTCGATCATTACCTTAGCTAACACAGCCGACTTGTTAGATGAGTTTGTCTTAGATGAATTGAGTTTATTGAATTTGTTAGAAAATATAGCGTATCCGCTGGGTATGATGATTACGACAGTCGGTTTGTTTAAGCTCAGCCGAGATTACAGAAAGCTGATTTCTAAGGTAAACAGGGATAGAGATAGTTGGCGCAATAAAGCTAACCGTGATCAGCTAACGGGTTTGTTAAATCGTCGTTACTTTTTTGAAGTGATGCCTGATATTGCTAATGCTGATTCGCTGGATAAGGCGGCACCGGCTTTACTCATGCTGGATATAGATCTATTTAAATCCGTTAATGATCAATTCGGCCATGACAAGGGGGATAACCTTCTGCGTTCAGTGGGTGAATGTATTAGAAAGTTCTGTCGAAATGAAGATAAAGGTTTTCGCCTAGGAGGTGAAGAGTTTGGGATTTTGCTTTTGGATGCAGATACCGATGCAGTTCTTGAAGCCGCTGAACGGATTAGGCAACGTATCAGCATTATCCAGTTAAAAACCGAGTCGGGTGAACTTGTCTCTAGGACTGTCAGTATTGGTGTAAGTTTTTTAGATAAAAACGATACGCTAGATAGCTGGATGAAAAAAGCGGACGACGCGCTTTATCAGGCAAAAGACCAAGGTAGAAATAGAGTTATCGTTGCTAAAGCGATCAGTACGCCTTCAATGTTGTCTTGAACTATACCTTTAAGCTCAATATACCTTATAAGCTTAATATACACGTAGAGGCATTCTCTTAGCGCTTATCCAATGCTTTCGCTTGTTTGAGCCGCTGTTGTAATAGTTCACCAAACATCTTCGTGGCAGGTCCTGCGTAATTCCCGTCAGCGTAAATCATAGACAATTGAATATTCTTTTTTCCGCCCGCCGATAAGGGTAGTGCTTTTAGTAAACCGTTATCAAGTTCATGCTGAATTTTTAATGCGGGGTACCATGCATAACCTAAACCTTGGCATGCAGCGGTTATGGACGTTTGAATATTTGTCACGGTTAAGCGCTGTTCTGCACCAAGCCAGCCAGAATCTATGTCTCGACTACCTGAATCACTGACTACTATTTGTCGGTGTAAACGGAGATCCTGATAATCTAATGAGTGTCTAGTTTTGTGGAGCGGATGTGTAGGGCTCGCTACGGCGATGAATGAAATATCGAGTATAGGGTCACCCATAAAACCTGGCGGGATTCTTCCCCCAATGACGATATCCGCTTCTTTGCGTAATAGCGCTTCGTCTGTACCACTCAATACGGTCTCTTTAAGTTCAATACGTGTGAGTGGCTTTAGTTTAGCAAATTGATCAATCACTTCTAGCATAATGGTTTCAGGGAAGAGCGTATCCATGGCAATTCTAACATTGGGTTCCCAACCCTCGGCAAATTGATCTGCCAGCGCCTCCATCTGTCGTGCTTCTTCAACCAAAATTAAAGCACGGCGATAGAGTGCTTTCCCAACGGCAGTTAAGACCGCTTTGCGCCCCTCAACTTTTAATACCTGTACGTTAAGTATGTTTTCTAGCTTTTGCACGCCGTAGCTGATTGATGATTGGCTCTTATTCATCGCTTCGGCAGCGGCTGCATAGCCACTGTTATCTACAATAGCGATCAGTGTTTGCCATTGTTCTAGGGAGACTTTGGGCATAATTTATCTATTTTTTAGATATTAATGAGCTAATTATAGCTATTTATAATCGTTTTAATAAATATAAAAATAGATTCATCGAATTAAACGCAGCAATTGAAAGGTGAATTACATGGCGAACTTACTCCACATTAAATCCAGTATTTTTGGTGATAGCGGTAAATCAAGTCAGCTGGCAACGAAATTTATCGATGACTGGAAGATGCAGAATCCGCAGGGAGAGGTCGTAGTCAGGGATCTGGTTGCCGATGATCTGCCCCATTTAGATAGTTTTGTCATTAGTGCGTTAACAACCCCTCATGATGAGCGTACAGATGATCAGCAAGCGCTTGTGGATCGTTCAGATGAACTCATAGCCGAGATCAAAGCTGCGGATCAGATAGTGATGGGAGTGCCAATGTATAACTTTGCGGTGCCTTCTCAGATGAAATCTTACTTTGATCTATTAGCAAGGGCGGGAGTCACGTTCAATTACACCGAGAACGGCCCCGTCGGTTTAATAGGTGATAAGCCTGTTTATCTTATTGCGACACGTGGCGGTTTATATAAAGAAAATGGTATTGATTTTCAGATTCCCTTTGTTCAGCAATTCCTAAGCTTTATAGGTCTGAATTCGGTGGAGGTCATCTATGCTGAGGGCTTAAATATGGCTGATATATCGGGCTCTTCTTATAAGGAAGCGTATCAGCAGATAGGATCTATTCATTAAAGCCTATTGATTAAGGCTTATTTCCGGGGCTTGTTGTAAAAAGTTTGAGGTATCCATTATGGGTTTATTAGTTGAAGGGCAGTGGCAAGATAAATGGTATGACACCGCCAGTAATAAAGGGGAATTTATACGTAAGGAATCACAGTTCCGCAACTGGGTGACTGTAAACGGAGATGCGGGTGAGCAAGGTGTCGCGGGTTTTAAAGCAGAAGCTGGCCGGTATCATCTTTATGTCTCGCTAGCGTGCCCTTGGGCGCACCGTGCATTGATTATACGCCAACTAAAAGGGCTTCAGGATGTGATAAGTGTTGATGTTGTAAACCCATTGATGCATGAGCAAGGCTGGACCTTTGATAAGAGCTTTGACGGAGACAGTGATGAAATAGTAGGAGATAGTTTGTTTGATTACGACTATTTGCATCAGGTTTATACCCGTTGTGACCCCTCTTACAGTGGCAGGGTTACAGTCCCGGTTTTATGGGATAAAAAGTTAGGGGTCATTGTTAATAATGAATCTTCTGAAATTATCCGCATGCTTAATTCGGCATTTGATCACTTAGTTGCGCCTACAAAAGATTTTTATCCTAGCGTCTTACAAACTGAGATCGACATGATCAACGCCTTTGTTTATGACGATATCAATAATGGTGTTTATCGAGCGGGGTTTGCAACAACACAGGATGCTTATAATAGCGCGATAGAAAAACTGTTTGCTGGGTTAGATGCTTTAGAGAAGTTATTAAGTCGCCAGCGATACCTTGTTGGAAAACAGCTGACAGAAGCGGATATTCGATTATTTACAACCTTAGTGCGGTTTGATCCTGTTTATGTGACTCATTTTAAATGTGATTTGCGACGTATCTCTGATTACCCTGCGCTTTCTGGATATTTAAGAGATATATATCAAACACAGGGAATCGCCGACACCGTTAATATGGAGCATATAAGGCATCACTATTACCGGAGTCATACGATGATTAATCCGACGGGTGTCATCTCTGTTGGTCCTGAATTTGATCTTGCTTTAGCGCATAACAGGGGGGCTTTATGAGTCATAACCAATTTACTAACTCGCGTTGTATTGCGGGTATTATTCCTGGGGTCGATGGTGAGGATGGAGCAGGGGTTAAATTAAAGCGAAGTATTGGGCGAAACCCTCAATCTCGCTTGGATCCTTTTTTAATGCTGGATGCTTTTTCCACAAGAAATCCTGATGATTACATCGCCGGCTTTCCTGCACATCCTCATAGAGGTTTTGAGACGGTCACTTATATGCTGGATGGGCATATGATTCATCGTGATCATATGGGTAATGAGGGTGAATTGAAGGCCGGTGGGGTGCAGTGGATGACTGCAGGTCGAGGGGTGATTCATGAAGAAAGACCTATAGCCGTCGAAGGCCTTATGCGTGGTTTTCAGTTATGGATTAACCTACCTTCGAAAGAGAAAATGAAGCCAGCTGCGTATCAGAATATAACCGCGGAAGAGGTACCCCGAGTAGTTTTGAAAAATGGTGCTGTTATTAAGTTAATAGCAGGGGAAATTGAAATAGAAGGCTCCGTGTATCGCGGGCCGATTTTGAGCGAAAGCAGCGCTGAAAGCACTCAACCTCTTTACCTTGATGTGTCCATTCCTCCTTTAGCGGAGATGGGTCTACCTATCCCTGCGGAGCATAATGCGTGTATTCAGCTTTTTGAAGGGGAAGCTTCAGTTTTAGAGGATGAGTTGGTCGTAGATGGGGTAAGTTGTTTGTCGAAGGGGGATGGAGTCGTTATTGCTACAAGTGAACAGCCTGCGCGAATGTTAGTACTTGCAGGGAGACCTATAGGTGAGCCAGTCGCGCAATATGGGCCTTTTGTAATGAATACGATGGAGGAGGTAGAGCAAGCAATTAACGATTACCGTAATAATTGCTTGGTCGAATAGTTCATAACCTGAATGGCTGAAAGGAAAGTTATAATCTCTTTTGTACTTCTATTGCTCGAGGATTTTAAAGAGGTGGCTTTCCTTGTGGAACGTTTGTCGAGCGCTTAAGGAATCTGCATACCCCGTTGAACAAATTCAATATGACCCATGCGTTTTATCCATGCATGGGCATGGGGGAATTGTTCAAGTTCAATCAGTTGCCATTCATATCGCATGGCCCATGGGTAGATCGCAAAATCAGCAATAGAAAGTTCTTCACCGACAATAAACTGTTTGTCAGCAAGTTGAGAATCAAGAACGCCCCAGAGTCGTTTTGACTCATCATTATATCGCTTCTGGGCATAAGGGACTTTCTCGTTAGAGAACTTATTGAAGTGATGGGCTTGGCCTAAAAAGGGCCCAAACCCTCCCATCTGCCACATAAGCCATTGAAGACAATCTAACCTTTTAAGTGGATCTGAAGGGATAAACTCGCCGTACCTTTCTGCTAAATAGACGAGGATAGCTCCGCTTTCAAATAGTGAGACGGTTTCTTCATTTGGCCCTTCGCTATCTGTTAACGCAGGAATCTTATTGTTAGGGCTAATGCTTGAAAATTTAGCGTCGAACTGTTCATTCGCAAGAATGTCTACGGGGTGAACTCTGTAGGGTAGTCGTAAAGCTTCAAGCATAATTGAAACTTTACGCCCATTGGGGGTGCCCCATGTATATAGATCTATCATTTAGATTCCTTAACGTGAAGTAAAGTGATCATAGATACCCATTAGTTCTTGCTCGGTAAACGTGACTATAATCAGCTGCTGACCTGGCTTAATAAGATTAGGATCATCTCCTAAAATGCCTTCTTTGTAATTATAGATATAAGTCTTATCTACTTTGTTCTTTAAAATCTGACCTAGAAACGAACTACGCTTGTTGGCTAGTTTCTCATCTGCGTCCTGCGGGATGTTGGCCGTTACTGCTTTATCAAGGCCCGGTAATGTGAGCCCTTCGGTAAATGTTTTTATGAGACCGTGCTGGATTATCCCCCAGAGACCTTCTTTATCATGGTCGTTTACTGCATGAATAAAAAAGACATTTTGTTTGGACTCTTCCGGGTTATCTAAAAGCTCTTGAAGTTTGATTTGGTTTGCAGGGGTTATTTTAGTCAGAGTGCTGTCGATATCAGATGTGATTTTTACGGGTGCCGAAATAGTCGGTAAATGGCTGGATACTGCATACGTCTGAGATCCGTCATCACTCTCTTCACCTGAAACTGTCTGTGAATTTTCGGATGTTATTTTTAACGCTTGCTTAGAGGGCGCAGGTAATGAAAGAAGCTGTTGTGCCGTTACGAAATTATCTGCTTTCTCTATTGAGATCGCTTGCTCACTACCTTCTGTTAAGCGGTTAATGTGATCACGTGCCTGAATATTTTCTGTTGCTGGCTGTTTTACGGCAACAGATGGTTTATCTGTCAATTTTTCGTTGCTAAGCAAAAGGTAGCCTGCAATTAATGCCGCAGCAATTAGCGTAGTAAGTAGAATTCGCTGCATTCTTCCATCCTCTATTTAAGTGGAGAGACCCGCTTTGGGGCCGGAATAAAAGGAAAATTGTCCTAGCACTTTTCTTATAGTTTAGCTTCATGGAAAGCGCTATTAATTCCCAAAGTAGCTCGTTAACAGCTTAATGCTTTGTTTGCTTTTTTGGAAAGAAAACATTCTCAATTAAAAACCTATAGGGTTTGCTTTATTCTTAAATATATAAGTAATACAATTGATAATCATTATTATTTATTGGTATTTTAAGTGGATTATGTGAACAAGGCTGTGGCGCTTAAAGATAATCTGGCGTTGCTTGAATTGGTAGAGCAGCAAAGATTTGGTGTTGAATATCAGCCCATTATCGATACTTGTACTGGAGCTGTACTGGGTTACGAGGCTTTAGCGCGTTTTTTTGATGCCCAAGGTGGGGCAATAGCACCACTCGAGGTGTTTCGGGTGCTACATGAAAGTCCTTTGATGTTGGCTCAAGTCGAACTGCTTTTAAAGCGATTACAGATTCGATATCGGCCCGATACTTACCCCCTTTTCCTGAATATAGACCCGCATGCTTTTGCTGTCTTCAGTCAGGATGAAAGTGGTAATGCGATGGCGTCTATATTGACTAACAGCAGAGATGTTGTCATCGAATTGATCGAGAATACAGATGTTAATGATGCTTCAATGAGTAATGATGTGGCTCACATGATGCGAGAGCAGGGGTTTTCTATCGCATTAGATGATGTAGGTGCGCCAGACACGATGATATCGCTCAATATTCTAAGTGATGTTGACTACATAAAATTTGATCGTCACTGGCTGAATGGAAATAACACACCTTCGATGCAACAGCTATTAAAAAGCTTTGTGAGTTATGCGCAATTAAGTGGTAAAAAAACAGTACTTGAGGGGGTCGAGTCAGCAGAGGACTTGGCTTATGCGGTTAATATTGGGGTTGATTTAGTACAAGGGTACTTTTATCGGGAGTTATTTATCAGTGAATCTTGTGGGCACTAAATTGACTACCCGCTTTGCCTGATTGCTTAAAGTAACTTGCGATACCTTTTGTTGCATCAAGTTGATCTATTGCCCCAATGAGGAGGCCCAAGGTTTCTTCACAGCTTCTTTAAGCAAACTTTTTAAATTCCGCTATATTGTTATAGATTAGTCTAACGTATTGATTTGTATGATTGAAAAAATTGAAGAAGTACTTTTCTTTTGGTTTGGTCCAATAAAAGATGGCTTTACGGTCAGTGATAGGGCTTCGCTTTGGTGGGCCGGTGACGGTAAGAATGATCGTTTAATCAGTGAACTGTTTGGGCATAGGGTTCATCAAGCCTTGCGAGGGGAATTGAGCCACTGGGCTGATTCGCCGCGTGGACGTTTAGCACTGATTATTTTACTCGATCAATTTACGCGTACTATCTTTAGGGGCTCTGAAGATGCGTTTTCAGGAGATCCTGCCGCACTTGAACTTTGCCTTCAGGGAAGGACACTTGGCCATGATCAAGCATTGGAAATTGTTGAAAGAACCTTTTTCTATATGCCTTTAGAGCATGCTGAACAATTAGATAAGCAAGAACTCAGTATTGGCTGTTTTGAGCAAATGCTCATAGAGGTATCTGGCCGGGATAAAATTCAAGTAGAAAATTGGTTGGATTTTGCTCATCAGCACTATGATCAAATCGTACGGTTTGGCAGGTTTCCGCATCGTAATGCTGTATTGGGAAGGAGTTCTACTCCTGAAGAGCTGGCCTTCTTGCTGCAGAGTAAGAGTCGTTGGGGGCAATAGGCTTTAGAATAGTGTGCTTTGTGATTTTGGTTGTTGCCAAGGTGAAAAGAGGCAGCAGTCAGGCCTATGTTGCTCTAGTAAATTGACAAAATAGTTTGCTAGCTCTGGGGCTTCTGCATTATCTGGAGTATGAAAAAAGAAATAAGGTGTTTTTCCCTCATCCATCCATCTGATCGCTTTGTTGATCCAAGGTTCTAAGTAACAGGTGCTATCTGTCCACTTTTGTGCGGATATAAATCGAACCATAGGTGAGTTTCCCGTTGCTATCGCATGGACTGGAAGCTGGGGTTTATGTGACTTAGCTTTTAGGCTTATAGGATCTGAAGCAGGATCAGCGAAAAGTGCACGTGTATCAAAAGTTGAACGATTTACATTGTGTTTTAACAACAGTTGATTAAAGGCCTTTTCAGTATCAGCCTTATCGAAAAAGCATAAATTACGTATTTCAACAGTGTATTCGAACGCTGACGGTAGTGATTCAAGAAACAAGGAAAGGTCTGGAAGTGCATTGTGATCAAATCTTTCGGGAAGTTGGATACACAGTAAACCTAGCTTATCTATTAGTGGGGTGAGGCGGTGCAGAAACTCAGTGGTTTCTGTTTCGCAATGCCTCAGTTGCTGCTGGTGGGTAATGGATTGTGGAAATTTAAAGCAAAACTTAAACTGCTCTGATGATTCAGTACGCCATTGCTCAATAGTTTCGACTTTTGGTAGGCCGTAAAACGTACTGTTACCTTCAACGCTACTAAAATGTCGTGTATAAGCATTTAAGATATGTTGTTTTTTTCCTCTAGCCAACACGGTTTCATGCCAAGCGGAATGTTGCCACTGAGTCAGGCCAATGTAGCAGCGCTGTAGATGGGGAACTGTTAGTTTTTGCATGAAATGTAGTTGATGTACTTTGGTCTATTAGCGTGTAGATTGTAGCTGTTAGTTTTTATTATTACTGCTTATTTTGAGAGATAGTATATGGATTTTGCTTCACTTCTAGGAATTGTATCCGGTTTAGCGTTGATTATTTCAGCCATTGTTATGGGTGGTAGCGCAGATGTTTTTGTTAACGTCCCGGGAATGATGATTGTAGCGGGTGGTACGATTGCTGCGACTTTACTAACTGTGCAATTTAGAGATGTTGTGAATGCGTTTAAGGGGGCATTTATTGTCTTTACGCAAGACAAAACGAATCAGCAGGAGATGATAGATACGATGCTTGAATTAAGTCGTATTAGTCATCGCCATGGCCTTTTAAAGGTTGGCGATGTGGAGAGCTCTTCGCCTGTTTTAAAGCGTGCCTGTATGTTATTGGCAGAGGCTGCATCGGAACAAGTTATTCGAAATACTATTCAAAACGAGATTGATTCTTTAATAGCTAGGCACCATGCCACACAGGATGTGTTTAAGAAGATGGCTGCTTACGCACCTGCTTTCGGTATGTTGGGTACGTTGATTGGACTTATTCAAATGCTTAGTGAATTGGACAATCCAGATACTATTGGGCCGGCGATGGCGGTTGCGCTTTTGACGACGTTCTATGGCTCACTACTGGCAACTATGGTTTTTTTACCCATCGCGGGGAAATTAAAGTCTCGTACTTTATTAGAGGTTACAAATCTGGAGATTATCCGAGAAGGTTGTATCAGTATCTTAACAAATGACCATTATATGCACGTGTATGAACAGCTTTCTTCGTATATTCCTGCTGCTAAGCGTAAAAAAATTAAGGTAGGTAAAAAGTAGGCGGATTAAGAATATGAGTTCTAAGGAATCCTTGTTAGAAGAAAATGACTCAGCAGGTTGGCTATATACCTATGCTGATTTAATGACGTTACTTTTGGTGTTTTTTATTCTTCTGTTTTCTTTGTCGAGTATTGAAGCTGAACGCTTTGAAGTGGCTATGCGCTCATTGAATGAGGCTTTTCATGGCGAGGGCGCCAACAGTATTATTGATTTGCCCCATGAAGCGCCTATTAAAACAGAGGTGCCGGTAGAAATTGAAGAGAAGCTACCCGCGCAAGACTTAGCAGATAAAGAAGCTGAGAAACTGAATGAAGCTGAAGCTGAAATTCAAAGTATTGCAATTGATACTGAGTTAAGAAAGCTAACAGATGAGGTATCAAAACAGTTTCAGGTATCGCTTGCTAAAGATGCGGTGGAGGTCGGGGCGCCTAAGGATGGCAAAGTGGTTATTAAGGTAAAGGGAGATGTACTGTTTCCTTCGGGTTCGGCTGAGTTTAATCGTGAAATGATGACTGTGCTTGATTCGATGGTGCTTACTTTAAAGAAAAACCCGCAGATGAAGTTAAGCATTCAAGGTCATACCGATGATATCCCTATTGAAACCTCACGTTTCCCCTCTAATTGGGATTTATCGGCAATCAGAGCAACAAATGTATTAAGGTATATGGTACGTGGGGGCATTGATTTAGACCGAGTATCTGCAACGGGGTATGGTGAATCAAAGCCTTTAGTACCTAATGATAGTTTGGAAAATCGAGAAAAGAATAGACGCCTAGAATTTGTATTAGAGAGGCTGCCTGAACAATGAAAGACGCTTTGAGACTGACTTTAGATGAGCATGAAAATCGCCGCAAAGCTTATCGTACGCCTGTCGATGAAAAGGTTAGCATGACGATCGCAGGAGATGCGGTGGTTTTATTGGATATTTCCGAAACGGGTGTGGCGTTTGAAACGGATCAAAATTTCTCTGGAATGATTGAAAATGCGTTGATTTTCTTTACCTTAAAAAAGAACTGTCGCCTTAAACCTACCTTAAAAGTAACTTTTTGCTCATCGGGCCGCTGTGGTGCTGAGTTTGTTGGTTTATCGCAGCGAGCACATCTGGCGCTATCAGAGTTAATTGTTGATATACAAAAAGCTAGAATTCGCCAGCAGAGAGAAGAGCGGTTTAGTGACGAGGGTCTATAGATCGTTTTCTATCCAATTGAAAATAATGAAAAAAAACCTTGTGGTTTAGTTAAGTGGTCTGTATTATTCGCCCCACATTGATGCGGGGTGGAGCAGCTTGGTAGCTCGTCGGGCTCATAACCCGAAGGTCGTAGGGTCAAATCCTGCTCCCGCTACCAATTCTATCTATG
>DJLT01000031.1 GCA_002435145.1 Neptuniibacter sp. UBA6509
ACGCTCGGCTAGATAATCATTCACCGTTACAACATGCACACCTAAACCGCTGAGTGCATTTAAGTAAACAGCTAAAGTCGCTACTAGCGTTTTACCTTCACCTGTACGCATCTCGGCCACTTTACCATCATGCAGGCTCATACCACCGATCATCTGAACATCGAAGTGGCGCATTCCCATCACGCGCTTAGATGCTTCACGTACCGCAGCAAATGCTTCCGGCAGGATTTGATCTAAACTGGCACCTTCATCAAGGCGCTGACGAAATTCAACCGTTTTAGCAGCTAACTCTTCATCTGTTAGCTTTTCCAAATCGACTTCTAACGCATTAATCGCTTTAACGATTTTACCCATACGTTTTAGTTCGCGATCATTTTTACTACCGAAAACTTTCTTTAACAGTCCTGTTAGCATGTCTCAACGTATACCTATGAAGTCTAAAACAACTCCTCGACCCATCTGGGGAGGACAAAATATTAACTCAGCATTCTACCTTTATTGGGGGCAGAAATTGAATCTAAAAGGGTAAATAAAAAAAACCTTATAAAAAAAGCAAAAAAAAGCCGAACATTTGAGTTCGGCTTTCTATAACTGTTTAAAAATCAAACAGCAAGCACAGGCTTCTGGTATGAAATCGGCGCACTTTCTTCATTATCTTCAAAAGTGACAACTTCCCATGCTTCTTCATTAGCAAGTAATTCACGAAGAAGACGGTTATTCAGATAGTGACCAGATTTATCTCCGTAAAACTCACCTATCAGGCTTTTGCCTAACAGATAAAGATCACCCACAGCATCCAGTACCTTATGTTTTACGAATTCATCATCGTAACGCAAACCGTCTTCATTAAGAATACGATAATCATCAACGACAATGGCATTATCAAAACTACCACCTAACGCTAAGTTTTGAGAACGTAAGTACTCATAATCACTCATAAAACCAAAAGTACGCGCTCGGCTAACTTCTTTTACAAAAGAGGTACTTGAGAAATCCAACGAAGATTCCATCTTACGCCCTTCAAAAGCGGGATGATCAAAATCGATTTTAAAACCGACTTTAAAACCATCGAACGGCTTAAACGTAGCAGATTTACCATCAGCTTCAACCGTTACTTCTTTTGTAATGCGAATAAACTCTTTAGCTGCACTCTGTTCTTCAAGGCCAGCGGACTGGATCAGAAAAACAAATGGCGCAGCACTGCCATCCATAATCGGCACTTCTTCTGCACTCAGCTCTACATAGGCGTTATCAATACCTAATCCAGCCATTGCCGAAAGCAAATGCTCAACAGTAGCTATACGTGCACCATCTTTCGCCAAGTTCGTAGACATTGTAGTGTCAGAAACGTTGTGCGCATGCGCCAAAATTTCTACAACAGGATCTAAATCTACACGACGAAAAACGATCCCCGTGTTAACAGGTGCCGGCTTTAGTGTCAGGTATACTTTTTGGCCTGTATGCAGACCAATACCTGTTGCTTTAATGCTGTTCTTTAATGTTCTCTGCTTAATCATGCCATCTGCCAAAAATAAAATGGGCCATACTACCGCGAGATATTATCAAAGAAATTGCCTTTTAGAAAGGCAAATAACCGTAGAGCGCCAACAAAAGGATAAAGCTTAATCCGCCTGTTTCCTCAGAAAAGTAGGAATATCTAAATAACCGGCCTCCCCTTCAGTACCTGTCTGCTGCATCACTTCATCAGCAATTTCAGCGGGTCCATCAAGCGCTTCGTTCTTTTTTCGACGTAAAACCGTTGGAAGATCAATCTCTTCAAGATTCAAACTTCCATCAACCTTTTTCATACCGTCCTGTACCGGGCGCACTAATTCTTCTGGTTTATCTAAGCCAGTAGCCACGACAGTAACTTTAAGTTCATCAGACATTTCAGGCTCGATAACGGTACCAATTACGATCGTCGCGTTTTCAGAGGCATACTCTTCAATCTGATTACCCACTTCTGTGAATTCGCCCAAGCTTAAATCCATACCTGCGGTGATATTAACAAGGATACCGCTCGCGCCACGTAGATCGACATTATCCAGGAGAGGACTTTTAATCGCTTTTTCAGCCGCTTCAGCAGCACGGTTTTCACCTTGCGCGCCACCCGTCCCCATCATAGCCATACCCATTTCAGACATAACGGTGCGAACATCGGCAAAATCCACGTTGATCATACCTGGACGGGTAATCAGATCGGAAATACCTTGAACAGCCCCTCTAAGTACATCATTTGCTGATTCAAAAGCATTAAGTAAGCTACAATTACGCCCTAAAACCTGCATTAATTTTTCATTAGGAATGATAATTAAGGAGTCAACGCTTTCACGTAGCTCTTTAATGCCATCAGCAGCAATCGTCATACGCTTGCGGCCTTCAAAAGGAAATGGTTTTGTCACAACAGCAACCGTTAATATCCCCATTTCTTTAGCCACTTCGGCAACGATAGGTGCAGCACCGGTACCCGTTCCGCCTCCCATGCCCGCTGTAATAAAGACCATATCAGCACCTTTCAGCATTTCACCGATACGATCCCGATCTTCCATTGCCGCTTGACGACCTACCTCCGGATTCGCGCCGGCCCCTAGGCCTTTTGTTAACGCATTACCGAGTTGAATGACTGTTTGAGAAGACATTGAAGAAAGCGCCTGAGCATCTGTATTTGCACAAACAAACTCAACCCCTTCAAGATCACCACTTTCCATGTGTTTAACAGCGTTTCCGCCTCCGCCGCCTACACCAATCACTTTGATTACTGCATTCTGTGGAACGCTATCTAACAGTTCAAACATTGTTAGCTCCTTTAGTGCGTAACTCAGCACTATCCCCTAATGAGCTGCTAATAATGTCAGCAGCTTAAAACATTAAAATTCAATACAGAAAAAGCTTAATAATTACTTTTAAACCAAGCCTTCATCTTTTCTAATACGCTCATCTGCGCTACAACAGGCACCAACTCTTGGCCTGATGATTCAGCGCTACCACCTACATGGTCATGTTGCGCGTATTGCAGCAACCCCATCCCTGTCGCGTAAACAGGGCTACCTAAAATATCTTCCATCCCTCTAGCACCATGCGGCGTCGCCAAACGAACAGGCATATGAAATATCTCTTCTGCAAGTTCAATAGCACCTTCCATTTTGGATGTACCACCCGTCAGCACGACTCCCGCAGCCACAAGATCTTCAAAGCCACTTCGTCTAAGTTCAGCTTGGATCAAGCTAAATAACTCCTCGTAACGAGGTTCAACAACTTCAGCCAACGCTTGTCGTGATAGATCTCTGGCAGGACGATCACCAACACCCGGCACTTTAACGGTTTCATTTCCCGCCGCTAACTGAGCAAGTGCACAGGCGTACTTGATCTTAATCTCTTCAGCATGCTGTGTCGGAGTACGCAACGCCATCGCTATATCATTAGTTACCTGATCACCCGCAATCGGAATCACAGCAGTATGTCTGATAGAGCCTCCAGTAAATATTGAGATATCAGAGGTTCCACCACCAATATCCACCATACATACCCCTAGCTCTTTCTCATCTTCGGTTAACACCGAATAACTAGAGGCCAACTGTTCAAGCACTAAACCATCAACTTCTAAGCCACAACGCCTAACACATTTTTCAATATTCTGTGCGGCATTAACGGAGCCTGTCACTAGATGAACTTTGGCTTCTAAACGAACCCCGGACATTCCCAAAGGCTCTTTAATGCCTTCCGAACTATCGATCTCATACTCTTGAGGCAATATATGTAGAATTTTCTGATCTGCAGGTATGGCTACCGCCCTAGCTGCATCAATAACACGATCCAAATCATAATCAGTCACTTCCCGATCACGAACTGCGACAATCCCGTGTGAATTCAGGCTGTTAATATGGCTACCAGCAATACCGACAGTAACTGAATGAATTTTACAGCCCGCCATCAATTCCGCTTCTTCGACTGCACGCTGTATAGAACTCACGGTAGATTCAATATTAACAACAACGCCTTTTTTAAGGCCTCTTGAAGGGTGTGAACCTATACCAATTATTTCGATGGTTCCATCAATACCAATCTCACCAACAAGGCATAACACCTTCGATGTACCGATATCCAAAGCAACAATCATATTGTTATCCATCGAACCACTCATTCTGTTTTACCCTGCTGCTGCATCTTTTTCATCGCTTGGCTTTTCTCGCCACTTAACCGCTACACCATGGGTATAACGAATATCTATTTCTTCTATCTCATCAGCTTGTTCAGATAACCTCAGCCGATAAAGATCCAAAAACCGCCCTAGACGCTCATTTACTGCTTCACGCCCTACAACCACCTTAATATGATTATCAAGCTCTAGGGTCCAAGCCCCTCTTGCTTCTAAATTAAGACTGACAACATTCAAGTCGATACTTCTTAAAATCTGGTTCAAATCATGAAACTGCGACATCACTCTTTCAGTTTCAGGAGCAGGCCCACTTAATCGAGGAAGCGAACGATACACCTCTTTTAATTCGGGCCAAAAAATATCGCCCTCATGATTGAGCAAACCTCGCTCCCCCCAACGTGCAACCGGCACTTCTTCTTCAACCATAACAATTAGAGTGTTTGGCCAGTCACGTTCTATCGCGGCAACCCTAACCCAAGGGTGCTCACTCACCAGCTCTCTAATCGTCTTTAGATCTGTACCTAATGTACCTGCAGTTAAACCCGCACCGATATCCTCAGCTAAACTTAGTCGGTCTAAATGCTGGACAGTTCCATGCACAACCACATTCTCTACAGGGCGGTCTAGCCACTGCCATAAACTGCTTCCGGCCATACTCATAATGCCGACAAACATCATCAGTGAGGAGAGCGTCCAAAAAGGCTTCCACCACCAATCAGGCTCACCTTTTTCTCTCACTTCACTCTGTTGAGGCGCGTCAACAATAGGGTCACGACTTGCTCCGCGCGGCGTAACCTCAGCCTCTAACTCTTCGCTTTCGACAGTTTCATTTCTTGACCGAAAAAAGCGAAACACACTCATCATCAACTTGCCGTCTTCAATATTTCAACTACAAGCTGTTCAAAAGAGATCCCTTTTTGCTTTGCAGCCATTGGAACTAAGCTATGATCCGTCATACCTGGCGCCGTATTCACTTCAAGAAGCTGGAACTCTCCATGCTCATCTTGCATGACATCAACACGCCCCCAACCTTCACAGCCAACGGCAGAAAAGGCTTTCTCAGCTAATGAGCGTAACTCCTGATCCTTTTCCTCACTCAAACCGTGATCAAAGCGATACTCTGTATCATTAGCTACATATTTAGCATCAAAGTCATAAAACTCATGATTAGTGACTAATAGAATTGGTGGCAGCGCTTCGCCATCTAAAACAGCTACCGTAAATTCATTACCGCTCATCCAACGCTCTACAATCACAGTTCTATCAAACTGTTCAGCCGTTTTAAGCGCCCTGCTTAACTCCTCTTGAGTCTCTACCTTGCTCATACCAATGCTGGAACCTTCATGAGCGGGCTTAACAATCATCGGAGAGCCTAGACGTGATACGGCCTCTTCTAGATCGCTAGTTTGATCACATACAGCAAAAGGAGGAGTAGGCAAACCTGCACCCAGCCATAACTGCTTAGTTCTTAGCTTATCCATTCCGATGGCGGATGCAGCGACACGACTTCCCGTATAAGGTTTCCCCAACATCTCTAATGCGCCTTGCAGAGTTCCATCTTCACCACCCGGACCATGAAGAATAAGAAAAGCGCGATCAAAGCTCTCCTCTTGTAACTGCCGCAATGGCTCTAATGCTGCTGATTCGCCGTATAAATCGATCCCAAATGCATCAACCCCAGCTCTATGTAGGCCAGAAAGCACTGCCGTTCCACTTTTTAGAGACACCTCTCTTTCAGAGGAGTTTCCGCCATAAATAACAGCCACTCGACCAAATCTGTCTTTAAGCTGCGAATCAACCTTAAAACTCATCGACATCAACCCTCGGACACCAAAGACAATTGTTTCAAAAGATGTGCTAAAGCGGTGATATCACCAGCCCCCTGCGTAAGAAGCAGATCACCGGGCTGTAAAATATCTTTTAAAACATCCGCTACTAAATCCTTATCACTGACAAACACAGGATCAACTCGACCACGTTGGCGAATACTTCTACATAAACTTCGACTATCAGCACCCGCTATAGGCTCTTCACCTGCGGCATAGACTTCCAATAAAAGCAGCACATCGACATCTGATAGAACTTCTACAAAATCTTCATACAGATCTCGTGTACGGCTATATCGGTGTGGCTGATTAATCATGACCAAGCGCTTATCTGGCCAGCCTTCACGTATTGCAGTGACAACAGCATTAACTTCACGGGGATGATGACCGTAGTCATCTACTAGCATCGCATGACCTCCTTCGACGGGGATATCACCCAACACTTGGAAGCGACGCCCAACTCCCTCAAACTGTTCCAAGGCACGACAAATAGCTTCATCAGAAATACCTTCATCTGAAGCAACCGCAATAGTCGCCAGTGCATTCAACATATTGTGATGACCTGGCATGTTCAAAGAAACGTCTAGGTCGGCAAATCCATCAGGGCGCTTAACTGTAAATCGAGTACACATACCTTCTTGACGGATATTCTCTGCCCGATAATCTGCATCGTCGGAAACACCGTAAGTTAAAATAGGACGGCTAACATCTGGAAGTATTTCACGTACTACGGGGTCATCCACACACATAACCGCTAATCCGTAAAACGGAAGGTTATGTAAAAACTCAATAAACGTTTTCTTTAGTACGGAGAAATCATTACCGTATGTTTCCATATGGTCTGCATCAATATTGGTCACAATTGAGACCATGGGCTGCAGATGAAGGAAAGAGGCATCACTTTCGTCTGCTTCAGCAACTAGATAACGGCTTGTCCCCATTTTTGCATTAGTACCCGCACTGTTTAAGCGACCGCCAATTACAAACGTTGGGTCTAACTCTCCTTCAGCAAAAATCGAGGCTAACAGGCTTGTAGTGGTTGTTTTACCATGTGTCCCCGCCACGGCAATACCATGACGATAGCGCATTAACTCAGCCAACATTTCTGCACGACGAACAATAGGTATTCGTTGCTCTCTAGCCGCTTTTACTTCTGGATTTTCTTCATTGACGGCAGTAGATACAACGACAACATCAACCCCAGACACATTGCTCTCTTCGTGCCCAATAAAGATGCTCATGCCTAATCCTTCTAAGCGCTGAGTCGTCGCAGAGCTTTTCAGATCAGATCCTGATATTTTGTAACCTTGGTTCAGCAAAACCTCAGCGATTCCACACATACCTACACCGCCAATGCCGATAAAGTGTATACGGCTAATTCGGCGCATTTCAGGTATTTCAAAACGAGTAAAAGCTTTTTGCTGTTTCATTATTTCATTGCCTCAATGCAAATAGTAGCCACTCTTTCACTTGCTTCAGGTTGCCCAAGTAAACAGGCTTTATTTGCCATATCCATCAACTTTTCGCGTTGATTTAATTGATCAGTAAGTAACTGCTTAAGTACGGTCTTAGTTAGATCCCGCTGCTGTACAACAATCGCAGCACCATGATCAGCTAAAAACGCTGCATTTTTAGTTTGATGATCATCGACTGCGTAAGGGTACGGAATAAGGACGGATGCAACGCCAGCAATGCTCAATTCACTTACCGTCAACGCTCCCGCGCGACATAACACTACATCAGCCCACGCATACGCACTGTCCATTCCATCAATAAAAGGAACAACTTTGCACCCTTCGACACCCAGCTCTTTATAACGAGCTAAGGTCTCATCTATATTCCGTTTACCAGCCTGATGCCATACTTCAGGGCGTTCATCTACCGGCATTTCTGACAACACTTCAGGTAACAAATCATTGATCGCTTTAGCGCCTAAGCTACCACCAACAACTAGCAAACGTATTTTCCCACTACGTCCCTGCAACCTATCGTTAGGCTTATCCATTGTAAGAATGGAACCTCGCACGGGATTACCAACCGACTCGGTTTTCAACCCTACGGGGAAAGCGTTATTAAAAGCTTCCAGCACGCTATTTGCTAACTTAGATAACGCCTTATTGGTCATCCCAGCTACGGCATTTTGCTCATGTATAATCAACGGTTTACGTAATAACCAAGCAGCCAATCCTCCAGGGCCCGAAGCAAAGCCTCCCATCCCTAAAACAACATCCGGATTTACCGCTCTAAGCACTTTCAAAGCCTGCCACAATGCCAATAAAAGTTTAAACGGAGCTAATAAAAGACTAAGTTTCCCCTTGCCTCGTAACCCTCTAACGTCTATCGCATGTAACTTAATACCCGCCGCAGGTACTAAATCAGCTTCAATACCATGTCGAGAGCCCAGCCATTCGATATGAACACCTTGCTCTTGCATCTTTTCAGCGGTCGCCAGTGCAGGGAAAACATGCCCGCCTGTTCCACCAGCCATCACTAAAGCAACCTTTTTGGGGGTACTCATATCTGTACCTCCTGATGCGAATTGGACGATTGCTTGGAAGTCACTTTATTTTTTGAGCTTTTTGAACCTTTTGCTTTATCCACACTAAATGCACTTCGTTTCAATTCGTAATCTACTCTTAGAATGACAGCCAACATCGCACAACTAACCAACAAACTACTACCGCCATAACTCACAAGCGGAAGGGTTAACCCTTTTGTGGGAAGTGCACCGACATTCACACCAATATTTATTAAAGCCTGAGCGGCAAAAATGATTCCGAAACCATAGCAAATATATGCGCTAAAAAAGGACTTAACCTTTTCAGCACGACGACCTATTCGGAAAATATTCACAATCAATATTGCGTACAAAACGATTAACACCGCAGCACCTACGAAGCCTAGCTCTTCAGCTAAAACCGAAAATACAAAATCGGTATGCGCTTCAGGAAGATAAAAAAGTTTTTGCACACTATTTCCTAGCCCTGTACCAAACCAATCACCACGTCCAAACGCTATTTGAGCCTGCGATAACTGATAGCCTGTACCAAAAGGGTCAGACCACGGATCTAGAAAACTCTGTAAACGAGCAACTCGGTATGGCTGTAAACCAACAACCGCCACCAACAGTCCAATTACGCTAGTAATGACCATCAAAAACTGAGAAAAGCGCATGCCGCCTAAAAAAATCATGCCCATGACAGTTCCCATAAGAACAACAAGAGCTCCAAAATCTGGCTCAAAATAAAGCAATATACAAAAAATGCCTAATGGCAGCGCCGGCTTAGCAATTCCTTTCCAGCTGCTTCTGACCTCATGTAAACGTCGAACAAGATAGCCGCCCATGTACATGACCATACAAAACTTAGCGACTTCAGATGCTTGTAAATTTAATGGCCCTAATGGCAACCAACGATGACTACCATTCACGCCTTTACCTACACCTGGTATTAAGACCAAGATCAATAAAAAACCAGCAGCCATCATCCACCAATGGCCCGTTTTTTCCCAAAACCTAATCGGTATATTCCAAACAACCACTGCAGCAATTACAGCAATCACAATAAAAACAGCCTGACGAATCACATAAAAATAAGGGGTTCCATTATTTTCCATTGCAACATCAAGCGAGGCCGAGCTAATCATCACAAATCCGATAAGGATTAAAGTAAATGCACAACACAATACCCATGGATCAAAAGGCAATACACTACCGGAGCTTCGCGGTTGCATATTGATAAATGAAAGGGATTGAGTCATGGCCATTACAGGGCCTCCACCACATCAATAAACGCATCACCCCGAGCAGGAAAGCCACTAAACATATCGAAACTAGCACAAGCAGGCGATAACAAAACGATATCTCCCTCGTGAGCGGATTGAGCTGCCTTTTCTACAGCTTCCTGCATCGTTTCGGCAGACGCTTTATCTATATCACCACATGAGCTGGCTAGTTTCTCACCATCTTCGCCTATATAAACAACACAACGACCATAGCGCTGTAACGGCTGAGCCAGTTCTGCAAACTCTGCACCTTTGCCTACACCGCCGGCAATTAAAACAATACGCTGATTTTCAGACAGCGTTTCCCCTAACCCATTTAGCGCAGCTACAGTCGCGCCTACATTGGTTCCTTTAGAGTCATTGAAATAACTAACTTTGTCCTTTTCACAAACCCATTGGCAGCGATGCTTAAGCCCCCCAAAAGCTTGCAGGGCATCAAGCATCGCGTGCATAGGTAAACCTGCCGATTTCCCTAATGCTAAAGCTGACAACGCATTCGCCACATTATGACTACCACGGATTTTTAAAGCAGAAACAGGAATTAACTTGTCAAATTCAAACCCTAACCAAGGCTCGCCTTTCTCTTCAATCAAGCCAAAGAGTTTAAAATCCGGTTTACCTAAATGATAAGACAATGTCTCGACACTTTTCGGCATTAAAGGTGCAGTTAGAGCATCATCACGATTAATTACAACATGTTTCGCACCTCGGAAAATTCGGTGCTTAGCCTGATAATACCTCTTCATCTCGTTATCATAACGATCCAAATGATCGGGGCTCACATTAAGTACCGTTGCAACTTCGGCACGTAGATCATTGGTCGTTTCCAGCTGAAAACTAGAAAGCTCCATTACATAAAGATCTTTCTCAGGCTGAGTTAACATCTCCAGTACGGGCGTACCTATATTTCCACAAACCCCTACATCTAAACCAGCAGCCTTAGCCATTGCGCCCACAAGCGTCGTGACAGTGCTTTTAGCATTAGATCCTGTAATCGCAATAATAGGAGCGCTGATCTCACGGCAAAAAAGATCAATATCTCCACTCAACTTCACACCCGCAGCAACAGCGGCTTGTATTGCGGGATCACTTTGCGCCACGCCTGGGCTAAGATAGATCTCTGTCGCTCGACAAAGAAATTCGCTATCAAAGGGACCACAATGCAGATCAACCTCAGGAAACTCTCCCAATAACTGCTCATAACCCGGTGGGTTTTGCCGACTATCCACAACCGCAAACGAAAAACCATGGCTTGCCAAATACCGCGCACACGCCAGTCCGGTTTGCCCTAAACCGATTACGACTTTAAAACTATCACTGGCGATCAAACCCATTTTTTAACCTGACTACTATTTATCTTACAATTATCGAATTTTCAGAGAAGCTAAGCCGATTAACACCAACACAACGGTAATAATCCAAAAACGTACAATTACTCGCGGTTCTGGCCAGCCTTTAAGCTCAAAATGATGATGCAACGGTGCCATTCTGAAAATCCGCCGTCCGGTCAACTTAAATGAAGCAACCTGCAATATTACAGATACTGTTTCCGCAACAAACACACCGCCCATAATAAACAGCACAAATTCTTGCCTTACGATAACCGCAATAACACCAAGAGCAGCCCCTAAAGACAATGCACCAACATCCCCCATGAATACCTGCGCTGGGTATGTGTTAAACCATAAGAAACCTAATCCTGCTCCCACGATCGCACCGCAGAAGATGATCAATTCACCTGAACCCGGGATATATGGAATTAACAAATAGTCTGCAAATTTCACGTTACCTGATAGATAAGCAAAAACACCGAGAGCCCCTGCAACTAAAACAGTCGGCAATATTGCCAAACCATCTAGACCATCCGTTAAGTTCACCGCATTGGAACTACCTACAATCACAAAATAGGTAAAAACAACAAAAAAGATGCCCAGCTCAATAGAGACATCCTTCAAGAAAGGAATGAGCAGTGATGTTTCAGCAGGGGTTGTCGCTACCGCATACAAAACAATAGCTGCACCAATACCACCAACCGATTGCCATAAATACTTCCATTTAGCAGGCAGACCACGTGGGTTTTTCTCGACCACTTTCCGATAATCATCAACCCAGCCAACCGCACCAAAAATCAACGTAACGATTAACGTAATCCATACGTAGATGTTTGTTAGATCGCTCCACAACAAGGTACTGATAGCAATCGCCACAAGAATAAGCGCACCGCCCATTGTTGGCGTCCCCGCTTTACTCAGATGGCTTTGTGGGCCATCATCACGTACCGCCTGACCAATTTGATTACTGCGCAACTTATTAATGAAATAAGGCCCAACAAATAAAGAAATCAACAAGGCAGTTAACACCCCGAAAATCCCTCTTAAAGTCAGATACTGAAACACAGCGAAACCGCTGTAATACTCAGATAAAAATTCAGCTATCAGTGGTAGCATTGCTCTTTAATCCCCTTCAGACAGGCTTTTAACAACCTGTTCCATAGCTGCACTGCGAGAGCCTTTAATCAGGATGTTAACACCCTGAACAGCGGCCTCATTCAATGCGGCAGTTAAGTCTTCTTGTGTATTGAAATATCTACCACGACCTTGTGCATCGGCATTAAATGCCGAAACAGAGTGCCGGGACAGCGCGCCAGTTGCCCAAAGGCTTCCAACCCCCTTCTGCGCCGCCCGACAACCTACCCTTTTATGCTGTTCGGCAGCATCTGCTCCCAACTCAGCCATATCGCCTAAAACCAAAATTGATTCACCTGACAAACTCACTAACAGATCTATCGCAGCATTAACTGATCCGGGGTTTGCGTTATAGCTATCATCGATAACCAGAGCGCCGTTCTTACTCTTAGACGGAAACATACGCCCTGGTACAGCGGCAAAGCCCTTAAGTCCAGATGCTATCTCCTCTAAAGATAATCCTTGAGAACTAACTGCAGCAGCAGCGGCAAGCGCATTTGCTACATTGTGCTGCCCCATCACTCCTAGCTGTACACAAATAGATTCATTTCCATAATTCATTGAAAACGAATAGCAGCCATTTTCTGCCGCTTTAATATCTGAAGCATATAGATCAGCCGATGATGACTGAGTTGAAAAAGTGATACGTTTATTATCTTTTGTTTTTTCCAGCCAAAAGTCGGCAAACTGATCATCAGCATTAATAATCGCATAGCCATTACTACGATGAAGCTGTGAGAATATTTCAGCTTTAGCTTCCGCTACGCCCTGCAAAGAACCAAAGCCCTCTAAGTGCGCACCCATCGCGTTATTCAAAATAGCAACATCAGGATTTGAGATAGCGGTGGTGTAAGCAATTTCACCACCCGCGCTCGCCCCTTGCTCAATTACAGCCACTTGATGCTCATCATTCAAAGAAAAGAGAGTTAAAGGTACGCCTATATCATTATTGAAGTTGCCTTTAGTCGCTAATACCTTAGCCCCTTGAGACAAAATACTATTCAGCATCTCTTTAACAGTGGTTTTACCACTACTCCCTGTCACCGCATAAACGGGACCGGTAAATCTCTGACGGTTAGCCTGCGCTATCTGTCCAAGTGCTCTGTGGGTATCTTCGACAACCCATTGAGCAACATCCATATCCAAAGTTCGCGAAACAACGACAGCCACCGCACCTTTTTCTACCGCTTGCTCAATAAACTTGTGCCCATCAAAATTAGGACCGATTAACGCTACAAATAGATCGCCCTCTCGAATAGTTCGTGTATCTGTGCTGACATTAATAAAAGAGGTATTGCACGTTACTTCTCCGCCAAATAGCTCCTGAAGCTGCTGCAAAGTCCAGTGCCCAATCATGCCGCCACCCCCAAAATTTTGCGGGTAACAACTAAATCACTGAATGGATGACGTACCCCATTAATTTCCTGATAATCCTCATGCCCTTTACCAGCAATTAACACAACATCCTCAGGAGACGCCTGAAGAATTGCCAAACGGATAGCTTCAGCACGATCAGACTCTATTTCCGGTGTATGCTGACTGATGCCACCTTTAATCATATGAATAATTTGCTCAGGCTGTTCACTACGAGGGTTATCACTGGTCACCACAAGGTGATCTGCAAATTTGTCTGCTATCCCACCCATTAGCTCTCTTTTACCAACATCTCGATCACCGCCACAGCCAAATACACACCAAAGAGTACCCGCTGTATGAGCACGTACCGCCTGTAGTGCTTTTTCTAAGGCATCAGGTGTATGTGCGTAATCTATAATCACAAGAGGTTTATCCGCTACTACAACCGTTTGCATACGACCAGGAACTGATTCTAATTTTGACAATGCATTAACCACATCACTACGACTGAAGCCTTGCTCTATAAGAACAGCAATCACAAGAAGCAAATTATCCAGATTGAATTCCCCGATCAGCTTACTGCAAAACGAAAAACCACCCTCTGCCATCTTCAGTTCAGCCTCAATACCATGCAACGCTAATCGATAAGCAGCTAAACGATAATCACCTTGCGTACGACCTACAGAGACCTTTTGACCTTGAACCGCATTATCAGCCATCAACTGACGACCAAAGGCATCATCTGTATTTAAAATTGCTTTTTTCAATGAAAAGCCACAAAACAGTTTTGCCTTGGCTGCACCGTAAGCATCCATAGAATCATGATAATCAAGATGATCTCGGCTAAGGTTCGTTAACAAGGCATAATCAAAATCAACCGCTGAAACACGCCCCTGCTCCAAAGCGTGACTAGAGACTTCCATCACAACTGCAGCGGCACCCTCAGCCTTTAATTCAGCAAACAATTTCTGCAAACCGATTGCATCGGGTGTAGTGTGTGAAGATTCTTTGAGTTCTCCTGGAAACCCGTTACCTACCGTTCCAATAATGGCGGTTTTCAGATCTAACATATTCATTGCTTGCGCAGTAAAATGTGCGCATGATGTTTTGCCGTTTGTTCCGGTAATACCAATGACTGTTAAATCCTGACTTGGATTATCATAAAAACGAGAAGCGATTACCCCTATGTGCTCAACCAAACCTGGCACAGCAATCACCAGCACATCCACATCAGGACAATCAACCATTTCATGACTATCTAAGAGAATAGCAACAGCACCAGCAGTCGCTGCAGCTGCAACAAAATCGATACCTTTATACTGCAACCCAGAACGTGCAATGAACAACATACCGGGTTTAACTTCGCGGCTATCCTGAGAAATACCAGACACAGTAAGATCGGCGTAGGTAGTATCTACCCACTCCGGAACGATCTCTGCTAGTGTCTTTTTAAATTTCAGCATCTTTATCTCTTAGCCACTTGTTTTTCTACTTCAGGCAAATTATCTGGCGGTACATTTAATAATCGCAACGCACCACCAACAGCACGAGAGAAGACCGGCGCTGCGACCTCCCCTCCATAGTATTCTTGACCTTTAGGGTTATCGATCATGACCACGGTTACTAACCTTGGATTACTCACCGGAGCGATACCCGCAAAGGTTGATACATATTGGTCATCGATATATCCACCACGACCCACTTTATGCACAGTCCCGGTTTTACCTGCTACACGATAGCCGGGCACTGCTGCTCTTCTACCCGTACCTTTACTACTGATGACCGTTTCCATCATGACACGCACATCTTTTGCAACTTGCGCTGGCATAACACGTACAGGCTTACTTGGCTCCTCCTGACGAATCAAATTAACAGGACTCATCACGCCATCATTTGCTAACGCCAAATAGGATTGAGCTAGCTGCAGCGGCGTCACAGAAAGGCCGTACCCATAAGACAATGTCGCTCTTTCGACCTTCTGTCTTTCATTTAAATAGGGAAGATAACCCGTACTTTCTCCCGGGAAACCAATCCCAGTTGCTTGCCCTAACCCTACATTGTGATACAGATTACGTACCGAGCCTTCAGGTAAGCTGAACGAAAGCTTTGTAACACCTACGTTACTTGATTTAGTAATAATGGTTGAGACATCAATCTCTCCATAGTTACGATGATCTCGTATGGTTTTTCTTTTTACCCTCATATAACCAGGTGACGTATTCACCATGGTTTCCGGCGTATATTTCCCACTCATCAAGGCCGCTGCAACAGTCATCGGCTTTACCGTCGACCCGGGCTCAAACGTATCTGTTAATGCCCTATTTCGAAGCGCTGTTGAAACTCTTTGGCGTGGATCGTTAGGGTTATAAGAGGGCTGATTAGCCATTGCTAAAACCTCTCCAGTTTTTACATCTAACATCACCAATGAACCGCCATCTGCTTTATGCGCTTTTACGGCCGCCTTCAATTCACGATAAGCCAAATATTGCAGGCGCAGATCAATACTTAATTCAATATCATTACCGTGCTGAGCAGACTTTACTTCCCTTATATGTTTAATCGTTCGCCCAAGGCGATCTTTCATAACCAGCTGTTTACCGGAATCAGCCTTCAGCCAATCCTCATACGCCAGCTCTAACCCTTCCTGCCCTTTACCATCTAAGTTTGTAAAACCCACTAAGTGAGTAGTCACTTCCGCCGCAGGATAGTAGCGTTTATATTCTCTATCGACATGAATACCTGGAATTCGCAAAGATCTAATCTTTTCCGCCAGCTCTGGGGTACCCTGTCGTTGTAAATAGATAAAACGTTTTGTTCTGCTAGCCGATAGCTTTGCTTTCAGTTTTTTCTTATTCGTCTTCAGCAGAACCGCTAATTTAGCTAAACCGTCGTGCTGCAAATCCGTCATTTTAGGATCAGCCCAGATTGTCGCCACCGGAGCACTAACCGCTAAAGGCTCGCCATTTCGATCAGTGATAATCCCACGATGCGCTGGCACCTGAACTGTTCGCAAGGTTCGCTTGTCACCCTGTGTCTGTAGAAACTCCTGATCATCAACATAAAGAGTCAACATTCGCGCGGTAATACCCACTGCAATCAGAAGCAAAAGAACAAGCACCAACCATAGGCGCCATCCTCTTCCAACTGTTGCTTCGGTATTATCGCTCATTGCGTATAACCTCTATTTGATTTACTTCGGGAACAATCATCTTTAATCTTTTCTCCGCTTGCTGCTCCACTCGATTATTTGCAGCCCAAGCACTTTGCTCCAACAGCAATTGCCCCCACTCAACCTGCAACTCGTCCCTTTGCTGTACCAACTGCTGATGCTGATGAAAAAGCGTACGGTATTCAAAAGCACTCATCACAACAGCCAAACAAGAGACCAACAGCAAAACAACCAAAACAAACACGATCAAAAACGGACCAAGCAACTCTTCTGGGCTATAGAACTTAGTACTTTGCTCCTTGTTCTCCGCATCGTTTTCTTGCTCTTCCTTTTTCAGGAAACGCTGTAAGAAAGCAAACTGCATTTATGCCACTTTCTCAGCCACTCGCATCACAGCACTACGAGCTCTTACATTATCTTCAGTTTCAGAACTGCTCGCTTTAACGGCTTTACCTACATTCTTAAAACGAATTTCCAACATATCGTTGGTAAAAGGGATACCGCGAGGCAGATGTTCGTCACCCTTAACATGCTTACGAATAAAACGTTTAACGATACGATCTTCTAGTGAGTGAAAACTAATAACCACAAGACGACCGCCCACCTTTAACATTTCAAGCGCTTGATCTAGGCAACTTTCTAAATCTTCTAATTCACGATTGATGTGAATACGTATACCTTGAAATGCACGGGTAGCAGGGTTCTTCCCTTTTTCCCAAGCCGGGTTAGCTTCCGCAACGATTTTAGAGAGCTGGGAAGTTGTAGTAATCGCCTCCTCTTCACGCTTAGCAACAATCGCTTTAGCCATACGGCGTGAAAACTTCTCTTCGCCATAGGTATAAATCACATCAGCAATTTCAGATTCTTCAGCACGCGCAATCCATTCCGCCGCGCTTTCCCCTGATGACGTATCCATACGCATATCCAAAGGACCATCATTCATAAAACTAAAACCACGGGACGCGTCATCCAACTGAGGGGATGAAACGCCTAAATCCAGTAAAACCCCATCAACCTGACCACTCATTCCACGCTCAGTCACAAATGACTGCAACTCAGCAAAACTGCCGTGAGCGATTGAAAATCGAGATTCTCCATCAAAACGCTCTTTTGCATGAGCAATCGCCTGAGGATCTTTATCGATACCCAACAAAACACCATCACCCGCCAACTGCTCCAAAACTAGGGACGAATGCCCCCCACGCCCAAACGTTCCATCGACGTAAAAGCCAGATTTATCCTGCACTAACGCCTCGACAGCTTCTTGCAGCAAAACCGTAATATGTTTAAATTCCTGGCTCATTTACTTATCTCTATTACTTAAATGAAGACGCTTATATAGCTATAGCGAAAGGTTTTGTAACTCTTCGGGCATTGCCATGCCACCTTCCACATCTTGAAGATATTCTTCACGAGTGGCTAACCACCTAGATTCACTCCAGACCTCAAACTTTTGCCCTTGACCGAGTAGCACAATCTTTTTATCTAACTCCGCATATTCACGAAGAGGGGCTGGCAATAACAATCGACCACTACCATCCACATCAATATCAGTCGCATGGCCAATCAAAAGACGCTGAATTCGGCGAGCAGCAGGGTTAAAACTAGGCAAAGCCTCTATTTTTTCCTGAATCTCTTCCCATTCGTGCAGGGGGTAAAGCAATAAACAACGCTCTTCAGTATCAATCGTTGCTACGAGCTGCCCATCACAACTCGTCGTGATTTTCTCACGATAACGAGCTGGGATCGCCATGCGCCCCTTAGCATCTAGATTGATTTGATTAACGCCTCTATACATTTTTTGCTCTTTCAATCCACCAAAATGACAGAAATACCCACTTTTACCCACTTTATCCCACTAGAGCACACTATAGAAAGGAACCCTAACTAAAGCAAGGTTGAATCACGATGAAACAGATGTTTGATAGGCGAGTTTATTAGAGAAATTGATATAAAAAATTCGGCCTAGAAAGCCAAAAGAAAAAGACACTTAAAAAACAAGTAATTAGAGATTTTGAAACAGAACTAAAGGCAAAAGGGTCGCAAATAAGCGACACTCAAGATGAAAAGAATAACTTTGCAGGCTTTTTAGCTAATCCTGAACCATCGCTCATCTAAGATGCGTATCGCGGCAAAAACCTAGAGCACAATACAAATTCAAGTAACACTCAGACCGGAGCGCAATCAGCACAGCCATCTATTATTACTAACGAAAATAGTAGGAACCCTGCGAAGGACAACAAAAGGATGGCGACTCTGTACCAGTCTATGTACCATGTTCTCAATGCTCGCAAAGAAGCGCGTAACTATTTGAAAAAATAGAGAAAAAACTTGAGGAGTTTGCCGATAAGCCGGGTTCTGTCGTGGACAATCATTCATCTGGGATACGCATTGCTACGCACCTCAAGCAACCTACCCGGTTCCAGCGCGGGTCACGCCTGTAGGAACCCTATTTGGTCTTGCTCCGAGTGGGGTTTACCATGCCGTGGAATGTTGCCACCCACGCGGTGCGCTCTTACCGCACCATTTCAACCTTACCGTTATGCCGAAGCATACTTAGGCGGTGTATTTTCTGCTGCACTTTCCGTCGACTCGCGCCGCCCAGACGTTATCTGGCACTCTACCCTTTGGAGCCCGGACTTTCCTCCATCCTTTTACAAGGACAGCGACTGCCTGGCAAACTCCTCGCGGCGGATTCTAACAGAGAGAATCCGCATGAGCGAGCATTACCGCTCTAAAGCTGCCTGATAAAGTACCTTTTTCTTTAAGCCTGTAATTTTCGCCGCTAAAGAAGCCGCTTGGCTAGCCGGCAATTCAGCCAATAGTATATCTAGTACCTCCAGGGCCTTAGCATCTAAAGCAACGTCACCTTTACTTTCAACCCCATGAACCAGAACAACAAACTCGCCGCGCTGCTGGTTATTGTCGGCCGCCATCCATTCAAGAAGCGCATCCAACTTGTCCACATGGATTGTTTCATAAGTCTTTGTTAATTCACGTGCAACCGCAACAACTCGATCCCCACCAAAAATAGACTGCATATCCTTTAGGGATGCCAAAATACGATGCGGAGACTCATAAAAAATCAATGTCCGCGACTCATCCACCAAGCCTTTTAGCTGCTGTTTACGTCCGCTAGACTTATGCGGAAGAAACCCTTCAAATGCAAAACGATCCGTAGGCAAACCCGCCGCAGATAATGCTGCCACAAACGCCACACACCCGGGCACAGGAACGACTTTATAGCCGGCTTCTCTAACGCCCTTCACAACAACATAACCAGGATCCGAAATCAGTGGCGTTCCTGCATCAGAAATCAGCGCAACACTGGCACCAGATTGCAACTGGTGTACAATTGTCTCAATTCGCTGGCGTTCGTTATGCTCATGTACGGAAACAAGGCGGGTATCAATACCACAATGCGCCATCAAACGGGCACTATGACGAGTGTCCTCTGCAGCAATCAGTTCAACACGCTGCAATACATCAACTGCGCGTGGTGTCATATCCTGCAAATTTCCAATCGGTGTAGCAACAACATAAAGTGCCGGTTCTAACATTACAGATACCATCCTCAAACTTGGGTTGTGAAGTATATGAAATTTCAGTGGCGCCTGTCTCTTTCTGCCATCCTACTAAGCACTATTATTTCCGGTTGCGGCGTTCAATCACCGTCAAAACCTGTTATTAGCTCCGCTGAGCAGAACCAAATCAAGGTAACAACCCTTTTAACTAAAGCGGAAAAATCAAAACCGATAAAATCTGCAACACTTCGAGCAGAAGCAGCACAGATCCTCCTATCTTTAGGTGAGAAGGATAGAGCATACAAAGTACTGAATGATATAGATATCAGCCTGCTTTCTCCCTCCATTCGATTTGATATAGCAAAACTAAAAGCTGAAGCTGCAATTGAACAGCAAAACCCTGATCAAGCGCTGCAACACCTATCCACCTTTGAGACGGTAAATAAAACAGATTTACTGGCGTCCCAAGAGATAGAAATTTTACAACTTCAAGCTCAGGCATTTAATCAGCAGAATGAGATACACAGTGAAATCAAAGCACTGATCAAACTAAGCCTCTTGCTAGATACCAACGAAGCCAAACAACAGGTTCACGACGGAATATGGGATCGACTGATACAACTCGATTCCACGACACTCTCAACCTTATTAAGAAATGGAAACAATAGTTACTACGAACAAGGCTGGCTCGAACTTATTAGCGAACTCTCGAGCAGCACACAATTAGATACTCAATACCAAGCGATCAACAACTGGTCAGCACTCTGGGAAGCACACCCCGCACGAACACTTCCCCCAACCGCTCTTAGCAATTTGAGTACCGTTACGTTTAATGCAGATAAAATTGCTATTTTACTACCTCTTGAAGGAAAGCTAGCTAAAGCAGCCGCCGCAATCAAAGAGGGCATTTTAATGGCGCATTTTCGCGAACAACAGCTTAGCAAACCCTCCCCAGAATTACTTTTCCTTAACTCCGAAAAAATCAACACACCTATTCAGCTTGCCTCCATATTAGAAGAGCAGCAAGTTGGATTAGTGATAGGCCCTTTATCAAAAGAATATGTCACGACACTCACGTCAGACACACATATTAAGACACCTATCCTAACCCTAAATTACTCAGAAGAATCAGCTAAGGAAGGCTTATACCAATTCGGGTTATCCACCAACGATGAAGCACGACAGATAGCCATTAGAGCGTGGAATGATGGAGTGAGGAAGGCAGCCGTACTGACACCTAACAGCAAATGGGGCAACAAAGTAGAAAGCGCCTTCAGCGAATATTTCACGCAACTAGGAGGCCAAGTAGTCAGCAGACACGCCTTTGGTGAAGTAAGCGAATACTCAGACGATATCGCTTCATTTCTTGGCACCAAAGAAAGCACCGATAGATACAAAGCCCTTCGCCAAGTAGTAAATACGCGTAGAATTGAATTTGAAGAACATCGCCGCCAAGATATTGATGCCATCATTCTTACTGCACTACCTAATGATGCAAGACAGCTAACACCTATACTTGCGTTTAACTTTGCAGGCGACCTTCCGATCTATGCAACATCACACATCTACAGCGGTACCAGCGACGCCATTCAAGATCAAGATTTGAACAAAATCAAATTCATTGGCACCCCTTGGAGCCTTAAACCAGCGTCACAAAGCAAGGTTCTAATCTCTCAACAACGCACAGATACAAATACCCGCTTTGGCCGACTCTATGCACTCGGCTTAGATGCTTACCGTATTTACCCTTATTTGCAGCAATTAAGCTCCCTACCGGGTGCGGAGATTGCAGGAGAAACAGGAAAAATAAGCATTGATAACAATGGTATTATCAAACGAGAATTAATTTGGGCAGAATTTAAAGAAGGCTCCCCCTCAATCGTCGAGTAGCGCACACATGGACAGTAACAAAATCGGCAAGGACGCCGAAAAATTGGCTGAAAAATACCTAATCAAACACCGACTAAAGCTTCTAGAACGAAATTTTAGCAGTCGCTTCGGCGAAATTGATCTAATCATGCAAGATCGGGATACCTTAACCTTTATTGAGGTACGCTATCGCAACAGCAAGATGTTCGGTGGAGCAGCAGCCTCAGTCACAGCAAGCAAACAATCCAAGATAATCAAGACCGCTCAATTTTATTTAAGCCAAAATCCTCGCCATGCAAATAAAAATTGCCGTTTTGATGTCATCGCATTCGAATATGATGCAGCACCTTCAAGCCCTCTGTGGTATAAAGATGCATTTAGAATTTAAGGCATAGTTTAAGGACAGCATGGAACTCGAAGACCGCATTGTCAGCCTGTTTCACAACTCAATGGAAATCAACGCGATTACCATTGAACAATACACCCCATTAATCGCCCATGCTGGTGAACTTCTACTCCATTGCCTTGTCAATGAAAGCAAGATTCTCTGCTGCGCTAATGGAGCTTCATCACCCCTAGGACAACACTTTACATCACTGCTGATGAATCGTTTTAGGCATGAACGACCTGGCCTACCCGCCATAAACCTTAACTCTGACGGATCAACACTTAGTGCGATCTGTGAAGATACCAGCTTTATGGATGCACACGCCAAACAGATCCATGCGTTAGGACAGCCCGGTGACATCCTGTTACTACTGACACCTCATGGCCGCTCGAGCAATTTAGTCCAAGCGATTCAAGCAGCACATGATAGAGAGATGACCGTTATTGTATTAAACGGCGGAGACGGTGGAGATATCACCGCCCTGCTAAGCCCTGAAGAGGTTGAGATTTGCGTGCCTAGCGAAGATAGCGCACTTGTTCACCACGCACAGTTATTAGTATTACACGCACTATGTGATTTAATCGATTATCAACTATTTGGAAGCGACGAGTAATGATTAACAGCAAAACACTACTACTCATAACAAGCTTAGGTTTATCACTTGCTATTTCAGGTTGCTCAGACTTAATAAGCGCAGGACATGAACAACCGATTCAAGAAGACCCAGGCAATCGCACTTACGGCTCTTACATTGATGACGAAGTGGTAGAAACGCTCTCCATGGTAAACCTGAATAAAGGTTCCGAAAACATGGAAGCCTCAAACATAAGCGTAACCAGTTTCAATGGCATCGTATTACTCACAGGACAAGCTCCAAACGAGATGGCACGCCAAGAAGCGGAACAGATCGTTTCACAAGTAAGAAAGGTAAAGAAAATCCACAACGAAATTAAAATTTCTGGAATTTCATCTACTCTTGCGAGAACAAATGACACCTGGCTAACAACAAAAGTTAAGGCTGAATTGCTAACCAATGAAGCGGTAGAAGGCTCACGCATCAAAGTTGTTACCGACAGTAGTACAGTATACCTAATGGGACTCGTCAGCCCTCAAGAATCAGATATTGCGATAAACATCGTACGCGGGATACCCGGCGTAGAGAAAATTGTTAAAGTATTTGAATACGTTAACCGCTGATAGATTTCAACTACGTACTTATTTGACAGGAACAGCAAGCCAATCAAATAAGTACGATTTTCACTGACTCTCTTATTCAGCGTACCTACTTAACAACCTTTAAACTTGGTCTTTTCGGCTTATCATCCTTAACGTCCGCCTCAGTATCAACTGAAACCTCAACCTCACTCATCTGCTCTTCTAAATAAGCCTCTATACCGGGCTCGCCACCGAACCCCATTCCCTGACCGTTCTCACGTGCGTAAATAGCCAACAATGCTTTCATCGGAATATACACATCCATAGGCTGGCCCGAAAATCGCGCATTAAACGAGATGGCCTGATCATCCATAAAAAAATTTCGTACCGCAGATGGGTTTATATTCATAACAATCTGACCCTCCTCTACAAACTGTAGCGGGACAGTCACATCTGCCGCGTTAGCATCAACTAGCAGATGCGGCGTCAAATCACTGTCCAACAACCAGTCATACAAAGCTTTAACAATATAAGGACGACTAGGCTTCATTTTAAGTACTCACTTCTCTTTCAATTAGACATAAAAAAAGGGATGAAACATCATCCCTTTTTTACAACAGTTCCGCAAAGCTTAATCGCGCATTTCGCGCTCAGCTTCTGACAAGCTTACTTGGAAGGATTCGCGTTCGAACAAACGCTCCATATACTTCACTAGCGGCTTACATTGATCTTCAGGCAGCTCAATACCCAATAGCTGCAGACGCCATAGTAGCGGTGCCAAACAGCAATCAACCAAAGTAAATTCTTCGCTCATAAAGAACGGCTTATCATCAAAAATAGGCGAAATAGTGACTAAGCTATCGCGCAAATTTTTACGAATTTCTTCAGCCTTATCTTCATCATCAGCCATTGAAGCTTCAAAGATCTGATCCGCAAGATCACACCAGTCACGCTGAATACGATACATATAAAGACGACTTTCAGCGCGCGCTACCGGATAAACAGGCAACAGCGGTGGATGAGGGAAACGCTCATCAAGATATTCCATCATCACGTTTGGCTCATACAAAACCAAATCGCGGTCCAACAAAGTTGGCAAGCTGTTATATGGATTCACAGAGGTTAGATCTTCAGGTAGATCATTCTCATCGCAATCATGAATCTCTACAGCGACACCTTTCTCAGCCAATACGATACGTACGCGATGGCTATACTGATCTTCACCATTTGAGTAGAACGACATGGAAGAACGTTTTGCCACGACACCCATTAACTATTCCCCTTTTCAGAAACAGACACGCGGCCCCATAGTGAGGCCGCGCATGAAACAGTGTAATTATATCACACTGCTATTAGTGTATATCTCTCCAGAACTCTTTCTTCAAAGCGTAAGCCAGGAAGAAGAACAAGAAAAGGAAGATCAATACATATGTACCAATACGTTGAGAATCCAACTTAGATGGTTCACCCATGTAAACCATAAAGTTTACAAGATCATAAACAACCTTATCGAATTCAGCAGGTGATAACTCACCTGAACCTTTAGCAACGTTAGCACAGTTGTTTAAAGGTGTATTTGTAAGTGGGTCGATACCTTTGCCACGCATACCGTTAGCGTGCATCTCATCCCAAGAACAGCTTGCAGTTACTACACCTTGCAGTGAACCAAGAACGTTAGGCATACCAACATCTTTAAATACTGCGTTGTTCACACCCCAAGGGCGGGACTCATCAGCATAAAAGCTACGAAGGTAAGTATATAACCAATCACCACCACGCAGACGCGCTTCTAGCGTCAAATCTGGTGGAGGGTTACCAAACCATTTACCCGCATCTGCTTTAGACATAGCGATCGTCATCTGTTCGCCGACTTTCTGATCACTAAAGATCAGATTTTCAGCAACTAGCTCCGGATTCATACCTAAATCAATAGCTGCACGCTCATAACGCTGATATTCAGCTGAGTGACAACCTAAGCAGTAGTTCACAAATGTTTGCATACCACGTTGTAGGGAAGGTTGATTCTTCAAATCAACGTCCATGTGGTCCAGGTGACCAGAACCACCAGCAGCATTGGCCGTAAGAGGCAGCACTGCCATAACTAAAGTGATTAATAACTTTTTCATCAGCCTGTAACCCTTTCTGGAACTGGTTTAGTGCTTTCCATTTTGGTATAGAACGGCATAGCAAAGAAGTACAAGAAATATAGCGCAGTACAAATCTGAGCTGCAACTGTACGTTCAGGGCTAGAAGCTACAACACCAAGGTAACCCAAGATTACAAAGCTTACACAGAAGATCACTAACATAACCTTACTGATCATACCTTTGTAACGAATAGATTTAACCGGGCTACGGTCAAGCCATGGTAGAACGAATAGAATTGCAATCGCACCACCCATTACAACAACACCAGGGAACTGAGACCCAAACATTGGCGGAATCGCACGCAACATTGCGTAGAATGGCGTAAAATACCAAACAGGAGCAATATGATTAGGCGTCTTCAGCGGGTTAGCTGGCTCAAAGTTTGGCGCTTCAATTAGGTAGCCACCACCTTCTGGGAAGAAGAAGATAACTGCACAGAAAACAAACAAGAACACAACCACACCTACAATATCTTTAACAGAGTAGTATGGGTGGAATGGAATACCGTCTACAGGTACGCCGTTCTCATCTTTGTTTTCTTTAATTTCAATACCATCTGGGTTGTTAGAACCCACTTCATGCAGAGCAATGATATGCAGTACAACCAATGCTAGAAGCACGATTGGCAATGCAACAACATGCAAAGAGAAGAAACGGTTAAGCGTAATACCAGAGATTAGGTAATCACCACGGATCCACTCTGCAAGCTCAGGACCAATAAATGGCACAGCCTGGAACAGAGATACAATTACCTGAGCACCCCAGTATGACATCTGCCCCCATGGTAATAGGTAACCCATGAAAGCCTCAGCCATAAGCGCTAAGTAAATTGTCATACCGAACAACCAAACCAACTCACGTGGCTTGCGGTAAGATCCATACATCATGCCACGAAGCATGTGCAGATAAACAACTACGAAGAATGCAGACGCGCCCGTTGAATGCATATAACGCAGCAACCAACCATATTCGACGTCACGCATGATGTACTCAATTGATGCAAACGCGCCTTCAGCAGAAGGATTGTAAGACATAGTCAACCAAATACCTGTTAGCAGCTGGTTTACAAGAACCAACAATGCTAATGAACCAAAGAAGTACCAGAAGTTAAAGTTCTTTGGTGCGTAATATTTAGATAGGTGATCTTCCCACATTGCCGTAGCCGGGAAACGATCATCAATCCAACCCATGATACCTGGGTTTCCTTTATTTCGAGAACCAGCCATTATGCAGTCTCCTGATCTACACCAACGATGATCACGTTATCACTAGCATAGTGATGCGGTGGGATCACCAAGTTACTTGGCGCCGGGGAGCCGTTCATTACACGACCAGACAGGTCAAAACGAGAACCATGGCATGGGCAGTAATATCCACCAACCCAATCAGGACCAAGATCGGCAGGAGCCAATTCTGGACGATGAGTAGGTGAACAACCTAGATGCGTACAAATTCCAACCAAGACAGTAAATTCATCACGGATAGAACGCGCTGGCGTCTGTGGAATATATTCAGGCTGCTGAGCCAAGTTTTCAGAATTAGGATCTTGTAAATTATCTAATTTAGCTAGATCAGCCAAAGTTTCTTTGCTACGGCGAAGAACCCATACAGGCTTACCACGCCAGCTAACAACTGTCTGCTGACCTGGTTCTAATTTACTAATATCCACCTTGACAGGTGCGCCGGCAGTTCTTGCCTTAGCACTCGGTGTCCAGGAAGCTACGAATGGGACAGCTGCTCCTACAGCACCAACCGCACCAACTGCGGATGTAGCACCGATTAGGAGACGGCGCCGACCCTTATTCACGCCATCATTGCTCATTAAGACTATCTCCCCTCAATCGACCTTATTTTGTATTTTTGCAGGTGCAGAAATACCCTGGCCGCTAAGAATTATAAAACATTGGAAACATGTATCTTTAAAATGGCCAAATAGTAATGAAAACACCCCTTTTTTACAAGGTGAATTACTGTTTTTCGAGGTATCTTAGGCCAAAGTATTGATTTAGTGCAGTGCAAAAAAAACGCCCATCCCAAAAAATGAGATAAGCGTTTTTCTGAATCCGTATTCTCGAAGAGAAAACGAATTAACGTTTGGAGAACTGTGGCTTCTTACGTGCTTTACGTAGACCAACTTTCTTACGTTCAACCATACGAGCGTCACGAGTAACGTAACCGGCTTCGCGTAGTGCTGGACGTAGAGTCTCATCAAAAACCATCAGCGCACGTGTAATACCGTGACGGATAGCGCCTGCCTGACCGAAGCCACCGCCGCCTTTAACTGTAACAACAACGTCAAAAGACTCAGTGTTGCCAGTTAGTTCAAGTGGCTGACGCACGATCATGCGAGCAGTTTCACGACCGAAGTAATCTTCGATTGTGCGGTTATTAATAGTGATAACACCTGTACCTGGACGTAGGAAAACACGTGCAGCAGACGTTTTACGACGACCTGTACCGTAATACTGTGTAGTAGACATAATCTTCCTTCCCCTTAGACGTTCAATTCTTTAGGCTGCTGAGCCTGATGCGGATGTTCTGCACCAGCATATACTTTCAGCTTCGTGTACATAGCGCGACCCAATGGGCCTTTTGGAAGCATGCCTTTAACAGCAAGCTCAATAGTGCGCGTAGGGAAAGTTTCTACCATCTTTTCGAAAGAAGCTTCTTTCAAGCCACCTGGGAAACCAGTGTGGTGGTAGTAAGTTTTATCTTGACGCTTGTTACCTGTAACGCCTACTTTTTCAGCGTTGATAACTACAATGTAGTCACCAGTATCAACATGCGGAGTGTAAACTGGCTTATGCTTGCCACGTAGACGACGTGCAATTTCAGTAGCCAGACGACCCAGAGTTTTACCTTCTGCGTCAACAACGTACCAGTCGCGTTTTACTTCGGCTGGCTTAGCGACGAATGTTTTCATCTGTATAGCCTTTCAACTTGACTCAGATCTCGTTACCCAAAATACAAATAACCGACCTGACTTATAATTATTTGTTGTCAAAAACAATCCTGACAACTCGATTTTCGCCCAAATTCTAGCAACCCTAAAACTTGGGAGCGCGCATTATATATACCTACCAACACACTCGCAAGCACACAGTAACAATTAATCACTAATAGGAGGTTCTAAAGACCATTATTTACCAGCTACACACTCAAAAACAAAAAAGACGCTTAACGCGCCTTTCTTTAGCAAAATAACTATCTATTGAATCACGCTCTATGCTCTCTCGCTAAATATTCGTGAGACTGCATTTCTAAAAGCCGACTTTGCGTTCTTTCTATCTCAAACTCCAAACGTCCTTCAGAGTAGATCTCATGGATAGGCTTATCTGCGCTTATAATCAACTTAACCCCACTATCATAGAACTCATCAACCATATTGATAAAGCGGCGTGCAGAGTCATCATTCGCTCGACCTAACTGCGGCACATTACCCACCATCACCGCATGAAAAATTTTAGCGAGTTCAATATAATCATTTTGAGAACGCGGGCCTTCACAAATATCAGTAAAATCAAACCATACAACATCTTCACAGCAACGACGGGTTTTCATATCTCGACCGTTAACTTCCAGAACCTCACCTTCTACAACCTCTTCAAGATCAGGAGCAAGATTTTCAAAACTGCGATTCAAGCTTTGATCAGCCTTATCATCTAGTGGATAGTGATAGAGCTCAGCCTGCTCCAAAACACGTAAACGGTAATCAACTCCACCATCGACATTAACTACATTCGTGTAACGATTAAGCATATCAATGGCAGGCAGGAAACGCGCTCGTTGCAAACCATCTTTATACAAACCGTCTGGAACTATATTTGATGTTGCCACTAGCGCTACGCCATTATTAAACAGCTCCTGAAGGAGACTACTCAATATCATCGCATCAGTAATATCGGTAACAAAAAACTCGTCAAAACAGATAATTCGAGTTTCACTTGCATACTTCTTACCAATTTCGACTAGAGGGTTTGCCGTACCATCCAATTCCTTAAGTTCTTTATGAACACGCTGCATAAACCTGTGGAAATGAGTACGCATCTTCTGTTCAAAAGGCAGGCTGTCATAAAAGGTATCCATCAAATACGTCTTACCACGCCCCACGCCGCCCCAAAAGTACAAGCCTTTTACTGGTTCTTGAACCTCAGGCTTCTTCAGCTTACTTTTTAAACGCCCCATCAAACCAACTTTAGGCGTTTCTTTCACAGCAACTAAATCATCATAAAGACGCTGAAGGTTTTCGACTGCCATCTCCTGTGCTGGATCATAGGAGAAATCATCACGCTGAAGGTCAAGCTTATATCTTTCTAACGGGGTCATGTCACATGCCATTTTGTCTAGGTTTCAACCAGCGCGAACTTTACCGCCGAATGCCTCATTTAGCAAATGCAGCATTCAATTATGGAAGACTGAAATATCTTGCTAGCTAAGTGAACAAGACTCGTTTAAAGGCGCTACTAGAGACCAATTATTGGAATCAACAGAGGTAACATAAATGCAGTAAAAGCTCCGGTCATCCCCATTGCCAAACCACCAAAAGCTCCTGCAACCATGCCGTATTCAAAGGCATAAGCGGTTCCCATCGCATGAGCACCTACGCCCAAAACAAACCCTTTTACAGATTCGTCTTTAATCCTCAGCACTTTATAAATCAATGGAGCTATTAGACAACCCATCGCCCCGGTAATAAGGACTAAACCTGCGGCTAAAGATGGATACCCTCCTACCTTTTCCGCAATCGCAATAGCGATTGGAGAAGTCACCGATTTAGGAGCAAGCGTTAAAAGTATCTGATCACTCAGTCCAAACCAAGCCCCAATAGCTATCGCCGATGCTGATGCAATAACAGCCCCAGAGACACATCCAACCAAAAGCGGCAATAACAATCTTTTTACGGTCGCTAAATTATCATAAAGTGGAACAGCCAATGCTACGACCGCTGGCCCAAGCAGCAGATGGATATATTTCCCTCCTTCCATATAAGTAACATATTCGGTCTCTGTAACCTTTAGCACCACAATAATAAGCGACAAAGAAACTAAAACAGGATGCAAAAAAGGCGTTTTGCCTGCTTTTGCGTTAATCCAGGAAGCCAAAAGAAAGACTACAAGGGTAACCACCAACCAAAGAACAGGAAATGTCTGAAAGTGCTGCCACATTCTCACCTCTCTCCCTCTTCAAGCTTTTCTTTTGAAAGGAGTTTTAATAAGCCAGCAACGACAAACATAGTGATCAGCGTACTCACAAACAACGCAATCAAAAGCTGCCCCCAATATTCGGACAACACACCAAAATGAGTCATCAAACCAACACCGGCTGGAACCAAAAGCAGTGGCAAAACAGAAAGAAGGCCTTCGCTGGAAAGCCGCAACCCCTCGGGCACTTTCCCAACAACAATCAGCCCGATTAATAAAAGCAACATACCTACGACAGAACCAGGAATCGGCACCTCAAAAAAAGTGACCACTACCTCACCGACTAACTGACAGCTCAGCAGTATCAAAAAACCAATAATCATAAATTCCCAATGAAGTAATAATCCCTAAACCAACACAACATACAACTGCTGGAAAGAGAGAAATGAAAAAACAATAAAAAGAGTACCGGCCCCACGGTGAATCAACTTAAGCGATATTTTTTGCATCAGCAGCCGCCCAAACCAGATACCCAGCAACGAAGTCATAAGCAGCGCTGACGTTCCCGCCATCCAAACTACCCAAACACTCTCAACTGCCGCCATAGCTGCGACCGCAAGTTGAGTTTTATCACCTAGCTCCGCAAAGAAAATCAGTAAAAATACTGATACTACCACTCCCCTCCCTAGATTAGGCGCAGTAGCATCCTCTTCATCCTGCGCTCTTAGAGACTGGACACCAAAAAACAAAAAGAGGATTCCCACAATCAAAAAAACAATATGCGCAGGAAGGTATTCGGCAATAGAAGCCCCAAACAATACAGCAACTAAGTTCAATAACGAGAATGCCAAAGCACTTCCTATCAATACTGGCATCAAAGCATATCGTGCGGAAAGAGTCATGCAGACCAACTGACTTTTATCGCCAAATTCGGCCAGAAAAACAAGTAGAAAAACTTTTAAGAAAGGCTCAAGGATATCCACAAAGCACCTACAGCAAACACAAAGCGTTAATAAAGAAATAATAGTAAACTATACACTTTCACTACCACCATTAAACAGTAAGAGTTACGCAGCTGAACACAGCGTCGCCTGTAAAGCATCCCGTTTCAAGTAAGCACAAATAGCGGCACGTTTTTTATAAGCATCGAGTGTTGCTCGGATATTATTAGAATTACGAACAAGAGCACGCTCAACATTCTTCGCAAAAACATGCTTTTGCTCTAATGACAGCGACACCCAAGATAGAGCTGCCGCATGTGATAATGTCAGATGAACAGACTGCTCCCATGGCCCATAACGAACAGCACGAGATAAAGCCTTATCGTAATCATCATCAAACTCTTTCAAGTATGATTTCATTAACACCAAGTTAGCCCAGCTATACGGCCAATTGGGTCTTAGCTCGATAGCCCTTAGATGCAATTTTTTCGCCTCTCTAAGGTCTGACAAGCTATCTTTATCTAAACCATTCACTAACGCTCTGTAGTATAAAAGCCGCCCCTTGAGCTCAATATATTCAGGATTACTGCCCTCCCAAGACAACGCCTCATCAACATTAGCAAGCGCACTATTAACCTGACCTAATAACGGTAACTCCTCTTGAGTTTGCCAGTCATCTAGCGCATAACGAACCTTATACCCATACATATCCCCAACTCCCCATGAAATGACGACATAGGAAGCGATGACACATAGGGCAATTAATAAAGAGGCCAATAACTTAAAAATATAAAGCTGCATTTCAAACTACCCTCTTAGACCTGGCCCTTAGGAAATCTAGAGCAAACCAATAATTTTGGCTGGATTATCCCAGACTAAGCGACGCGCTTCTGCCTGGCCTATTAGCTGAGAAGCCGCCTCAACAGCTTCGGACAAAACCGGAGGCCTACGGTCAGAATTATGAGCATCAGATGCAATTACTGTTACCCAGCCTTTATCTAACATCTCATCAGATAAACGCTTCGCCTCTACGCCAAAATTACCGGCAACAGACATAGCCGTTAACTGAAATAAACAACCTAATTCAACAAAAGGCGCTAATTTTGACACATCAGACATAATTCCCTTATTGCGTTCAGGATGAGCAATCATTGGCACTACACCCCGAGCCATCAACCACTGAACCAACTTATCACTACCTGGAGGGACATGACTATGTGGCAACTCTAGCAACATAACTCGCTGCCCATCCCACTCACCCAAAAAAGGGAGCTGATCTACCGCAAACATCCCTAACATTTCAGCTGAAAGCCTGACTTCACCTGCCGCATGAATACAGAGGTTAATTTCATGTTCGTCTAAAGCCGCTTGAAATTCGTTAAAGACAGGTAAGATTGTTTGCTGAGTATTATCAAAACGTCCGGGATGAACATGAGGAGTCATTGCCATATGTGTAATGCCATCAGCAACAGCGATACGCGCAAGAGAAAGAGCCTCTTCTACAGAAGAGGCTCCATCATCAATACCGGGCAATAAATGAGAATGCAGATCAATCATGCAACGTTTTTACTCTCTTCGGTATAGCCATAAGAATCATAATAGCCACCATAGTCGCCACCATAATACTTAGACGCTTTTTTCGTGTTCACCTGATTTAACACCACACCTATCAAAGGCGCATTAACATCTTTAAGACGCTTAATACCCGCTTTAGCCTGCTGATAGCTAGTAGAATCAGCTTTAACCACATAGATCATTGCACCAACCGTAGAAGAAAGAACCAACGCATCACTCACAGCCTGCGCAGGCGCTGTATCTATAACAATTCGGTCATACTTTTCTTCAAGTACCGCCAAGGCCTTGGCAAAACGCTTAGAAGACAATAATTCCAGAGGATTAGGCGGAATCAGTCCCGCTGTAATCACATCGATGCTAGATCCTTCATGGTGATGAATACACTCTTCAAGCTTCGCAGTTCCTGCAACCAAGTTTGACAGCCCAGGCGAACGCAAGCCGAAACCTAGTGCTTTAGCTAATGAAGGACGTCTCATATCAGCGTCAATCAGCAGCACTTTTTCCATTTGACCTAAAGAAAAAGCCATATTAATTGCTGTAGAAGTTTTACCTTCTCCAGGCACAGTAGAGGTCACCGCCAACACTTTATGAGGATTATCGAGTGCAGAAAGAACAACACCTGTACGAATTGTCCTAACAGCCTCAGCAAACTGCGACTGATTTTCTTCAATATAAGCATTATAACTAGGGTGTGCTACACCCTTCTTGGCTTTTAGCAATGGCAATAAACCCAGCATCGTTTCGCCAAGCTTAGTTTCAATTTCAGAAGCAGTTTTGATCGTGTTATCTAGCGCCTTTAGCAAAAAGGCAAAAACAACACCGAACATTAAACTAACGACAAAGGCTAAAACAACGATAAGTTTTTTCTTCGGCTTAGCAGGTAATAAAGGCTTAACCGCTGGATCCACAATACGCGCATTCGCAGCTTTCAAATCCCCTGTAGCACTTGTCTCACTTAAGCGAGTAAAAAATGTATCGTACAACGCCTGTTTAGTATCAACATCCTGCTGTAGCTCTTTTAACTTAAACTCTTTGCGGCTGATATCTTGCATACCAACTTTTGTTGAACTCAAAGAACCCTCTAAAGACTTCTCACTTGCTACAGCGGCCCTATATTGGTTTTCTATCCCATTTACGACTGAGACTATTTGCTGATTTAAAGAACGGTAAGCGATATTTAATTCTGAGTTAACCGACTCCATTTTAGGGTGTTTAGACCCATAGCGTTTAGCAAGCTCAGATTTTTTCAATTGAATCTGCGCAACCGATTCTTTCATGGTTTGTACAAGCGGATGCTGTAACACGGCAGGAATCAACTCTAAACGCCTAGGATTACGCTTACCGATTTTCTGGATCTGCTTATAAACGCCTTCTAGTTCCAAGCGATCACGTCGAGATTCAACCAATTTAGTAGCGACTAGGTCTAGCTCTTTAGAGGCAATATCCAAACCTCCTTTCTCGCCAACAATACCTTCACTATCTCGGTAATCCTGTAGCTTTTTCTGGGTAAGGCGTAGATCATCTTTAAGATGTCCTAAGCGCTCACTCAACCATGAAGAAGCCTGCATCGTCACTTCTAGCTTTGCTTCCAGATTCCCTTCGATATATGCAACACCGATCTCATTAGCCACTTTTGCAGCCAACTTAGCGTCATATGATTCATAGGTAACTTTGACCAATTGGGTTTTACGTACTGGAGAAATGGATACTTTCTCTAAAAATTGATCAACCTTCCCCTGAAAAATATCAGCTTCAGAAGGAGCTTCGTTGGAACCCGGAAGATCAACAGGTAGTAGCGCTCGCCAATCAAATGAAAAACCTGGTTCCTCATTAAATTCAGGATGGTTAACCAAATCCAGCTTGGTCATCACTGCTTCTGCAAGCTTTCTGGATTTTAGAATTTCAAATTGTGTTAAATAGTATTCTTGGTTACCTGAATCGATCCCATAAACCTCCTCAATCGAGACGACTTGGGCCGAATTCGCTTCAATAAGTAACGTCGCAGTCGCTTTATAAACAGGACGCAAAGAGAAAACCACCAAAATAGTTAGCAGTGTAACGAGGAAGGCAAACCCAACAATACCCCATTTATGGCGATTAATTGTTTGCCAGTATTCTCGTAGATCGATCACATCATCTGACATCATTCGATTAAGGGAGGCGTTGTCTTGATTTTCCATGAACAAATCCGTTTGGTGAAAAGGAGATTAAAAGAAGCTTTCTTCGATAGTGACAGTATCACCAGGCTTAATAGTCGCGTTAATGCCAACCTTTACAGGCGACTGCTCTTCCTGACCTTCAGAGGCCACAAAAAACTCATCACTTGATGCTCGTTCACTAAAGCCACCCGCCAAAGCCACCGCACGCTGTAACGTTAAGCCAGGCTGATAAGGATACCCGCCCGGCTCTTCGACTTGACCATAAATAAAAAACTGACGGTATTCCACCACTTCAACACTAACACTTGGGTTAACAAGGTACCCATCAGCCAACTGGCTTCGGATGGATTCACTCAGCACGCCTGTTGTTAGCCCCCGAGTTCTCAACTCCCCTAAAAAAGGGTATGAAATAGTTCCAGCATCACTCAAGCGGACTTCAACGCTTAAATCGTCTTCACCAAAAACAGTGATTCTCAACAAATCGCCGGCACCTAGAGGGTAATCAGACAAGCCAACTTGTTTTTCTGCAGAAACAGAAAAGCTGAGCAATACAAAAACTGCAATAAATAACGACCTAATGAAAGAACCAATCATATTAATCAATCTCTTAACAACTATTTACAATGAGCCTTGAAGCGTTAAATAAACAGAATTCTTATCATAGTCAGTACCAGCCACATTCGACTCACGGTCTGAGTAGTTATAATCCAGACCTAGATCCAACCATCGACGCATCTTATATGTCACGCCTACACCGTAATTAGTGCTTTCATCTTTACGCGTGCTGCTCACATAATCAGAATCAGATTGTCCATAAGATGCTCGGGAAATAACCTTATCAGTCCAATCGTGCTGCCAATTCAAACTCCAGCTAGTCGTATCAATATAGTTACCCGTACCGTCTGTCTCTTCTTCTTCCTTGCTAGTCACAAAGCTCACAACTGAGTAGGTTTTCGGTGCCCACTCCATTGCCAATTCCCAACTAAGGCCATCGTCATCATCCCTTGCTGCGGATGAGAAATCTTTTTCAGCGTAACCGACTTTAACAATACCCGTGGTCTTAGCAGTTGCCTCCCAAGTTGCACCTAATAGATATTCAGTTTCAACACTATCCAACGTAATAGCTGCAAGATCGTAATCAATATCTTCATAGTTAACTTCGAACAACAACGAAGTTTTTGGCATTACTCTATAATAGAAAGTTGCACTGGCACTTGCCGTTTGGCGATCTTTACCTTCAGTTTGAGCACGGAAATTATCATACTCCCTATCAACCAACTGACCGGATACATCAATACGACCTTTTGCCTCCAAACCCCCGAAGCTATATTTCGCTGAAAGAGTATTTTCATGGTATTCCACAGGCTCAGGATTGGCAGTTGCCGCTGAGCCCTGATTTAAACCAGTACCTCTATCTTCATGTGTTTTAAGATAACGAGCTAATAATTCAAGACGGTTGCGAACATTAAAATCAAGTCGGGCCTGAGCTGTTAAGTCATGGTCTGTATAATTATCAGCGGAATCAGCTTCATACACACCTTGTTTAATAGCGTAATTCAAACTATATACGTCCAACCCTTTCTCAAGAACCAGCTGCACAGAAGGGTTAATAACTGTAATTACAGAATCAACTTCATTTGTCTCGGTGGAATAAATATTGTCATCATGACCGACTTGAACATTAATCTGAGGGATAACTTGCAGAGGGCCAGCATCCACCCCCGCTGGCTCAATAGCCATAAGGTTTGGCGACACAACAGTTACTGCAGGTAGAAGCATCAAAGTAGCGATTGCTGATTTACGATGTAATAAGGTCATGGGCGATCATCCTTGGTTAAGCCATCAAAGCGAAGATTGTTCAAAAAATATACTGATATACTGAACGGATTTTAGCACATCCACCTCAAATTAATAGCATTTTGCGACTGCAATAAACTGGACTACCCATCCCCCTCAACATAACTAAAATTAACTAACCAAGCATGTTACTATTGAAATTTCATGGATCAATAATTTGAGGTTTAAGAAGGATGTCTTCTACAGTAACTAAAGCAGTAATCCCTGTCGCAGGTTTGGGTACTCGCGTATTACCTGCGAGTAAAGCAATACCTAAAGAGATGATGCCTGTCGTAGACAAGCCAGTTATTCAGCACGTTATAGAAGAAGCCGTTGCTGCAGGAATAACTGATATCGTCCTTGTTACACGCGCAGGAAAATCCGCCATCGAAGATCATTTCGATTCTCATTATGAACTCGAAGCAGAATTAGAGCGAAAAGGAAAAACAGCAATTCTTGAATCAGTTCGTACTATAGTCCCATCCAATGTAACCATTACTGCAGTGCGGCAAAACAAAGCTTTAGGCCTAGGTCATGCAGTCTTATGCGCAGCCCCTATTATAGGTAATTGTGATTTTGCAGTTTTACTGCCTGACATGCTCGTCAATTCATACGGGCAAGAAGAAGCAGACCTATCTGCTATGGTTTCAGCCTATAAGACTAGCCAGCAAGGGCAAATAATGGTTGAACCAGTTCCAATGGAACATGTAGATCGTTATGGTGTAGTTAACTGTAACGGGGTAGATGTACGTCCCGGCCAGTCTGCCGATATTGCACAAATGGTAGAAAAGCCACCTATCGACAAAGCGCCATCTAATTTAACAATTAATGGCCGCTACATTTTACCCGCGCGTATTATGGAGCTCTTAAAAGATACTCAACCAGGAGCAGGTGGCGAGATCCAACTGACCGATGCAATGGCGGAGTATTTAACAGAAGGCTCCCTCCAAGCGTTCCACATGCAAGGAAAAACCTACGACTGCGGCAATAAAGTCGGCTACCTTCAAGCTAATGTTATTTATGGTTTACAAAACCAAGAAACAGCAGAGAGCTTTAAGACTTTCATCAAAAATCTAGATTTATAAGTTCATACCATAAAAAAAGGGGGATAAAGCTGTAATAATGCTCCCCCTTAGTTACACGCTATAACATTGATAATCAATTGCTCATCTAAGATCATAGTCATTGCAGTAACGACAGATAATACAAAGACAGCAAAAAGGAATAAGCATGTCATTAAAAGCAAGCCAAGCGTGGGCGCATCTCCAATCCCATGCTTACTATATGTCACAATCCCATATCAGCGATCTTTTCGAAGGCTCTCAAGATCGCTTCAGTACATTTGGCTTTGCCCAAGACGCTCTTTTCCTTGATCTATCCAAACAACGCATTACGGACGAAACACTCGCATTACTTATTCAATTAGCTAACGAACGAAATCTTACTGATTGGATTAACGATCTCTACAGCGGCAAACATGTTAATGACTCTGAAGACAGACCCGCTCTCCATACAGCTTTAAGAACCCCTAGAGATCACAAGCTTGAAGTCAACGGTACGGAGATCATCAAAGAGGTACATGATAACCTTGACTGCATGGAAGCCATTGTATCAAAAATACATTCTGGGCAATGGCGCGGATTCACTGGACACTCCATCAATACCGTCGTAAATATCGGTGTCGGCGGTTCTGACCTTGGGCCATTTATGGCTTGCAAAGCCCTATCAGACTTTCAACCCCAAGAAGCTGCAAACCTGAAAGTGCATTTCGTTTCTTCTATGGACGGTAGCCAGCTGGCTGACCTCTTAAGTCACTTAAATCCAGCCCGGACACTCTTTGTTATTTCGTCGAAATCATTTACTACAATTGACACTTTAGCTAACGCCAACACAGCAAAAGAATGGCTAAAGCAATCAAGTAATGTTGCTAGCGAAGAGGTTTTAATCTCTAGACATTTTATCGGCGTATCAGCAAGCCCCGAAAAAGCCCAAGAATGGGGCATTCCCAAATCAAATCAGCTCGCTTTCTGGGATTGGACAGGTGGACGTTACTCCATGTGGTCGACTATAGGCCTACCAATTGCACTTAAGCTAGGAATGCAAGGCTTTAAAGAAGTTCTAGACGGCGCACATGCAATGGATACCCACTTCAAAGAAACCCCCTTTGAAAAGAATCTACCTGTATTACTTGCAATGACCGGAATTTGGAATATTAACTTCCTAAATATTAACGCCCACGCAATCCTTCCTTACGATGGCCGTTTAAGCCACATACCTGCTTACCTAGAACAATTAGAAATGGAAAGTAATGGCAAGTCAGTCACTCGCGAAGGCTCTAACACTGATTACAGCACCTGCCCAATATTGTGGGGCGAAGTAGGAACTAACGCCCAACACGCTTTTTATCAGTTACTCCATCAAGGTACTGAGTCTGTAATGTGTGATTTTATCGTGGCCGCAAAACGCTACCACAACACTGACAATGCAGAATTACAACACCAACACCAGCTCAACCTTGCCAACTGCTTAGCTCAATCACGAATTTTAGCATTAGGGGACTCTGTCATTGAAGGAGCCGACGATGCGCCAGTCTACAAACGATATAAAGGCAATCAACCCTGCACCACTATATTGCTTGATGAATTAACCCCTACAACGTTTGGGCAACTCATTGCCATGTATGAACACAAGGTGTTTGTACAATCTGTTATATGGGGCATCAACCCGTTCGATCAGTGGGGAGTAGAGCTTGGAAAAAAAGTAGCCACTTCACTACTTCAAGCGTTAGGACCTGAAGCTAAAGAAAAACAATTCGATAATTCTACACAAGGGTTGTTGCAGCATATTACAAAGAGGAACGCTTAAGATGAAAATAACCGTATGGGGCAATGAACTTCCCGCATGGACTTCTGCAGCGGCCTTAGCAGAAAGCGGTAATCATATTAAGATTGTAACGGGTCTTGATCATTCAGGTAATAAGAATGAGATTAGCTTCAAAACAAGCAACGAACCTGGGTTACAACAATGTATTGATCAAGCAATTTTAGATGGTCGATTATCATCGGTCACTGAAGAGGATGGTCTATCTAACTCTTCGCATATCATCAGCCTCAATCCTGATGAATATCCTCTAGCTGAAAAAATAGTCTGCTCACTTAGTAAATCTCTGCCTAATAACCTTCTGATAATTAACCAATCTAACTTTGGGGTTGGCAGCACAGACAAGCTACAAACCTACTTAAAAGAAGCAAACAATCAAGTCATTGCTTACTTACCAGATATGGCAGCCGAAGGCTCTGCATTAAAAGACTTTAAGCAACCACAGACGCTAATTATTGGCTGTAGAAATGAATGGGCGATGTTGAATATAAAAGCATTAATGCGCCCATTCAGCCAATCCTTGAAACAGTGGATGGTAATGACATCAAAAGAGGCTGAATTCACCAAATTCGCAAATACCGGCATGCTCGCATTACGCCTAGGCTATATAAACGAACTTGCAAACCTTGCAGATCAGCTAGATGTAGATATTGAAGTCATACGAGAAGGCATGATTACAGATCCCCGCATAGGTCATCACTACCTGCATCCAGGCTGTGGTTTCGGTGGACTGCACTTTCAGCAATACATCGAAGGCCTTTCGGAGCTCATGGAAGAAAATCGAAATTCAAAACTGCTTGATACGGTTTTGGTTGAGAATGAAAAACAGAAAGAACAACCATTTAGAAAGCTTTGGCGATACTACCAGTGCGACCTTAAAAGCCGAACGATCAGTATTTGGGGACTGTCATTCAAGCCTGGTACAGCCAGCATAGATAACGCACCAAGTTTAAAAATTATAGAAACTCTTCTAGCCCAAGGCTGTTCGGTTAAAGTACACGATCCAGAAGCTGGCCAAAATATCGAACAATATTTTGGTGAACATCCTAAACTAGAAGTTTACGACTGCTGCTATGACGCAATAGAAAATAGCCATGGATTACTATTACTGACTGAATGGCCTGAATACTGGTCACCAGAATACGAGGAAATGCTGAATCGTATGCACACCCCTCTCATCATAGATGGAAGAAATATTTTTGATAAAGAGATGCTACAAAGTTTAGGCTTCACATATTATGGCGTGGGCCGATAGAACAGAAAGGCATGTATATAAGAGAGTATAAATGGTGCTAAGCATCTACGGAAAAAAAATACAGTATGTTATCTGGCTAATATTCATATGCAGTTTGGTAGCACTTGCCTACGGACTCTTCAGGCAACTACCACCTGAAAGGATATTTGAAAATTCAGATAAGGTAGGGCACTTTTTGGCCTTTCTCGTTGTCCCTTTTACGGGAAGACTGGCACTACATCAGCTAAAAAGCATGATTTATTGGTCAATATGGCTCATCCTAGCTATAGCGCTGGAGTACCTTCAAGGCGAGTTCCGCCCCCAAAGACACTTTTCCATAGCTGATGCCTACGCCAACGCATTAGGAGTCATAACAGCCATAGGATGTTCCGCCCTATTAAATCAACACATAGAAAAAAACAGGGCTAAACAGCAGGGCCCTACCGGGTAGTAATCAACCCACAACGGTGTCCTTCAACAGTCACCTCAGTCAATTGATAGGTGAGATCCGCCTTCATTAAAATATGCATAGACAACACCTCATTAGGAGTTAAAGCAACGTGCTCTAAGGTCTGATTAACAGGAACAGGAATTAACTTACCCTCCTGAGTTTTAGCGACCAGTTCTGCACTACAGTTCACTTTGACCTTCTGCAAATTCTGGCTCATTGCAACAGCATACTGCAAATGCAGGTCACAACCTTGAATATACTCATCACCAATCACTCTTTCGCAACTTAAGGATACCCCCTTATCAAGCAAGCGAAGCTCTTTGCTGACTAAGCTATCCTGCACAACCTTCTCAGGAGAGAGAAACTGACTACTCATCCACCCCTCAGTACGACCACTGGCATCCTCATGCCCAAGAAAGTAGATTTTAGTCCAATCACCTTTTTCCCCATCCTTTATAACAAGATGCCCCTTGTTTAGCATAAGTATACTCCGCCCCTCAGTACTTGGCTCAGCACGGACCCGCACACTGTCGGCAGTCACCAGCAAATATTCTACAGCTTGTGCATTGACTGAAAGCAACATTAATAAAAACAAAAAAAATCTAGCCACAACTATCCCTATAAACTTATTTGATTAGTGATATGTAATAATTTTTATTATCAAAATACAAGATGATAATGAATATATCTAGAAAATATAAAATTAGGAATTTTTCTTATATACCCAACTACTTAATAGAATTAATATGCCTGCACAGAGTGAGTCATGGACGACTCTTTAGCCCTCAGGATGAGGGCCTCTGTACCTAACATCAGGATGATGCCGTGTCAGCAAGGATGCTGATAGAACAGTCTAAGTATAGTAAATATTGCTTTCAAATTAGGCACTATACTCTACGCCTCTCACGCTAGATCCCTATAAGCTTAAACATCACAGCCTCTTAACATCGCAGCTTAATGCTTGCCCTCAGCCCCCTTCTTCGTCCGCATTATTGACCTTTGAGGCCATAAAAGCTTACCGAGTTTATTCCGGCCAGCTAAGACAAATAATGCGATTAAAAATTATAATACTTAGGAAAATTTAGTACTTAGCCCTTCTAAGCAGCCCTTTTCAGATAGATCTTTCCCCCGAAGCCAAAACGAAACCCAAAACGAAAAAACCCCGGTCACGAA
>DJLT01000131.1 GCA_002435145.1 Neptuniibacter sp. UBA6509
TTTGTGTTGGGAAGGAGGAAGCTTAATCGCAGCGCAAATCATCTGAGCATCTTCTGATTTAGCTATTTCAATCTGGTGGCTGGTTCCATTAGGAAAAAAGATCACTGAACCCGCATGCATTATAAGGCTATGTTCTTCTTCTGTTCTAAGCGTCAATGATCCCGATTGTACGAAATGTAGAAAACCAGATTCATTGTTATCTTCAAAGCTTTGAATTCCGCATAAATTGCCACTAAAAAAAACTTCCGCATTGATCTCTAAACTTTGCAGTAAGTGACTTAATTTATCCATGAAATACCCCTTTAGGACGATTGGCGCTTTTTTGCAGATGAATGGAGGCCTTTCCATTCTGAATTGTCCGTAATCTATACCTCAACAACAGCGGGACATATCTCCTTTGTCTAGCTTGTTTATTTAACCATTAATTGAGGAAAAAGATATGAAATTTTCAAAGACACTAAAGCTAGCAACGGCAGCAGGCGCACTTTTACTAAGTAGCATGAGTTTTGCTGCTTCTGTGAATATCGGCACGAACGATGTTGCTATTCAGGGTTACGACCCAGTTGCATATTTCACCAAAGAGATGGCAGTCGAAGGTTCGGCTAAATATACCGCTACACATGATGGTGCAATTTATCGCTTCTCAAGTGCTGAAAACCGTGACCTGTTTAATTCGGACGCGGATCGCTATGCGCCGCAGTTTGGTGGTTACTGTGCAATGGGTGTTGCGCTTAATAAAAAGCTAGATGTGGATCCTCAGGCGTTCTACATCCAGGAAGGCAAGCTTTATCTTAATTTGAATAAAGATGTACAGAAAAAGTGGTTAACAGATGTACCGGGCCATGTGAAATCGGCTGATCGTATTTGGGCGGGTATTGAAGATCTTTCAGTGGCTGTCACAAACGCAGAAGATTAATTCCTGATGTCTAAGTCTGAATTGACATTTTCAGCGACTGGGCACGAATACTCTGAACCTTTAGCGTTGATCTATTTCAGCGCTAATTGGTGCGGACCTTGTCAGCAGATGACGCCCATTATGAAAAAGCTTGCTGAAAAATATGCAGGTCAACTACGCGTATTGAAAGTTGATGTTGATCAACAACCGGAACTTTCAAATAAGTTCAATATTCGTGCGGTTCCAACCTTAGTTTTTCTAAGTAAAGACGCAGAGCTGGATCGGCAGGTGGGGTCTATAGCCTATCAACAGATTAGCCATAAGGCCGAGCAGCATCTCGCTAACTTTAAATAAAGTGGAGAAAAGTTATGGACAGTAAACAACGTATAGCTACTGCAGCGCTAGCCGTAGCGCTGGCATCAGTAGCAACCATTCCTGCAGCTAATGCCGCAGGTAAAGAAAAGTGTTATGGCGTGGCATTAGCCGGCCAAAATGATTGTGGCAATCTGGCAGGGACGCACTCCTGTGCAGGCCAAGCAAAAGTAGATAACGATCCAGGTGAATGGAAGCTCGTAGCAAAAGGTACCTGTGAAGATATGGGTGGCATGTTAAAGGCTGAAGCGAAAGAGCGTTATCAAGCGCAGAAGTAGCTGTTTGATTACTGCAAAGTAAACTACTAGGAGAAGAAGATGTCCTGTTTAAATACACCTCATACTAGGGGTGAGACCCTTTCATCAATGGTTGGGGTCGGGCTGCGCCATCCTCATTATAAGGAAGCACTGCTTGGGTCATCTTTCATTGATTTTGTTGAGGTGCATGCCGAGAATTTTTTTGCTGAAGGAGGGATTTTACCTGCGATTTTAGATGATATCGCACGGCAATATCCCATTAGCTTACATTCAACCTCCATGGGGTTAGGCTCGGCAGTCGGTATCAATAGAGATTACCTGTTGCGTTTAAAGCGCTTGTCACAGCAGATTACCCCGATACTAATCTCTGATCATGCTTGCTTCACTTGGAGCAATCTCAATGGAAGTTCTGTACACGCGGGAGATCTTCTTCCCCTAGAGTTTAGCCAACAAAGCTTGCAGGTCATGGTTGAAAATGTGGATAAAGTTCAGCAAGTGCTAGGGCGTAAAATTCTGGTTGAGAACTTGTCTTCATATGTCGAATTTAGTTTTTCGGATATGAGTGAAACAGAGTTTTTAACTGAACTTGTTAACCGTACGGGGTGCGGATTACTGGTTGACCTGAATAACTTAATTGTAAATGCGCATAATTTTAGTGATGAAGGTTCACTGCAAACTGCGACTCAATGGTTACAGCAATTACCTTCTCGTGCTGTGGGAGAGATTCATTTAGCAGGTTATACCCCAGTTTCTGAAAATGAACTGATAATTGATGATCACAGCCAGCCTGTTTCTGACGAGTGTTGGTCACTTTACCGTACGGCATTAAAGCAATTTGGGGCAGTCACAACATTGATCGAATGGGATAACAATTTGCCAAGTTGGTCTGTTTTACTGGAACAGGCAACCAAAGCTCGTTCTATTATGAAAGACGTAACTGTCACGAAAGCCTTAACGGTTATGAAGGGTGTGAGTGAAGAGAGGGTCTTACATGCAATCTGAGTTAGATGTTTTAAGTCGTCGTCAACAAGCTTTAGTAACCCTGATCTTTGATGAGCAATCAATCTCGGAGAGTGATGGAGGGGATCTGGTTAGTAAAGGGTTAAAAATCTACCAGAATAATTTGTTGATGACCGCTGTTCGAGCGTTGTCATTAAAGTACCCGGTAGTAGATAAGATGATTGGGCGGGAGGCGTTAAGCAGCTTAACGCAGAAGTTGCTGCACATGGAGCTACCGACTACGGGTGACTGGGCTGATTGGGGTAAGCATTTATCATCATTGATCATGAGAACAGAGTTACATGATCAGCATCCTTATTTAGCAGAAGTTGCATCATTTGAGTGGTTCTTACATGAAACCGCTCGAGGTGTAGGAACCGAGCTTAATGTTAATTCATTGGTTCGTTTATCCGAGTCGAATTTGAAGAGTGTATTTATTCAACTGTCCAAAACGTTGAAGGTGCTGAGCTATCAATATCCAGTGGATGAAATTTGGATGTTACATCAACTAAGTGAAGAGCAAATAGACACGCATGAACTAGCAGCCCTCTTGAAGGAACCGGCTGAGCTGCATCGCATTGTTATTTATCAGCGAGAAGCTGTGCCCTGTGTAGAGCGATTAACTGAACAAGAAAACGCTTGGTTAATCGATGTTTTAGCAGGATTAAGTCTAGAAGATTTGTTGGATAAATATGTAAATTTTGATCTATCTGACTGGCTAAGTGTAGCAATTGAAGAGAAGTGGTTAGAAGGCTTAGGTTAAAAACGCTTACGTTCGTTTTTGTTGTGAATTTGATTTTTTAAAAGATTCTGAGAGTGATTATTATCATGAGTAAATTTTATCAAGGCTATCTTACAAAGGTAGATAAGATTGTTACCGCCCATAGCTGGGTTGCTCTATTAGCAAGATTATATATAGCAAAGGTTTTCTTTTTAGCTGGACTTACAAAGGTACAAGATTGGGATACAACGTTGTTTCTCTTTGAAGAGGAGTACCAAGTGCCGTTGATACCATTTGAGCTTGCCGCTTATTTGGGCACGATTGGTGAACTAGTTTTACCTGTGCTGTTGGTATTAGGCTTTTTCACACGGTTTACGGCGTTAGGTTTGTTTATTGTCAACTATGTGGCGGTCATTAGTTTGGTCGAAATAGCGCCCGCAGCCCTATATCTTCATTATATATGGGGGCTATTGCTGGCCCAGATTATTATTTATGGCGCGGGTGTGGCGAGTATTGATGGGTTTATGGCACGAATGACTAGCGCGAAGCAAAAAGAGGGCGTTTTAAACTATGTATAAAGCAATGACTAAGTATATTTAGTTATGGGCTTGCTTGTTAAACAATCTCAATGACTTTGAATTAAAACCACTTGTTGTAAGTGGTTTTTTAGTTCATAAGCCTAAATTTCACCACTTATCACATGCTCCTTCGCTACGTTATAGCTACCTGCTCTGCAATAGAATATAATGCCGCCGCCGCAGCGTACTTGGTTTGTACGAAAAGCGAGCTTACATCATATTCTAAGTGGCCTTACGTATGGGCCACCACTGAAACTAAGGAAATAACATGCCTGTAATTACCCTGCCTGACGGTAGCAAACGTGAATTTGCTAACCCGGTTACTGTTTTTGAAGTGGCTGCTGATATTGGCGCTGGTTTAGCCAAAGCGGCGCTTGCTGGTAAAGTCGATGGTCAGCCTGTCGATACCTCATTCACCATTGAAAATGATGCTGATCTTGCGATCATCACCTCACGTGATGACGAAGGCTTAGAAGTGATCCGTCACTCCTGTGCACATCTAATGGCAATGGCAGTAAAAAACCTATTCCCTGGCGCTCAGGTAACCATCGGGCCTGTTATTGAAAATGGTTTCTACTACGATTTTGCATACGAACGTCCATTTACGCCTGAAGATCTTGAAAAGATCGAAAAGAAAATGGCGGAATTGACGAAACAAAACCTTCCAATTACTCGTTCATTGATGAGTCGCGATGAAGCGACGAAAATGTTTGATGAGATGGGAGAAAAGTACAAAGTAGAGTTATTGCAGTCAGTTCCTGATGCAGAAGACCTTTCTTTCTACTCACAAGGCGATTTCATCGATCTATGCCGTGGTCCTCATGCTCCTTCCACTGGCCACATTAAAGCTTTCAAATTGATGAAAGTTGCTGGCGCTTACTGGCGTGGTGATTCAAACAACGAAATGCTTCAGCGTATTTATGGTACTGCTTGGGGTGATAAAAAAGCTTTAAAAGCTTACTTACACCGTCTAGAAGAAGCAGAAAAACGTGATCACCGTAAATTGGGCAAGCAGCTCAATATGTTCCATCTACAGGAAGAAGCACCGGGCATGGTGTTTTGGCATCCAAATGGTTGGACCTTGTACCAGCAGATCGAACAGTACATGCGTACTAAACAGCGTAAGCATGGTTATGAAGAGATAAAAACCCCTCAAGTTGTTGAACGATCTTTGTGGGAAAAATCGGGTCACTGGGATAAATTCTCTGAAGAGATGTTTACAACTCACTCAGAGAACCATGATTTTGCGATTAAGCCAATGAACTGCCCATGCCATGTTCAGGTATTTAATCAGGGTTTACGTTCATACCGTGATCTGCCACTACGTTTAGCAGAATTTGGCTGCTGTCATCGTAATGAGCCGTCAGGTGCACTACACGGTATTATGCGTGTACGTGGCTTTGTTCAAGATGATGCGCATATCTTCTGTGCAGAAGATGAAATCCAAGAAGAAGTCGCTCGTTTCATTACATTTCTTGATGAAGTGTATGAAGATTTTGGTTTCACTGAAGTTATCTACAAACTTTCTACACGTCCAGAACAGCGCGTAGGTTCCGATGAGGTTTGGGATAAAGCGGAGAAAGCATTAGGCGATGCATTGGATGCTGCTGGTCTAGAATGGGGTGAGCTTCCAGGTGAAGGTGCATTCTATGGACCAAAGATTGAGTTTTCTTTGAAAGATTGCCTTGGTCGTGTATGGCAATGTGGTACTATTCAGGTGGACTTCTCAATGCCGGGTCGTTTAGGTGCTCAATTTGTAAATGAGCAGGGCGAAAAAGAAACTCCGGTTATGTTGCATCGTGCAATTTTGGGTTCTTTTGAAAGATTTATTGGCATTTTAATCGAAAACTTTGCGGGCGCATTACCCACTTGGTTATCGCCTGTACAGGCCGTAATTATGAATATTACGGACAAACAGGCAGATTATTGCGAAAAAGTTGTCCAAAATCTTGAAAATAAAGGATTCAGGGCCGAGTCGGACTTGAGAAATGAGAAGATCGGCTTTAAAATTCGCGAGCGTACTTTACAGAAGGTTCCTTATCTTCTTGTAATAGGCGACAAAGAAGTTGAGGCAGGTACCGTTGCGGTACGTACGAGAACAGGTGTTGACCTTGGTTCCATGTCTCAAAATGAATTTATAAACCTTCTTGGCAGCGATGTCGCCAAGAAAGGCCGTCAGGACTAATTAGACTAAATACTAGTCAGGAGATACAGCTATCAGGCGTGATAATAAAAGGGGCGCTCGCAGAGAGGAGCCCATGATCAATGAGAACTTACTGAAAGTAACTAAACAGTGCAGACTTATTGGTCCCGACGGAACGCAGATAGGCGTCGTACCTATTCATGACGCTCTTGAGGCATCTCAAGAAGCGGGACTTGATCTGGTTAAAATTTCTGAAGCTGATCCAATCGTTTGTAAAGTGATGGATTATGGCAAGCATCTTTATGAGCTGAAAAAGCAAAAGAATGAAGCCAAGAAAAAGCAGCATCAGGTCCAGATCAAAGAAGTAAAATTCCGTCCAAATACGGAAGAGGGTGATTATCAGGTAAAACTACGCAACCTGATACGTTTCCTTGAAGCAGGAGATAAAGCCAAGATAACACTACGTTATCGTGGCCGTGAGATGGCTCATCAGGAACTGGGCATGCAGTTACTTAGACGAATCGAAAAAGATTTGGAAGAGACAACTGTAGTTGAACAGCGTCCTAAGATGGAAGGCCGTCAATTGGTCATGGTCTTAGCTCCGAAGAAGAAAAAGTAACTCGTTACTTTCCTTAACCCGTGACTAACTTGTCAAAAAGTTAGCTGCGGGTTTTGTCGTTTGTTCTGAGTGAAAATAAATTAACGAATGCGTGGAGATTTTAGTAATGCCTAAAATGAAATCTAACAGTGGTGCGGCTAAGCGTTTTAAGAAAACCGCTAATGGCTTCAAACACAAGCAATCCTTCACTAGTCATATTCTGACCAAGAAATCTACTAAGCGTAAGCGCCAGCTTCGCCCGATGATGCAGGTTCATGCTGCAGATAAGGCTCTAGTTCGTCGCATGTTGCCTTATATTTAAACGATTTTTTAGTTAACAGAATTTAGAAAAGGAAGAAGGTTATGGCTCGCGTTAAACGTGGTGTTGTTGCTCGTCGTCGTCACAAAAAAATCCTGAAAAAAGCAAAAGGTTATTACGGTGCTCGTAGCCGTGTATTCCGCGTTGCTAAACAGGCAGTTATCAAAGCAGGTCAGTATGCATACCGTGACCGTCGCCAGAGAAAACGTCAGTTCCGCGCTTTGTGGATCGCACGTATCAATGCTGGTGCACGCATCAATGGTCTGTCTTACAGCCGTTTCATTGCTGGTCTTAAAAAAGCCAACATCGAAATCGATCGTAAGGTTCTAGCTGATTTAGCTGTTCACGAAGCTGGCGCATTTGCTGCAATCGTAGAGAAAGCTAAAACTTCTCTAGCGTAAAGCACCCAGTGTCGTGTAAACGACTCGTTTGAAATAGGGGAAGGGTGCAAGCTCTTCCCCTATTTTTTCGGTTTTTTTGCACAGATTTTGTGGCAAGATTTGCGCAAAAAAACTGATTTTTATGTAAAGACCTTCTCTCTAAATGAAGTAGGTTTTGGTCTTTTTCTCCTTATTATTGGAGCTGGATAATGGAAAACATTCAAAGCCTGTTGGCAGCAGGTACTGAAGCAGTTGCTGCGGCGACTAGCACTCAAGCACTGGACGATGTACGTGTTCAGTATTTGGGCAAAAAAGGTGAGCTTACAGCGCTGTTAAAAGGCCTTGGTAAGCTGTCTGCTGAAGAGCGTCCACAGGCGGGTGCTAAAATCAATGAAGCTAAGCAAGCGCTGCAAGAGAAAATCAACGAGCGTAAGGCTACGTTAGAGTCAGCAGCACTTGAAGCTAAATTGGCTGAAGAAACAATTGATGTCACGCTTCCAGGTCGTGGTCAGGAGTTGGGTGGTTTACACCCGGTGACCAAAACTATGGAACGTATTGAAGCGTTCTTTGCCAATATTGGTTACAGCGTAGAAGAAGGTCCAGAGATCGAAGATGATTACCACAACTTCGAAGCGCTAAATATTCCATCGCATCATCCAGCTCGTGCGATGCATGATACTTTCTATTTTAATGCGAACACTTTGTTACGTACTCATACCTCAGGTGTGCAGGTACGTACGATGGAAACACAGCAGCCTCCTCTGCGTATTATCTGTCCAGGCCGTGTCTACCGTTGCGATTACGATCAAACTCATTCACCTATGTTCCATCAGGTCGAAGGTTTGATTGTGGATAAAAATATCAGCTTTGCTGATCTCAAAGGCACGCTAGAACAGTTCTTGCGTGAATTCTTTGAAGAGGATGTACGTGTTCGCTTCCGTCCTTCTTATTTCCCATTTACTGAGCCTTCCATTGAGGTTGATATTGATCGTGGTGATGGCAAATGGTTGGAAGTACTCGGTTGCGGTATGGTGCATCCAAAAGTATTTGAGGCTTCTGGTATCGACCCTGAAGAATACACCGGTTTTGCTTTCGGTATGGGTGTTGAGCGTTTGGCGATGCTACGTTACGGCGTAAATGACCTGCGTTTGTTCTTTGAAAACGACCTGCGTTTCTTAGGTCAGTTCAACTGATCAAAGCATACGTTTAAGCGGTTATTAACAGGATTTTCGGGAAAGCAAAATGAAATTCAGTGAAAAGTGGTTACGTGAACTGGTAAACCCTGCAATTGATACGCAGGCTCTTGTTGATCAGGTCACAATGGCAGGTCTGGAAGTAGACGAAGTTGAAGCAGCAGCTAAAGACTTTAGCGGTGTTGTTGTGGGTGAAATTCTAACAGCTGAACAGCACCCAAATGCAGATAAACTTCAAGTATGTACAGTGACGAGTGGTAGTGAAGTTTTTCAGGTTGTGTGTGGTGCACCCAATGCACGTGCAGGGTTAAAAACAGCCTTTGCTACAGTGGGTGCGGTATTACCTACGCCGGATGGTAAAGCGTTTAAAATTAAGAAAGCTAAACTGCGTCAGGTTGAGTCTTTCGGTATGTTATGTGCGGAAGATGAACTAGGTATTTCAGAAGATCACGATGGCATTATGGAGCTACCGGTAGACGCGCCAGTGGGCACCTGTATTCGTGAATACTTAAGCCTTGATGACAATATCATTGACGTGGACCTGACACCTAACCGTGGAGACTGTTTAAGTATTACTGGTCTTGCGCGTGAAGTAGGTGTTTTAAATAAGGTGCCAGTTACTTTCATCCCAGATTCTGAAGTAGCCGCAACGATCGAAGATACTTTTTCGATTGAGCTAAAAGATGTTGCTGATTGTTCACGTTATGTTGGTCGTGTTATTCGTAACATTAACCCACAGGCAGAAACGCCACTGTGGATGAAGCAGAAACTTGAGCGTTCAGGTGTGCGTAGCATTGATCCTGTTGTCGATGTCACTAACTATATTCTGTTAGAGCTTGGCCAACCAATGCACGCTTTTGACTTGAATAAGTTAGAAGGTGGCATTGTTGTACGTCGTGCGGAGCAAGGTGAAAAGCTGACACTGCTTGATGGCCAAGACGTTGAGTTAAATGCTGATACGCTAACCATAAGCGATGCATCTGGTCCTGTTGCTATGGCTGGGATTATGGGTGGTGAGCCAACAAGTGTAACGGCTGAGACTCAAGATATTTTCCTAGAAAGTGCCTTCTTTAACCCAATCTCTATTGCCGGTCGTGCACGCTCATATGGTTTGCATACCGATTCATCTCATCGCTTTGAACGTGGCGTTGACTGGCAGTTACAGACAAAAGCGATTAACCGTGCAACTGCATTGTTGCTAGAAATCGTAGGTGGCGAAGCAGGCCCTGTCGTTGAAGCGGTAGATAACAAAGAGTTGCCGACTGATCGTCAAGTGGTTCTTCGTCACGCTAAAGTAAACAGCATGCTGGCTTTTGAAATGCCTGCAGCTGAGATCGAAGAGATACTTACCCGTCTAGGTTTAGATGTAGAAAAAGCGTCTACGGACGGTGAGTGGAATGTCGCTGTACCTTCTTACCGCTTCGATATATCGATTGAAGTTGATCTTATTGAAGAGTTGGCGCGTGTGTACGGTTATAACAACCTACCTGTACGTACACCGACGGCATCGATGCCGATTAAGGCAAATGACGAAACGATAGTAAGCATTCACAATGTACGCCGTGCATTTACTGCAATGGGCTATCAAGAAGCTATTACGTATAGCTTTATTGAAGCGGGTTTGCAGAAACAGTTTGATGATCAATATGATGCCATAGCGCTGGCGAATCCTATCTCGGCTGAAATGGCTGTGATGCGTACAAGTATCTGGCCGGGCTTGGTTAAAGCAGTTCAATATAACCAGAATCGTCAGCAGAGCCGCGTACGTATGTTTGAAAGCGGTCAGCGCTTTTTGCCTACTCAGGGTGATGAGATTATTCAGGAAAATGTTGTTGCAGGTGTTATCACTGGCGCACGTGATCCGGAAGGCTGGAATGCGGGCAAAGATACGGTTGATTTCTTTGATATAAAAGGGGATCTAGAGAGCTTGTTGTCACTGGGCGGCGCATCTGATGAGTTTGCCTTCGTAGCGGATCGTCATGTTGCATTACATCCAGGTCAAACAGCTCGAATTGAGCGTAATGGTAAGGCAATTGGTTATGTAGGTGCACTACATCCAAACCTAGTTAAAGAGCTTGGTTTGAATGGGGAAGTGTTCCTTTTCGAAATCAATCAAGCTGCTTTATGCCAAGGTAAGTTACCTCGTTATACTGAAATTTCTAAATTCCCAGAGTCTCGCCGCGATCTAGCAATTATTGTAGATGAGTCGGTTGGCTTTGATTCAGTTCGACAGGTTGCTGAAAAGCATGCAGGTGAATTTGTTAAAGAAGTCACCCTGTTTGATGTTTATCAGGGCCAAGGTATTGAAAAAGGTAGAAAAAGTCTTGCTGTGGGCTTGACGTGGCAGCATCCTTCGCGCACTCTTAATGATGAAGAAATAAACAACGCAATTGATGTGGTTGTTTCTGCACTAGCTAAAGAGTTTAGTGCCTCATTGCGAGAGTAAGCAGCGAAAGGTGATTTATCATGAGTTCGTTAACAAAAGCTGAAATGGCGGAACGCCTAAACGAAGAGCTTGGGTTAAATAAACGTGAAGCCAAAGAGATGGTGGAATCGTTTTTTGATGAAATCCGTGCATGTCTGGCTGATAACGAGCAGGTGAAATTGTCCGGCTTCGGTAACTTTGATCTACGCGATAAGCGTCAAAGACCGGGCCGGAATCCAAAAACAGGGGAAGAAGTTCCTATCGCGGCACGCCGTGTGGTGACCTTCCGACCTGGTCAAAAACTGAAGGACCGCGTCGAAACTTATGCTGGAGACGGAGCAGAGTAACGACCCTAACCCTATTCCGGGTAAGCGTTATTTCACCATTGGCGAAGTGGCTAAACTTTGTGATCTCAAGGCGCATGTATTGCGTTATTGGGAGAAAGAGTTTAGTCAAATATCGCCTGTCAAACGTAATAATCGTCGTTACTATCAGCGTCAGGACGTTTTACTTATTCGTCAGATCAAAAGCTTGTTGCATGACCAAGGGTATACTTTGAGTGGTGCTAAGCAGTATTTATCTGGTGAAAATAATGAAGACGACCAAAGCCAATATAAGCAGCTCCTTAGACAAACTATCACTGAACTTGAAAGCTTGTTAGAGCTGACTAAACGTAGTTAGGAATCTGATTATTCTTAACTAGTGTATGAAGCTTGGCTAAATGCTCTGCGAAGTTGAAACAAACGTACGTTTTACTTATATAGTGGCTATTTACTCACACTTTGGCACTAATTCCCCATTTAAGGCTTGGTTTACACTTTTGTGTTGATTAGCATCATTCTATTAAAAATAATAATGAGTTTAGGATATGGCTATCGTAAGGGTAGGCTTAGGCCACGCGACAGACGCAGTTACCGCCGCAAAACAAGCAATGGAGAAAACTCCTAAACCTGATTTAATTATCTGTTTTGTTAGCTTTTCATTAGATGTCCATCAAGCGTATGACGATATACGTTCAGTGGTTGGCGAAAAGGTTGCAGTTATCGGGGGGAGCGCTTGGGGTGAAATTTCCAGCCTAATGGAAGGTCCGCAGACCGGCAGTGTGGTTATCCTTAGCTTGCAAAGCGCCTATTTTAGTGTCGGGGTAGGGATTGGTGAAAACCTTACTGAAAAGCCTGAACAAGCGGCTAAAAGTGCTATCCGTAATGCCTACGCTAACCTTATCTCAAACCCTGCTGTAATGTCCTTAATGGCGATTGCGCTTGATAGTAAGGCCGCAAATGAAGTTTCTCGCATCAAGCCCTGTATCAATATGGTATTACCCGATGGCACTTCTGGCCAAGAAGAGGCGTTTTTACGTAGTCTTATTTTGGAAACCGGTACTGTATCTCAAATTATAGGGGGCTCTACAGCAACCGATTTCTCTGATAGCCAAAGTTACCAGATCTGTAATGGTGTTTATCAAAACTCTGCGGCAGTAGCGAGTTTCAGTAGTGCATTAAAAATAGGCACGTCTATGGGGCACCCTTATGTTGCGGCTAATAAAGGCGCAGTCGTAACCAAGGCGACAGGGCGCGTTGTGCATAGCCTGAATGGAAAGCCTGCGACAGAAGTCCTCAAAAAGTTATTAGGCAGTGATGAACTCACCCCTGAGCTGTTTATACAAAACCCTTTTGGAATTAAATCTTCAGATGTGTTTGCAGAGTACACCATCAAAAGTGCCCAAGAGGTTTATGATGATGGTAGTGTCAGCTTTTATGCAGAAATACCCCAAGGTGCTTTTTTGCGTGAGATGAAAACAGACGCAGAAACTGCTAGGCAGCGTTTTAAGGAAACTTTAGAAAAAGCGATTATTGATGCGGGTAGTCCTAAAAAGATTGCAGCGGTTGTTGTCTTCAACTGTATTCTACGCCACGAACTTAAATGTCGTTTAAAAGTGGATGATTTAAGTTTGCTAAAAGAGGTGTGTGGTGATGATGTTCCTCTTATAGGTTTCAACACTTTTGGTGAGCAAGGAGCAACTCAAGGGGGCTCTATTGGTCACTATAATCAGACTGCTACAGTGATGGTTATAGCAGAAGAAGTTATTACGCAATAGCTTTGAAAAAATCTTCACAGAGTCATAACGTTAAGTTAAGATACCGTCCTCTTGAAAAACGTTCGTTTTCAAGGTCTAGTGTCGGGATGTAGCGCAGTTTGGTAGCGCACTACTCTGGGGGAGTAGGGGTCGTAGGTTCAAATCCTATCATCCCGACCAGTTTCAAAAAAGTTATAGGATTTGTTTCAGCCGAACATAGTGAGACAACATTCACTTAGTGAGTGGCCCGAAGGGTGAAGAGCGTAGCGATGAGTTATTCCTGTCATCCCGACCATTTATTTAAATTGACTGGCTTATGCCAGTTTTTTTATGCTCGTAATAAATGAACCTATAAACCTAACTTGCCTGTATTTACTTTGTTGGAGCTCAGCCCCTGAGCGAGGTTTTGCTATAAGGGGCATACTTCTTGAGAAAGTTTTTGCTTCTATAAAGAAAATTATGAATACGCTGCGGTTACCGTAAATTCGACCAATATTTGCGGTCTAGCCATACGTGCTTCAACACAAGCGCGAGCGGGCTTTTCGCATTCAGCGACCCATGCATCCCAGACAGCGTTCATGGCTGCGAAGTCCTTCATATCGCGCACGTAGATGGTGACTGAAAGTAGCTGGTTTCTGCTGCTGCCTGCTTTTTCGAGTAGATTATCGATTTTATCTAAGCAGCGTTGAGTCTGCTCAGATATATCCCACTCGGCTTCGCCAGCGGTTTGGCCACAAAGGTAGACTGTGCCGTTGTGTTTGACGATGCGGCTCATGCGCTCAGTAGATTCAATGCGCTCAATAGTCATGATTTTTTCCTAAATATATTTTTTATGTACTCGGCGGGTTATGCCGGTAAATAGAGTGTAAGAGATCGTATCGCAGTGGTGAGCGATCTCTGTTGCAAGTAAGTTTTCACCCCAAAGCTCTACATAGCTGCCTACACCAGCGTCAGGGATATCGGTTAAATCGACGCAAAGCATATCCATTGATACACGACCAATAATGTTGCTTTTATGACCGTTGACCAAAACCGGAGTGCCGCTTTTAGCATGTCGTGGGTAGCCGTCAGCATAGCCTATAGCAACTGTACCTACGCGTGTGGCTGTGTCACTTGTCCATGTGGCGCTATAGCCTACGCTTTCGCCCGGTTGTATTTCACGTACAGCGATAATTTCCGAGCTTAAGGTCAGTGCAGGTTGCAACTGATCAGCTAAAGCTTGAGGTGCGCAGAAAGGTGAGGCTCCATATAGCATGATGCCCGGTCGTTGCCAATTTCTTCGCGCGTCTGTGAACTCAAGTGTGGCAGCTGAATTGGCTAAGCTAACAGGGGCATTCAGATGCTTAGTAGTGTCATCAAATACTTTTATCTGTTTAGCGGTTGTGCATAACTCGGGTTCATCAGCGGAGGAGAAGTGACTCATTAAAACAACACTCTCCACTTGAGCTAATGTGGATAACTTCTGAAAGGCGGCGTTGTACTTATCGTGTGAAATCCCTAAGCGGTGCATGCCACTGTCCATTTTCAGCCAAATAGTGATCGACTTAGGGAGTTCCGTTTGTGCAATTATCTCTATCTGCTCAAGGCTATGTACGGCACACCAAAGGTTTAGCTCGCTGATGAGGGGGAGCTCATCCGCACTAAAAAAACCTTCAAGTAAAAGAATCGGAAGATCGATGCCTGCTTGGCGTAATTCCACAGCTTCTTCAATGCAGGCAACACCAAAACCATCTGCATCATCACTGAGTGCATTGGCAACGTCTATCGCACCATGACCATAGGCATTAGCTTTAATAATCGCTAAGGCTTGTTGCTCAGGAGCCACAGATTTTGCCAAACGATAATTATGCCGAATGGCGTTTAAGTTAATGGTAGCGGTTGCTGCACGTGCCATGAATGCTCCTAATTAGCATCAAATTTGAATCAATTCTTTAACTAACAGTTCTTAAAGAGTGTTATACCACCATAACGGCTTCGATTTCGATATCTGCATCTTTTGGTAGCGCTTTAACAGCGTAAGCGGCGCGTGCAGGGTAAGGTTCATCGAAGTATTGAGCCATAATCTCATTTACTTGACCAAAGTAAGCGAGGTCAGATAGTAAAACGGTAATTTTAGCAAAATCATTAACATTACCACCGGAGGCTTCGGCAACTGCTTTTAGGTTTTCAAAAACCTGAACGGCTTGGGCTTGAAATGATTCCGTTACCATCTCCATGGTTTCAGGGTTTAGAGGGATCTGTCCTGATAGATAAACGGTGTTACCCGCTTTGACCGCTTGTGAATAAGTGCCGATAGCTGCTGGGGCCTTTTCTGTTGCGATGATCGTTTTATTGCTCATGTTAATTCCTTAACAATACTGATAAGAGATAGGGGGCTGTCTCTTGGTTATTTTAAAAAGTATCTGCGTAAAGCCCTTTTCGAATAGAGAGCTTTATTAACCTCTAAACAGAGATGAGCCGTTTAGGTGCATTAATAGATTCCTTAACCGTAACGTGCGACCGACAGCCCTTCCGTATCGATATCAGGTGACTTTTGGCTGATGATATCGGCGACATACTTGCCTGAGCCTAATGACATGGTCCAGCCTAATGTGCCGTGACCTGTATTGAGGAATAGGTTTGTAAAATTTGTTTCGCCTAAGATAGGCGTACCGTCGGGTGTCATTGGACGTAGTCCTGTCCAAAACTCTGCTTGTGCGGCATCGCCCCCGCCTGGGAATAGGTCTTTAACAACAAATTCCACATTCGCTCTGCGTTTCTCTTCTAGCTCTTTGTTGTATGAGGCGATCTCAGCGGTCCCACCTACACGAATACGATCTTCAAAGCGTGTCACTGCGACTTTGTAGGTTTCGTCCATCACGGTGGATGTAGGCGCTTTAGAGGCGTCAATGATAGGCAGGGTGAGTGAATAGCCCTTTATCGGATAAACGGGCACTTTTAAGCCAATTTTAGAAAGTACAGGTGTCGAATAGCTACCCAGTGCGACTAGGTAAGCATCAGATGTCATTTTCCCTTTGGAGGTACTGACATTAACGATCTCATCGCCTTCGGTATTGATATTCAATATATCGGTTTTCATTTCAAACTTTACACCTAGCTTTTTACATTCGTCGGCTAAGGCGTTGGTAAATTTAAAGCAGTCACCGGTTTCATCACCGGGTAGGCGAAGGCCGCCTACAATTTTATCTCTAACGTTGGCAAGTGCGGGTTCGTATTCTAAACAGCCATCAACATCTAATGCTTGGAAGTTTACGCCGCACTCTTCAAGTACAGAGATATCTTTCTGTGCGTCTTTAACTTGCTTGTCGGTGCGGAACACTTGCAGTGTTCCTTGACTGCGCTGGTCATAATCAATGTCCAGCTCTGAGCGTAAATTAATAAAACAATCACGGCTGTATTCCGCAAGGCGCATCATACGAGCTTTGTTGGTGTGGTATGCGCTTTCCGTGCAGTTGGTGACCATCTTTGTCATCCATGCAAGGGTTTGAGTATCTACCTCTTTACCGCTGATCATAAACGGCGCCAGATCTTGCATAAGCCATTTAATGGCTTTAAGTGGAATGCCGGGCCCTGCCCACGGTGCAGAATAGCCAGGAGATATCTGTCCTGCATTGGCATAACTCGTTTCCAATGCGACATCAATTTGGCGATCGACTATAGTAACTTCATGGCCTGCTTTGGCTAAATACCAAGCGCTTGTGACGCCGACCACGCCAGCACCTAAAACCAATACCTTCATAGTGTCACCTCATTTATGGAGTTTTTTGTTAATGAGAAAGAACTAGTTTATGTGGTTTATGTCATGAAATGGTTTTGTATTTTAACTAATTGCAGGGTTATCATCTGCTTAATTTGAATTTAATGGTGAATTTATCTTATGTCTAATTCTAAAGGGCGCTCACTGGATCGTTTAGATGTGAGCATACTTCGTACATTGCAGATTGATGGGCGTATTAGTTATGTTGATCTTGCTGAGAAGGTTGGATTGAGCTCTACACCTTGTATTGAGCGGGTAAAAAGGCTTGAGAAGGATGGCTATATTGAAGGTTATTACGCTCGTCTTAATCCGCAAATGCTTGAATTTAGCATGTTGGTATTTGTCGAAATTTCCCTCTCTTATCAAACACCTGACGCGTTTCAGATCTTTAATCAGGCGGTTAAAGAGCTGCCGTATATACTTGAATGTCACTTAGTTTCAGGTGATGCGGATTATCTTTTGAAAGCGCGTATTAATGATATGTCGGAATATCGTGCTTTATTAGGTGAGATGTTACTTACACTTCCAGGGGTTAAAAACTCGAAGAGTTATATCGTGATGGAGGAGGTAAGAGAAACGTTGGAAATCCCTATAGAGTTTAAACCGAATGCTTAAATCGTTTGTTGAGCTCTTACAGGTAGGGTTCTGCTGGGTGGTATCTTAAGAATAGGTGCTTAAGAGTAGATGCTATTTTAAGGGTAGGTGCTTAAGAGTAGGCGCGAGCATATTTAAAAAGCTCTGCTTGCACTCAGTATAACCTCAATAATGCTATCAGCTTATAAAACTGGATTATTCAGTGATATAAGCTGCCTATTGGAGCTATTTCGCCATAAAAATCTGCTTGGATGGCTCATATTTGCGATAATAGCTATTTCCCCTGTTATTTCTAATAATAGAGTTATTTATTCGGAAATCAGCAGATTTTCAAAGCCATTCTCTGACTCTTTTATCTTATTGTTATTAACGACTTTTATTCGTGGCAACAGGAGCGGTTTTTAACATCGTTACCCTTGGCTGGAACGTAATTTGATCTGAACTGTTTCCTCTCTTAGTTAGGGATACAGGTCCGTTATTACGGTTACATGGCGGATTTAGAAACCCTTTTCTTGCTACGAATAGTTATCGCTTATGTCTAATGGCCCTCGTTATAGCTGTTTTCAGCGTTAACAGGGAAGGACATATAAGCCTCAATTAAGATAAAAAGAATAGAGGAGAAGTAATGGACGCATTAACTGAGATGATTAAGGCCATCAATGGCATCGTATGGGGTCCCATGATGTTGGTATTAATCTTAGGTGTAGGTTTATTCCTACAGTTAGGTTTAAAACTTATGCCTATTTTTAAATTAGGCACAGGTTTTAAACTGATGTGGGGTGGCCGTAAAACGACGGGCGCAGATAAAGACTCCGGTGAGATCTCGCCTTTCCAGGCCTTAATGACAGCGATGTCTGCAACGGTTGGAACAGGTAATATTGCAGGTGTTGCTACCGCTGTTTTCTTAGGTGGTCCCGGTGCACTGTTTTGGATGTGGTGTACTGCGCTAGTGGGCATGGCTACCAAGTTCTCAGAAGCGGTTTTAGCGGTTAAGTACCGTGAAGTTGATGAAAACGGCAACCATGTTGGTGGCCCAATGTACTACATCAAGAATGGCCTAGGTAAAAAGTGGGCTTGGATGGGTACGATGTTCGCGGTTTTTGGAACGATAGCTGGTTTCGGTATTGGTAATACGGTTCAGTCCAACTCTGTCGCTTCTGTTCTTGAAGCTAACTTTTCTATCCCTCTTTGGGTCACAGGCATTGTCCTGATGGTGCTTACAGCAGCAGTCTTGCTGGGCGGTATTAAACGTATCGGTGCAGTTGCGGGTTCACTTGTACCTATTATGGCTATCAGTTATTTAGTGGCAGGCCTTGTTGTACTGTTTATTAATGTTGATGCGATTCCGCAGGCTTTAGATTTGATCTTCACTTACGCATTCACTGAATCGGCTGCTCAAGGTGGTTTTGCCGGTGCTGCGGTTTGGGCGGCTATTCAGTTTGGTGTTGCGCGTGGTGTTTTCTCAAATGAGGCGGGTTTAGGTTCGGCTCCGATAGCACATGCGGCGTCTCAAACGAATGACCCCGTTCGTCAAGGTTTGATAGCTATGTTGGGGACTTTCCTCGATACCATTATCATCTGTTCCATAACGGGCTTGGTTATTATTACCTCAGGCGTATGGACGTCGGGTGTCTCGGGGGCTGCTTTAACCTCAGCTGCGTTTGCAGAAGCGTTACCGGGTGTAGGTAACTACATTGTTGC
>DJLT01000043.1:0-5557 GCA_002435145.1 Neptuniibacter sp. UBA6509
ATAATACTAAACTGGGCTTAGTCCCGTTTATTACACCTTTGTGTAATTCAATGTTTGCTAACGACTAATGCCATATAGCAACTATTTTTTGATCTAGGGAATACTAAAAAAAATAGATTATGCTAATTATTAATGTATCGTAGTTGATGATAAAGCTTCAATATATGTAAATGTTTCGTTTCATAAAAATAATAATCAGGATTGTTAAGTGAAAAAGATATTACAGCTATTACTTACCTATACGCTCTTCTTTTCACCTATCGTAGAAGCGATGAATGTAACTTTCATAAATCCAGGGAAACCTGGAGAACGGTTTTGGGATATGGTTACCGAAACAATGAAAGCTGCTGCTGACGATTTTGATATCAACCTCGAAGTAATCTATGCAGAACGGAACCGTATTAAAATGACCAGCATTGGTCTACAAGTCACCTCCAGGTCCACTCCTCCTGATTATCTTATTTTAGTAAATGAGGAACAAGCTGCAGAGAAGATTTTTCTTTCAAGCAAAGGCAAGAACATTAAAACTATAATGTTACTGAATGATTTTCTCCCCAAACAAAGGACTACCGTTGGCTTCCCCGGTAATGATAATCCCAATCTAATCGGGGCTGTTATTCCTGATAATTATGCTGCGGGGCGAAGAATGATGAACGCTCTCTACCAGTGTGCAAAAAAAGATTCTGCTAAAGCACCCTATCATATGCTTGCCATTGGAGGAGACCAGATAACTCCTGCTTCTATAGACAGAAACAAAGGCGCACTTTCCGTGATTTCGGAACATCAAGATATCGTCCTTGATCGTTTCCTTTACGCTAATTGGAATCAACAAGAGTCTACAAAACTTACACAAAACTATCTAAATTGGGCCTCTAAAAACAATATTCATCCCTCAGCCATTTGGGCAGCGAATGACCCGATCGCGTTTGGCGCAAAAGAAGCCATCACAGCAAATGAAACCAAAGACAATAATATATGTCTGGTCGGACTCAATTGGTCTGCTCAAGGGTTAAAAATGGTGCAGGACGACGAAATGCTGCTTACTGATGGGGGGCACTTCCTAGCTGGGGCATGGTCTATGGTGTTATTACATGACTACCACCAGCGAAGTATTTCAGGTGACACCCGTGCGCCTGGCAGTATTAATTTTCAAATGCAAAGTATTGATAAAACCAACATTAATCAATACGTAAAAAATTTAGGCGATGAAAACTGGGGGAAAATAAATTTCAGGGGATTTAGCCTGCAACCTACGACAAGCTATAGTGAATATGATTTCAGTCTAAAAAATGTTTTTGCACAAATACAGTAAGGAATAACTACACATTAATGTTAAATAGCAAAAACTCTTTAAAGCTTAAACTGCTGATTGTTTTGATCCCTGGGGCCATCATCGCCTTATCATTAACCGTGCTGATCATGCTCTATCAGGCTGAACAGCAGTTTACTCATAAGCTAGATGAAAAAAGAAACATTCTAGGTAATTATACAGTTCTCTTCGCCGACCCTCTGTGGAATTACAAAACAGAACAAGTTGAAGGCATTGTAACTACAATGTTGCTGGACCAGGATATATCCCAAATAAAAATTCATGACGAGGGAGGTAACCTTGTTGCAGAAGAATCCGCTTCTAACCATGATCCTGAATCAGCGAGTGAGTTTTCTTTCCCTATCATCTATACCAACGCCCATATCTCCCAAAAAATTGGCAGTATGACTTTCTATCTAGGTAACCAATCCCTCCAAGGGGATAAAAAACAATTTATTTTGTCAGGTCTTTTTTCCTTTTTCTTAATTATTATTTGCCTTTCCTTAGGTGTCTGGTTAATTCTATCCCGTTTAATGGATAAACCGCTTAGAGCCCTAATTCACGCGATTAAAAGCAGTCAAGACAGTGATTCTTATATAAGAGTTAATCACCAATCAAATGATGAGTTTGGTGTCATCAGTGATGCTTTTAATGAGATGCAGAACAGCCTTGAGTTACACCACAAAAATACACTTAAAGCAAAAGAGCACCTCCAACTTTTATATCACTCGACCCCCTCCTTACTCCTAAGCTTTAACCATAAAGGTATTATTCAGGACGCCAGTGATTATTTCCTACAACAATTGGGTTACAAAAGAGAGGATATTATCGGATCCGACCTTGAGCAACTTTTACAAATGGAAAAAAGATCTGCAGTTATTGATAATTTATTAGCTACTCTATGGTCTGATCAGCAGTTAACGGAATACCCTCTTCAACTGGTAAAAGCACAAGGGGAAATAATAGACGTTCTAATGGATGCAACGCTTTCTGCGAGAGACTCATTTCCAGGTGCATTGGCAGTTGTAACTGATGTGACTAGCTTAAATAAGGCAAGAGCAGAACTTGAACATCAGGCAAATACTGATCATTTATCGGGTATTTCTAATCGCTATAGTTTTCAAGCTTACTTACAAAAGCTAACGCTCGATAGACGTGAATCAAACAAACCATTCGCCCTGCTGTTTATAGACTTAGATCACTTCAAATTAGTTAATGACACCTATGGCCATCATACCGGTGATCAGTTGCTACGTTTGGTTTCTGAGCGAATCCAAACCGTTTTGAGGCCAGATGATAAAATTGCACGCTTAGGGGGGGACGAGTTTGCTGTTATTCTAGAAAACCTAGAGTCTGAATCAACAGCAGAACAAATCGCTCAACGCATTATTCAACATTTAGAAACCAGCTTCAGTTTATGTGATGCGAATATATATATATCAGCTTCTATTGGTCTCTCGCTTTATCCTGAAGACGGCAATAATCCTGCGGAATTAATACAATACGCTGACTTAGCCATGTATAGGGCTAAAGATGAAGGGAGATCCTGTATAGCTTCTTACTCGCATGAACATAGTCGATTGGTTGAAGAACGCTTAAGGATAGATGGCTTATTACGTCGAGCGATTACAGACAACTTATTAGAGGTTCATTATCAACCAATCATCAGTTTAATGGACAAAAAAATCATAGGTATTGAAGCTCTACTTCGCTTGAAAGATGATGCAGGGAATCTAATATCACCTGTTGAATTTATACCTATTGCAGAAGAAACAGGTTTAATTGTCGCTATTGGCGAGTGGTGTATTCAAGAAAGCTGCCAGAGGCTTGCGTGTTGGCAGAAACAAATGGGGAACGAATTATACCTATCGATTAACATATCCCCGCGTCAATTTCAGGCAAAGACCTTTTACCCCGCATTAGAAACATCTATCGTGAGTAATGGCCTAATACCTGCGAATATTATGGTCGAAATCACAGAAAGTTTGTTACTACATAACAATCAAAACAACCAAAACATATTTGCAAAACTCAACACGCTTGGCTGTCAAATTGCTATTGATGATTTTGGCACTGGCTATTCAGCATTGAGTTATCTGATGAAATTCCCTCTCAATGTTCTGAAAATTGATCGCTCTTTTATAAGCGAATATGGAGAAGGCAACCTTAGTTCTGGTCTAGTCGCAGCAATTATTCAGATGAGCCATAGTATGAACTTAAAGGTCATTGCTGAAGGTGTTGAAACTCATGAGCAGCTGAAAATGTTGCAAATACTGAGTAAAGAGATAGGGATCCAAGGTTACTATTTCGCACGCCCAATGGCTGCCCTTGAATTGACAAATTCTTTTGAAAAACTCAACCAGAAAGCCAGCATGCTCTAAACATAGATTGCTTTTATGACTTCTAATATTACTACAGCTGAAATATCAGGATGTAACAAGTAAGCTTCGGATACATCAAAACTTAGTTCCCAGCCTATCAAGTATTAACAACCGTTGTTCATAGTAGTCCGCGTTGCTTATATGATGAGCAGATACTACATAATGATATTTAAACTGTAATTCAGTGGATTATTACCCATCAACGTTACTTCTATAATCATCATAAAAAACGGGCCAACGGCCCGTTTTTTTAGATCATTTCTTTGCTGAAAAGAGCTTAACTTTCAGCATCCTGATATGACTCTATGCTAGGGCATGAACAGATAAAGTTACGATCCCCATACACGTTATCGATACGATTATTGGTTGGCCAGAACTTGTTTAGACGCGTCGCTTCGTTCGGGAAGGCCGCTTTTTCACGACTGTATGGGCGCTCCCAAGCTGCACTCATCATATCTGTCTGTGTATGCGGGGCATTAGATAACGGATTGTTATCTGCAGGCCACTCGCCGTTTTGAACACGCACAATCTCTTCACGGATCTGCACCATCGCATCGACAAAACGATCGATCTCAGCTTTGGATTCTGACTCAGTCGGCTCGATCATCAATGTGCCTGCAACAGGAAAAGACATAGTCGGCGCATGGAAACCGTAATCCATCAAACGCTTAGCAATATCTTCCTCTGTTACACCGCTCTCCTCCTTGATAGGACGGATATCAACGATGCACTCGTGCGCCACTTTGTTGTTACGGCCACGGTATAGAATTGGGTAATGCTCAGCCAACTTTTCAGTCATGTAGTTGGCATTAAGGATCGCCATCTCTGTAGACGCTTTAAGGCCAGATTTACCCAGCATTACGTTATACATCCACGTAATCGGCAAGATAGACGCAGAACCATAAGGTGTTGCTGCGACCGCACCGTTTTCAGGGTTTAGACCTTCAACAGGGCTGACTTTATGGCTCGCAAGGAAAGGAGCCAAATGGCTTTTAACCCCGATAGGCCCCATACCTGGGCCACCGCCACCGTGTGGAATAGCAAAAGTTTTATGCAAGTTAAGGTGAGACACATCAGAGCCAATCACACCCGGCTTAGAGATACCTACCTGCGCATTCATATTGGCACCATCCATATACACTTGGCCGCCATTTTTATGAATGATCTCGCAGATCTCAACGATATCTTCTTCATAAACACCATGCGTCGATGGGTAAGTAATCATCAAGCAAGATAGATTATCTTTATGCAGTTCAGCCTGTGCGCGCAGATCAGCTACGTCAACATTGCCTTTATCATCACACTTAGTGACGATGATCTTCATATCCATCATTGCAGCAGACGCAGGGTTAGTACCATGTGCAGAAGATGGAATTAGGCAAACATTACGATGGCCTTCACCCACTGATTCTTGATACTTACGAATCGCCAACAAGCCTGCGTATTCCCCCGAGGCACCTGAGTTTGGCTGTAAGGAAACCTTGTCATAACCTGTAATTTCAACCAGTTGCTCTTCTAACTCATTCAGCATCTGCTGATAGCCTTTCACCTGATCAGCAGGGGCAAAAGGATGCATATTGGCAAATTCAGGCCAAGTTACCGGGATCATTTCCGCTGTAGCATTTAGCTTCATGGTACAAGAACCCAGCGGGATCATACCGTGAACTAAAGAGTAATCTTTGTTTTCCAGCTTCTTCATATAACGAAGCATATCTGTTTCGCTGTGGTAGCTGTTGAAGGTTGGGTGCGTCAGAATTGCATCTTCACGACGCATCTCAGCACTGATACCTGTGGCAGCGCCAGCAACAATCTCTGCATCTAGCGCATCAAGTGTTAAACCGTGACCTTCACCTAGAATCACATCAAA
>DJLT01000043.1:5910-25629 GCA_002435145.1 Neptuniibacter sp. UBA6509
CTTATCGGTACCGATCTGGCGCAAGTTACAACCTGCATCCAGTGCACGCTGATAAACAGCGGCTTGTTCTTCAGGTAACGTGATTGTGATTGTATCGAAATAAGTATCGGTAACCGCAACACCTTTGGCTTTAAGGCCATTAGCCAACAATGCAGTTAAACGATGTACGCGCTCTGCGATTGTTTTCAGACCTTGAGGACCGTGATAAACCGCATAGAATGCTGCCATATTGGCAAGTAGAGCCTGAGAAGTACAAATATTAGAAGTCGCCTTCTCACGACGGATATGTTGCTCACGGGTTTGCATAGCCATACGCAGTGCTGGGTTCCCATTAGTATCAATCGAAACACCAATGATACGGCCCGGAACAGAACGCTTTAGCTTTTCAGAAGAAGCAAAAAATGCAGCATGTGGACCACCAAAACCCATCGGCACACCAAAACGCTGAGATGAGCCTAAAACAACATCTGCGCCGAGTTCACCCGGTGATCTAAGCAGTACAAGCGCAAGGATATCTGCTGCAACAGAGACCATCGCCTTCTGCCCTTTCGCCGCATCTACAATGGCTTTAATATCACCAATTTCACCGTAGGTGCTTGGATACTGTAGCTGCACACCAAAAGGATCTGCGGCTTCTAGATCTGTAACCGGGTTACCGACCACAATATCGTAACCGAAGTACTCAGCACGGGTTTTGATCACATCTAATGTTTGTGGATGTACATCATCCGCTACAAAGTACGTATTACTTTTCTTACGGTTTGAGCGTTTACATAAGGTCATCGCTTCGGCTGCAGCCGTTGCTTCATCTAACAACGAAGCATTTGCAAGCTCCATACCTGTTAGATCCATCACCATCTGCTGAAAGTTCAGTAGTGATTCTAAACGACCTTGTGCAATCTCAGGTTGGTAAGGCGTATAAGCAGTGTACCAACCTGGGTTTTCCATCACATTACGTAAAATAACGTTAGGCACCAAGGTATTGCTATAACCCATCCCGATGTAAGATTTATTCACAACGTTCATGTTAGCGAGCTGTTTTATATACGCTAAAGCGTCAGCCTCTGTCATGCTGTCATTCATATCCAACGCATCATCTAAACGGATGGAATCAGGAACAGTTTGGGTAATCAATTCATCCATTGAACCAAGACCTAAAGAAGATAACATCGCTTTAGTTTGGTCGGCATCGGGGCCTATATGACGACGGGTAAAATCAGTCGTCTGCTGAAGATCACTCAATGTACGTGTAGCCATAACAATAACCTGTTGTAACGTATCGATTGTGATAAATATTTAACCATCACAGATCAATTTATTTAAAGGGTGCGAAGTGTTCCTGCACGACCACTTCGCGTTTGCATATGAAGGAGAGAATTACTCTGGGGAACAACCAACACCTTCGCAAAAACTAATTGGGGACAATAAAGTGATACAAGCTTCAAACTTCTGACTTCTAGATTGGAAGCTGAAAGTTAAAGATTGAAGGATTTCCCTTATATCACTTTATTCGTGGAACCTACGAACAAGCCCTAAGCTTTCTCAGTGGACAATAAATCGACTTAATGCACGAAAGGTTGCCAGTGAAATGACGCGTCCTTTCCAAGCTACCTGACAAAGCAGGAAGTCGATTTAATGTACACCCTTCGGGGCTTTCAGATCAGTCCAATTTCTTCGTTAACAATTTTCGACAGGCAACCAGCATGTCTGTAATCGTTGCCTTGAACTTGAACCGATCTGTAAGCCTGAGGTGTTTAGGGTTTATTCGTAGGTTCCTTAGTCTTCTTCAGCAATCGTTGCTGCGTACGCATCAGCGTTAAGCAGTTTTGTCAGTTCAGATGGATCTGACAACTTAATTTTAACAATCCAACCGCCTTCATAAGGCGCTTCATTCACGGTTTCTGGGGAATCTTCTAGCTCATCGTTAACCGCAACCACTTCACCTGTTACCGGAGAGTAGATATCAGACGCCGCTTTTACAGATTCAACCAGTGAAAACTCTTCACCCGCTTCAACTTCACGACCGATCTCTGGAAGCTCTACAAAAACCACATCGCCTAGCAGTTCCTGAGCGTGGTCAGATACACCCAATGTGATAGTGCCATCGCCGTTATCCAGAACCCATTCGTGGCTTGGAGTGAATACATAGTTAGATGGAATGCTCATAATCTTTATCCTATTACTTGTTCGTTACACAGGTTTTTAATAACTGTTCTTCGCTTATTAACAACTGATTAGCGGTATAGAGGGAATTTTTTACACAACTCTGCGACCTGTGCACTTACTTCCGCTTCCACTTTAGAGTTATCATCTGGGTTAGCCACAAGGCCATCCAAAACATCACTAATCAGATTACCGATTAACTTAAACTCTTCAGGCCCAAAGCCACGGCTAGTTCCAGCTGGCGTACCTAAACGAATACCTGAAGTGACCATTGGTTTTTCAGGATCAAACGGGATACCGTTTTTATTACACGTAATACCCGCACGCTCTAGTGCTTCATCGACCACATTACCTTTCAGGCCTTTAGGGCGAAGATCCACCAGCATTAAGTGAGTATCTGTTCCGCCTGTGACAATGTCACAACCACGCTCAACCATGACACCCGCAAGCACTTTGGCATTTTCAACAACGCGCTCGATATAAGTTTTAAATTCCGGCTGTAGCGCTTCACCAAATGCCACTGCTTTTGCAGCAATCACGTGCATCAAAGGGCCACCCTGCAAACCTGGGAATACAGCAGAGTTAATCTTCTTACCTAAATCTAGGTTATTAGACAGAATCATGCCGCCACGTGGGCCACGTAGCGTTTTATGCGTTGTAGTCGTCACAACATCTGCATAAGGCAGCGGTGATGGGTGAACACCTGTGGCAACCAAACCAGCAATGTGCGCCATATCAACCATAAGGAATGCGCCAACTTTGTCCGCAATCTCGCGGAAACGCGCAAAATCGATCTCACGAGGGATAGCAGAACCACCTGCAATAATCAGCTTTGGTTCACACTCAATCGCAATTCTTTCAACTTCATCATAATCAATACGGCAATCTTCTTTAGACACACCGTATTGAACTGCATTGAACCATTTACCAGATAATGCAGGACGTGCACCATGAGTCAGATGACCACCCGCGTCTAGTGACATACCCAAAACCGTATCACCCGGTTGCAGTAGCGCAAGCATCACCGCACCGTTCGCCTGAGCACCGGAGTGCGGCTGAACGTTAATAAATTCACAATTAAACAGCGCTTTAGCACGTTCAATTGCTAATGCTTCAGCTTTATCCACATACTCACAACCACCGTAGTAACGACGACCGGGATAACCTTCAGCATATTTGTTCGTCAATACTGTACCTTGGGCCTGCATAACAGCCTTAGATACAATATTTTCAGATGCGATCAGTTCGATCTGACGTTCCTGACGATCAAATTCTTCATTAACGGATGACAAGATATCGGCATCACGCTCGGCTAGATCTTGGGTAAAAAATGCTTCGCAAACAGCGTCGTTGCGATACAGATCACTATGACTCATGATTTTTATTCTCTTTAGTTATATTGCGACTTTTTATTCTTTGGACTGGGTAAACCGCTAGATAAATCAGCGCTTTTGTATGCCGCCTTTATAAGCAGCTTTTACAAGCCCTGTTAGCAAGCAACGACATTCACCGCCAGTCCGCCTTGGGAGGTTTCTTTATATTTATCCTGCATATCGGCGCCGGTCTGACGCATCGTTTCAATCACTGAATCCAGTGATACGTGATGCTGACCATCGCCACGCAGAGCAAGACGTGCAGCATTAATCGCTTTCACTGCACCCATCGTATTTCTTTCTATACACGGCACCTGTACAAGCCCGCCAATCGGGTCACAGGTCAAACCTAAATTGTGCTCCATACCAATTTCTGCAGCGTTTTCTATCTGTAGATTGGTCCCGCCCATCACCGCACAAAGCGCACCGGCGGCCATCGAACAAGCCACACCGATCTCACCCTGACAACCGACTTCAGCAGCAGAAATTGAAGCGTTCTTTTTATAAAGCATGCCAATAGCAGCAGAGGTTGCGAGGAAGTCGTAGATACCTTGTTTATTAGAGCCATGAACAAAGCGGTCGTAATAAGCCAATACCGCTGGAATAACACCCGCAGCACCGTTAGTTGGCGCAGTAACAACACGCCCACCGGCTGCATTTTCTTCATTAACTGCGATAGCAAACAGATTAACCCAGTCCATTACCGTCAACTGGTCTTTAAAGGAAGCTTCGGGGCTATTTTTCAGTTCTTCAAAAAGCTCATTCGCGCGGCGCTTAACATTAAGCCCACCGGGTAATTCACCCACCTCATGACAACCGCGCTTAATGCAGTTATCCATGACCTGCCAAATATTCCACAAACGGCTTTCAAGAGTTTCTTGGTCACACCATGTGAGTTCATTCTCAAGCACTATTTCCGCAATAGTTTTACCTTGCCCTTCACAAACCTCTAACAGCTCGACAGCATTGTTAAACTGATTCGGCAATACATGAGTTGACTTAACTGTGGAGCCCTTGCCGGCTTCACCTGCTTCCTCATCACTAAGAACAAAACCACCACCCACTGAATAGAAAATATTGTCATACACAATAATTCCGGCGGCATCATAAGCTTTAAAATGCATGCCGTTGGGGTGCTTAGGTAGGGATTCACCAAAATTAAACGGTAGATCTTTTTCAGGATCAAAAGAGATCATCTGCTCACCGGCCAGATTTAACTGCCCTGTACGTTTGATCTCTTCTATATATAGAGGGACTTTATCTGGATCAACAAGGTCAGGTTTCTCACCCATCAAGCCGATCATCACAGCAACATCAGTCGCATGACCTTTACCGGTCATCGCAAGCGAACCAAATAGACCTACATGAACAGAAGCGACACACTGCAAAACGTCACGCGAGCGCAGCTCATCAAGAAAACGATTAGCAGCGACAACCGGTCCAACCGTATGGGAACTTGAAGGGCCGATTCCCACTTTATATAGATCAAATATACTTAATGGCACTTAACCATCTCCACAGCGGTCATTCCGCTCTTTTTATTATTCAATTCAGCCGGTCCAATCATCTAAGCTAATCTCATGCCTGATATTGAGAACCTATATCAAGCTTAGATTACCTTCGTACGCCTTTATCAATCACAATAAGCGCTGTACAAAACTTAACCAGCCCGTACTCACATTTTCAGATTAGCAGTCCATTTTTCCAAAATCAACAAAAAGTTTCCTATTGGAAATTTTATTTCTAAAAGTTTCTTTTCAGCCAATAACAGGTATATTTTAAAGACTGATGATAAAACCTGATGATCGCGGCCCTACGTATAGGAAAATGCTATGTCTGATAAACCCTCTTTTTTAAAACCAGAAACACTCATCAATGTGACCAAGCAAGCAACGGATGCCACTGTTGAGCCGCTCGAACTTGGCGCACGGGTAAAAGAGCTCAGGCTGAGTCAAAAGCTAACCCTAGAAGAGGTAAGCCAGCTAACAGGGCTTGCAAGATCAACACTGTCTAAAATTGAGAATGAACAGATCTCGCCTACATTCAGCGCGGTAAACAAACTCGCCAAAGGGTTAAATATCGATATACCTCAGCTATTCACCCGCCCGGTAAAAGCTGAAAGTAACGGTTCAGGTCGACGCGACATCACAAGAAAAGGAGAAGGGACGCCCCACCCCACTGTCACTTATGAACATGAGTTACTGGCATCGACCCTCACCCGTAAAAAGATGATCCCCTTCAAAACCACCGTACGTACCCACTCATGGGATGAATATGAAGATTGGGTAAGACATGACGGTGAAGAGTTTCTATACGTACTTTCTGGCCGCATCATGCTCTATACAGAATTTTACGAACCCATTGAGCTTACGGTCGGTGATAGCGCTTATTATGATTGCGAAATGGGCCATGCACTGGTCTCACTCAGCGATGAAGACGCCGAAGTGCTTTGGGTTACCGCTTAGCTTTGGGTAAGCCCTAAGCGTGAATGTCTGATTAGATTAAATGACCGCTAAGAGCATCCGCTGAGAGAGAAAAGCCGCATAGATCATGCGAATACGGTTGCTTAAAAGGATCTACGTTTAACTTTATCAAAGTTAAAAAACTGAGAAACCCGCCTAAATCCCCTTAGTTTCATTCCTCAAGCAGATGCCAAAAACAATGAATATTTTTCCACCAGCCTCTAAGTCATTGTTTTTAATTAAGTTCACACTCATTCCGTTATTAAAAAAAGAGAATTTCTGAATTAATCTCAATTTTTTCGTTGAAATTATTTTTCTCTTACGCTAGCTTTGTTTCCTATTGGAAACTTATTTCCCGTATAAAGTTTTATTTCCTAGCTGTCACTTTCAGTCCAGCAACGGAGAAAACAGCCAACTAGCAACACTGGCCTAGGAACAAGTCAGGTTATAAGCCAAACGAAAGCACTCACGCTGTCGTAGCGGTTTATAAACGTCCAAGTGCAGATCAAATAAAAATAACAAACAATTGGAGTCTAGGTTCATGGAAACATTAACCTCAATAATCGGAGCAATTAACGGTGTCGTCTGGGGCCCATTAATGCTCGTTCTTATCCTTGGTGTTGGTTTATTCCTAATGCTTGGGTTACGCCTTATGCCTATCCTTAAACTAGGCACTGGCTTCAAACTTCTGTTTCAAGGTCGCAACACAAAGGAAGGTGAAGAAAAAGAGGGAGAGATCTCCCCTTTTCAGGCCCTAATGACAGCACTCTCAGCAACCGTCGGTACAGGTAATATCGCCGGTGTTGCTACTGCCGTATTCTTAGGTGGTCCCGGTGCACTCTTCTGGATGTGGTGTACTGCACTTGTAGGTATGGCAACAAAATTCTCAGAAGCCGTTCTGGCAGTTAAGTACCGTGAAGTTGATGAAGAAGGTCGTCATGTGGGTGGCCCGATGTACTACATCAAGAACGGTCTAGGCGCTAAATGGAAATGGTTGGCAACAGCCTTTGCTATCTTTGGTGCAGTCGCTGCGTTTGGCATAGGTAATACCGTTCAGTCCAACTCTGTTGCAGATGTTCTACAGTCTAACTTCGGTGTTGAACTATGGGTAACAGGCCTTGTGCTTATGATCCTAGTTGGCGCGGTACTTATTGGTGGCATTAAACGTATTGGTGCCGTAGCCGGTGCACTTGTGCCTATTATGGCGATTGCTTACCTAGGAGCTGGCTTAGTTGTACTCGCGATTAATGCTGATGCAATCCCAGCAGCAATAGAGCTAGTATTCACTTATGCATTCACTGAATCTGCCGCTGAAGGTGGTTTCGCAGGTGCCGCAGTATGGGCAGCCATTCGCTTTGGTGTAGCACGTGGTGTTTTCTCCAACGAAGCGGGTCTAGGTTCTGCGCCTATTGCTCACGCAGCCTCGCAAACTAAAGATCCTGTTCGTCAGGGCCTTATCGCAATGCTGGGTACATTTATTGATACGCTGATTATCTGTTCTATCACTGGTCTAGTCATTATCACCTCCGGTGAATGGACATCCGGTGTATCGGGTGCAGCGCTTACCTCAGCAGCCTTTGCTAACGCACTGCCAGGCGTAGGTAACTACCTTGTTGCTATTGCACTTGCTGTCTTTGCCTTCACAACAATCATTGGTTGGTCTTTCTACGGCGAACGCTGTGTGGAGTTCCTATTCGGTGTTAAAGCAATTACCCCTTACCGTTTTCTTTGGATTGTCGCTGTACCTGTAGGTGCACTTGTCAGCCTAGATTTCATCTGGTTGGTTGCCGATACCCTAAACGCAATGATGGCTATCCCTAACTTGATCGCACTGGCACTACTAAGCCCTGTTGTATTCAGGTTAACCAAAGAGTTCTTTGCACGTAACGGTGCACCGGCTGATCTTTCTGCGGATAAGAAAGCCTAAGTAAACTCTTAGCATAGCTATAGCTTCATAAGATGAAGCTCTTAATAAAGCAATCACTTAACAAAGGTATAGAGAAGATCTCTGGTAAATAAAGCCAAGCAGGGCTTACTCAAAACAGTAACGCCCTGCTCATTATCCTAAGAGTGATCTGTTGAAAGCGCCTAGAACACGCCTGTGTGTTTTCAAGACATTACTTTTAATGACATGACTTTGAATCAAGTAACTCTTAATACAGTTACTTAAAATAAAACTACTAAAGCCGCTAACTAAGGGCTTACTTCAGCCTAAGAATTAGCACTTTTTTATATGAGCAATTCTTATATATAAAAAGAATGGAGAACAAAAAAATGTCAGAACTGAGCAAAACGCCTCTATACGACCTGCACCTAGAACTCGGTGGAAAAATGGTACCTTTCGCAGGTTTTGAAATGCCGGTTCAGTATCCATTAGGTGTTAAAAAAGAACATATCCATACCCGTAATCACGCAGGCTTATTTGACGTATCACATATGGGCCAAGTTAAATTGACCGGCGAAAATGCAGCGTCAGAACTTGAGAAGCTCGTGCCAGTCGACATTATTGATCTGCCAGCCGGTAAACAGCGTTATGCGCTTTTCACCAATGAGCAAGGCGGCATCATGGACGACTTAATGGTGACTAACTACGGCGACCACTTATACGTTGTTGTGAATGCGGCATGTAAAGAGCAAGACATTGCACATATGCGCGCAAACTTGGGTGCTGGCGTTGAATTAGAAGTACTAGACGATCGCGCACTGGTTGCCCTTCAAGGCCCAGAAGCCGCTCAAGCCCTGTTACGTATCTGCCCAGCAGTAAATGATATGGTCTTCATGGATTCTCGTCACATCAGCATCGACGGTGTTGAATGCTTCGTAAGCCGTTCAGGTTATACCGGTGAAGATGGCTATGAAATTTCGATCCCTTCTACAGATGCTGAACGTCTATGCCGTCTATTTATCGCCCAGCCAGAAGTTGAATGTATCGGTCTTGGCGCACGTGACTCATTGCGTTTGGAATCCGGTCTTTGCCTATATGGTCATGACCTTGATCCAACAACAACGCCTATCGAAGGCAGCCTTATTTGGGCTATCAGCAAATGCCGTCGTGCAGATGGCGAACGTGCTGGCGGCTTCCCAGGTGCAGATACTGTACTCGGTCAAATCGCGAATAAAGATTACACCCGTAAACGTGTAGGTCTACTTGCACAAGGTAAAGCCCCTATCCGCGAAGGTGCAGAGATCGTTAATGCAGATGGCGTAAAAATTGGTGAAGTCACCAGCGGAAGCTTTGGCCCAACCGTCGGAAAACCGGTTGCGATGGGTTATGTCGAAACCGCTTACTCCGTACTAGAAACAGAAGTCTTTGCTGTTGTCCGTGGCAAACAGATGCCAATGACCGTATCTAAAGCACCGTTTATCGAGCAACGTTATTTCCGTGGTTAAGGCAACATAAGACTACATAAGACAACACGCCACGTATAAAAATACGCACTAGCTTTGTTCATGGTAGTAAGGCTTGGGGCCGAATCTCCCTTAGGATTCGGGCCCCTTTTTTAACAGTTGTGTCCCTTTTTAACAGATTGATTGAGGTAGCGTTATGGAACTCATTTCATTACAAGAGCTAAAAGGCGAATCAAAAATGTCTCGCCTGCGTCATAAACCCGACCCTAGCCGTGAGCGTTTACGTAAACCGGAATGGATCCGTATCGACGCGCGCTCTAACGCTAATGTTAAAAAAGTCAAGAAGCAGCTACGTGATCTAAATTTACATACCGTCTGTGAAGAAGCCTCCTGCCCTAACTTGGCAGAATGCTTTAGCCACAAAACAGCCACTTTGATGATCATGGGTGCAATCTGTACCCGCCGCTGCCCCTTCTGTGATGTAGCGCATGGCCGTCCAATGCAATTAGACCCGGAAGAGCCAAAGAAAGTCGCCTCAACCATTTCACAGTTAGGTCTGAAATATGTGGTTATCACCTCAGTAGACCGTGATGATCTTAAAGACGGTGGCGCGGGTCACTTTGCAGAGTGCGTAAAAGAAGCGCGCCTACTCGACCAAGAGCTCAAAGTAGAGATTCTTGTTCCAGATTTTCGTGGACGTATCGATGTTGCCTTAGAAAAACTGTCGGCGCATATCCCTGATGTTCTAAACCACAATATGGAAACCGTTCCAGCGCTCTACTCACACGTTAGACCGGGGGCAGACTATCACTGGTCACTTAACCTGCTTTATCAATTCAAACGTCTACACCCAAGTGTGGATACTAAATCAGGCTTAATGGTTGGGTTAGGTGAAACCAAAGAGCAGATCATCCAAGTGATGAAAGATCTGCGTGCTAATGATGTAGATATGCTCACCATCGGCCAATACCTACAACCGAGCAAACACCACTTAGCGGTAGAGCGTTATGTCACACCGGAAGAATTTAAAGAGTATGAAGAGATAGGCTACCAGCTAGGCTTTAAGAATGTTGCCAGTGGTCCCATGGTTCGTTCCTCATATCATGCTGATTTACAAGCTAAAGGTTTGTAAGGGAGTTATAAAATGTCACTGACACATACACCACAGCTAGCCGACGATCCTAAAAACCAAGGCGGTACCCTAGTTCATCTTAATGTACATGCAGCAGTTGGCAACGATAGCCGCATCAACAGCATCATCGTGCGTGAACGTCCGTTTATCGGCGACATCGGCTTAGACGCAGAGCCTAATAACAAAGAACTACTTATCGCTTTAGGCGAAGTAATGGGCGTATCCCAACCCCTGACGGTTAATCGCATCTCCTGCATGGGTCGCCTAGCGATCTTATGGGTCAACGAAAACCGTTGGCTTGTTTTACCTCCCGCAGGTGCACACGAATCGGTTCTGCAAGCGCTGCGTGAAACCTTTGGTGAAGATTTAGAACTCAATGAGTCATCAGGTCAGTTAAAAGCTCATCTCACCCAAGCAGCTATTCACTACCTGCTTAGTAGCTCAAACACGCAACAGTTTAGTGACCTGCCCGTGACCGAATCAGAACTCAATGAAGGGATCAGTATTTTATCGCTTCATGACGCACAAGATTACGACATTCTTGTACGTAAAAGCTGCGCTGAAAGCTTATGGCAATGGCTACAACTGAATACCCGAAATGCCGATTCAAAAAGCCATCAAAGCAGGGCTGTGATGGCTACTTAGAAATAGGTTAATAAACCTATTTAGGCGCAGCAGCACACTTCACAATGTAACAACCTAGAAAAGAACAAGGATAAGCCAACAGATGTCAGTCTATACCCCTATCAGCCATAACGAACTAGCACAGCACCTACAGCACTACTCCGTAGGTCAGCTTATCTCGTATAAAGGCATCAGTGCCGGGGTAGAAAACAGCAACTTCTTTGTCAATACAGACCAAGGCCGCTATGTACTGACGTTGGTAGAATCGGTTCCTGCGGAAAAGCTGCCCTTTATTCTAGGCTTAGTCGATCATCTGGCGAGCCAAGGGCTTCCCTGCGCACAACCGATCCATCTAAACAGCGGCGAACTGTATACCACACTCAACAATCGGCCTGCAGTTTTGATGGCGTGTTTACAAGGTTCACCGCTAGAAACACCCAACAATCAACAAGTTGCGGTGATCGGTAAAACACTCGCTCAGTTTCATCAACTCTCAAGCCAGCTAGACGTTGAGGCCTATGTACATATCCCACAATGGTGTACAGAACTGGGCGCTCGACTGTTTAATCACTTAGACGATGAACAACAAACTCTGCTCCAAAGCAGCTTAATGGAAGCAGGAGAGATTGATTGGACCATGCTACCCAGCGGGCCTGTGCATGCAGACCTGTTTCCAGATAATGCTATGTTTGTAGACGATAAGCTCTCCGGCCTAATCGATTTCTACCATGCGTGTTCAACGCCCTACCTTTATGACCTGTGCGTCACCCTTAACGCATGGTGCTTTAATGAAAAAGATAACCAGTTTGATAACCAGAAAGCGCAAAAACTGCTTAACCAGTATCAGGAGATCCGCCCTTTAGATCCTATGGAAGAGGAACTACTGCCGGTAATGATGCGCATCGCTGCGCTGCGCTTCTGGTTATCCCGCTTGCGGGATTACCACTTTCCCCAGTCGGGGGAACAGATCACACAGAAATGCCCTATGGGCAAACAGCACCTTCTAAAACTGCTAAATACCCCTAATTTCGCTATAAAATAAAAGCATAAACTTATTATTTTTCAGGCCGTTCTAGGGTGGTGCTACTGCACTATTTTAGTGCTGCTGTTCTGCACCACCGCTACCCCCCCCATCAATTCGTCAGATTCAAAGTGAATCACAATCACTTTACGCGCCTGCAACATGAATTAAATTTTTTGAATAAATATTCAATGTGAATTTTTATCCCCCTTAATTAATAGAGAAATTTAAATACCTCTTCTAGACTGAATTTCACTGTTTTCAGGAAGTACTCTCAAAGTAGTAACAGATTGATAATAATAAGAATGAGGAAAAGAGATGTTAACGTACGAAGAATGCTTAGAACTAAGTGAATTAACCTCTGACGAAGTAGATGCCATCGCAGAGCATGAGCATATGGACCCAATGATGGCTATGGCATTGGGCCACTACATGATTACTCACGCTGGCGAACAAAAGATCAAACGCATTATTATGGACGATATAGAAAAAGCACAACGCGATCATAACTATCAACATGCGGAGATGCTTCAAAAAGTTCTTAAGCACTTTATTGCCACACATCCAGAACATAATTCTATGAAAGCGGCTTAGTCTTAGTTCTTTGAGACATTATTAAGCTAGCCACTTTCTAGTAGCTGTGCCCGTCCCCTTCGATACCGGTTATGGGTGTTAAACACCCTAAACCGGGATCTCTTTTAGCTGTACATTTATCACTACCTTTCCCCATTAAATCTGCCTTTCCTTGATAGTCATCAACACCTAAACCCTGCCAAATTGTTAGCCTAGATCCTTCTATAATCACAAACGATGTCATCCATGAGCCACATTCCCGTAAAGACCGCAAAGCCCGTAAATATAGCAACAACACAGCGCCCTAGCTCGTCTAAACGCCTCTGCTCTGCTAAACGTCCAAATCCGGCCAAACGGATGACTGCTGCCGATCACCAAGACAGTGTTATCTATCAAATCAGAAATAGCCTCTACATAAACTTAACCGATCGCTGCACCTTAGCCTGCCAGTTTTGTCCAAAACACAACGGTTCAACAGAGGTTAAAGGCCATGAGCTTTACCTAAGTAAACGTCCAGAGGTTAGCAGTATCATTTCGCAGCTCGGCGATCCCTCTCGTTATGATGAAGTGGTCTTTTGCGGTTATGGCGAGCCAACCCTACGCCTTAAAGCCCTGCTTGAGATTGCCCATTGGGTAAAACAGCATGGGGGCAAAACCCGTATCAATACCGATGGTTTAGGCAACCTGTTTCATAAGCGGGATATAGTGCCAGAACTGGCAGAGTGTATTGATGCCCTATCCATCTCACTCAACGCCCAGAACGAAACCGTTTATAAGCAACACTGTTTACCCGCGCTGCCCGGTTCTTATGAAGCGGTACAAGCGTTTATCAAACGTGCAGCAGCCCTGATTCCAGATGTTCAGGTTTCAGCGATTAATGGATTAGAGGGGGTAGATGTTGTTGAGTGTCGGGAGATGAGTGAAAGGTTGGGAGCGGAGTTTAAGCAAAGGGAGTTGGATGTGGTTGGGTAGGCAAACGACTTGTAACAGAAAAAGCGTGTAACTGTCTGATCAAGTCTGAGCTACTACAACTAAAGAGCTAATAATGTTGATATAGCCTACGCGAACAAAGATAATAAAATTTAATTACATTTTCACTAGGCTCACTAATCCCTATCCCACCCTAAAACGTTTCACTTTACTATATAAACCACCTGCCATATTTTTAAAATGAGCAGCGGTGCTTTGTGTATCTTTTGATAGCTGAAGCACCACTTGGTTTTGATCGCTGAGAGATACAAGGTTTTGATTGATATCTTCAGTTACCTGACTTTGCTCCTCTGTTGCAGTTGCAATCTGAATTGCCATATCGTTTACTTGGCTAGCCGAATCTTCAATATTAGTTAGCAGCTCCTGAGTACCATTAACTAGCTCTACAGATGAATTTACTTGTGATGATCCTGTTTGAATTGAAGTAACAGCCTGCTTTACACCTGACTGTAATTTCTCAATCATCTGTTGAATCTCTTCTGTCGAGTCCTGAGTCTTACTTGCTAATGAGCGAACCTCATCAGATACGACGGCAAAGCCTCTACCATGATCACCTGCTCGAGCTGCCTCAATGGCAGCATTCAGTGCTAGCAGATTAGTTTGATCTGCAATTCCACGAATAACATCTAGCACTGATGCTATATTTTCAGATTCTACTTCCAGCTCAGCAATTACACTCTCAGCATGGGCCACCGACTGGGATAACAATTCTATTTGAGCAACAGAGTTGTTAATGACATCTTTACCCTGATTGGAAATCTTAACCGTAATTGCTGTTTCAGCTGCCGTTTGCTGGGCATTTTCTGCAACTTGTCGTATAGCTGTACTAAATTCATGTACGGCTGAGGCAATCATTTCCACAGAGTGGCTCTGCTCATTAACAGTACTCATACTATTGTTAGCTGAGTCCTCAAGCTTTTCCGAATCTTGATCAAGACTTTCAGCTTGATTACGCGTATCCCTAATCAATTCTTCTAGGTTAGAGACAAAAGCGTCAAAAGCGCAAGCAAGTTCACCAAGTTCATCTTTACGTTTTGAATTGATACGTAAGGTTAGATCACCATCCCCCTGACTAATCTCTTTCACTCTATCGGTTAATTCATTAATACTCTGTACCAGCAATTTAGGTGTTAAGAAAGTGAGAGTGCCTGAAATCGCTAGTACAACTAAAATAAATATTCCGATTGCGAATGAGAAACTTTCTATATCCTCCGCGAGAATAGCCCGTTCTGTTAATGCCTGCTCATCCAAGGATTCTCCAGCAACATCATAAAGATCACGCAACTTCCCAAATGCTATATTTGCTTCATTATCACTCCAAGCAATAGCAGCTTCGATTTTGCCACCTTCAACCAAAGCAAACACGTTATCAGCTTTAGTTTTCCAATCTATGTATACAGCGTCAAACGTAGCTAGCTTACTTAGAATCTCAGGATAATCTGCCATCAGCTCTTTGTACTTACTCATACGATCTAGGGCTTGCTGAGCATTCTCATCAAACCCCGCTTTTACGACAGAATCCACATTCCCCAGTAGGTAATTCAATTCAGCCTCTTTAGCCTGATATAGATCCCGATCAGCGTTCAAGATCGAGGAGATCGCTGGTAAATAGTTACCCCCAAATGTATTTACTCCCATCTTAAGATCACCTATCAGTACTTTACCGCCTCCAGCCACTAATAGCATTGCAAGGGTCAACATAACCATAGTGATTGAAAGCTTAAAACGAATGCTCTGCCAGGGACTTGACTTCATAGTAGATACTCTTCAACGAAACGTATTTATTTACTATAGGATATTTTGAATCAAATAATAGTAGCAAGTTCATAATAAAGGGAGCTAGAGCGACAAGCACCCTATTAGAGGGTAAATGCCTAACTGGTGAAGGTGAAGGTGAAGGTAAAAGCAAATAGGATAAATAAAGAGTTAATACGGATAGGTGACATCACAGTTAATTCGTTTAATCTGTTGAGTACAATTAAATTTTGAAATGCCGAGGTTTAACAATCAATCCAGACGTTAAAATTTAACATAGCCAAACAACTGTAGTTTATAACTATTTAAAAACAAGCTGGGGCTCCTGTTCGTCTGTGTTGCACAGACTACTAATAAGAAAATTAAATCTAGACTTAGAAAGTTATTTCTAGCGGCTCAATTACTTTGACCGATTTCGACTAAACTAATATTGCTTGGTGGATTAGGAGACTTACAAACAATGCCCAGCACTACCCATGAAGATTCTTGGAGAGAATCGGATAAAGAGATCAAGGAGCAGTTAGGACTACTTGAAGCTTATGCTGATGCGACATCGGACTGGTATTGGGAGCAAGATGATTCATTCAGGTTTACAAAATTTGTAGGTAGTGATGCCGAATATCAACGTTTCAGCTTATCTTCGTTAATTGGGAAGCGACGTTGGGAGTTGGATATATATCCAACCGAAAACTGCAAACTACAAGATCACATCAATGACTGTACCAGTCACCGCCCCTTTCGTAATTTTGAGTATGAAGTCATAGGTTCCAATGGAAACACCCGCTGCTTTTCTATTAGTGGAGTCCCTCTATTTGATGACCAAGGAAAATTTACCGGCTATCGAGGTATCGGGACTGATATTTCAGACTTACACCAAAACCGTGTTGAACGTAAAAAACACGAAACACGCTTAAACCAAGTTATAAAACGAATACCCATTGCAGGATTCGCAATAGATACAGAGCACAAAATAACTGACTGGAATGCAACCTGTGAACATCTTACTGGATTAGCCTCAACAGAAGTGACGGGCACGCGTACAGGCTGGAAAGGGTTTTATCTAGAACCTAGACCCCTCTTAGCTGATTTAGTGGTTGATAATGCGCCTGATAACACCTTTAAACACTACTATGGCAACCATTATCGGCGCTCTACTCTTATCGAAGATGCTTATGAAGCGGAAGGTTACTTTCCCAATATTTTGGGTGGCTGTTGGCTTTTATTCACAGCAACTCCGCTAAAAGATGAAGAGGGTAGCGTTATTGGAGCGGTAGAAACATTTCATGATATTTCCCACCAGAAAAAGCAGGAACAACAGATTTTAAGGCAAGCCCATTTTGATAGCCTAACGAATCTACCCAACCGTTTTTTAGCCCTAGATCGGTTAACCATGCTTCTAAATGAAGCGACCCGAAACCAAACAAAGGTAGCAGTTTTATTGCTCGATCTTGATCAATTTAAGAAGGTTAACGACAGTCTGGGTCACGATGTAGGTGATAACCTGCTTATCGAGTGCGCTCACCGTTTAGAGGAGAATATTCGTTCAGGGGATGCTATTGCTCGACTGGGCGGTGATGAATTCATCGTCATTATTAACAATGTTAATACGGTTGAAGAGGTTGAGATAATCGGGCGCAATCTTCTGAAAAAATTCAGAGAAGTTTTCAAGTTTGAAGGCAGAGACTTATTATTAACCGCTAGCGTGGGTATATCGCTCTCCCCTGACGATGGAGATGATCCACAAGTATTACTCAGGAATGCGGAACTGGCGATGTACCATGCAAAAGAAGTAGGTCGCAATATGTGTCAGTTCTTTTCTCAAAGAATGAACGCAGGTGTTACACGCAGATTACAATTAGAAGAACAGCTCCATTCTGCATTGGAAAAAGGAGAGTTATACGTTCACTATCAACCTGTTGTAGAGATTAGTACTGGGCAAATCGAAGGTGCTGAAGCACTTTTAAGATGGAACAACCCCAAACTTGGTCAAGTTTCCCCGGAAGAATTTATCCCGATTGCAGAACAAAGCGGTTTGATCATGCCAATTGGATATTTCGTGCTTTCAGAAGCTCTATGGTTCGCTCACCGTTGGCAACAGAAGAAAAAATTCCAACTAAACGTGGCTGTAAACCTTTCCCCTTTACAGTTGCGTGATAAAAAACTTATCGCCAGAGTTGAAGCTGAACTTACCCGATACAGCCTACCCGGCGACCGACTTAAACTAGAGATCACTGAAGGCGTTTTACTGGGTAACCAAGAACACGTGACCCAATCGATAAAAGCATTAAAGGCACTAGGAATCAGTTTATCAATGGATGATTTTGGTACGGGATATTCTTCCCTCAGCTACCTCAGAAAATACCCCTTCAATATAGTGAAAATTGATAGAAGCTTTATTCAGGAATTTGAAACCGATGCCACAGCTCCGGCTTTAATAAATGCGACAATTGCTATGGCACATTCACTGGGATTAGAAGTTGTCGCTGAAGGCGTAGAAACGCAAACTCAATTCGACTATCTCAAACTAAACAAATGTAATTACATCCAAGGTTACTTTTTTAGTAAACCCCTAGCCGAAGATGCCTTTTGGGACCTTAAGGATCTCCCTATATAAATGAACAAAACAATGGGCACTCCCCCTAACTATCTTTTTCCAAAAAATGAGAAGAGAGCGCCCCCTTCTGCTCTCTTACTCTACTTCTCTTAGCATAGCGGCTCCTACATATTAGGCCGTTTTTTCAGCTCCTCGTTCATATGATTGCTTGGTCCATAATTTGCTTAAATATCATCATTAAATTATTACGGCCAAGGGCTGGTCAGGTAGTCATTGAATATGGCACTTGCAAAAGGATATGTCATGAACGCAAATTCAATACAGCAAAGCAGTGGTATTTATCAGTTATTTAATCAAACGGGAGCTGATCCAAAGGCAGTCCCAAAAACAGTACCGCCAACGGCTGAAACTAGCCCACAAACGCAATCGGTTCAGATCAGCTCTGCTGGCAAAAATGCAGAACAAAACTGGCAGAATATAGCGCAGAAGTATGATGTAACTAACATCAGCGGGGCTGAACGCCGTGCAATGACTGGCGAACTCATGGGCGCAGGGCTGATCTCTTCTACTGAAGGGCTAGTAATGGCGGCTCCAAGTAGCATGAATGAGAACCCTTCGGAAAAGGAAAACTATCTAGAGGTGATGCAACAAAGTCTTGATCTAGCAAAGAACAACGGATCAGCAGCAGAACAAGTTGAACTGCTGGAAAGTGTCTTAAGCATCCTCGATAAATTGTACTTAATTAAAGCTGAAGCATAGCCTGTACAACGTTCAAAATTTACACAGGTCTAATACAAATGAGCGGCAAACGTTTGCAGTCTGACGCTGTTAACTGCCGCTTTACTTGCCCGGCTGTTCCCTTTAGAAAAAACAGCCTATCAATTTCATCAACAGTTCCCTAGGACAGCTATATCTATCACCTCAATGCTGTGGATTTATCGCCTTCCAGCGTACAACTTGTGGGTTGATAAAACCGGAATCAATCATCGCCTTTTTTATAGCCCCTTGCTGTTTTAATATTTTGATTCCTCTCTCCATGGCTAAGGCAATTTTCTGATAATCCTTATGCTTTATGGAGACAATGAAATGCAGGGTTCCATAAAGGACAAGTTTCATCCCTTCTACAGGCACAACATCGTAGCCAGGGATGCTGCTGACTAAAACTTCACGTTTAGAGAAATACAGAAATAGGTAATCAACTCTTCCTGTTTTAAGCATTTTGAACATCTAGGTGTCCATCGCAATATTAAACGTATTTAACCCTAGCGCTTTTATCTCTCTCCAATCTTTAACCCAGTTAGAAGATAAGATCGTTTGGTACGCTTTTAATTTATCAACAGACTCTGCATTTAAGATAACTGACCGTTCAGGCAGAGCATATATCCCTTTTTGAAACCAACGATTTTCGATGATCACTTCAGATATATAGATCACGCTTAGCGGTGCCCTCCAACCAAACCGATTAGTTCATCAACATCAATACACCATTCGTTACCTGAGAAAGAGAACGTGCGTAGTTAGGACTATTATCAACATACTTAAGCTGATGTTTATAGCCACCCAGGTGAAGCGCTTTAGACATCAGAAAGAAGTCCGCTATACCTCTGTCCATCTTTGGGTGATCAAAATGAGTAAACGCGTAAGGCTCTACACCGTTTAGAATCTATTGGTATAACTTAACATCGGATTTTCCAGCTGACACATTCACTACGTTAAGTTCACTT
>DJLT01000043.1:26010-27631 GCA_002435145.1 Neptuniibacter sp. UBA6509
CTGCTCATTTAGTAATTACCACTGGAAAATTCCCCAAAGTATAGGTTACAGCTACCAAATACAGAATTTAGAAGTAGATTCTGAGCCTTAACACTTTGTAAAAAAATTTCCAATTACTGTAGCGAAAGTGGCTTAAGCTTAGGAAGCTGTAAGATATTATGACGTTTGTATAAAGCCTTTGCTTCCGGGCTATTAATAACCCTCTTTGCTACTGAATTTAGCTTTTGAACCACCGTTTGGCTATCAAATATTTTATGGGAGATCACCAGATGAACATCTGTATGTTGATAGGAATAAGGTAAAACAGAAAAATGATTCGGGTTTAATGATGCCGTCTCTGAAATCACAGCCATACCGTTACGGTACTCAGCAAGAATAAGATCTATTCGACCCTTATCCAGCATTTTGAACATACTTTCAAATGAATTGACATCGACCAACTTGGGATGCTGCTGAATGAATTCATCTTTGTGGTAGCTGGAGCCATCAAGAATGCCCATTCTGTATTGATTTAGATCTTCAAGTTTAGTGACCTGAGGGATCTGATCACTTCGATGAAAAATAACGGTCTGCTCAATTAAAAGAGGCGGCTCAATATAATACATACGAGACTTTCGCTCTTCTGTCTTGAACATACAGACAGAGCCATCTAAATCGCCACTCTCAACACCTTGCATCACCTGCTTCCAAGGCATAATAACAACATCAAGATGTTGATTTTTTTCTGACACAATGAGTTGACTTAACTCAGCTAAAAAACCCTTAGTTGGCAGTTTATCCGAGATATAAGGCGGTCACTGAACACAGCCCAATCTAAGCGTGCGCTCAAATAACTCCGCGGACACTAAGCAGGAGAACAACAGTGATGAAATAATCAAAAAAAGTCTAAACATAACTTAAGTATAGAGTAGTTAAGCATTCCAACTACCTGAAATTTAACTCCTCCCCCCCCTTTAACACCTAACTATAAGATTGAGTCCTTAAACCTAGATTTTAAGTATATTACTTGCGCCGAATACCAATCTTACGGCCAATATTTTCAGGTGTAGCAAGCCCTTTTTGTTCACTTGCGAGCTTACTGATATTCGACGCCACTTCATTAGGAAATTCACAGCCTTTGCGTGCTGCAAGGTCTACGCACATCACCATCTGCTCAAGAGTCGAGGCTAGATACTCTGTGCCATCTTCATTTTGACCGTACATTTCAAAATAAAGATGTATCCGTTTTTCATCATGATCCAACAGCTGAGCGCGAACTTGTACTGTCTGATCTAGAACAACCTCATTATTGTAAGTAACGTGATTTTCTAACACCATCCAAGAGATATCCGTGGCTTTAGTAACCGCTTCACTTAAACCGATATCACTGACTAGCTTTTCCCCTGCTTTATCAAAGATAAGTACATAGTAAGCAACATTCATATGATTATTGTAATCTAACCATACTTGTTGAATCTTAGTTTGATAAATAGCGGGTGCTCTTTCGCTCATATTCCGGTCCTATTTATTACCGATGCTATTAATTTAGATACTAGTTCAGATATTGATTTTGATGTTAGCTTTGATATCCAGCCTAAGTTTTAACTTTGTTGTTAGGCTTATTAAATTAGTGTTGATTAAA
>DJLT01000043.1:27949-83254 GCA_002435145.1 Neptuniibacter sp. UBA6509
GATTAAAGTAACGGCAACTAAAAAGCTTAATCAACTCTATAACAAACACGATTTCGTCCGTTTTCTTTCGCCTGATATAGGTAATGATCTGCGCTACCTAAAAGGTCAGAAAAATTAGCATTTCCCCGTTTAAGTTCAGATATCCCAATGCTGACCGTGTACTGGGTTGTGTGCTGATTAGTCGTTACCTCATGGTTTGAAAATGTTGTAACGAGCCTTTCAGCTATTGCGATAGCTTCAGCATGCTTGGTTTCAGGTAGTAAAAGTAGAAACTCTTCCCCTCCCCAGCGGGCAACTAAGTCCCCTGCACGTAACTCCTTAGAAAGAGCACGCGCTAAATCAAGCAGTACAATATCACCATGAGCATGCCCATGCTCATCGTTAATCTTCTTAAAATAGTCGATATCCAATATCATTAAACAGAGGTTTCTATTGTTACGAATTGCATTACTAAAGATTGGCTTCATCAATTTATTAAAGCCACGTCGATTATATAGCCCTGTTAACTGATCTCTATCAGCTAATCGTTGCGCCAATACCTTTTCATCTTGGCTTATACGGAATTGGTAAGCCAAAGCCAGTGCAAAAAGGACAGCCTCAAGTAAAATGCCATATTCAACTGCATGAAAACCAAGCGAATTATATTCCACCAGACCAGATACCGTAAAAGCAGTAATGACCGCACTGATCACCGCAAAAACAGCAGCCCCAAGAAAATATGGGGCCTCCTTAACTCCCTGAAAACAAGCGACGGAACCCGCAATGATCATCAAGACCGCAAACGGAACAACCCCTATAAATGCGGTATAAAGTAAGCAGAGGAGATTATCCAAGAGCAAAAAAAGAATAAGGCAGACTGCCAAGACAAAACTGAAAATATTAAAGCTCTTGTCGAGACGTGGAAAACGGCTGGGTAACGCTAAAAACATGCTAGCAAATACTAAACCGCTCAATGCAAACATAATCATCAAGACAGGAATAATCGTATTCTGAACTTGAGGCCAATCGGACCAGAGCCATTGATAGCCATGCCCTGTATAAGCTGCATTAAGAAAAATGAATGACGTTAAATAAAATGAATAATAAAGATAGCGGCGGCTTTTCAGACTAAAAAAGAGCAGCGCATTATAGATTAGTAAAGCGATTAGGAAGCCATATATGATTCCGTAAGTGTAACCGGATTCAACTTGGCGGTCGGTAAACTCTTGCGGTGTATAAAGAAACAGCGGTAACACCTGAGGGTCATCAGATTCAATACGGATGAGGACGGTAGTAGCGCCCTGCATGAACTCATGCGGGAAGGAGAAAAAGCGATTACTTCGTTGCGCGTCATAAGGAAGGCTATCCCCTGTCTCAGTCTGCTGTACTAATTGCCCCTGATGCAAAAAGAAGACACTGATTTTATCCAACCATGAGTTTTCTATTTGTAGGTATCTAAGCGCGGTGGCTTTAGCGTTATGGAGCTCAAAACTAATCCATACAGGGGCAGAGCCCAAGCCAAAATTAAGAATATCACTTTGAGAATGCTGCCCTTGAGTCTTAATATTTTCTAACGCATCAGCATAACTTAACTCTGAGTCGTGTTGCTCATGGAAATAGCGGATATATGATGATTCAATCGCGGGGCCATCTTCAATACTTTGTGCGCCATATACCAAAGTCGGCACGAGTATAGATACCCAAGTCGCCAAGACAAGGCCGCACCACCGGTATAAAAAGGGCAATATAAACCGATATACATTTTTTCCCTGCACCGGTACCTCTACAAAGTCCTACTAAGCACTTAAGATTAGCACTTCTGTAAGAATTTTATAAAGCGCTTAGCGCCTATTTTGTAGGATATAAGCAGTTTTTACATAGATCTGGAACACTTTTAATTCAGTTAAAGGTAAATTCCGGATCAATCACCACCTTTAAACGAGTCTGATTCCTCATTATCGATCTGTCTCAACGTTTGAATAATCTCTTTCAGGTGATCGTATTTATCCCGCTCTTGAACTAACTGCTTCTCTGTTTGATCACTCAACCGCTGTAGAACAGAGAGCCTCTCACTGTCAACAAAGACGAACTCTTGCTCCTCTTCCTTACTATGACTTTCTGTTACCTGCTCTTCATAACTTGAGCTACTCTCTTCCTTGCGCGCGACTAATTCCTCAGTTTGGCGCTCTTGTGCTAACAACATATCCAACAGTGTTAATCGCTCTTGCGGTTCAGCATCCTCTTCACCACCGATATCTATGGCTTGGCTTAAGCGGTTAATAGCGTCATTATATTGCTCTGCAAGGCTCCTAGTTCCATCTCCAGTCACTTGCTCCTCTCGGATCGCTATATCCAATTCCTGAATTGTCGATACATTTCCATCTTCATAAAGGAAAACGCCACTACGTTTAACTTGGCCTAATAAGTTATTCTGATCATCCGTTAAATCAAAGCTTGAAGAAGTAGAGCCCAGATAGATCGCACCAACACCCGCTTCTGTTAAGCTCATTAATTGGTCATTGCCCTCAGCATCTTTGCTCCACACTTTCAGTTTGGAAAAGATCTCATCATTTTCGTCAATCCATTGATTATTATCTGCGTCATATTCCGCTAGATGACTAAAACCGCTCTGTCCTTGGGTACCAAATAATTCAGAGCCATCATTTATTTCACCATCATTATTGATATCGAATGCAAGAAACCCACTTCCTTGAGCAACAAATGAAATATCCTCTTTCTGGCCATCAGCATTTAAATCAAAACTAAAACTACTATTGGTCAGGCCCGCGGCTCCTCCATGAAGGTTAATCACAAGCGGGTCTATTAAGTTGCGACTGAGCAGATCTTCTTTATAGCTTTCTTCCAGCTTAAAGCTCCGCTCCATTTCTAGTTCGAGCATGAAGTTAATCTCTCGACCATCTTCAGTAGTAATGACGCCTTGAGTGCCTACATTCGTTTTTTCATTTTCTGTATAAACACGCTGCTCAACAATTTGGACTCTCGCCTCCTCGAACTGTATCTGCCCGACTTCAAGAACGGGGGCCGTCAGTTCAAAATTAAGCTCATCTGAACCTGTTGAGGCTCGAAATTCATCAATATTGATCTGTTCTGTTTCATGATAGAGTTGCGCTGAAACCGCCTGTGCTAATAGATCAACAGGGGGTGCAGTAATCACTACGGGTGCACTTCGCACTTCTACACTTTGGATTTGTGCATCTTTATGTATAACCGTTTCAACCAACGAGGCTATATTTTGATTCTGCTTAATTTGAGTCGTCTGATCACCCGACTTAATATTGGAAACACTTGAAACACTGGACGCTTTCTCTGAGCGCATTCGTGCATCATATGAGAGATCAACACGAGTACCAGAACCCCAGGTCCCTGTACCAGAAGCAGGCAAAGACAGACCTCGCTCTACACTACTCCCCAACTGTTGGGGTGTATCAGTCGATGTCTTTTCATGTTGGCTATTAAACCCAACCGTCGCACTGGTAATAATCATGCTATTTCCCGCCGTAGATTAACTCTATTAACCTGATTTTATGAGTAGAAAAAGAGATCTAGAGACTCAGCATATCGGCCCATGAGACAAGATAATGAGGAAAAAGGTGATAGGCACAATAGGTACAGAAACAGTTATTAAATCAGCACTTCTCATTAAGGCTTCATTCGCACTTGTCTGATATGCTTAAGGTAATTGCAAACTGGGAATGAGCATAATGAAAAAAACATATCTGATAGCCTCTCTTCTTGCTGCTTCACTTTCTACCAGCGCAGTAAATGCGGGCTGGGCCGATAAACTAAAAGAAGCGGTTCAGGACGAAGAGATACAAAAAACTGTTTTAGATACAGCCAAAGGGTCGACTTCGTCCGGAAAAACCACCAACCTTTCAACCGAAACCTTAATTAATGGTCTAAAAGAAGCATTGGAAGTTGGCAGCAAGCGCGCAATTGAAGAGATTAGCCAGCCTGGCGGTTATCTAGATAATAAGAACATACGCATTCCTCTACCTGATGGTGTTGATAAAGTTGCTTCTATCCTTAAAAAGTACGGACTGGAAGAACAAGTTAATCAGTTTGAAGAAAGTATGAACCGTGCAGCAGAGAAAGCGGCTCCCCAAGCCACTGAGCTGATCGTAGGTGCGGTTAAAGAGATGAGCTTTGAAGACGCCAAAAAGATCTATTCAGGTCCAGATGATGCGGCTACACAGTATTTTAAAGACAAAACAAGCAGTAAACTAAGAACACTTTTTCAGCCTAGTGTACAAGAGTCGCTAGGCCAAGTGGGCGCGACTAAGTACTACAACGAGCTAGCAGGCCAAGCGAAAGATATTCCTTTTGTAGGAGATAAAGTTAACGTAGATCTCGACAGTTACGTGACTGAAGAGGCTTTAAACGGATTATTTACGATGCTTGCAGCGGAAGAGAAAAAGATTAGAGAAAACCCTGCTGCACGTACCACGGATCTGTTAAAACAAGTTTTTAACTGATCTTTAGCTTATAGCTACTGCGAAACTGAAAGAAACAGAGCACAAAAAAGCCGAGAACAGTTAACTGATTCTCGGCTTTTTTATATCAGTGTGTTGGACTATTCGTCGTGACCTGATTCATTGCGGGACTCTTCCCAGCGGGCTTGAGCCTCTTCATGACGTGCCTGCGCTTGAGCTTCTGCTTCGATGCGCTCTTCACGACGATCCGCTTTGCGTTTGTTACGCTCTTTCTGTTGTTCCATAAACTGCTTTAGCTCTGCTTCACCCCAAGCCTTAGCTTCATCTTCAGTCGCAAACCCATCCTGACGCTTTGACACAACGATCTTACGGGCACTTGCTTGTCGCAAAATTTTTACAGACCAGGTTTCACCTTCTGCAATCACTTGATAGTCGTACTTCTTACCCTTGGCCATTCATTTTTCCTGAAGATAGAAATGATTCAATAATGTGCGCATTCTACCACGCTTCTTTCTGAGTTAGGGTAGATTTATTTATTCAGTTTAGCCGCTTAATCCTTGGTCAACTGGCGCCAACATACTTGAGAGTTTAGAATAGCCCTATTCGTTATTAAATTTTAACTTTTATCCCGCCCAGACTTATATAAAAAAGAGATCGCATGAAATCGCCTGATATAGACACGCCGGTATCAACAAATTCTGAAACAAACCAAACAAAAAATGGTTTTTTAGCTTTGGTATCCAAACTTTGCTTTGACGAAAAATTGCCTATTCGTTTCATGTATAAGTCAGTGCCTGAACACCTGAACGATACAGGCTGGCGCATGTTTACAGGTTATGAAACCGAAGAATACTTAGAAGATGAACTTTCTAACTTGGTACCTGTACCTGTTGAAAAGATGTGTAGTTTAGATGCTTCATTGAAAGAGCTTGTTACTTACAATGCGGGGACTGTTTGGGAGCGCATTCCAGGAAGTGATAAGTGGGAGCGTGTACACGATTATAAGATCCCCTCAGCCAATGTAGACGTTGATATAACAAACGATATCGATCGTTTTAATGTTGAGCAGAGCGATTAAGAATAACCTCATGCAGATGCATAGATAGACAGTAGAGCATTCACCTGGCTTTACTGTCTTTTAGATTCTGCGCTTTTAGGTTCTGTCTTTTTAAATTGCACTCTATTACTTATCTGATATGAATCGCTAACCAGATAGTCTCTTGTGTCTGATCGGTCCATTCAACCCGATGCTTCTCATTAGCAGGCAAAAAAAGATGATCTCCGGATTCTAAAATCACCTCTTCCTGACCCTCGATTAACAATCCCGCTCGTCCTTGAATAACAACCACCCATTCATCCCAATCTTGGTCATACCATTCTCCGTCTGGCGTTGACTGCCCAGTGGAAACTATACGCTCTATTGTGACATTATCTTTAGATAGCAATGTCTCGAAGAGCTCTTCATCTTTTCTAGGAACAGGAAGATTAAATAGGTTCATAAGGTTGCGACTCTTCCTCATTTAAGGACACTCACTCATTTAAAACAACTCGAAGTGAATCACACATAGAAAAAAGCCCGAGGTTATTAAACTCGGGCATCTCAATCAAATCAATCGTATATTAGCGAAGAGTAAACCTCGATAAAGTATGCTCTAGGTGTGAAGCTGAAGAGGACATCTCTTCGGCCAGACTAGAAGTATTCCTTGCCGCTCCTTCAGAGCTATCAGCAACCTCAGAAATGGCAGCCAAACTTTCATGTAGATGGTTCACTAAACTACTTTGCTCTTCTGCCGCCGATGCAATACCCGCATTCATCTGATTCATTTCAGACAGTTCATTGTTGATTTCATGCAGAACATCACTAGCACGCGCCATCTCTGAAACATTTTCAGTCACAGAACTACTCGTACGTTCCATCATCGCTACGGCACGCTTAGCACAATCTTGTAGTTTACTTAGCGTCTCTCGGATCTCTCCAGTCGATTCTTGTGTGCGCTGTGCCAAGGTTCTTACTTCATCTGCAACGACCGCAAAACCTCGCCCTTGCTCACCTGCTCGTGCCGCTTCAATAGCTGCGTTAAGGGCAAGTAAGTTTGTTTGATCCGCTATTTCACTGATAACACTAGATACGGCATGGATATTCTGTACATCTTTGTCTAATTCACTAATCACTTCACTAGTAGTGGAAACCTCATTAGACAGTTCATTAAAGGACTGAGTCGTTTTCTGAACCACCGACAGTCCTTCAGACGCCATCGATTCAACACTTTGAGCCGTTGAAGAAGCCATATTCGTATTTTGTGCAATATCAGCAGAACTTGTCGCTAGATCACCTACGCCGTCGGCAATGCGAGAGGTTTCCTCTTTCTGGCGTGCGACACCATCGCGGGTTTGAGCCGATTCGCTGTTCAGGCGTTTAGAATTATCAGAGACAAGGTCTGTCGCGCGTTTAGTCTCCCTCACTAACTGCTCAAAGCCATCAGCTACTTTATTCATGCCCACAGAGATGGCTGCCATCTCATCTTTACCGCGGTAATCTAATCTCGCAGCAAGGTCACCATTCGCTAATTTATCAGAGACCTCTTTAAACCCTTCCATCGCTTGAATCGTTGAACGGTAAAAACCCATAAATAGATAAAAAGCGAGAAAAACAGCAATAGAGATAACCACGAGAATGAGATTACGGCTAAATGTCTGCTTATCTAAGTACGCTTGCTCCTTAGCATACAGCGACGGCAGCATTGTCTTATACAACGCTAATACCTGTTTAATCGCTTTAGTACCTTCAGAAAATACCTCATCAGCATTAACCGCAAGACTATCAGGCTTTATAACATTAGTTTGAATATAACTAACATAATTAGCGACACTCTTTTCTGCTGCCGCAATTTCATCACGCATATCAGACAACTCAGGCATGGCCATTCCTTCTGATAGGCCTGGATATATCTCCTCTAAACGGTCAACTAAATTACTAACATAGATAAAGCTGTCTGGCGTAAAACTACCTTTTGCAGCGACACCCGATGCTTTACCTCGTAGCTGCCCTGCCTCGTCAATAATTTGAGGCAGAAAAGCCGCAACATTATTGATCATAAAGGTCGTGCCAATATTAGGGTCAAGTTCTAAAGAGAACTCACGCAGAATAATATGGTTGAATCGTCTTACTTCAGCAGCAAACTCATTATGTAATTCAAATATAACAGCAGGCTCTTTGCCTGATATGCTCGACTTGATAACCCGCCAATGTTTATCCAAGTCGGCAATAAGTGATTTAGTCTCTGAACTAACATCTTGAGTACCCGATTTCAGCACTTTCAGTGCTTGATCCACTTTAGCACGACGATCAAGAACTTTACTTTCAACGGCACTATTCCCATTTAGCAAAGCATTCGTTAAACCTCGGTGCTGACCAATGTTTACCACTAAAGGTTCTGTGAGCTGTATTATTTCGATACCGCGAAGCTCATCTTTTGTTAAATTAATACTTCGGCTAAGCTCCTGCCAATACAACACAACCGTAAGTACCAAAGGAATTAGAAAAAGAACACTGACAACACTAAATTTGGCAGGGTATTTCATACTCCCCATCAGTGTTGCCGCCGGACTAATCCAAGATGCCATTTTCAAATCTCCATGTTTTTTGAATACTTATTCAGAATTAACCATATAGGGCAAGTCTAAGGGAAGAAGGTTCCTTAAGCTTCTTTATTTTTTCAAATAAAATTCCAGCTTCATCATACTCTCGCTGTAAATGGTGTAGCCACTGCTTTAAACGACCATGCACATACTTGGCAGCAATATCTTGCTCAACTCTATTCAAATAAAGTTCTATTAACTTAAGCACCTGTTGCCAATTAAAGGAAGAAAAACTTTCATCACGTTGGTGATGCTTGATTGCGAGTGCAAGATCAGGCCTTGCGATAAGCCCTCTTCCAATCATGATGTTGTCACAACCACTCACCACTTGGCATTTTTGATAATCATCCCAATTCCACACTTCACCGTTTGCCGTAATTGGAATATCTACCGCTTCCCTTATCTTAGCTATCCATTCCCAATGCGCTGGCGGACGATAACCTTCCAGTTTGGTACGCGCATGTATCGTCAGTCCATCCGCTTTAGCATCAGCGATTGCTTGGGCGTTTTCCAACGCAAGACTTTTATCTTTATTACCTAAACGCATTTTAGCGGTAACAGGCGTATTACTCGGTACTGATTCGCGGACCGCTTTGACTATCTCATAGATCAGCTCTGGTGTATCTAGCAGTACCGCTCCACCTTTACTTTTATTGACCGTTTTTGCCGGGCAACCAAAATTAAGATCAATTCCAGGCGCACCTAATTTAGCCGCTTTACGTGCGTTTCCAGCAAGAACGGTTGGGTCACTGCCTAATAACTGTAAAACAACTGGAGTTCCTGCGGGAGTTCTGCCTTTATTAAAAAGCTCAGGGCATAAACGTCTGAACACTTTAGCCGGTAAAACCCGATCGCTTACGCGTACAAACTCTGTGACGCATTGATCAATACCGCCGACTTGGGTCAGCAGATCTCGCATTGTGTAATCGACAACGCCTTCCATCGGTGCAAGGATAATTTTCAAAATAGGACAGCTACAGATAAGATGATATAAAAGCGCTATTATATGATAGCTTTAAGTCACAAAGGCAGTTAATGGTACTAATATGCGGCTTTTTCTAGCAATTAATATTCCTGATGACGTACAGAACAGCATCAGCCCGCTTATGCTTTCCGAGATAGATGAACTGCGCTGGAGCCCCCTCCATCAACTACATATCACATTAAGTTTTTTAGGTGAGCTGCCAGAATCTATGATCGATGATATCGCTGAAGCGATTACCGAAATAGATTTCAAACCTTTCAAAATCAAGTTAAGGAACAGCGGATTTTTCAAATCCGGTATTTATTGGGTAGGCGTTGAAGAATCAATCGAACTATTAAATCTTCAACGAAAACTGCACCGGGCGATGCTGCAGTTAGGAATTAAATTGGAAAAACGCCGTTACACACCCCATGTCACTATTGCGCGAGGAAAGACTGCAACACCCGCATTAGCAAAACTAATTGAAACACGCGGTATAGGCTTTGAAGCTGAATTCACCGCCTCATCTTTTGATCTTATCAGTAGCCATTCAACGACCAATGGCGTGGACTATCAGAGCGAAGCGACCTTTACTCCCTAGTAAATCGTTAGTCCCTTATGACACCTTTAGCCATAAAAAAGCCTGCTAAATAGCAGGCTTCTTTTGGTTTTACTAGTACTGGATCAAATCAGACAGCCGATAAACCTCTTGTCATATCTGCTTTGATATCTTCAATCGATTCAATACCAACAGACAAGCGCACTAGGTTATCTTTAATACCCGCTTCAGCACGTGCTTCCGGCGTCATTCGTCCATGAGTCGTCGTACCTGGATGCGTGATAGTGGTTTTTACATCACCTAAATTACCGGTAATGGAAACCATTGTCGTTGCATCAATAAAACGCCACGCGGCTTCTTTTCCGCCTGCTACTTCAAATGAAAGTACACCACCAAAACCCGTTTGCTGCTTTTTAGCCAGCTCATGTTGTGGATGACTTTCTAAACCTGAATAAAATACATGGTCAATGCCATCTTGCTGCTCTAACCACGTGGCCAATTCCATTGCATTTCGGCAATGGGCATCCATACGAATCTTTAAGGTTTCAAGTCCCTTAAGGAAGACCCACGCATTAAACGGGCTGAGACATGCCCCCCCAGTACGGATGAAGCCAAAGACCTCTTCCATATGTTTATCACGGCCAACAACCACACCACCTACACAGCGACCTTGGCCGTCTAGGTATTTAGTTGCTGAATGAATAATGATGTCAGCCCCCTGCTTCAAAGGCTGTTGTAACATTGGCGTACAGAAGCAGTTATCCACCACTAAAAGTGCATCATATTTATGTGCAATTTCTGCAACCGCAGCAACATCAGTTAGCTCTGATAACGGATTTGAAGGCGTCTCCAAAAATAGCATTTTGGTTTCTGCTTTAATTGCAGATTCCCAGCTATTCAGATCTGTAGGATCAACGTAGGTGACGCTTATGCCGGTACGGGTTAAGTACTTATCAAACAGAGAAACAGTTGAACCAAATACACTACGCGAGCAAACAATATGATCGCCGTTTTGCATTAATGACAGGCAAGTACTTAAGATCGCCGCCATGCCAGATGCAGTTGCGACGGCACGTTCACCACCTTCTAAGGCGGCGATACGCTCTTCAAAAAACTGTACGGTAGGGTTAGTAAACCGAGAGTAAATATTACCCTCTTCTTCGCCCCCAAAGCGCGCTGCTGCTTCCCGTGCACTGGAAAAAACATAGCTAGATGTTGGATAGATAGGGTCGCTATGCTCACCTTCAAGTGAACGGTGCTGACCTGAACGTACAGCTAAGGTTTCCAAGTCATACCCTTGTGGGTCAAACTGGATCCGTTCCGCACGTTCATAATCAGATATAGACATGTAAAAAACTCCTTAATCTATCTTGCTACACAGATTAGAAGACTCATTGCTCCCCGTCTGATTATCTTTACTGCCATCATTGCGCGCCGCTTGTAAGCGTTCAAGGTAATCAGCATCTACATCGCCAGAAACATACTTACCATCAAATACGCATGTATCAAACTCTGTAATCTCAGGGTTACCTTCAGAAACAGATTGTTTCAGATCATCAAGATCTTGATAGATAATCCAATCACATCCGATCTCTTCACCTACTTCATCGTCAGTACGACCATGAGCGATTAGCTCTTCCGCAGCAGGCATATCAATACCGTAAACATTTGGGTATTTAACTGCTGGCGCTGCAGATGCGAAGTAAACTTTTTTAGCACCTACATCGCGAGCCATCTGAACAATTTGGCTTGATGTCGTTCCGCGAACAATAGAGTCATCAACAAGCATGACAACTTTGTCTTTGAACTCCATACCGATCGGGTTTAGCTTACGACGCACAGATTTTTTACGCTGTGTTTGTCCAGGCATAATAAATGTACGGCCGATATAGCGGTTTTTAATAAACCCTTCACGGAAGTTTACGCCTAGTTCTTTTGCCATTTCCATTGCCGAAGTACGGCTTGTATCAGGGATAGGAATAATGACATCGATGTCATGGTCTGGGCGGTCACGCATTACTTTGTCAGCAAGCTTAGTCCCCATACGCATACGTGAGATGTGTACGTTCACATCATCAATAATTGAATCTGGGCGCGCAAGATAAACATATTCAAAAAGACACGGTGCTAGTTTGGTGTTCTCAGCACACAACTGTGTCGATACATTACCTTCCATGTCTATATAGATCGCTTCGCCCGGCGCGATATCACGCACACGTTCAAAACCGGAAATATCTAGGGCTACACTTTCTGAAGCGACCATGTACTCAGTGCCGTTTTCAGTTTCGCGCTTACCATAAGTCAGCGGACGAATACCATTAGGGTCACGGAAAGCCAACATGCCATAGCCAGTGATAAGCGATACTGCGGCATAACCACCTTTACAGCGCTCATGAACGCGACGTACAGCCGCAAACATATCTTCAGCTTGTGGCTGTAACTTACCTTGACGCTGTAACTCATGTGCAAGAACGTTTAACAACACTTCAGAATCAGATGTAGTGTTGATATGACGCAGGTCAGCACGGAACATCTGCTCTGCAACATCATCAGCGTTCGTTAAATTACCGTTATGCGCTAACGCAATACCATACGGCGAGTTGACGTAGAAAGGCTGAGCTTCAGCAGAGCTTGAACTACCGGCGGTAGGGTAACGAACATGACCGATACCTACATTACCCGCCAGACGCTTCATATGGCGGGTACGAAAAACTTCGTTAACCAAGCCATTGTCTTTACGCAAGAAGAAACGGTCTCCTTCACAAGTCACCATGCCTGCAGCGTCTTGCCCACGATGCTGTAATACAGTTAGGGCATCAAAAATAGTCTGGTTTACATTAGATTTGGCTACAATGCCAACAATCCCGCACATTAAAACTCACCTCAAAGTGCTAACGAAAAATTTAGCGTCCAGCATTCCAGATCAAGCGGCCGACATCGCCCGCAACATCTTTCGTCCATGCTTCCATTAAAACAAAATGCGGAATCAATTGTGATTCCTGAAACCAACGATCATTTACCGCTGGAGTCATTCCGATCAGAGCAACAATTACGACGATGATTAAACCGCCTCTCGCTGCACCAAAACCTATACCTAAAACTCGATCCGTAGCTGATAAGCCTGTCGCATCAACCAAGGCACTAATCAATTTATTAACTAAAACACCCACTACCAAAGTTGCTATAAACAGAATAGCAAAGGAAGCCGATAAACGTACTGAAGGCGTTTGGATAAACGGCTCAAGTAAGTAAGAGAGAGGCTGATAAAAAATTCGAGCAATAACAAATGCTGATACCCATGTAACCAAAGAGAGTGCTTCTCGTACAAAACCACGTTTCAAGCTTAACAAACTTGAAATCCCTACAATGGCTAAAATAGTCCAGTCTGCCCAGTTCATAATTACAGCTCAGCTAAAAATTGTGCGCATTTTATCAGAGTTTCCAGTACCACTGAATCCTATTATTACTGCGTTGTGAAACGAACAATTATACCATTCAAGCCAAAATCAGTTTTTAGCTTAAGTTTCAACGCTTCTAAACGTGTTCTTTGAAATTCGGGCCCGACATAAACTTTAACCAAATCACCCTGTTTTCGTGTAAAAACTTTATGCCCTTCTGATATTAATTGCTTTCGTAGACCTTTCGCATTCGCTTCATCTTTAAAACTCGCCAACTGCAAGGTCCAAGCAACAGGAACACCTTGCTGATCTAAGACTGGCTGATCTTTATGTATCTCAATTTCAACCTTATTCTCAGTAACCACCTTATCAATCACTACCTGAACTTTTTCAGGCGCTTTAGGCAGTTCCTTGGGTAACATCGGTTCAGCCGCAACGGAGGTATCAGGAAGAGGCTTATTAACAGGTGTTATACGTACGATCTCAGGACGATCGGGTGCATCAGGAATCTCGGATGTTAAATGTCGTTCTTTATAACCTGCACCATCAAAAAAAACAGGAAACACGATGGCAGCAGAGACTAAAATCACGGCTAAGCCTATTAACCGATATTTAATTTTTTGCTGCATTAGCCTTCCTTTCCAAATACAGTCAACGCATCACTGACCGTGAAAAATGAACCTGCGATAATAACATTACCAGAAAGGTTGTCGTCATTTTTCAATGCAATTAACGCCTTTTTAACAGATGAATATTTTTCAGCTGAAGCTCCGGACGAAATACACCCTTCCAATTCAGAGGCCGTTTGACCTCTTGGAACATGAAGATCCACGAGACAAATACGATCGATCTTAGGCGTAATAATATCCATAACCTGACGACAATCTTTATCTGCGAGCATACCTAGAACTAGCGTGACTTCGCCTTCCATTAGGGATACACGCTCAGCCAACAATGTAGCCGCTTCTGGATTATGAGCCACATCTAGCCAGTAGTTCGTTGCACCATCCTGAATCAATTGCATTCGCCCTGTCAGGGAGGCCATCTCAATACCTACGCGAATTGATTCTTCATTTACACTTAAGCCAATACATTGAATAGCTTGTAAAACAGTGGATGCATTTTGAATAGGTAAATTAGGTTTTGGAAGTTCAGTCAGCGCGACACTTACGCCCGTTTTAGCTCCTCTCCAATCCCAACAGCCGTTCTCTTTTATCTCATAAGAAAACTGTTGACCGGCCTGATAAAATTCAGCGCCAATCTCCGTCGCATAACCCGAAACCGATAAAGGAGGATTAAGGTCTCCGCAGATTGCAGGTTTGTTAGCACGATATACGCCTGACTTTTCGCGACCGATGATCTCCCGATCATCACCTAGCCAATCCATATGATCGAGCGCAACGGTAGTTACTATAGATATATCCGCATCAATAATATTTACTGCATCTAAGCGACCACCCAATCCCACTTCTAGAAGAACAAGGTCAGGCTTGAGCTCTGTAAAAATAACCAACGCGGCTAAAGTGCCAAATTCAAAATAGGTTAATGGAATTTGCCCTCGGGCTTGATCTATTCTTTCAAAGGCAGCACATAGCTGCTCATCGCTAGCATTTAAAGCATCGATTCTGACTCGTTCGTTATAATGCAAAAAATGAGGCGATGTAAAACAACCCACGGAATAGCCCGCATGCTTATAAATAGCATCCAAATAGCTCACAGTTGAGCCTTTACCATTAGTTCCAGCAACAGTAACGACTTTTGATGAAGACAGATCAATGGCCAGTAGTTGGGAAACGGCACTTACTCGGTCAAGACCTAGCTCAATCTCAGAGGGATGACACTGCTCCATCCAAGAAAGCCACTGTGAAAGTGAGAATTTTTTAGCTATCGGATTCATAAGTATTTATTTTTAGAGCCACAAAAACAAAAAGGCCGGCGTTTTCACGTCGGCCAATTTTATTAGTCACGAAGCTTACTGTGCTTCAGGTGCAGGTGGAATTTCTGCTTCCGAAACCACTTCACCTTCAACTGTCTCCACTGGAGGAACTGGGCTTGCGTGAACAAACTTACGCAAGATGCGAGATAAACGGGTACGCATCTCACCACGGCTGATGATCATATCAACCTGGCCGTGTTCTAACAAAAACTCACTACGCTGAAAGCCTTCTGGCAGTTTTTCACGTACCGTTTGCTCAATTACTCGAGGACCCGCAAACCCCATTAAAGCCTTAGGTTCAGCAATATTTAGATCGCCTAACATCGCCAATGAAGCAGATACACCGCCATATACAGGATCAGTCAGCACTGACAAGTATGGAGTACCCTGCAAGCGAAGCTTCTCTAGAATAGCACTCGTTTTTGCCATTTGGAAAAGTGAAAACAATGCCTCTTGCATACGTGCCCCCCCTGAAGCGGAGAAACACACAAACGGAATATTTTCTTCAAGAGCAATATTCGCAGCACGAGCAAAGCGCTCACCAACCACAGCACCCATTGAACCGCCCATAAAGCGGAATTCAAAAGCAACAGCAACAACAGGCATGCCTTCAAGTTCACCACGCATGGCGATTAAAGCGTCCTTTTCACCGGTTGCTTTTTGCGCAGCCTGTAAACGATCCTTATATTTTTTAGAATCCCTGAATTTCAGGCGATCAATCGGCTCAACATCGATACCGATCTCTTGTCTATTTCCTTCATCAAGGAAAAGCTCTAAGCGACGACGCGCATGTAAGCGCATATGGTGGTCACACTTAGGACAAACGTTTAGATTTTTCTCAAGTTCAGGACGATATAATACAGACTCACATTTCGGACACTTTTTCCAAAGCCCTTCCGGAATGTTAGAACGTTTGCTCTCAGACCGAACGAGAGAAGGAACAATTTTTTCCAGCCAGTTACTCATTATTAAAAACCCTAATTAGCTGTCCATCGCAACGCGCATATCTTTGATAATCGCAGAAACTTGTGGTGCAATTTGTTGCTGATCTTTCACCAGCTCTGCAATTTTATTAACTAATACACTACCTACAATTACGCCGTCAGCTACTGCTGAAACAGCTTTGGCAGATTCAGCATCTTTAATACCAAACCCAACCCCTAGAGGAACGGTGGTGTATTCACGAATTAGATCCAATTTATCCGCAACAGCCTGAACATCAAGTGAAGCTGAACCGGTCACACCTTTTACAGAAACGTAATAAAGATAACCACTGCCATGCTCACAGATATACTTGATGCGTTCATCTTCTGTTGTAGGTGCTAAAAGATAAATTGTATCAATATCATGCGCGCGCATAATTTGATTAAATTCACCTGACTCTTCCGGCGGAAGGTCGACCGTTAAAACACCGTCAACACCTGCTTTTTTAGCTTCTTCAGCAAATGTCTGATAACCCAAAATCTCAATAGGATTCAAATACCCCATTAAAACAATCGGCGTATCCGCATCTTTCTCTCTGAATTCCGCAACCATCGCTAATACATCTAGCAAACGAGTATTGTGCAACAAAGCACGCTCGCATGCCAACTGGATAACAGGACCATCAGCCATTGGATCTGAAAAAGGAACACCTAGTTCAATAACATCAGCACCTGCTTCAACCATACCATGCAATAATTCAACAGTGACGCCCGGTGCTGGATCCCCTGCTGTAACATAAGGAATAAGCGCTGTGCGCCCTTCCTTTTTTAGCTTTTCAAAGCTAGTAGAAATACGACTCATTTTATAATCCCTCGCACAAATCAGATATTGATGCCATCGATCTGTGCGACCGTATGAATATCTTTATCACCACGACCAGACAGATTTACTACGATAATCTGGTCCTTATCCATCTCTTTTGCCAATTTCATTGCGTAAGCAACTGCATGGCTTGATTCAATTGCAGGCATTATACCTTCAATACGCGTTAACGCACGGAATGCATCCATCGCTTCATCATCAGTCGCATCAACATATTCAGCACGACCTGTATCTTTCAAATAAGAATGCTCTGGACCAACACCTGGATAATCCAAACCCGCTGATACTGAATGAGTACCGATAATTTGGCCTCCTTCATCAGACATTAGGTAAGTTCGATTTCCATGCAGTACCCCTGGACTGCCTGCTGAAAGCGGTGCGGCATGCTGACCCGTTTCTACACCATAGCCACCGGCTTCAACGCCGTACATTTTAACGTCGGCATCTTCAATGAACGGATGAAATAAACCAATCGCATTTGAACCGCCACCAACACAGGCAACAAGCGCATCGGGTAAACGCCCAGCTTGTTCTAGGCATTGCTGACGCGCTTCACGACCAATAACACATTGGAAGTCCCTAACTAATTTAGGGTATGGATGCGGGCCCGCAGCTGTTCCAATAATGTAAAACGTATCATCTACATTAGTTACCCAGTCACGCATCGCTTCGTTCATAGCATCTTTTAAAGTGCGCGTACCCGATTCTACAGAGATAACTTCAGCACCCAAAAGCTTCATTCGATAAACGTTCAAAGCTTGGCGCTGTACATCTTCAGCACCCATATAAACTTGGCATTCTAACCCAAGTCTAGCAGCCACTGTTGCTGTAGCAACACCATGCTGACCCGCACCGGTTTCAGCAATAACACGCGGCTTGCCAGTAAATTTCGCTAACAACGCCTGACCGATAGTGTTGTTAATTTTATGCGCACCAGTATGGTTCAAATCTTCACGTTTCAGATAAATCTGCGCCCCACCTACATGTTCAGTAAGGTGTTTCGCATGATATAAAGGCGATGGACGACCAACATAGTGCGCCAGGTCTTTATCAAACTCTTCCTGAAACGCGGGATCTCGCCACAATGTCTCATAAGTTTCTTCTAACTGCTTAAGTGCAGCCATTAGAGTTTCAGAAACGAAACGCCCACCGTAAGGGCCAAAATGGCCTTTACTATCGGGCAACTGAGAAAGTGCTTTAAGATCAATATTAGTTGGCACGGGTTACCTCATTTATAAACTTATCAATTTTAACGGCATCTTTGATGCCTTTACTCTGCTCTACACCACCACTTACATCAATGGCATATGGCTGAACACTTTTAACGGCTTCTGCAACGTTATCGCAGGTTAATCCTCCCGCCAAGATGATAGGGGCAGGATGGGGATTAGGAATAAGATCCCAATCAAATACTTCACCTGTACCACCAGGTACACCGGGTCTATATGCATCTAAAAGTATTGCTTGGCTTGAACTAAATCGCTGGCATTCAGCAGCCAAATCCAAACCCGGCTTCATACGTAATGCTTTAAGATACGGACGGGAGAAGCTATTGCAAAACTCCGGCGATTCATCACCATGAAATTGCAGTAAATCTATACGGGTTTCAGCAACAACCCGATCAATAAAATCTGCATCTGCATTAACAAACAGTGCTGTTGTAGTTACAAATGCAGGCAGCTGCTGAATAATTCCCGCAGCTTCACTCGGCTGAATCGCTCTTGGGCTTTTGTCATAAAATACAAAGCCAAGTGAATCGACTCCAGAATTTACAGCACAAAGCGCATCCTCTATACGAGTAATGCCACAAATTTTAACGCGAGTTCTTTTCACTAACTTAGATTTCACTTAAACAATAATTGATCAGCTGCAAATATTACCAGATTGCAGCCCTTTAAGGCAGCCAACTAAGACAGGAAATAGGGCCCAATTTTAGATTTTGGTAGTTCAAAGACCTCTGGATACTTCGCATCGACAAAATAAAGACCAAAAGGTGGGGCTGTAATCCCTCCTTGTCGACGATCCTTCGCTTCTAAAACCTCTTTCGCCCACTCTGGTTCTGCGTCACCACAACCAATAGACATTAATACACCCGCAAAATTACGAATCATGTGATGTAGGAACGCATTCGCACAAACATCTAAAACGATCAGGTGACCGGAGCGGTATACATCGAATGACTTAACCGTTCTCACAGGACTATTTGCCTGACAACCAACCGCTCTATACGATGTAAAGTCATGCTCACCAATAAGAAGCTGAGCCGCTTTGGCCATCCGTTCAACATCCATGTCCTTATAGGTCCACGTAATACCTTTGGGTAGAATCGCTGGTTTAACTGGGTTGGAATAGATCAGGTACCGGTAACGCCTTTCCAGTGCGGTAAAACGGGCGTGAAAATCTTGATTTACAGGTTTAGCCCACTGTATTGCAATATCATCCGGCAGGTAGCTGTTCGTTCCCAGCACCCACGCACGATCTGCCCGCTCTATTGGACTATCAAAATGAATTATCTGATAGGTTGCATTGACGCGCGCATCGGTTCGACCTGCACAAATCACCGTGACTGGAGCATTGGCTATTCGAGAAAGCGCCTTTTGTACCTCTTCCTGAATACTTGAGACATCTTTCTCTTTTTGAATCTGCCAACCACGATAGGCCGCGCCTGAATATTCAACACAGAGCGCATAACGATAAGGGGCGATCGAAATCGCCCCTTGGGAAGAGCCGTTTTCAGGCTCTATTAAATTACTGTCAGACATACTACTTTTCGTTAATAGATTGAATCAGCGCTTGCGCCTCAGTTTTCTGCTTCTCGCTGCCTTCAGATACAATCTCTTCAAGGATATCTTTAGCACCCTCAAGATCTTCCATATCCAAATAAGCACGTGCTAAATCAAGTTTAGTTTCAACTTCATCAGCACCTTCGAGCAGATTTAAGCCCGCCAGTTCATCAAAATCTTCATCCTCTGACACATTTTCTTCCTCAGCTGCAAGCTCTTCAAGCTCTATATCATCATTACTGCTTAACAGTGCATCCAACTCTGAATCTAAGTCTGCTTCAAGGTCATGAGCAATATCAGATTCTAAATTTTCATCTTCTACAACAATTTCTTCTTCAGATGAAGATGCTGCCACACCGGCTGCAGCAGTAGCGGCTACAGCGGCACCTGCAGCTACATCCCCAGCATCTAAATCATCGAATAATGAATCTAGATCATCAGTTGTATCATCATTTTCTTCACTTTCACCTAGATCAATATCTTCTAGATTAATATCATCAAGCATCGCATCCAAGTCATCGGATGCATCATCCGAGCTATCAGCCTCGCCCGAAGGCTCATCCATAGATGCAAGTAACTCATCTAAATCATCAGATCCAGCCTCAGCACTTAACTCGGTATCGGCTTCAAGCATACCTTCAAGAGGCACGTCATCAGGATCAGCATTAGCAGCCAGCATTGCTTCTAGATCAGCGTCAGTCACATCGTCTGCACCCAGCTGCTCATCAAGATCTTTTTCTACTTCGCTCTCAGGCTCACTACCTTCAGACTCAAGTTCAGCTTCGACATCATCTAGCTCACCTAAGATTGAATCTAGTTCATCAACTTCGTCAGTTTCTTCTGAATTATCAGCAGCCTGTTCATCTAGAATCGAATCCAGATCATCAAGATCACCAGCCTGCTCAGCTGCTTCACTTAATTCACCGATTTCATCATCAGAAACTGAATCAAGCAGCGCATCTAAACCGGTCTCATCAATATCTTCGGAATCAGGTGTTTCAGAGCTATCTGATACATCAACTGTAGCTTCATCATTTGGTGAAACAATGAAATCTAATCCTTCATCATCTTCAGCACTATCAGCTGCATCAGCTGCTTCTTCACTGACCGATTCATCAATAGGGTCTTCAACTTCAAACTCTAAGTCATCATCTAGACCTAAATCGATCTCTTCATCGCTACTTTCGGCTTCAGTGTCCGAATCAATTTCACCAAGAATATCATCAAGCGCATCGCTTTCTTCTGGCTCGCTATCGCTATCCGAATCGTCATTATCATCCATAGCTAAAATTGAGTCTAATTCGGCATCGACACTCTCATCTGCTTCTGCGTCTGCCTCAGGCTCAATTTCATCGTCATCATCAAGCCCTAAATCAAATTCATCATCTAGAAGCTTATCTAACTCATCAGGCTCTTCCACTGCTTCTACAGTCTCGAGCAAGTCATCAGCGACGGCATCTTCCTCTAGATCAAGGTCCATATCCATGTCTAGATCAAGGTCATCTAATTCATCTAACTCATCCGCATCGGCAAGATCAGAACTTTCAAGTAGGTCTTCCTCTTCACCAATATCAAGATCATCTTCTACTGCTTCTTCTTTAACCTCATCACTGCTTTCTTCAGCAGTTTCCTCTGATTCAGCGGTTTCTTCTGCTTCAGCAGTGGTCTCGGGCTCTGCCGCTAGCTCATCAGGTACTTGAACTAGAGCTGTATCGTCAGCCGCCTCTTCTTCATCTTTACCTTTACGACGCATGAAGAAGAATAATCCACCTAACAGAGCAATAAGTGCTGCACCAATTGCACCCAGTGTTAGCGGAGAACCAAGTAGCGTATCTAATACACCCTTCTCTGGCTTAGGCTTAGGCGCTGCTTCTGCAGCTTTGACTTGATTCTGCAATGCTGAAAGCTGATTATCTTTCAGCTCCAGCATCTCTCTTAATTTTTCTAACTCATATTGAATTGAATCTAATCGTTCGTTCAATTCAACATTTTCACGTGAAATTTTATCCACGCTTTCTAATGACTCACTTAAACGCGCCTCTAATTCAAGGTTACGCTCAGCAAGGGCATTCTTCTCTTCAGCTTGCTCATCATCTGAAACTTCAGTTTCTTCATCGGTTTCCGCTTCAGCTTCTGACTGATCCGTCATCATCCCATCTTCAGGCTCGATGGAGTCCTTCGGAGTAACGATCTTTAGTTCAGCGGCAACTTCTTCAGGCGTAGGAACGGGTTCTTCAGGGACTTCCGAGGTCGAACTATCTGTAACGGTTTCGTCTTTAACTTCCTCTTCTTTTACAGGTTCCTTAGTCGCAGGAACTGTAGTAGAAGGTGTTTTTTTCCATTCAGAGGTCTGACGCACAACTTCTAAAGCAGCATCTTTAGAGTTAAGTTGATTAATCTCTTCCAATGTAGGAAGTGTCAACGTGCTCCCAGCCTTCAATGCATTAATATTATTGTTGGCAAACGCATGCGGGTTCTTTTTCTGCAGCGCGATCATCATCTTCTTGGCAGAGACACGCTCACTTGGGCGGTGTTTAATAGCTATCGACCAAAGCGTGTCTTTATTATCGACACGAACTTGATTTCCATTCGCCGCATAATTACTAGCATTGCTTTGTGAGGAAACGACACGATTGACAGGAGGATTAACCGCCACTGCCGACGTAGATGGCTGTACGGTTTTTCTTACCGGTGTAGGATCAAAGACGGGAGGATCCAGTAAAAGTGTATATTCTCTTACTAAACGACCGTTTGGCCAATTCACTTCGACCAAGAAATTCAAGAAGGGCTCTTTAACTGCACGATCAGATCTCATTGTAATGAGGCCTGAACCATCAGGATTAACCTTAACCTGAAAGCTTACGTCCGTCAGAAAACGAGATTTATCAAGACCCGCCAATGCAAACTCATCAATATCAGCCATGCGCGGCTGTATCTGCAATGGACCTAACTTCCTTACTTGAAGAAGCTTAATCTCTGCATTCAACGGTTCATTAAGAGCCGAGTGTATTTTTATTTCGCCTAACCCAAGTGCATTGGCATTCGACGCGCTTATAATCCCTGCTACTGCAAGGCTGACTGCGAGTTTTCGCAACATCATCAGTTTCCCTGTTCCCCTACCCTCTATGTTCGGCTCAAAACTTAGCTCAAATCAGAGGGTTGCGATTCCGAAATCTACTCACAGTATTATTTATAAACCGCTTATGGGTCAAGGAAATACAAACAGTTGTTTGTATTTCTCTTCAGATAAACGCTTTAAATATGCTGCTGAACCAAGATTTCTGCAATTTGTACACTGTTAAGTGCTGCCCCTTTGCGAACGTTATCGGCAACAACCCATAGATTTATAGCATTTTCACACGAAATATCTTCGCGTATACGACTAACGAATACCTCATCACTCTTCGCTGCATCAGTGACTGCTGTAGCATAACCACCATCAACCTGCTCATCGACAAGCTGCACACCGGATGTCTGAGCCATTAATTCTTTAACTTCTTCAGCACTAATACTATCCCAGCATTCAATATGAACCGCTTCACTATGTCCGAAGAATACAGGTACGCGCACGCAGGTCGGGTTAACCATGATAGATTCATCGCCCAGAATTTTCTGAGTTTCCCAAACCATTTTCATCTCTTCTTTGGTATAGCCGTTTTCTTGGAAATCATCAATCTGCGGTAGCACATTAAAAGCGATTTGTTTTGGATAAGCCTTATTTTCCGGTGTTTGAGCATTTAGCAGCTTAGCAGTCTGCCCCGCTAACTCCTCTACACCACTTTTGCCTGTTCCTGAAACCGCTTGATAAGTGGCAACATTAATTCTTTTGATTGACGCATGGCGGTGAATAGGCGCAAGAGCCAACAGCATCTGAATAGTAGAACAATTAGGATTTGCAATAATCCCCCGGCTTCTGAAATCAGCAATACTTTCCGGGTTTACCTCAGGCACAACCAATGGCACATCATATTCATATCTAAAGAAAGAGGTATTATCGATCACGACACAGCCCTGATCAGCCGCTACCTGGGCATGCTCTTCTGAGACCGAAGATCCAGCAGTAAAGAATGCAATTTGCGTTTCAGAGAAATCAAAATCATCAACAAGCTCAACCTTATGTGACTTCTCATTGAATTGAATGGTTTTACCTACACTGTTCTCACTCGCCAACACAAACAACTGCTCTACAGGAAACTCTCTCTGCTCCAGAATCTCTAGAATAGCCTCACCAACCATCCCCGTAGCGCCAACAACAGCAACTTTATAACCTTCACTCATTTTTCATACCCTAAAAACAAACCAGCCCGAGCAATGCCGGGCTAGTAGAAATACAGATTTTTTTTTTGCAAAAAGAATTAATCTTCTAACAAAATTCTCAACATACGACGCAATGGTTCTGCAGCACCCCAAAGAAGCTGATCACCTACACTGAATGCATTTAGGTATTCGTCACCTAAATTCATTTTACGTAAACGACCAACAGGCACATTCAGCGTTCCTGTAATTTTAGCAGGTGTTAGTTCCTGAGACGTAATATCACGTTCATTTGGAATCACTTTAACCCAATCATTTGCTTCAGCAAGCATCGATTCGATCTCATCCATTGGAACATTCTGCTTAAGCTTGATAGTGAATGCTTGGCTATGGCAACGCATCGCACCAATACGCACACAGGTACCATCAATAGGAATCGGGTTATTATCCAATCCTAAAATTTTATTTGTCTCAGCGTATGCTTTCCACTCTTCACGGCTCTGACCATTATCCAACTTAGTATCGATCCAAGGAATAAGGGAACCAGCAAGAGGAACACCAAAATTATCAACCGGCATTGCATCACCACGGATAGTCTCCGCAACTTGACGATCGATATTTAAAATTGCACTCGCAGGGTTCGCTAGATCAGCAGCGACAGAATCATTAATCACACCCATTTGGGAGATTAGTTCACGCATATGACGCGCACCACCACCTGATGCCGCCTGATATGTCATGGAAGTCATCCACTCAATCTGACCCGCATTAAAGAGTCCACCAAGCCCCATCAACATAAGCGATACTGTACAGTTACCACCTACATAGGTTTTAACACCTTTAGATAGACCATCTTTGATCACGTTCATATTTACAGGATCAAGCACGATGATCGCGCTGTCATCCATACGCAGGGAGGATGCAGCATCAATCCAGTAGCCATCCCATCCTGCTGAACGCAGATCAGAATAAACCTGTTTCGTGTAGTCGCCACCCTGGCAGGAAATAATGGCATCCATCTGCTTAAGTTCATCAATGGATGTCGCATCTTTCAGCGCTGGAATATCTTTACCAATATCCGGTCCAGCCTGACCTACCTGTGAAGTGGTAAAGAAGACCGGCTCTTCGATCTGGTCGAAATCACGCTCTTCCATCATGCGCTGCATTAGGACAGAACCTACCATGCCGCGCCAACCAACAAATCCTACACGTTTCATCAAATTCACCAAAAATTCGGATTCTAAAAAACACAAAATCGGTACTTAAAGCGATATTTCACTCCAAGAACCGACAATGGGGGCATATTATGCTACAAAAGCGCGATGGGCGCTATAAACTACCGCGCCTATCGTCTTAAGGGGTTATCGATCAGCTAAGCGCTGCAACAACCGCATCACCCATCTCTGAAGTAGATACTTTCTGCATACCTTCAGACCAGATATCTGCAGTGCGTAGATTTTGGTCTAGTACATTGCTGACTGCCGCTTCTATACGGTCAGCCGTATCGCCTGCATCCAAAGAGTAACGTAGCATCATCGCCGCAGATAAAATTGTCGCTAGCGGGTTAGCAAGACCTTGACCTGCGATATCAGGTGCAGAACCATGACAAGGTTCATACATACCTTTACCGTCTACATCCAAAGACGCGGAAGGTAACATACCAATTGAGCCCGTTAGCATAGCCGCTGCATCAGACAAGATATCACCGAACATATTGCCCGTAACAACTACGTCAAACTGCTTCGGCGCACGCACTAGCTGCATCGCTGCGTTGTCAACATACATATGGCTCAACTCAACTTCTGGGTATTCCTTCGCTAAGTCTTCCATAATTTCACGCCAAAGCACGGTTACTTCAAGTACGTTAGCTTTATCCACAGAGCACAAACGTTTATCACGCGCCATTGCGGCTTCAAACGCGACGCGACCAATACGGCGAATCTCGTTTTCATCATAAACGTAAGTGTTATAACCTTCGCGAATTCCACCCTCTTTTTCACGAATACCACGAGGCTGACCAAAGTAGATACCGCCGGTTAGCTCACGTACGATCAAGATATCTAAGCCAGACACCACTTCAGGCTTCAATGTAGAAGCATGTGCTAACTGAGGGTACAAAATAGCCGGACGCAAGTTACCAAACAGACCAAGATTTGAACGAATACCTAATAGACCTTTTTCAGGACGAATCTGAAAATCAGGATTTGTATCCCACTTAGGTCCACCAACCGCACCTAGCAATATTGCATCCGCTGCTTTAGCAGCTTCCAACGTAGATTCAGGAAGCGGAACACCATCAGCATCAATAGCAGCACCGCCCACTAGCGCTTCGCTTAACTCTAACCCTAAGTCATCTTGGCCATTAACTAATTCTAGTACACGACGCGTTTCAGCAACGATCTCAGGACCAATGCCATCACCAGGTAAAATTAAAACGTTTTTAGACATGTTTATAACCTTTCATTTATCTCTATAACTGAGATACAAAATTCTTAGTATTAACCACTATGGTTTAGCTAGCTTAGCGATTAACTCATTAATACTTATGCGTTACTTAATTGCACCAAACAACCAAGGCGCTTCAGCTTGACGCTTAGCTTCATATGCGCGGATATCATCAGCATGTTGCAAGGTCAGACCAATATCGTCCAAACCATTAAGTAGGCAATGCTTACGGAAATCATCAATCTCAAACGCGATCTTTTCACCTGATGGCGTCACAACAATCTGCTCTTCAAGATTAACGGTTAGTTCATACCCTTCGTTTGCTTGAACTTCAGTAAAAAGCTTATCAACCTGCTCTTCACTTAATACAATTGGCAGCAAACCATTTTTAAAGCAGTTATTGTAGAAAATCTCTGCGAAGCTTGGCGCAATAACCGAACGGATACCAAAATCTTCTAATGCCCAAGGCGCATGTTCACGGCTAGAGCCGCAACCAAAGTTCTCACGCGCTAACAGCACACTAGTACCTTGATAGCGAGACTGGTTCAATACAAAATCTTTATTAAGAGGACGTCCAGTACACTCTTGATCAGGCTGACCTTCATCTAGATAACGAAGCTCATCAAACAAGTTTTTACCAAAACCTGAACGCTTGATAGACTTTAAGAACTGCTTAGGAATGATCATATCGGTATCGATATTTGCTCGATCCATTGGAGCAGCAACACCTGTATGCAATGTAAACTTATTCATTTTGCTCTCCGATACCTTTATTTAATCAATTCACGTACATCAACAAAACTGCCGGATACTGCAGCAGCTGCAGCCATCGCGGGGCTAACCAAATGCGTTCGGCCACCAAAGCCCTGACGACCTTCAAAGTTACGGTTAGATGTAGATGCGCAATGCTCGCCATTGCCTAACTTATCAGGGTTCATTGCTAAGCACATTGAACAACCCGGCTCACGCCATTCAAGGCCCGCCTCAACAAAGATTTTATCTAAACCTTCTTGTTCAGCCTGCTCTTTTACTAAGCCAGAACCCGGCACAACTAGTGCCTGAATAATATTGTCCGCAACTTTACGTCCTTCAACGACTTTTGCCGCATCACGAAGGTCTTCAATACGTGAGTTTGTACAAGAGCCAATAAATACACGGTCTAGCTTAATATCTGTGATCTTTTGGTCCGCATTTAAACCCATGTACTCAAGTGCACGATTGATCCCATCAATTTTAACTTGATCTGTTTCATTCGCAGGGTTTGGTACTTGATCATTAACACTCACAACCATCTCAGGAGAGGTACCCCAAGTCACCTGTGGGTCGATATCAGCACCATTAATCACAACAGTCTCATCAAATTCAGCATCCGCATCAGAAACCAAATCTTTCCATGCCTCTACCGCCTGATCCCACTGTTCCCCTTTAGGAGCAAACGAGCGCCCTTCGACATAATCAACTGTGATCTGATCTACAGCAACTAAACCTACGCGCGCCCCAGCCTCAATCGCCATATTACAAACCGTCATACGGCCTTCCATTGACATATTACGGAAGACATCGCCACCAAATTCGATCGCATAGCCTGTACCACCTGCGGTGCCGATAACACCAATAACATGCAATACAACATCCTTCGGCGTAACACCCAGACCTAATTCACCATCCACACGCACAAGCATGTTTTTCATCTTTTTAGTGATCAAACACTGAGTTGCAAGAACGTGTTCTACTTCAGATGTACCCACACCATGAGCCAATGCGCCTAGCGCACCTAATGTAGCGGTATGCGAATCTCCGCATACAGCGGTGACGCCCGGAAGAATTGCACCTTGCTCTGGCGCCATAACATGAACAATACCTTGGCGCTGATCGTTCATTTTGAATTCTAAGATGCCAAATTCATCACAGTTCTCATCCAAAGTTTTGACTTGGATTTTAGAGACAGGGTCAACAATAAGATCCACACCGCCTGAACGCTCAGTCGTAGGAACGTTATGATCAGGAGTTGCGATATTGGCATCAATACGCCACGGCTGACGACCCGCAATTCGTAATCCTTCAAATGCCTGCGGAGATGTAACTTCATGTAGTACCTGTCGATCAATATAGATCAAAGAACTGCCATCTTCGTTAGTGCGCACCAAATGTGCATCAAATAACTTGTCGTATAATGTTTGTCCAGCCACGGGAGCTTACCTCACTATTCTTTTTATCAACCGACCCTCCCACAGAGCCTGTCGATTTTTTATATGTAGCTATCCTAGTGCAGCCAATACTAGAAAACAAATTCATATTTTTTATACTTTGCATTCCAAATAGGAATATATAGACTCAACTCTCAAGCATCAGGAGAACAAATATGGATACCAATACATTACAGGCATTTCTTGCTGTTGCTGAGAGCAATTCTTTTTCTAAAGCTGCAGACCATCTTTATTTGACCCAGTCCGCTATCAGCAAGCGCATTGCGCTATTAGAAGAGCAACTATCAAGCAAACTGTTTGATCGCATAGGGCGAACGGTTTCACTCACTGAAGCTGGAGAAGCACTACTACCAAGAGCAAAAGATATTCTGCTACAGCTCGATGACGCTAAACGCGCTATAGGTAATTTAGCAGGCGGGGAGATCACCGGAGGCTTATCTCTTGCGGCCAGCCATCATATTAGTCTGCATAGACTCCCTCCCCTTTTAAAACAATTTAGCGAAGAGTGCCCCAAAGTTGAACTTGATCTGCAGTTTGCTGAATCAGAAGTTGCCTATGAAGGCGTTTTGAAAGGCGATCTAGAATTAGCACTTATTACCTTATCCCCCGAACCAGATCCTAACATCCACTCCGAAATAATCTGGGATGATCTACTCATGTACGTAGTTTCTAATGACCACCCCTTAGCAGACAAATCCCAAATTGAGCTAGAAGAGTTAACGCAATACAACGCGATACTTCCAGGCAGTAATACATTTACACGCTCTCTTGTAGAAAAACTTTTCTTACACCATCAACTTGAACTCAATGTAACCATATCGACAAATTACCTTGATACAATCCGAATGATGGTCAGCATTGGTTTAGGATGGAGCCTGTTACCGCAGCGCTTAGTTAATGATGATTTGACCGTACTCAATGTAATTGATTCAGAACCCGTTCATCGTAACTTAGGGATCATATACCACCGTAATCGAACCTTATCTAACACAGCTAATCATCTAGTACAAATCCTAAAGTCCCATCGATAATCGGATGTAAGCAGGCGCTAGTTGTAATAAGATAACCCAATTGAATAACTTCAAAGAGATTGAACTGATGGATAATAGCGGCTTAACGATTGAAGCCCTGCTGGACGCTCAGAAGGAATACTGGAAAAACATCACTGCGGGTAATGACTTACAGCCTCCAGCAGAATGGGCTAAATTTGTATCCAGCAACCAAAACAACCTTCGCCAAGAAGCCCCCCAACAGTTCGCTCAACTTTTAGACATTCTAGGAGCCCAATCCAGTAATTTCACCGCTTACGGTGAAGAGTTATTGAAACAATACAAAGCCGGTACTAAGCAACCGCTTAACGAAGCAGTTCAACAATTCCAGCAATATATGCAACAACAAACCACTGATGCTCTCATGCAGCAGTGGCAATTTCCTGAGCAATTTGCTGCCCTTTTCAAAACGCACAGCTTTAAAGATGATCTGCTTTTCGAAAACCCTTTTATCAGTGGTATGAAAAGCCTAATTGAAACACCGGTCGTAGGCAGCAATAGAGAAACTCAAGAGCAGCTCAGAGAAGCAACGGCCCTTACACTGGAATACCAAGAAGCACTTCACGAATATATGGAGCACTACAACTCCATTAATCAAAATGCTTCTGAAAAAATGCTACAGACTTTAAACAATCCCGAAACTAACATTTCTAGCTTACAAGCGCTTCATGATATCTGGGTAGAGGCGTATGAATCCGCTTATTCCGTGACTGTATTTACGGATGTTTATCAGCGCTCCCACGGACGCATAAGTAATGCACTTATGCAGCTAAGAAAATTCCTACAAGATGTTCGTGACATACACTTCCAATCAGTGGGTTTAGCAACACGCACCGGGCTCGATACAGCACTCCAGCGTCAGCACAAACTTCGTAAAGAGATGCGCGTGAATCGCCGTGAAATGCTCGAGTTTCAAGAGCAACTAAACCAGCTGCAAGAAAACACTACATCTAACGCTATTGCTGAACTTAAAAAAGAGATCGCTTCTCTTAAAAAAGAAGTAGCGTCTCTTAAGAAAGCAAAAAAAGGATAAACGGCCATGAATGGATTTGATCTTGATCCCGCAACCGTCTCCCATGAGTTACTTGAATTTAATCGTAAGCTATTAAAAAGCTTTAACACCCTCAACCAGCTCAAAGAGGTCGACGTAGACTCGACTCCTTATGAAGTCATATACACGGAAGACAAGCTCAAACTCCGTTACTACCAATCTAGTGCTAAAAAACGCTGTAAAACACCGTTACTCATCTGTTATGCCCTGGTTAATCGCCCTTACATGATTGATCTAGAATCTAAGCGCTCCATGCTACAACGACTGTTAGAGCTTGGTTTAGATATCTATTTAATTGATTGGGGCTACCCCGATGCGGCAGATCGTTATTTAGATCTAGATGATTATATCAACGAGTATTTAAATAACTGCGTAGATTCTGTTACGGCACACGCAGATACAGAGCAAACGAATCTACTTGGCATATGCCAAGGCGGGACGTTTAGTTTGTGTTACACCGCTTTAAATCCTCAAAAGATTAAAAACCTTGTCACGATGGTAACGCCTGTAGATTTTCAAACAGAAGATAATCTACTTTATCATCTTGCTAAATATGTGGATGCAGACCTCGCGGTAGAAACTTACGGCAATATCCCAGGCAGTATGCTGAACGATTCATACAACTCTCTAATGCCAATGCGCCTAGGCGTACAGAAAAACTTAGGCATGCCTAACCAGCTTGAGAATCAAGAAAGCGCTCTGAGCTTTTTACGTATGGAAAAATGGATATTCGATAGCCCCGACCAGGCAGGCGAAGCGTTCCGGGAGTTTATCACTCAGTTCTTCCAACAAAATAAGCTCATCAAAGCGGAAGCCAAAATTGGCAATAAAACTGTCAATTTAGCAGATATCCAACAGCCCATTCTGAACGTATACGGTAGCTTTGATCACTTAGTACCGCCACGTGCATCTACTGCCCTTAAAGAACACGTGAGTTCCACAGACTACCAAGAATTGGAAGTCAAAGGAGGACATATAGGCGTATTTGTATCTGGCAAATCCCAAACGCAAGTCGCTCCGGCTATTGTAGATTGGTTAGTAGAGAGGGATTAACATCCCTTGATAACCACCCACCATCACTATTAACTAATTTCAGCTAAATAACAGTGACTTTTTGCTTCCTCCAAGCTTAATTGTTTACTAAAATCGCGCGTCTGAATTTCGTATTGCATGATTAACGGAGCGAACCGCTTTGCCAACGACTCAAAAAATTAAGCTTGAAGGCTTTAATAATCTCACCAAAAGCCTAAGTTTCTGCATCTACGATGTTTGTTATGCCCAAACAGCACAACAAAAAGCAGAATACATTGAGTATATCGATGAGCAATATAATGCTGACCGTTTAACTGAAATTTTAAGTGAGTGCTGTGAGATCATTGGCGCCAACATATTGAACGTTGCCCGCCAAGACTATGAACCTCAAGGTGCCAGCGTTACTCTGCTAGTCGCCGAAGAGCCGATTAAAGACTCTGGAGATGTCGATACCACTGAAAAACCTGGGCCAATGCCAGATTCAGTCGTCGCCCATTTAGATAAAAGCCATATTTGCGTACATACATACCCGGAAGCTCATCCGGATGATGGTATCTGCACTTTTAGAGCTGACATAGAAGTCTCGACCTGCGGTATTATCTCGCCGCTTAAGGCGCTCAATTATCTAATTCATCAACTTGAATCAGATATAGTCACGATTGATTATCGTGTTAGAGGATTTACGCGTGACGTGGCGGGCGTTAAGCATTACATTGACCATGACATCAATTCCATCCAAAACTTCTTCACACCCGACATACACGATCATTATCAGATGCTTGATGTGAATGTTTATCAAGAAAATATTTTTCACACCAAAATGATGCTAAAGGATTTTGATCTGAATACTTATCTGTTTCATACCACGAAGGAAGAACTTGGGACATCAGAAGTTAAAGAGATAACAAAACGCCTTTATAAAGAGATGAATGAAATCTTTTATGGCCGCAACATGCCGGATATGAAGTAAAAGCCTTTAATATAGAAACACAAAAAAGGGACATATCTATATGTCCCTTTTTTACATGCTCAAACCAGAATACAGGATAAAACTGTTTAAGACTTATCCTTCTTCTCAGGCTCTTCTTCTGTAACGTCCCCACCGGGATGTTCTTCAGGTTTAAACATTCCTCCCCACATCTGCATGTTCTGCATATTTTGATCCGCAATACGGTTCATCATGGTAAGAGGGTTTGCCGCTCCCATCATTGTCTGCATCTGATCTCTAATACGATCCTGATGCTCCAAGAAAGACGCTATGCTTTGCTCTAAATACTGACTCATCATGCCCTGCATACTGTCACCGTAAAAACGGATCAATTGTTGCAACACCTGATTAGTTAGCAGTGTTCCGTGACCTAAAGCTTCTTGCTCACTAATAATTTGCAATAATATATTACGTGTTAGCTCGTTACCGGTTTTGGAATCTTCAACTTTAAATGCTTCACCACTTAACACTAATTGCTTCACGTCTTCTAATGTAACGTAACAACTACGAGAAGTGTCATACAAACGACGATTTGTATACTTTCTTAAAATACGCAAGCTACCATCTCTCTCGTCTAATTCCTTCGGTTTCATATGATCACTCTATTGTTGATCAATCTTTTTTATTATTTGAACTGCCGTAACTGGACGTCATCAAATTCATCATGAATTTTTGCAGTGCTTCCATAGACCCGGTACCACCGGTCAGATAAGGCTTAAACAAGGTTAAAGGATCATATCCTTCCGCCCCAGCATCCATCTGCTCAGTAATCTTAGCCATCATATCTTCCTGAAACTTCTGCACATCTGGCAAGCCCAGAACTTTACGCAGCTCTTCAGGAGACATATCAATATCAATATTAAACTTCATTCCCCGAGCCCTCTTTTGGGTGGCACAATATACTAATCCTATAGCAAAACTACGGCAGTGCAAAATATCCAGATCAATTGTTTTCCAACATATACGCATGCTGATCTATTTCATAGCGACTTTTTAAAAGAAAACAGCCGATCAATAAGTAATAAAACCACAGATTAATTATAAAAAAATTACTTAATTTATTCATTTACCCTGCCATTAAAAACAAAAAAAACCTTAAAACATGCGACTCATTATGAACAAACAAAGCCCTCTAGCATCTAGGATAAAATGCTAAAAACACTAGAATTAGAAAGATAAAATTTTAATAAACTTATTCTTGTTATATCAACATATTACCGATAAATTACGCAAAAAGTCAGGCTCGTATATATGATATTTATAACTCATCGTTCAAGTGGTTCAAATGAATCAGCCATTAACTATCTACTGGTTACATTGGTACTAGCTTTATGGGCTTTAGTGATCAGCACTAACACTTCGGCTCAAACCTTCTTTAGTGACAACACTCAAAAACCATCAGGCTACTTTAACAATGAAGGTATTCGCCACGAAAAAATAGATCATTCAAAACAAGCCCCTGTTGTGCATTACAGTAAGAAACATAAATTGATCGCAGATTTTTTTAATAGCGATCTTGATCAACTAGCTACGCACAGTGAATGGGAAAGCGAAAGTGTTCTAAGAATTGGCGTTGTTAGACGTTCCTTCAACCAAAAGGAGTATACCGTCCATGCTTGCAAAGTAATCTCTGCTACTGGGCTCGACAATCAAAAGATCACCATCAGAATGATCCATCTGCCGAGCCTAATTGCCAAACAAAAGCTCACTATTCTTGCTGAGCAACAATGTGGCCAAGCGTAACTGGTTTAGGAAAAAGTAAAAGATCAACTAGGACGTACCTTCTCAGGGTATATCCATAGAAGAGCTAATATAACTGCAATCAAACTGGCACCTGCAGAAAGGGCAAATGTGTAGAAAGCACCATAATCATCCCATAGAAATCCACTCACCACAGCGCCTAACGCGCCACCTAAGCCAAAACCAATACTAGAAAAAAGCGCTTGCCCCTGCCCATGTGTTTGTGTAGAAAAGTATTGATGAACTAAAGCTATCCCTACAGCATGCAAACAACCAAATGTAGCCGCATGTAATGTTTGCGCAAACAACATAATCAACAAGCTTTCTGGTACCACACCGATTAAGAACCATCGAATAACGCACATCAATAAGCTGACTATCATAATAGCGCGAATACCCCAGCGTTTTATCATCCAGTGCATGTAGATAAAGACCAGCACTTCTGCAACCACGCCCACAGCCCATAAGAGCCCAACCTCGGTCCGACTGTACCCAACATCAACCATTAAAACACTGTAAAAAGTGTAATAGGCGCCATGTCCAAACTGCACAAGAAAGCAGATAACGAAAAAGGCTATTACTTGAGGGCGTAACAAAAGCTTTATAAACCCCGAAGAGCCCTGCTTGCCAGCCGACGATACTGTAAACGGTGCTGGCTTTGGAATCAGTAAAGTGTTCAGCCAAATGGCTAGCATCAATGCCAATAAAACCCAAGGAAGGTAATCAATTTCAACATAGTCCAATAACGCCCCAATACCGACAACGGTGATTATAAAGCCAATTGATCCCCATAGCCGCACTTGGCTATATCGACTTTTTTCGTCACCTAACGCTTCTAAAGTAATCACTTCAAATTGAGGTAAAACAGCATTCCAAAAAAAACTAAACGCCAGCATGACCAAACCAATACCTAAGGCCGTATCCTGCCAAAACATAGCGATAAATACTATGCAGGTCATTAATGCCCCAAAACGTACTATTTCAACACGTTTACCACTTCGATCAGCCACCCATCCCCATAGATTCGGCGCAATAATGCGCGATACTTGAAGAAGCGCCATCAATGTACCTATTGTTTTTGCATCAAAATCAAAAGAGGTTAAGTAAAGGCTCCAATATGGGACGAGTGCACCCAAAAGAGCGAAGTAGAAAAAATAGAAACCGGAAAGGCGAACATAGCTGTTCAATAGAATTAAGCCTGTAAGTTTTTTAAATCAATCAGTGGTAGGAGCTTAGCAGAAAAGCCATAGATAATAAGCCGACGGTAAAATCGGCTTTTAGTCAAAGAGCGATTAGGCCTCCTCTAACGCATCTAGCAAATATTGTGGTAACCCAAAACTTCCTAAATGGACCTGTGGGTTGTAATAACGCGTTGTAATACCACTGTTCTCATAACGGGCTTTCAATTCATCTAAGCCAAATGAGCGTAACGCGTCATTGTCGGAACCCCAAGCTAACGTCATCACTCCACCGATATAGGTTGGCACTGCTGCTGTGTAAAACGACTGGTCAGAAAAATAGGGACTCAAACGACGTTTCGTAGTGATCACTTCATCTTGCTGTAGAAACGGCACGCCATTTTGAGCCACAAAAACACCTCCGTCATTCAAAAGGCGTTTGCAGCCTTCATAGAAACGGCTAGAGAATAAAACTTCTCCAGGACCGACGGGGTCAGTACAATCAGAAATAATAACATCAAACTTTTCATCGGTCTGAGTGACATATTCCACACCGTCAGCAATCACGATGTTGGTTCGTGGGTCATCAAAAGCACCTGCGGAGTGATTTGGTAGATGCTCTTTACACATATCAATGACAGCTTGATCAATCTCTACCTGAGTAACATGCTCAACAGAGTGATGCCGACATACTTCACGTAAAATTCCGCCATCACCACCGCCAATAATCAACACCCGCTTAGCACTACCGTGAGCAATTAATGGCACATGCGTTAGCATTTCATGGTAGACAAACTCATCTCTCTCTGTAGTTTGGATGATGCCATCCAAAGCCATTACAGTGCCATAGACCGCGTTACGAAAGATAATTAAATGCCAAGAATCCGTCTGCTGTTCAAATAGCACTTCTTCAACATCAAATGCTTGGCCGTAGCCTTTATGCAGCGTTTCACTATAAGAGGTTGTCATATTGTTCTCACCTATTTGAGAAATAGCCAAATAAAGCCCTCTCAAATACTTTTAAAGTTATCAGCTTTAACACCATATAGGTGTGTTTATTTGCGCGCATTTATACCGCGAAACAGCGGAAAAACAAAGCCTTTAATCAGTGGATGTCTTAACACTAAAACTAACAATTCAGATCACGTTTACTAACTTTTGAGCTCAAACCCAAACAAGATTTTTCCAATTTCAGTACAAAAGTTTCGTTTCGGAGTAAAAATCTCACATATTAGATAATCCAATAATAGGCTACAGCCCCCGTAAATAGGGACCAAACAGAATAGTAATACTAAAGTCTAATTTAAACCACGCATAGGTCTATATTCTTCTAGACTCTATAAGACAATTTTTAAAACTTACTGCGCTTTCTAATTTCAACAATAAAAACTATAAAAAAGGCGGCGTCGCCAACACACTTGACGGAGAATGATGATGAAACGAGTTACCTCAGTTATTGCTACGAGTTTAGCGATTGGTTTATCTTTTGGCGCGCAAGCTGGCACCCTAGAAGATGTGCAAAAACGTGGCAATGTATCTTGTGGTGTGAGTACAGGTTTAGCAGGTTTCTCACAGAAGGATGAGCATGGCACTTGGAGCGGTCTAGATGTAGACGTATGCCGCGCGGTTGCTGCTGCAGTTTTAGGTGATGCTAGTAAAGTTCAATATAAACCATTAACAGCTAAAGAACGTTTCACCGCTCTTCAATCAGGTGAAATAGATATTCTTTCACGTAATACCACTTGGACACATACTCGTGATACATCGCTTGGCTTAAATTTCGCTGGCGTAAACTATTACGATGGGCAAGGCTTTATGGTTTCCAAAGATCTAGGTGTTAAAAGTGCACTAGAGCTTGACGGAGCAGCAGTCTGTATCCAAGCAGGTACAACCAGTGAATTGAACCTAGCCGATTATTTCCGTGCTAACGGCATTACTTATAAAGCGATTACTTTCGATACGTCTGACCAAACACGTGGAGGCTTCGAAAGCGGCCGCTGCGATGTACTTACATCCGACCAATCACAATTATACGCACTACGTATCGGCCTAAAAGATCCTGCTTCGGCAATGGTACTTCCTGAAGTAATTTCTAAAGAACCACTAGGTCCTGTTGTAAGCCAGGGCGATGACGCTTGGTTTAACGTAGTTCGCTGGTCTTTAATGGCAATGGTTGAGGCTGAATTTTTAGGTATCGACAGCGCATCTGCTGATAAAGCAAAAGCAGAAGGCAACCCATCACAAAAACGCCTAATGGGATCAGAAGGTGATTCTGGCTCAAAAATGGGAATCCCTGCTGAGTGGGGTTACAACATTGTGAAGCAAGTCGGTAACTACGCAGAAAGCTTTGAGCGTAATGTAGGTACAGGTTCACCACTAAAAATCTCTCGTGGACTTAACGCCCAATGGAACAAGGGCGGCATTATGTACTCTTCGCCAGTACGTTAATAAGAAAAAAACAGAGGGACATTCGTGTCCCTCTGCTATGTTTACTATTAACCTTCTGAAGATAAGTGCTTAATTATGCCTGAAAAGCCATTGGTGAAATCCTCACCCTCCTTCTTCAACAACCCTAGAAATCGCTCTCTGATCTATCAATTTTTACTTTTGATCGGATTAGCCTATTTCTTTTATGGGATCGTTTCTAATACCTTAGCGAACATGGAAGCACGCGGCATTAAAAGCGGTTATGACTTCCTATCCACCACCGCGGGTTTCGACATTTTAATGTCGCTAGTCCCCTACGATGCTACTCACACTTATGGGCGCACATTTATTGTAGGCCTACTAAATACAATTTTAGTTTCAACCATAGGCATTATTTTATCGACAATAGTCGGCTTTCTTATGGGGATTGCACACTTTTCCCATAACTGGCTGATCCGTAAACTTGCCGTTGCCTATATTGAAACCTTCCGTAATATCCCCCTACTTTTGCAAATTTTCTTCTGGTACTTCGCAGTCTTGGCAGCGCTACCAAGTGCACGTCAGAGTATGAGCTTTGGTGAAATGATTTTTCTTAATGTCCGAGGGCTCTATTTCCCAGGGCTAATTGCTGAATCAGGCGCAGGTATTGTCTATGGTGCTATTGCAGCAGCGATTGCAGGCATATTCATACTCATTCGCTGGGCCAAAAACAGGCAGAATGAGACAGGGCAACAATTTCCAGTTCTTTCAACCAGCATTGGTATACTTTTAGGTCTGCCACTACTCGCTTTATTTGTATCAGGTTTTCCTTTTATCTGGGACTTCCCCGCCCTTAAAGGTTTTAACTTCCGTGGCGGTATTACAGTTATCCCAGAGCTTATGGCTCTTGCGTTGGCGCTCACTATTTATACAGGCGCTTTTATCGCAGAAGCAGTTCGTGCAGGGATTCAAGCTGTTCCTCAAGGACAAAGGGAAGCGGCAAGAAGCCTAGGTTTGAAAGAGAGCAAGATCATGAAACTGATCATAGTTCCACAGGCTATGCGCGTGATTACGCCTCTTCTTAACAGTGAGTACCAAAGTTTGGTAAAAAACTCCACGCTCGCTACCGCAATTGGCTATCCAGACCTTTTTACTGTTTTTGTGGGGACAACACTAAACCAAACCGGTCAGGCGATTGAGATCGTCTTTATGACCATGGCGGTTTATTTTGTCATTAATATGTCTATCTCGTTTGTAATGAATCGATTCAATGCAAGCGTTGAACTAGCTGAGCGGAATTGATGCTATGAAAGAATTTAAACCTTTACCCGCTCAACCTGCGCCCAACGATACGATTGGTCCTATTCACTGGATGAAAGAAAACCTGTTTTCTTCACCTGTAAATACGATTGTGACACTTGCGATCATTGCATTCTTTGCCACAGTGATCCCACCGCTAGTCGACTGGTTATTTATTTCAGCTAACTGGGTTGGTAACACACAATCTGCCTGCACTAATGAGAATGGCGCCTGCTGGGTCTTTGTCATTGCATGGTCTAAACAGTTTTTCTACGGCAGCTATCCTGTTGAAGAGATCTGGCGAGTAAACTTATGCCTCATCGGCCTTGTCGCAATTATCATTGCTTCCTTTAAATTAAATAAAGATCTGCGAAATAAAATAGCGATTCCACTATTTTTACTTCTTCCATTTATCTCTATTTTATTTTTGGATGGCAGCTGGATTGGACTCGAATATGTGTCTACTGATTACTGGGGGGGATTCACACTTAACGTCCTTCTAGCAGCGGCCAGTATTATTGTCGCCTTTCCATTAAGCTTTCTTTGGGCACTTGGGCGCCGCTCGGATATGCCTTTTATTCGAAGTGTCAGTATCGTGCTTATCGAGTTCTTCCGTGGTGTTCCGGTCTTGGCTCTGTTCTTTATGGGCTCTGTTATGTTGCCATTGTTTTTTCCAGAAGGAACCAATGTCGACAAACTTGTCCGTGTATGGATCGTATTAACACTCTTTATGTCTGGCTATATGGCAGAAGTATTTCGCGGCGGCTTCCAAGCCGTTCCAAAAGGTCAATACGAAGCAGCTGATTCATTAGGTCTAAACTTTTGGCAAAAAACCTTACTGATTATTTTGCCGCAAGTTATAAAAATCTCCATGCCAAACATTTTGGCAACCTTTGTCATGCTGTTTAAGAACACTACGTTCTTATTAATTATCGGCATTTTCGAGATGCTCAGTACAACCCAAACAGCCCTAACCAACTCTAACTGGTTAGGCGGGCATTCAACTGAAGGTTATTTATTTGTCGCTGTCGTTTTTTGGATCTGCTGTTTTAGTATGTCCATGATCAGCAACTCCATCGAACGTAAGCTAGACACTAGCCATAAAAATTAAGGGGCATCTTTGTGAGCATTGAACACGAACAAAGCATCGAAAGTAATGACGATATCATCGTTATTAAAGACCTCAATAAGTGGTATGGCGACTTCCATGTATTGAAGGATATTAATCTTCGCGTTAAAAAAGGGGAGCGTATCGTTATCTGCGGCCCTTCAGGTTCAGGCAAATCGACAATGATTCGCTGTATCAATCGCCTAGAAGAGTTTCAACGTGGCTCTCTTATCGTCAACGGCGTGGAAATGATTGAAGATGTGAAAAATATTGAGGCTATTCGGCGTGAAGTTGGTATGGTTTTCCAGCATTTCAATCTGTTTCCGCACCTCACTATTCTTGAGAACTTAACGCTGGGCCCTATCTGGGTTCAGAAGAAGCCGAAAAAAGAAGCGGAAGCTACAGCCATGAAGTATCTGGAGCGCGTCAAAATTCCAGATCAAGCGCTTAAGTTTCCGGGACAACTTTCCGGTGGTCAGCAGCAGCGTGTCGCTATCGCTCGCTCACTGTGCATGAATCCAGAAATCATGTTATTCGATGAACCTACCTCAGCACTTGACCCAGAGATGATCAAAGAGGTACTCGATGTCATGGTTGAACTTGCCGAAGAAGGCATGACCATGCTCTGCGTAACTCATGAGATGGGGTTTGCTAAGAAGGTCGCCGACCGCGTTATCTTTATGGATGCAGGTGAGATCGTTGAGCAAAACACACCTGAAGAGATCTTCCAGAACCCTCAGACCGATAGACTACAGCTGTTCTTAAGTCAGATTTTAGATCACTAATTTTCTGGCTAAAACAACCTAGTTTCCAAGAAAGTACCTCCAGCGAGCTTTCTTGAACACTCAAAGCCGCCCCTGATGACAGGCGCGGCTTTTCATCAACTTAAGCTCTTGCATTTAAGCCCTTCCATTAATGTTTGAAGCTTACCGCTCCACACCGGCCTCATCTTCAGCAACGACTTCTGTTTCTTGTAAAGCATCATTGATCCAATCCTGAATGGCAGGATGATTTAATACACGCGCCTGATACGCACGCGAAACATCAGAAAGTTCTATGCCATAAGTTTGAAAGCGCAAAGCCACCGGTGCATAAAACACATCCACTATGCTAAATTGGCCAAATAACCAATCATGATTATCGCTATCATTTTGACGCACACTGCTTAAGTTATTAGAACGCTGCTGTAAGCAGTGCTGCCAAAGCTTATCGATACGAGATACATCATTGAGCGCGCCATCACTCAACTCCAAAGACCTATTAGCACGGCAATTCATAGGCATTTCATTACGTAGAGCAGAGAAGCCAGAATGCATTTCCGCCACTACCGCTCGTGCAACAGCACGCTGACTAGGATCTACCGGCCAACCTTTCCCTTCAAGATACTGCTCATTTACATATTCACAAATCGCTAAAGAATCCCAAACTTTAATATCACCGTCCACCAGCACGGGGACTTTTGCGACAGGCGTAACCTGTTCAAGCTCTTGATAAAATGATTCAGTAAAAAGTGATAGCTTTTTTTCACTAAAAGGAAGATCAAACGCTTTAAGTATTAACCAACCTCGCAGAGACCAGGACGAATAATTTTTATTACCAATAATTAATTCCATTTCAACTCCCCTTTCCACACTATAAATCCTAAGAAGTACCATTCTGGCAACTTGCATTTCGTATGACTAACGAATAGTTTTGATGGCACCTATTGGAAAACCTGATAGGTGATACCCTGCCCCTATTTGAATGAGACAGTAAATGGATATTGATGCGCTAAGGAGCTTTCTAGCTTTTGTTGATACAGGCAGCTTTACCCGCGCGGCGAAACAAACCTTCCGCACCCAAAGCGCCATTAGTATGCAGATGAAAAAGCTAGAGGACGACACTGGTAAGCGCTTGTTTATAAAAGAGGGACGTAATCTTGCGCTAACAGAGCATGGGCAGCTTTTAGTTAGTTATGCCAGAAAGATACTCTCCTTGCATGACGAGGCGTTAGGAAGCCTCTCTCAGGGCGAGGGGCACCCCCCACTCATCATTGGCTGCCCCGATGATTACGCTGAGTCGATACTTCCGCACATCACTCAAATAATCTTGGATAAACTTCCACATCAGAATATTCAAATCTGTTGTGATTGTAGTAGCCAATTACGCTTAAAGCTGGATGCTGGAGAGATAGATATAGCCATTCTGACCCGTTCACCTGACGTGGAAGAGGGGTATCTACTTAGACATGATTCAGGGGTTTGGATACACGGCGGTTACGAAGATCTTATGCACAGCAACCCTCTCCCTCTAATCCTATATGAGGCGGACTGTAAATTTCACAGCACTGCTGTAGACGGTTTAGAGAAACAAGGAAAGAATTATAGATTACTTTGTAGCTCTTCTAGTGCGACAACCATTAAAAGCTTACTACGTAGAGGGTTAGGTATTAGTGCTATGGCCAGATCCAGTGTACCTAATGATTTAGTAATCATTAATAACATGACGATGCCAGCTCTTCCTTCAGTAGATATCGTGCTTGCTGTAGCACCGATTCCCCACCCAATGTTCAGCGCAGGAGTAGCATCAGAAGTAAGTCGCCTTTTCAGAGAGTCTATCTTGTGAAAAAGAAATCTGAGACATGCACAGCCAATCACCTAATCGAACTGCAGATAAACTCTACGGGCGAGCATTAGATTAACCTCCCACTTTACGTTGCAGCTTTTAAATAGCGCGTCATTCCATCACATACCGAATCGTACAAATCCGAATCGCTATTTACTGAAAAACTTAAGAGACATTCACAAACGCCCTAATTAACTTGCGCGTATCGAGTCTTCAATATGGCCACTCGCTTTACGTACGCTTGCGTTTCGGCATAGGGGGGGATTCCATTATATCGTGTCACAGCGCCAGGCCCAGCGTTATAAGCAGCTGTAGCTAATGCAATATCGCCAGAAAAACGTTTCAAAAGCTCTGCCAGATACTTCGTTCCCCCTTCAATATTTTGGTTTGCATTCAAGCTGTTTGTAACACCTAGATCACGTGCTGTCGCGGGCATCAACTGCATCAACCCCTGAGCACCAGCTCTAGAAACCGCATTCACCCGAAAGGCAGACTCGGCATGAATAACCGCTCGTACAAGTGCCGCATCAACGCCATATTTATTTGACATGGCCTTCACCTGATTCTGATAAGCATCGGTATTCAATGGAGTGCTATGCCAATTAACCGTAGACGCGACACTACAGGCATAACAATCAAACCTTAAGACTTCATAGTTCAAGTTAATAGGACGCTGATCAGTATACGTAATCACTCCTTTATCATTACGATACTTATAGATACTTTGCGTAGAGCTTTTGCTCTTATTGGTATAATGAACACCACGCTGTTTATCAGAAAGGTTTGTATATTCCACTCGACCATCAGGGTGCACTATTTTGCGAACGCCTGCGCCATAAACGGAAGAAACAGTACAGAAAGCCATCATCAATAAACTGATAATAAGAGTTCTTATATTCCAAAAACTTAAAAAGTTACTATGCATAATTGGCATATTAGCAGTTAGCCCTCCAATGGCCAGCCCTCTTCTTCTATCATTATTCCTTCGGCGGTAAAATTAGAGAGGAGAAAAGTAAACCCGTTACCAGTGCAATCGCAACAAAACTCATACTAAATGCGGTATCAATACCTTCTAAGACATTTTTCTCAACCAATAGAGATAAACTTTGAACGCCTACACTCCCCGGAACAAGTAAAATAATGCCCGGCATAAGCATGACAGATCGGGTGATACCGGATAGACGCTCAAAAAGGTTAGCGCCTAAACCTGTTACAAATGCGCCAACAAAAGCCCCCATCACTTGCCCAAACAGTTGCGCGCCGTACCATGTAGTAGCAAACGCGGTTAGACCTCCCAGTATAATCCAAGGTAGATCTTTAGGCCGCCCCTGAAAAAGGAAACAAAGCCCCACACTACCGATGGCGATAGAAAGCCATAATGTCCAAGCGGGCAAAAACCATTCAGTTTGAATAGCCTGAACCGGAAACACAACCGCACCAATAGCATTACCGATCGCTACACCAAAGCCTATCTGTAGAAATATAGTACCTGCGTAAACTAATCGAGCAGTACCTGAAACCATATTCTGACGCGCAAGTTCAGCAACCGCAGTTGTTAAAAGTAACCCAGGCACAAGTACAATAACCCCTGCAACTGTGGCTATATACGGAGCAGAAAGCCAACCTAAACTAGCGACGAAATTAGCCAACAAGGCTGAGATAATAGCCGAAAGTGTTGGGAACAGGTATTTAAGGGATTCCGTTTTTAAAAAGCGAACAGCAATTAAACCTGTAACCATCCCCATCACAAGAGCGACGATAATCTCTGAAACAGCGCCCCCTAATAGTTGGGCAATACACCCTGACAATAAGCCAAATCCAGCCATCTGTCCCTTAATACCAAAACGCACTGGGGTATTAGCGATCTCTTTTAATCGCCCAGCTCCCTCTTCTACCGTTAAGGTTTCATCAAGAACCGAACTCACTACGTCTTGAACTTGGATCTGTCTTTCCAGATTAACCTCACCCTGTTCAACCCGAAAGACGTACGTTTTAGGTTCAGGCTCCTCTGGATGAGAAAAACTCATTATCAAATTGGTCGGCTGCGCTAAACACTGAACACCAAAACCTAACTTTTCCCCCATACGCTTCATCGTATTTTCAAGCTCGTAGGCGGTCATACCATGCGTGTGCAACGCTTTAGCTAAACGCAGCATAAAGCCAACAGGCAAAGTTCTCGGTGGAAAATTTGGCTCTTTAGCTAGTGAATAGTGATCGAGCAAATCGAAAGACATAATTCGGCTCTTTAAGAAAAAATGAAAAGGCCATAGCCCGAAAAGCAAAGAAGGATAAATTATCGCTAATTTATCCTTCTAAAAAGTGTATCGCGAAATATTAAGACATCAAGTGATCACAGGTACGTCACATTGAACGTCTGCATTTTGTCCTCGATGACGCAACATATGATCCATCAAGACAATGGCCATCATAGCCTCAGCTATAGGCGTTGCACGAATACCCACACATGGATCATGACGTCCCTTAGTGACCACCTCAATCTCTTCACCGCGGCTGTTAATACTACGACCGGGCAAACGCAAGCTAGACGTTGGCTTTAGTGCTATGTGAGCAACAATGTCTTGTCCTGTAGAAATGCCGCCTAAAATACCTCCCGCATGGTTGGATAAGAAACCGTCTGGAGTCATCTCATCACGATGCTCTGTACCTTTTTGCGCTACACAATCAAAGCCATCGCCAATTTCAATCCCTTTCACAGCATTAATACTCATCAATGCATGAGCTAGCTCAGCATCAAGGCGGTCAAAAATAGGCTCACCTAAACCCACAGGCGTTCCGCTAGCGACGACACTAATTTTAGCACCGACGGAATTACCCTCCTTACGAAGATCATCCATATAGTTTTCCATCTGCTCAACAACAGCGGCATCAGGGCTAAAGAATGGATTGTTATGCACTTCGTTCCAATCGAACTTGGCCTGATCAATCTTCAAAGGACCTAACTGAGAAAGATAGCCTTTAACCTCAACCCCTTTAGATGCAAGAAACTTCTTAGCAATGGCGCCTGCTGCTACTCGCATCGCCGTTTCACGCGCAGAAGAACGTCCACCACCGCGATAATCACGGAAACCATATTTATGGGTATACACGTAATCCGCATGTGCCGGACGGAACGTTTCTTCAATATTTGAATAATCTTTAGAGCGCTGATCTGTATTTTTAATCAGCAACCCTATCGGCGTACCTGTTGTCTTACCCTCAAAAACACCCGAAAGGATCTCAACCTCATCAGCTTCACGGCGTTGTGTTGTATGTCTAGAGGTTCCAGGTTTTCTTCGATCCAAATCCAGCTGAAGATCAGCTTCAGACAGCTCAATGCCGGGAGGGCAACCATCCACAATACACCCGAGCGCCTTACCGTGGCTCTCGCCAAATGTGGTTACCGTAAACAGTTTACCGTAGCTATTTCCTGACATTGTATGGATCCATTAAGCAACAAAAAAATAAATATAAAATCTAGACACGCGATTATAGCAAATTATATGCTATCTCTGAATGCCAGAAGGTCTTGAGCCGTAATCGTAAATACGCCATTCCCACCTTGCTCAAATTCCAACCAAACTACGGGTAGTTCTGGATACTCAGTCATCATGTGTACTTCACTGTTTCCTACTTCGACCACCAGCAAACCGTCATCGGTTAAGTAATCAGAAGCTTCTCTCAAAATACGCCGGGTAATATCAAGCCCATCAGGCCCTGACCCCAAAGCCAAAGCAGGCTCATGATCGTACTCCTGAGGCATTGAAGCTAGATCGGCTTCATCCACATAAGGAGGGTTACTTACAATAAGATCATAAGTTTTACCCTTTAAACCGGAAAATAGATCACTTTGAATTGCATTCACTCTATCAAGCATCTCATGCTTTTCAATATTAATGTTCGCAACATCGATCGCATCATCGGAAATATCAGCCAGATCGACTTCAGCATCAGGAAACGCATACGCACAAGCAATTCCGATACAACCACTTCCTGTACATAGATCCAATACCCGATGAACTGGGCCTTCACGTAACCAGGGAGAAAACTCAGCTTGAATCAATTCAGCGATTGGCGACCGGGGGATAAGCACTCGCTCATCAACAAAAAAGGGTAATTGGCAAAACCACGATTCATGAGTGATGTACGGTAACGGCTTACGCCCAACTGCACGCAGCTTAATAAAATCTAATACCCGCTCTTTCTCAGTTTCAGTCAGACGACCTTCCAGCACAGCAGGGTTTGTATTCCAGGGTAAGTGAACAGCGGCCAAGACTAACTGCGTCGCTTCGTCCCAAGCATTATCAGTACCATGACCGAAAAACACCCGATACTCACCAAACTGACTCATCGCAAATCGGATATAATCTCTAAGGCTATGCAGCTCATTTTTAACTGTATTATAAAACAGGGGTTGATCGCTCATGTACTCTGGACCGATAATTTGCTAATTAAAGGCCGCCATCTTAATAAAAATTGCTTAGGAACACCATGAAAGACCCGAATGAGAATAAAAATGAAGAGCAATCTTTTCTCGATGCAATGCAAGGTGTCAGCCGACATAAGCATGATAAAGCGGATACCAAGTCGACAACTTCTAAAAATAAGCTTAATACCCTCTACCGAAGACAAGCCGCAACACTTGAGGAAGAGAAAGTTATCGATGGTTTATCCGATGAGGCTGTTAATCTAGTTGAATCAAGCGAAGAACTCTTATTTGCAAACCCGGGTGTCCAGTTACGAGTACTTAAAAAACTCAAGCAGGGTCATATACCCTGGGAACAAGGTTTAGACCTACACGGCTATACAATTGATCAAGCAAGGGACCAACTAAGCCGATTTGTATTTGATGCAAGAAGAAACAAATGCCGCTGTATTATTGTTATTCACGGTAAAGCGCACTCATCGGGTAGTGATCAAGCGATGATAAAATCATATGTTAACGAATGGCTAAAGCGATTAACGGGCGTTCTCGCCTTTTGTTCCGCTCAAGCAAAAGACGGGGGCACAGGCGCTCTTTATGTTTTACTAAAAAGAGAAAAGTAACGATTATATATAGCTATTTGATCACCTAATTAATTGGTTCGCCTTTTTCCAATGCTTCCAATCTATCGCGCGCAGCTAGGCGACCATATTCAATAGCGGCTTCTGCTCGATGAAAGTCATAAAAGCTGCATAAATCTTTAGGGATACGAATAAGAAGGTCGGGCGGGTAACCTGCAATTTTATACTCAGCCAAACTCGCTTGCATCACTTCCACTGAGTTCAATAGCACATCCATTCTGCCACCAATCTGGTCGGCCTTAGCGGTAGGCTCATCTCTTTGATCGGCTACTTCAGACTCTGGCATATTCCATTCATCACTCATACCACTGCGCTTTAGGTACTGGTTACTCGGCAGTGCTATATGACTATGGCTGGAATCCCCCGTATTCAGATCGATAGCGATAATGAAATCAGCCTGAGCCGCAACAACTGGTATTATGGGTAAGGGGTTAAGAATACCACCATCAACGAGCACACGGCCATCCTGCATAACTGGGGTAAACAAACCTGGTACAGCCACGGAAGCTCGAATAGCGTCAATCAAAGATCCCTTTTGAAACCAAACCTCTTTTTGATGAGCAATATCAGCTGAAACCGCTGTAAAATCTAATCCCAAGTCCTCAATTTTAAGGGCGCCTAGAATCTTAGTTAATTGAACAAAAATCCTATCACCTCGAATGGCACCTCGAGACAAAGTAAAATCGAGTAAACGCACCACTCTCATCCAATTAAGAGAGATCACCCACTTCTTATATTCAGGCAGTTTTCCCGCAGCATACATTCCGCCAACAAGCGCGCCCATAGAACTACCTGAAACAGAAACGATCTCATACCCTCGTCGTTCTATCTCCTCAATAGCCCCTATATGAGCATAGCCACGTGCACCACCACTACCTAATACCAGTGAAACCGTTGCCATAAGCTATTCCTTCAGTTGATACTTATTCTACATACATTAATATCTCAGCATCCCTTTCTGGGGCAAAACCACCAAGCGAATGAAGTTTAATCCTCACCGCATCAACCCCCTGTTCGATTAAAGCTAATTTTAAGCGATTGACTGATTCGTTCGCCCTCGCTAGTTGCTCTTGAGTAGTAACATCATCATTATTTCTCCCAACTAGCCATAACAACTTATCTGAATTATCAGCCATATATTGCTTAATCATTGGTATCTCATTTTCATTAGCAAAAGGAACGCCTAGCCCCTTTGCTAGTAATGCCTGAAAATCTAAGGGCTTTGTTACAAGCACCTCTAAACGTAAGTAAATTTGTTTATTACCGCGCTGTACGGAATAAAGTGAAAAATATTGATTACCCAATTGATAGGAAGCAAACGACTGAGATTCATCAAAACCATATAACCGAGAATAGCCAAAAACTTTATTTGCCCATTGGTTACTACTACCGCATGCGCGACTTACACACTGAAAAAGCTTGCCACCCCCTAGCTGTAGAATTTGTTGGTCTATATGTAAAAAAGCTTCTTGAGGGGTGAAACGCTCAGGCACTTTATAAGTGATTCGATAAAGCCGACCGTTTAAATTTTGCTCTTTTTCACGAACTAATACACCGTTTATTTTCTTCAAACTGCCCAAAATAAAACGATAATCTGAATCACGTTCCTCATACTGAACAATAGTGGAACCGGAGGAACGTGAGATACCCGGATAATCCGACGAGTTTAAAACATCGGCTTTAGCTACTGTTAACAAAGATGTAAAAATCAACACAAAGGTGCTGAAACATCTAACAATAGTCCTGCTAAAACCTAAAATTCCAAACTGCATAATTGACCGTTCATTTTCTCTATTCATAACGCGCCCAACTATTTATCCTATCTGCCAAAAACTGTGCTACAGGAGGATCAAGATGAAGATGATGACCTCCTTTTAATTTAATAACGTCGAGATGCTCAATGCTATCTAGCCAGCGATTAATAATGCTTTCACTCGCACCCTCATCACCTATTATCACTATAGCTTCTGATTCAAGTTTCTGAAGAAATGAATAAACCTGTTCAGAACTAAAACGTATAAGTGAGGGGAGAAGAAGCTTAGAATCGTTACTCCACATATAACCTTTATCTGTTCTCGTTAAACCTCGTTCCAACAGCGCCTCTGAGGCCTCTCTTGAGACTGGCCAACGTCCCTTCATACGGGCTAAAACCGCATCTTCAAAACTAGCGTATGGTGTAAGCGTACGAGATGCCATTCTATGCCGTTTAGTTATCGCTTCAGATAATAGGGATGGTAAATCATCAACTTCATAAACAAGCGGACCTAGACCTTCGATACAGAGGAGCTTATCAACCATTTTGGGAAAAGAGGAAGCAAATAACATTGCAATACTCGCCCCCATGGAGTGACCGACAAAATCAGCTTTTTTTAACTCTAACGCCTTCATCACTTCATATATATCAGCCACGTTATCCCACAAGTGATATGGCATTTGTGCTGGACGATGATCAGAACGTCCATGACCCACAAGATCCATCGCGATTAACCGTATACCTGATAGATGGCCACCTATAGCATAAAACGTTGCCGCATTATCCAACCACCCGTGTAACGCTAAAACAGGCCGTCCAATAGGGTCGCCATATTCAACAATCGCGATGTTATAACCCGCAGCTGAAACTACATACTCTCGATGACTTAACATTTTCCCTCAACTAATCGACTGATATATCGCGCTTCTTTAATTACTATAATCTCAAATTAAAGTAAGATCTTTAAACTTAAGGGAAAAATTAATGAATTGGAATTTTTGATGATATCCGGCTTACAACTAGAACAAGATTCTAGCCTAAAGAAACCTCAACGCTTATTTTTTATATTATTCGGCATCCTTTTTCTTATCGCACCCTTTTACTACCAACCTAATTTGGGTGGAGAAGGCCTTTTCATTCCGCACAATAGTAGTTTATGGATCGTTGCAAGCTGGATTATTGCGAGTGCAAGCTTTTTAATCTACAAAAATAAAGTAATTGTTCTACCTAAACACTGGCTAGGTTTGGCGTTATTACCTATAGGTGCGCTTGTGACCGGATTTGTAGCCGATAATAACAATCCAACAGAATGGATTGTAAGGATTTCAGTCATTATTGGCGGGTACCTTTTCTTTCTCAGTTTATTCCAATTTCAGCTTAAATCTAAACACATAGAACGCAGCCTTTACATCATATTAGCGATGGGGTTAATTGCTGGGACCTACGGTATTATTCAAAGTCAAACAGGGGCACTAAATTTAGGGCATATAATACCCGTCAGCCCAGAACATAAAGCAGTAGGGATTTTCCAACAAGTTAATCTACAAGCCTCTTTGATGGCTACATTACTTATTCTTTCATTCTACCTAGCAAGCCGTCCTACGCTACAAAATTTCAGTTTCATAATAAAATTCACCTTAATCATTGCAACTATCACCGCAAGCTTTTCAATTGCATATAGCGGCTCTCGGGTGGGATTAATCAGCGCTATCATTGGGCTTTCCATGTTATTAATTGGTCGCTGGAAACTAATAAAAAACGCAAAGTTCATGTTTATCGCTCTCACACTCTCAGTGTTTATCGGCGCTACTTTAGGGCAAAGCGGATTAACGGCGACCGCTAGTAAAATGAACAACGTAATAGGAGGACTTGATGCAGATGTACGCTGGCATATATATACGCTTTCTTGGGACATTTTTACTCAAGCCCCTATCACTGGTCACGGGCTAGGTAGTTTCCAGAAAGTATTCCAGGAGGAAAGAGCCGATTACCAAATAAAAGGAGGGGTTAAGCTAGAACGCTCCCCTCGATTTAGCCATCCTCATAATGAAATTATTTTTTGGTTAGTCGAAGGTGGAGTTATTGCCATTATTGGAATTTTGGCAGCGACTATTTTCACCCTTCTACAATTAATAAAAGTAGGCTGGCAAAGGGGCTGGGCATACGCAGCTTTATTCTTCCCGTTAATTATCCATTCTCAAGTAGAGCTACCTTTCTATATTTCAAACACACACTGGTTTCTACTATTATTTTTACTCTTTGTGACTCATCAATTCAGAAAGAAGGAACTCAATACAAACGTCCTTTCAAAGCCCGCTCAAAATACAGTACCTATATTCTTTATGATTGTAGCTATATTAAGCAGCTACACCCTAGTTAATGCACAAGTCGCTAATGCGGGACTTGTAAATTATCTGAAAAGAAACCAGAGCCATCCTGCATTCTTAGAATCATCTATAGAATCAGCCTACTTCCGGGAATATACAACCTACCTATTACTTAGGCGTAATATGTATTTAGGCATTCATGATTCCGATACCCGAGCTGCTGAACAATATATAGCTTGGGCAACACAAAGCTTAAAAACCACTCCGGCTATCAGTAGCTATAGAGACTTAGTTATAGCTTACAATTACCTCAATGAAATAGAAAAACGGGATAACACTTTACAGAAAGCACTAGATATCTACCCTCAAAATCAAGACTTATTACACTTAGAGGGAAAATTCACAGCAAGTACCACTCAACAAGAAAAGCTCAAAAACGGTGAGTTAAAACACCCAACCCAGCAGCCGGCCAGTCAGCAGTGATCGATGAAATTTCACCGCAACCAAACGAGCGGGGGGAGGATACATTACCCTCACAACATAAAGCCTCAACGTAAGCGATGATCGGCATATGAGTAACGATAAGCGGGGTATGTTCAGTATAAGGCTCTAGTGATGCTAAAGCCTTTTCGGGGCTGCTCTCAGGGGTCCACAAATCTGAAGAGTACAGATCAGATACATTAAAGCATCTTGAAACGAGTTCTGCAGTTTCTAATGTTCTGACATAAGGACTATGAATTATACAGCTAATGTCATGCAATTCTTGTTTCAGTGAATCTAAACGACGATTAAGTAAAGCCACACCTTGCTCTGTAAGGTGTCTCTGAGCATCTGAAGGAGCTGTAAATTCAGCCTCTCCATGACGCATCAGATAAAACTTCATGCACCCTCTCGAGGCAATACAAATTCCACATCTGTACTTTGCTCATTCATCATCAACATTTTGACAACCTCCGCCACCGGAGCATGATTAAAGACTACTTCGTAGAGACCGCTCACCAAAGGCATATAAACATTCATCTCTGCTGCTTTCTCTTTTACGTGCTTAATAGTGCTCACACCTTCGGCTACTTGCCCTAATGCATCAACTGCTTGCTCTAAGGTTTTACCCTCTCCTAAAGCATAACCAACTCGGTAGTTACGACTTAAAGGGGACATGCATGTCACAATTAGATCACCGACGCCTGCAAGACCTATAAAGGTCATAGGGTTAGCCCCCATACAGACAGCAAACCGACTCATTTCAGCTAAGCTTCGAGTCATCAGCATGCTTTTAGTGTTTTCACCCATCCCCAAAGCAGCACTTAAGCCCGCCGCAATTGCATAGATATTCTTTAAAGTTCCACCTAACTCAACGCCATAAGTATCAGAGCTTGCATATACTCGGAAGTAGGAAGAGTGAAGTATCTCCTGAACGGCACTACGTAGCTCAGAGGAGTCACTCGCAATCACGGTTGCCGTTAAATGGCGGTTTGCAACTTCTTTAGCTAAGTTTGGCCCACTCAACACACCTACAGGAGATAAAGGCAGTTCTTCTCTCAGGATTTCGCTCATTAAACTAAATGTCTGAGCTTCTATACCTTTGGTCGTCGAAACTAACATTTGCTCGGGCTTTAGCCATTCGCGAGCTTGTCTTACAACTTGTCGAAAGGACTGGCTAGGTATAGACACAAAGACGATGTCTGCCCCCTTTACTACCTCTTCTATCGAGGTAGAGGCAAATAAACGACTAGAGAGCTTATACTCCGGTAAATAACGCGTATTTTCATGCGCTAGATTGATATGTGCAGCTAACGCTTCATCCCTAAGCCATAAATTAACATCAAAACCATTTTCTGCCACCATATTGGCGATAACAGTGCCAAAGCTACCGCCACCCAATATGGCAACTTTATTTATTTTCGACATACTATTTAATTCCAACACGCACTTTATCGACTTGATTCGTCCAAACTATCGAGCATTTTATTAATGCCCTTAAACAATAAAATAACAATAAAGTAACCCAAGCAGGCTAAGCCTAAAAAGAGCAGTAACTGTAAAGGGTCCTCAGTACGTTGATAACCGGCAACACCCAGTGCGGCTATAACCGCACTGAACACTACGGCAACGATATTAGCCAGACGCTTAGTCCTGTGTTTGTCTTGTTGCATTCTCACTACCACTATCTTTCTCAGCTACCGAAACCTCTGATTTAAACTCCTGCGGTTTAGGCTCCGCGGAATTAGATTCGGGAAGTTTGGAATCCTGAGGCTTAATTGTTTGTGACTTAGGTTCCTCCAGCAATTCAGCTTCAGGGTGAACACAATTAAGTTTAACGCCTGTTTCAGCCTCAATTTCAGGAATCATGAAGGAATCATCCTCACAAGCGAAACAGATAGAAGCTCCGGTTGCACCAGCACGCCCTGTACGGCCGATACGGTGAACATAGTCATCAGGATCTTCTGGTAGCTGGTAATTGAATACGTGAGTTACCCCATCAATATGAATACCTCGTCCAGCAACATCTGTCGCAACTAAAACTTGAATTTTTCCGCTACGGAAATCTTCCAGTGTACGTACGCGCTTCTGCTGAGGAATCTCACCGGACATAAGTGCCGCTTTTATTCCATCACGAGAGAGTTTCTCTGCTAATTTACGTGTTTCATCACGTCTATTACCAAAAACAATAACCTTCTCCGCGTGATCTTTATCCATATAATTACGTAACAGACGGTACTTTTGCTGTTTAGAAACTAAATAAACGGTCTGACTCACATTATCAGTCGTTTTAATTTCAGGAGCGATCTCAATCGTAACGGGATCTAACGTCCACTGCTGAGCTAAATTTAAGATATCATCCGTAAAAGTTGCGCTGTATAACAAAGTTTGACGGTCAGTACCCTTACGAGGCGTATTTCGTACGATCGTGCGGACATCAGGAATAAAGCCCATGCTCAACATACGGTCTGCTTCGTCTAACACAAGCACTTCAACATTCCACAGATCGACATCCTTACGGTTAACAAAATCAATTAATCGCCCTGGAGTAGCAACCAAAATATCAACCGGCTTCTTCTTCAACTTCTGACGTTGTTTATCATAATCCATGCCGCCCACTAAACTCACTACATGCAATGATGTATGTTTAGATAACCCTTCAGCATCATCAGCAATCTGTAGAGCAAGTTCACGAGTGGGCGCAACGATTAAAGCACGCGGCTCCCCTAAACGCCTGTTCTCTGCAAGCGGGAAGTCAAGTAGGTCAGTAATAATACCCAATAGGAATGCAGCTGTTTTACCCGTACC
>DJLT01000103.1 GCA_002435145.1 Neptuniibacter sp. UBA6509
GGGAGTCCATCCCATTTCCCTAGTCTTACATAGTAGCTATTCTCTCTACAGCAATGAGCTTTTGGCGTTTTCAATGTAAGCGATGTAAAATCTCCTCCTATCTTATTCATTTTAGGGATTTATGTACGTTTTCAAAAGCTTACGCAAGCTGGTCTACCGCCACTTCAAGAATATGAAGCTACCCGCGGTTTTAGCCATGCTACTACTCTATGGGTTGAGTAGTTGGTTTTTGCTGTATATAGCCAAAGAAGAGACGCTCATAGGGGCAGACTTCATCTATTGGTTGATCGTAACAGCCTCAACCGTTGGCTACGGTGATCTATCACCGTCAACACCTCTAGGTAAAACACTTGTTGCCTTCTACATTATTCCTGTAGGCCTAGGCATGTTTGCACTAACCGTCGGTAAACTTGCTGCCTTCAGCGCCTTCCAATGGAGAAAAGGAGTTATGGGTCTTAAAACACTTAATTTAGAAGATCATATTGTAGTCCTCGGCTGGAATGAACAGCGTACACTGACTTTATTAAAGCTGTTAAAAACAGAAGCTTTAGATAATAGAAACAGAGACGTTTGCTTATGTGTCGCCGGTGAATCTGAAAATCCAATGCCTGGCCAAATCGAATTTATACGCAGCACATCACTGAATGATGAAGACGGCTTACAACGGGCATGTATTAATGACGCCTCCACTATTATCATCGACTGCACTGAAGACGATCAGACCTTAACAGCGGCATTAAATACTTATAACCACAACCCTAATGCTCATATCATCGCGTATTTCCGTGATGAGAGTCTTAGCCTGTTATTAAAGCAACACTGCCCAACCATCGAGTGCACACCCTCAGTCTCGACAGAGATGATGGTAAAATCAGCTATGGATCCAGGTTCGAGTATTCTTCACCACGAGCTACTCAATGCGACAACAGGTATGACACAGTATTCCGTCGTTATGCCTGAAAACCTGCCCGAAATTTCTGTACGCGATCTTTATGTACCACTGAAAGAAAATTATGGTGCGACGCTCATCGCGGTTGATCTTGATAGCGATGGAAAACCTGAAGTTAATCCTTCACTAGAAAAGAAGATAAAACCCGGCTGCACACTTTATTACATCGCTCAGAGCCGACTTAAAAATTTAGACTGGGCTGCGATTACCCAGCGATAATTAAAAATACAACGGCTGGTTTGCAGATATGCAGCCAGCTAGCTGACGTCCATCAGAAAAGCCAAAACCTAATCACACAAACGTTGTCACGTTTCCTTCCTAGCGTCATATTATAATATAGTCCGCCGTGTAGATTTTTAGAGGTCTCTCAATGTTAAAAACATCGATAAAAAGAGTGTTTAAAAGAACAGTCCAGATTGTCCTATTATGTATCACTCTGCCTGCCCTCGCTGAAGACAAGCAAACCTATCGAGTCATTGATAGCAGTTACAGCGTTTGCCAAACGCTTGATCAGTATAAACAACTACTTCGCTGGTCACTTTACGGCGTGGGTACACCACCACAAACAGGTTGCCTAACTGCACCTGCGAATGCAAAAGCAATTATCAAGCAGTGCCCAGAAAGTGATATTATTATCTGCCAGTTTGAACTGACCCCAGAAGATGGTGGTCCAGTACTCAACGTTTGGGCAAGTAAAGTCATTTTAAAACCGGTAACACCTTAATAACCTCAAACAGCGTTATTAATTAAGTTACTCCCTATAGATAGAGAAGATCACGTGGAATTTTTGGTAAACGAAGCAGTAGAAGATTACGCCTTTCAAAGCACAACACCTGAGCCTGCACTGCTTCAGGAATTAATTGATGAAACCAATAAAAACATGGGCTGGCCACAGAAGCTATCAGGTCGATTAGTGGGGCGTACTCTCAAGCTATTAGCCCAACTTCATCAACCCAAAAATGTCTTAGAGATCGGAATGTTCACAGGCTACTCAGCCCTATCTATTGCTGAAGGGATGCCAGAAGACGGTAAAATAATCTGCTGTGAAACTAACCCACGCGCGATCGAATTTGCACAAACCTTTTTCGACAGAAGCCCACACGGCCACAAAATCGAAGCTATTTTTGGTAAAGCGATTGAAACCATCGAAACACTGGATATGAAATTAGATTTTACCTTTATCGATGCGGATAAACGTAACTATCTAAATTACTACCGTAAGGTGCTAGAGATGACTCGCCCTGGTGGCTTAATAATTTTGGATAATATGCTGTGGTCCGGTAAAGTTTTACAGCCTGAATCCGATATTGACGATGTTCTCGTTGACCTGAACAAAGAGATCGCCGCAGACCCTAATGTGGAAAACTTATTCCTAACTGTTAGAGATGGAATGAACGTTGTTAGGAAAATCCGTTAATGTTCTATTTAATCAAAAACCAAGCGAGTGATCAGCCAAGGCTTGAGCGTATAGAAACAAGTAATGCACTGATTGATTCAGCGGATTACGCGATCTCTACAGCAGGTGAGTTACTTGATCTGTATTTAGATACCGATAATGCATCCCCTTTAATGCCTATCATTACTGAAATCCGTAATGAAATTATCGAAGACCTTGACCAAGTAGGCTCCGTCAAAGAGATTTACGGTCTGATGTATTGGCTGCTGGGTGATCAAGGCATCGACAACCGCGGCGAATCACTTGAAGAAACCGCTGATCGTCTAGGCGATATAGATATCGAAAATGATTCAGACCAATATGGAACGCTAATATTCCACCTAAAAGATGCCGTTGAAAGACTCTATGACCTAGAATTAGAGGATTAAAATAGAAAAATGGAAAGCTGCATTTAAACTTGGATTAATCAGCATCAGGTATATAAGGGAGGCACTATGCAAAAGCGCACGAAGCTATATCGCTGGCTAGTGTCTCTCAGCCTATTTTCATTACTTGTTTTCCCCTTATGTCTCTACCTGTTATCTCCGATAATTGCGCAAAAATCCCTTGAGCATTGGCTATTACAACAAGGTTTTTCAGATGTCACCTTCGCCATACAGCATCCACGCTGGAACCGTCTGCATGTGGATAAACTTGAGTTAACAAAACGATCCCCCGATGAAGAGCTACATGTAATTGCTAACAATGCTCAGATTCACTTTAACCCCGTAACCCTTTATCTACAGCAACAGATAAAATCGATAACACTACCTTCTACATCGCTCTCCATTACCTACTTAACAAATCGCGACACGCGTAATAAAGATCATAACTTAGACTTACAAAGCCTTTTACCCGAACAATGGTTTGAAAAAATACCCACTGATACTGTCGATCTACAACAGTTTGAACTGTTTGTTAAAGGCCCTACAACGACAAATGACTGGGCATTTAACGGTAATCTAAGCTTTGACAAAGAGACACTGCAAACCCAGATAAACGCTAAGCTAAATACTCAGTCGATGGGAACGGTAGAATTAACGCTCAACAAGCAAAACCGGATTAATTTTCGCTTATTAGAAAATGAATCCCCTCTGTTTACACTCAAAGGAACCTTCATACCCTACCCCGATAAGATTGAGTTTGATTCGCAGCAAACACTCGATATCACTCAACTACGCCTCTGGTATGAAGCACTCCAACCCAATATAGATGCGCTTTTAGGCAACGAAGAAACATTAACGAACACGCTCCCCAATATAAACGGAGCCCTTCAAAGCCAAGGACTCACGAGCCTTCCATTAGAATTTACGCCAGCTGCGTTCATAGGCCATGTACAAACAACACAACAGTTTAAAAACACGCTACTGATCACATCGCCTGTACCCGAAGTAGGCATGGCCAAAATAAGCACTGAGGGAACGCTTCGCTATAAAGGACAAGAACTTTCAGTCTCAATAAGTCCTGAAAGCAAATTATCAGCTCATGATGTAAAACCTGAGAGACATAGCAAACCCATCAAAGAAATTAACTTAGCGCTCCAAGATGAAATAAACCTCAGCATCAACCTTGCACAGTCGATGCTAGACAAAAAACTGAGCCTGCAATTAGATCCATTTGATTTTACCCTGCACTCCACCGACATAACCTTACCAAGGTTACAGATAAAGCAGATAAAACTGGGAATTAGCCTGACCAACATCAATCTAGGCAGCACTCTAGATGCGTTAACCCTAAACGGGACAATAGAAGCACCTTCAGTAAACCTGAAGTTTGATAAAAAACAGCAACCCATTCTCAAATTAAAGAATCATTTCTCCTTAAATAAGCAACGGCTGACACATCAATTTAATCTAAGCACCAAAAATCTACCTATAGAGGTTAAAGGGCAAGTATCGACCTATCTCCTATCAAAGAACACCCGCTTTAATTGGTCAACTAAACCGATAAAGTTATCTACAATAGATAAACAGATGAGTAACTTTATTCCTATCCCTCCTCAGTTAAGCCTACTTTCAGGCTCCCTATTCCATAATGCACAGGGTGAATGGAAGCATGGAAAACTTACTCTTCAAGCCAATAACAGTATTCGTCAAGGCAGTGTTAGCTGGGAAGAGTCGCTTGTTGAGCAGATTGAGTTTGATTCAAAAACCCGCTTATATGCCTCAGGGAAAATAGTTGATACAGGCAAGATTAAGCTAGGAAAGGTTACAACGGGTATTAAGATTAACAATATAGATTCAAATTACACTTTTACTCAGCAATCCAAACGTAGCTTAGTCAAACTCAAAACACTGCAAGCGGAGCTACTTGGGGGGCAGGTTAAAGTTAAAGATGTTCAATTCGATCTTCTTAATCCAGAAGTTAAAACACAGATCGATATTGAACGGTTAGATTTAGCAGCCATATTAGAACTGGAGCAACAAGAAGGGCTATCCGGTGAGGGGCGACTCTCTGGCAACCTCCCGATGCATTATAAAAACGGGGAATTAACCATTAATGATGGGTACCTCAACAGCTTAAGCCCTGGGGGCAAAATTGTATTTACCCCTACCCAATCAGTTGCCGCCTATGCGGCAACCAACATTGGCCTTAAAACCGCCATTGAAGCCTTGGGAAACTTTCACTATCAACAGTTAGATATTAAGCTCGATTATTTAACAGACGGAACTGCATTACTAAAAACACGTTTAAAAGGTAATAACCCTGATTGGAATAAGGGGCACCCTATCGATTTCACAATCAATATTGAAGAAAATGTACTTCAATTATTAAAAACTCTGCAATTTACGGATAAATTGACGAAGACAGTTGAGAAACGCTATCGTTGAATAATCAGATTATAAACAGCAGCTTAGTAGCTAGCCTAAATTGAGGAACCAACATGAAACTCACCTCACTACTTCCACCCTTAGCGCTACTCCTTGCGTTAGCAGGTGTTAGCGGTTGTTCACCCCGTGTTGAAGTTGCTGTACCCAGCGAACCCATTACGATCAACCTCAATGTAAAAATAGAACATGAAATTCTAGTTAAGGTAGATCGTGAGATTGATGAACTATTATCCGAAAATAGTGATATTTTCTAACGGGAGATAAAGTGATGAAACAACTAAAACTACGTAACATTTTTGCTCTATTTACACTTTTACTCTCTCTAGTAGCAGCTCCAGCCTGGGCACTGTCTAAAGATGAGGCCAAAAACCAAGGTTTAATGGGTGAGCAGCATAACGGCTATTTAGGCATTGTTACTTCAAGCCCATCGGCAGATCTTAAAAGCTTAGTCGCACAGATCAATAAAAAGCGACGTGCGGCCTATGTTAAAGGTGCCTCTAAATCGGGTGTTGAACGATCTATCTTTGAACTACGCATGGGGCAGCGTTTACAAGAACGCTCTCCTGCTGGGCATTACATTCAATTGCAAAACGGCAAGTGGAAGAAGAAATAGCCTAAAGGTGTTTATCTGTACATGAAGCATACTACATATTATTGTACGTATGCTTTTTGTAGATAACCCAAGAGTGCTATATGGCTAATAAAGATCCAGTCTACCGCCGCTACAATACCCTAGGCTTTTTTATAAGCCTAGCGGCTATCGGCTACATCATACTCAACCTTCAGCCCTCTTCCGCACAATTTAGCAGTCCACTGATTTCAATATCTAAGCTCATTATTCTAACGAGTCTGCAATTTTTTCTGTTGGCTATTGTTCATAACCCTTTACGTATTGGACAGCGTATTTACGCCATCTTAAATATAACGCTCATCTCTGCAGGCGTAGCAGTTACTTCTTATCATCTGTGGATACAATCGTCTCTGGCTGAAAACCCCAAAACCGGAGATGAATATACTCAGTGCCACCAGCCCATTGAAGAGCTATTCGCAAGCCAACCAAACCTGTTAGGTAAGTTAACGGAACTCGTCCATGCCTCTACATTCTGTCCTGTCAGTTCAATGGAACAGATGACGATTGGTTCAGCTGAACAATGTCTAATCCTATTTTTAATTCTCATGCTTATCAGCTGGAAAAATCTGACTCGGAAGCAAAAAATCAAAGGTTCTTTTTTGTGAATACAGCTATAAATTTCATTGCGACAATTCTTTTAACTTTGTTCACAATTTCCCCAGCCTATGCCGAATCCAAAACACCTTGGACGCTAAATCTGTATTTTGAGAATGACCTCTTTTCAGAAACCGATCAAAATTATACTAACGGTATTAAAGCTTCATGGGTGTCTCCTAACGTAGATGATTATTTAGAGGATGAAAGGCTGCCACAATGGTTAAGAGATACGAGCCCCTACCTCCCCCTATTCGACCCGAGCGATAAACGTTTAGATGGATTACAACGTAACTTAGTGATCAGTCTTGGGCAGCAAATATACACCCCTGAAGATGTCCAAATGACAACCGTCGATCTCGATGATAGACCTTATGCAGCTTGGCTCTATACAGGCTTGGCTTATCACAGCCGAACCCTAAACAAAATGAATACAGCAGAGCTAAACCTCGGGGTCGTCGGTCCAATGGCGTTAGGAGAAGAAGCGCAAGATTTCATACATGATCTTCGCGGTTTTGAAAAATTTAATGGGTGGGATAACCAACTTAAAAACGAACCGGGATTCCAATTAGTCTACGAACATAAAAACCGCATATCTAAAGGGCAATTGGCCCCGTTTTTAGAATATGACACGATTCTTCATGGGGGCGGAAGTTTCGGCAATGTTGCAACCTACCTCAATGCCGGTGGTGAATTTCGACTAGGCTGGAACCTACCTCAGGATTTTGGCACGTCTGCACTTCGTAGCGGGGGTGATAATAGCGCACCAGGACTCGGTGGAGGAAGGTATCAACGTGGTAGCCGAAATCAGAATGTTGGCGTGCATGCTTTCATTGCAATGGATGGTCGCTGGGTACTCAGAGATATATTTTTAGACGGCAATACGTTTCGCGATAGCCACTCTGTCGATAAAGAGGAACTGGTAGGTGAAACGGCCTTTGGGGTGGCAGCACTCTACCGCGGCTGGAAACTCTCTTTTGCAAAAGTACACCGCAGCAAAGAGTTCAAAAAGCAGCCTGAAGGACACGCATACGGTTCAATCAGTTTAAGCTATTCTTACAGCCTATGACTTTTGATCTATCATTAATAGATCACTTAAGGGCATAGGTTTGGCGTAGTAAAATCCTTGGACAAACTCACAATTTGCCTTAGTAAGGTACTCAGCCTGCAGCTTGGTTTCAACCCCTTCAGCTACCAGCTCAATCTCAAGCCCTTTAGCTAATCCAATGATAGATTGTGTAATACAACAATCATCTTCGGAATGAGGCAGGCCATCCACAAACGATTTATCCACTTTTAGCTTAGTTACCGGCATATGCTTTAAACGTGATAATGATGAATACCCAGTACCAAAATCATCAATAGCCAGTCTTATACCTAACTCCGACAACGCGGCCAACTGTGCTCGAACTAAAGCCGAGTCCTGACTAATCAATTCTTCTACGATTTCTAACTCCAACGCCTCCGGGAGGAGATCGAACTCATTCAAAATATCTTCTATTTGCTGAGACAGTTGCGAGTTATATAGCTGTTCAGAAGAGATGTTCACAGAAACCCAAGCAATCGAACTGCCTTTATCATGTAAGCGTTTAATACCACCGGCAGCCTGTTTTAACATGTAGCTGCCTAAGCGCTCCATCAAACCCAATTTCTTTGCTGTAGGTAAAAACTGCCCTGGTGGGATAAGACCTCGGGTCGGATGCTGCCAACGAACCAATGCCTCCAGACCAATAATTTTTTCATTCTTGGTGGATAGAATAGGCTGATAGTGCGCAACCAGTTCGCTGTTATCCAGTGCAGCAATTAACTCATTCTCAAGTGAACGCTTACTCTGCAACTGCTCCAACCATTCCAGAGAGAAATATTGCACATTGCCACGAGACTCACTCTTTGCTCGTTGCAATGCGATCTCGGCACAACGCATTGGGTTTACCTGCCCACTACTCTCCGTCGGATAAATCACAACACCAGTGCTAAAACTGACACTTACCAACGTATCATCTTCGGTTTTAATCGGGTTATCAGTGATCGTTTTTAACTTATTATTCAAAAGATCTAACTGTTCAGTATTTTTTAAATCTGGCAACCAGATACCAAACAGGTCACCTCCTACCCTAGCCAAACGACAATGGTAAGGCTGTGTAACAAACTCCAACAAGCGCGCCAGTGCGATTAATAATGAATCGGCAGTTTTGTTACCATGGTTATCATTAATAGATGCGAAAAAATCTAAGCCCAATAACATCAAAACACGCGTTCTATCAGGATCCAGTTCCCCTTGAAGATCAAACTCTAATCTTTTCTGGAAGTTGTTACGTCTCTCTAACCCGGTAAGCGAGTCATATTGCTCTAAAAACTCCAGCTGCTCACGATCTGTTAACCAGTTTTCATGCTCATTAATCATCGAAATGCTATCAGCTAAAGACGCTACATAGGATAACTCTGCTAAGTCCCAAACTCTGGCATCCCCCACCTGCTCTAAGCACACAACACCGTGCAATTTTCCCGCAGCATAAATAGGCGCATCAAGCATTGAAGCAATACCATTGGGTATCAAATAGGGCTCTGTAAACTCAGATGTTCGGGGATCAGTAATCGCATTATCCGCATTGATAATACGATCCTCAGACATAGCATTAAAATATTCGGGGAAGTCTGCGCGTTTAAGTTCAGCACCTTTAAAATAGTGATCCGTTTCTAAGATATAGAGCACTTCGCAGACTATTTCTTGATTATCCTCGCTGAGCTTCCAAACACTAACTCTGGAGGCACCCAGCTGCTCAGCACAAGCACGGGTAATCCGCTTCAATTTAGAGATACGAGGGTACTCAATAAACCCGGCTCCACGACTTAATGTCATCAAAGACTTATGCAAACGGACTAACTTATCAATCGATGGCATGCGCAACCTTTAATTCAAACAGAACTAGCACCAAACTTATTATCCATTATAGCTTCTAACAATAGAGTTATTGTCTAAAATAACCTTACAATCTATTTTGATCTGATTTATGACTAAAGGCGGTAGTAATGAAACTGTCGAAAAAGCTTTTTCTCATACAAGTAACCTTCTTTATCCTTCTGATGAGTGGAGTAGTTCTGACAATTATTATCTTTGTCTTGCCTGAAGTACGTAAAATCGAAACACAAAAGCACCTTGATAGTCTTTCGAGAGTTGAACAAGCGCTAACTAACGAGCTTGAGCATCTCGCTGTCATGGCCGTCGACTGGGGTGAATGGGACGATACTTACAATTATTCTATCTCGCCCAACACTACTTATGAAAGTTCAAACCTTCCACTTGCAACCCTTGCAGATTTGGAAATAGATTTATTACTTATCCTAAACAAGCAGAACAACGTAGTATGGAAAATGACTTCAGATGCGCTTTCCAATGACGAGACCATATCTCCCCTCTTCCTTAATAGATGGAACGCTCAACACCCTCTTTTACAACACCCGACGGAGATCGCAACACAAGGAATTTTCTTAACAAAAGCAGGGCCTCTGCTCATTGCACGTCAACGGATTTTAAATAGCCAAGGGGAAGGCCCGGCACAAGGTTATTTATTCTTTGCTAAAAAATTGTCCCAATCGCTTACTAATAAAATTGCAGATAAAATTGCAACGCCTTTCTCTACTAAAGTTGTGACTAGTTCCGAACTAGTACCAAGCCTCACCTTTATCGACAACAACCAAACTCATGCTCAAAGTTCAATTCCCTTAATTAATTCCGATAATCAGGTTATTCAGATAGATATATTTCAAGCTCGACCTTTCTATCTACAAGCCCTTAATGCCATAACATATTCACTGGTTGCCATTCTTCTTATCGGTATCATCTCGTGTCTAGTGACCTACTTTTTGCTCAAGAATATATTAATAAACCCTATTGTTTTACTGCAAAAACAAGCGGAGATGTTCAAAAAGCATGATGGCAACCAGCCTTTTAAACTACTAAAGCGCAGTGATGAACTAGGGCAGCTCTCATCTTCATTTGTCTCAATGGCAAAAGATCTTTCAAAAGATTGGGGAAAACTACAACAAGAAAAAAAAGATTACCGAGATGCGAGCTATACAGATGTTTTAACCGGTTTAAAAAACCGCCGCTATCTTGAGGACTACTTACAAGCCCCCAACACTTGGGTTTATGACGATGAATGGGCGTTTTTTACCATCGACTTAGACCATTTCAAAGCAATTAACGATAGATATGGTCATGATGTAGGTGACATAACACTTCAACAGTTTTCGGAGTTACTCAAAAAAAGCTGTCGTGATAAAGACATTATTATCCGTAGCGGTGGCGAAGAATTTATCGTACTTTGTCATCAAACCAGTTCTGACATGGCAACAATAATCGCAGAAAGGCTACGTCACGAAGTAGAAAACTTTAATTTCGGACGTGAAAACCACTTTAAAATCACCTGCTCTATCGGCTTATTTATCATACAAATCTATTCCCGCGAGTATGGGTTGAAACATTGGAATAGTATGCTAAAAGTCTCAGACCTCGCTTTATACGCTGCCAAAAATAACGGCCGTAATACTTGGGTTGGCTTAGAATGCTTAGAGGAATGTTCAGAAGGTGTTTACCCTAAAGAAGGCATCGATATTCAGCGCTGGCTTTCTGAGAAAAAGCTTAAACTCCTCACTTTAAATAAATCGCCTGAGGAGTTCTGTTGGTAATCCGTTAAATTAGGACAAAAAATCATAAAAAAGCCGTTCCTGAAGGAACGACTTAGCACACTTAAAATCAGTACATGTAAAAAACTAGAAGCTCGCGCTCACACGCAACCAAATATTTTGGCCTGGCTCAGCCACCTGTACAGGGTCACTATCCAAAACATAGTCACGACTTTCATGAAGTGTGTAATCTTTATCAAATAGATTATCTACACCCATTGCAACCACAAAACCATTATTAGTCGTATACTCACCATGGTAAGACCCCAAAATTCTAGA
>DJLT01000003.1:0-27808 GCA_002435145.1 Neptuniibacter sp. UBA6509
ACGGCCACACAAAGCCAATGGCGGCAAACCACCATTGATGGTCGCTTAACTTCTACGTTTGGCGTCAGTTAAAAATGGGAGGATTACCATTAATCCTGACTATTTAAGGTCGAAATTGTTTAGATATTTGAAATAGCCGAAGTGCAACTTTTAAGCTTTAGGATGGTAGTGCTAAGAGTATAAGGGAAGAGCTACCAGAAGGATCCTGGTAGCTTTAGTTGCCCCTATTTATTAGCTGGCATCTTTTGCTAGTGATTGCATGTTCAGCGTCAAATTTTTCAAACCCGCCCTAGAAAATCGATATCTCATATAAGATGAAATATCCTCTTCGTGTGAAGAGACTATAAGCTGCCGGTCATTAAGCTCACAGCGAAGTAGGTCAGTAAGAGAAGCAATATTGACTTCATCTAATGATTGCGAAGGATCATCAATTAGTACTATTGGTACTCGAGAATACACTCTATTTAATGAAAAGAAGAATGCTAGGCTTAGAGCTGAAATTTGACCTGAACTCATAGCTAGAATAGCGTCGTGCTCTGATCTCTCAGCAGTGGAGAATCTAAGGTGCTTCCCGTCCCTGCTTTCGATGAATAATCCTAGTCCTCTTTGATAGTTTTGTATTAGTCGGCCGCTATAGATATGAAATATAAGCTCTATCTCAGAAATGGTTTGGTCTGAATAAGTTTTTTCAACTTTGATTAGTAGCTCTTTCAACTGTTTCATCTTATCACGAGCAGAAACTACAGCTTTTCCTTCCCTAATAATCTGTGCAAGCTTTAAAGATATTTTATGAATCTCAGTGTTCTGTGATTTATTTGCGCACATGGATATATATTTTATTTTTTTATCTAAGACGCTACTGTCTAGAAGATAGAAATCATCTTCACTCTTGAATGCGCCATAGAGAGTGCTTCGCCAGTGCTCTGGCAGTGCGGCAACTTCTTCTTTTTTTCTAGTACGGATTACTTTTACTAAATCCGAAAAGCGATTAGCTACCTCTCCAGAGTCAAGGGTATAAGTGTCAGGGCAGGTATAGGAGCCAGTTTCTAGACGCTTAATTAGGTTTTGAACCAAACTAATCTTCTCTTTATGAGTCAATAGCAGTTGGTGTAAATTTTCATCATATGTTGTATTGATCGTGGTTAGGCGGGTAGTCACTTTAGCTGAAAGGACATCCAATGCTCCAGAAATAAGCTTAACAACCTCTATGAGCTTTTGACCATCAATACTTAGCGTAGACTCAATAGCTTTTGCTCTTTCCGCTATTGCGGTTAGTAAGGAGCTGTGGGACTCCCAGTCTGCACCGCAAAGTGGACAATCTTTATCATCAGCAACTAATTTAAAATGATTATTTACCAGTTCATCTTTGAGTCTTGCTATTTCGGTGGAGATAGTAGTGCTTGCAGTAGTCGCTTTTATAAGATTATCGCGTTGCGCAATTTGAGATTTTAGTTTCTTAAACTCTTCGGGAACCCAGACAATAAGTTTTTCTATTTCTTCAAAGCTTATTAAATTGGGGCCTTTCTGGAGAGTTGTGTATGCAGAGGTTAATGAATCAATTACTTTCTTAGAAGCATCTAGATCGTTCAATCTTGTAGTGGTTTTTCCAAGTTGAGCGAGTAGTTTTATTATTTCATTGTTACGAGAAATATAGGACTCAATTTTATCATTATCTATACGAACTTTTATTACATGCTTAAGGCCTATGAGTTCTGATATCTTATACACGCACTCTAGATACTTATCATGTGCTTCCTTGGAATAGTTTACAAATAGTTGTTCTTTATCCCATTCAGGTTGAATTTCACTAGTACAAATTTGTGCATATTCTACCTCCTCTAGATCTTCTACTAATAAGGCGTTGAGAGACTTCCTTTCTTCTACTAGCTCTAGTGATGCTTTTTCATTTTCTTTTAGTTTTTGATTTAGTTTTCGCTCAGCATCTTTGCATTTACTAATTTCTTTATTGATCTGTGTCGTGTTAGTTAATTCTTCAAGGGCATCTTTTCGACGATCTAGTCGGGTAGAAAATAAATATTCGTTTTGTCCCTGTTCTAAATAATTGAGAAGAGAGTAATTACCTCGAAAGTTATCTCCAAAAATTTCGGCAATGAAACTTTCATCTCTAAGGTTATCTTTTGAAAAGTCATCAGAATCGAAGCTTTCGAGCTGATAAAGAAGGAAAGGCTCGAATTTATCTGCCCTATTTGTAGCAGGTTGACGGCTAGTAGCTCGTGCATGCCGAGCTAGGATAAGGTCATTGGGACCATCAGAGAGCTCTACTTTTATATATAGATCGGAAGCGGTCGATCGGATGTTCCAGTACAAATTGTCTTCGTAATTCGACTTCCCACCAGTCATTACATTTGAAAACAGGCGCTTAATCCTTGAAATTTTTCCTGTGAAAAGCAGTTCAAGGGCATCAAAAATACTAGTTTTTCCGAACCCGTTTGGGCCATCTAGCGTTAATAGAGATGATTCTGAAACGTTTAGTGTTAATTTTCTAAATGCTTTGAAGCTTGCAATCTCAATTCGGGATATTTTCCAGTTCATGTGCAATCAAGTCCGTGATTAATTTGTCTGTGTCGCTATTTTCTTGAATTTCAGTGTATTCATAATTCAATTCATGCTCACTAATAGCTTCTTGAATCCTATTGCTTAAAGGAACCAAGTCCTGTCTATTGAATGGTAGTTTTATGAATGGAAGTTTTATAAATATTTTTGCTGCAATGCTATAAATTGAAGGAGCTAGAGGGTCATCCTTGTATTCATCGAAGAGCTGTTTGTTCTGGACTGCTTGTATTATGTCTGTATAACAAGAATTTTTTATAACCTCTTCTTCTGATTCACTATAATACAAAACATGTTTTTTATAGTGATAGGGATTCTCCTCAATTGAGAATATTTGATCTTCAAGTCCTTTAAAACCAGATAGTGTCTCAAACTTAAGAATACAAATTAAGTCAGAGTTTTTCTTAAAAGCGGGATGTTCAATAAATAATGAAGGAGCATTCTCTGTAGCTATGGAATTTAATTCTTCTGGGGTAGGTAGATCATCCATGTGATGAAGGATAGCGAATCGTATAGACTCACCGTCTTCATGGATATAATAGCTTGTTGGTTCAGAGTCACTCACTAAATTGAAGCCGTTAGCTGATAAAGCTTCATTGATAATTTGGCTAAGCATTCAGTTTATTCTCCGCATCTTTCATTGTAAGTACACTTACCTCAAATCCTTTGGTTATTCTGTCATCCCGGCGGTCAGAAGGCTCTTCATCACTTTCTGTAATCTTAGTATCCACATTGAACGACGAGATCGCATTTCTAGCAATTAAGTTATTGTATTCGTAAAGAACTCTTAAAAGAGATTCGTTCTCGGTTAGTTGTTTTCTTAAGTGATCAGGACACCTGTCTTGTTCTCGCTGGTTCAGTAAGGTAATTGCTGTAGGTAGATAGAACTTAACATCCTTATCGATGTAATGAGGTAGTCCTTCAAGGATTGGATTGGCATGTAAATCACTTACTAGATCTGAGTAGCGTTCAATATCTATTTGCTGAACCTTTGAAAAGTTTTCTGATGGTTTAATCATCTGGCACAAGATATCTAACTCACTAGGATTCAGGCTTTGAACGTGTGCAAAGAGGTTTTGAGCCCTTTCGTATTGTATTTCTGTCATCCCAGGGAGAGCTTGTTCTAGAAAGTATTCCAGATAAGCATTTAGATTAGATCTTAATTCAATAGCGAAATGCTCAACATCCGAATACGGGTCATGTTCAGTTATGTCTTTAAATATTTCTTGAGCACTAATTGTATTGCTGTAAGCTGCTTCAGCTTCGGAGAATTCTCCATTTTGAATAAGATGATGAATTTCTATTGCCTTTGAGCTTATTTTTTCTGATAAATAGTAATAATTGAGCTGTAAGTTGTTCTCACTACAATCTTTATTGTGATGCTCTTTGTAGATGCTTTTAATTAATGGTTTAGTGAGTGGTTCTATTTCATCGAGACCACAATGCTTCTTATTTCCATAATCATAAAATTTTACTACTTCATTGTTGGTATGATGATAGTCTGACAAGTCGTTAATTTTGACTGATATATGAAAATAACGATCCGTTCCTTTGGTTCTATCACCTGAAATTGCGCCGCATTTGTTAAGAGCGTCTGTGTAAGTAGAGCGATATACACCAACTTTTGCTTTTACTTGGTGAGCGCTTATAAGAGATTTATTTTTATAAATAGCAAAGTCTTCAGTGCTATCCAGTTGCAGCTCAAAATCTAAGTCGCCTCCTTGAATCAGCTTTAAACAGTGATATAAAGCTACCTTTCCCTGATATACAAAACCACTCCATGATGAGATGGCACTTGCTGGGTATTTTTCTTCCTCGGCCAAAATTAATTCCTTTTGTATAACTATGGTTATAGTTCTGCTATCTCTGATTCTTTCCGTGTTGCCGGATTTATCAAGCTTGAAACCATGAGATCATAGCGTCGCTGTCTCAGCTGCATTGCAAGCATCGAAGCTCCGAACAAAGATAAGATAAATCCTGCTACAGCAGTGGCACCATCACCAAAGCCAAGCATTGAGAGCGCTACTAGGGTAAGTGAGCTGAAAACGACAACGCTAGTAAGGTAAATCCATCTATCTATAAACTTAAAAAACGGATTTTTCGCTATTTTAGTGTATGTGAATTTACCATCCTCATAACGAACTAAACCAGGTGTCTTTCTAATGGCATAGATAATCTTTATACATTCATCATGCTTAACCAGCTCAACAATATCTGAATAACTCATCCTTACGCCATGAATAAGTCGGAATAACTCAGTCACTGAGTGCTTCTGTTTTTTCTCAAGCGCATTTTCAAATTTTATAAGCAGTTCTGACTTTACTTGAGCTGCCTGTCTAGAATTGAGAAAGATCACAGCAAATGTGCCAAGGGCTGAAACTATTCCAAAAATAAACTTTGTAGCGGTATCAAATTCCATTTGAACCTCATTAGCTAGTCAAAAGGCGGTAGCCCTTGTTTGTCGAAGACCGGGATTCGTTGAACCACTACAACCCTACTTAGATTTATTAGCAGCATAGATCAACGTTGCTAAGGCTGCACCTCCCAAAAGTAGCAAGCCAGTGTTCTTTGCAGCATTGCTTTTTCGCTGAGGCTTTTCATATGAAATTTTTAGCTCTTGCTCTCTCATTTCCGTGACAGTGCGATCTGCCATATGTAAGAGTGCAGAAGGGGAGCTATTAAGCCTACTAGCAGCTCTCGCAAGCTGGTCAATTGTAAGAGCGCTTTCACCTTTCTCTATCCTAGACCAAGCTGGCTGGCCAATACCTACAGCTTCGGCTAATTGAGCCTGCGAAACATCTAAAATTTCTCTTTGGTTAGCGATTACAGCGCCTACAACGGCAGAATAAGTTGAACCGGGTTGTAACATGACATTAACTCGCGTATAAGTTATTTATGCCTGCTAGGCATAAGTCCTTTAGTCTATTAATAATGTCAATTTATATCATGGAGCGACAATGACTTCACTAAGAAAATTCCTGTATCAACCAGGCGATATTATCAAGATCAGGTATCAAACTTTTACTCACTATGCTGTTGTTTCAGACTGCATTGGTGATGATGGTTTTCCGATGGTTATAGATAACTCTGCAGCAAGGGGGAGTGTGACCGAGCGTACCTGGACAGAAGCTGTAGCTGGAAAATCTGTTTCCCTTTCATCTATGGTCTCAAACTTTACCAAGCTCGAGGTAATTGCATGCGCAAGAAGTTTTATCGGCGAGGTGAAGTATTCACTCATCACATTTAACTGTGAAAGCTTTGTGCGTAAGGTTCTGGGTTTAAAGCCAACAAGTAAGCAAGTAGTAACTTCGTGTGTGATAGTACCAACTGCAATGTATGCAGCCTACAAGGCTAGTGGTGGGAATAAGTGGCTGACCGGTGCTGCAGGTTTAATAGCGTTGGCGGCGACAACTCAGGCGGTTGCTGATTAATAGAGCAGAGAAGGGGGAGGTGCTGTGCATCCCCCTTTTAATCTCTATTTTAGCCTTTCGAAATTATCTAGGACTTCTTCAAGCTGGGTTATAGCTTGTTCTACTTGAAGTTTGCTTGGAGCATTTTCGAGGTCTGGATAAATCGTGGTAAGTCGCTTTCTAAAAATTTTGATTACAGTCTTTTCTTCTAATAGCTTAGGTGTAGAAGTTAAAAGTTCGTAGCGTCTTACAAGGGTGGAGATGAAGTTCCTCTTATCTGCATTAGAAAGATCTAAATAACAGCGGGTTAGTTCTTTGCTTTGCAAATGCTTGAGTACAGGCAGGCGAGCAAATGGAGTGTATTTGTCATTTGAATGATTTAGATCTTCTGCTGCTTGCAGGGTAGACGTCTTGAGTGTAGTTAAAATTCTTTTCGCTTCGGTTTTCAGGAGCTTGTCTGTTGCTTGATCGAATTTATCATCTAAGTATTGTTTTAGCTCTTTGAACTCGTCAGTGTCATAACAATGAAATTGTAAACTTCTATGGCTATCTGTCTCAAGCTGATCAAATTTGTTGCGAAGTTCTACCTTGATGTTTCCTCTTGCTGCAATATCACCGATATACTTTTTATGATTTATAACAACATCAGATACAGGAACCGAAATAAGATCTAGCTTAGAAAGTTTAAGCATTATTCCAGCAGCATGATTGATTTCTCCAGGTATTATAAAGCTGTGGCTGTCGTACTCGTTCTTAAAGTCCTCTAAAGCTTTTTTAAAGTCGGCATCTTCTAATTCCCAATACCGCCATAGTTTCATCCAGTTTGGGGTGTTTTCCTGTAGAAAATAGCTTGTGGTTCTTAGCTTAGAATTCAGACTTTCTTTGGAAATATGACCGGTTTCAAAAAGTTTTGTCCAAGTGGGGATGTCCAGTACTGTACTAAGTAGGCTTATTGAGTACTTTTTTTCTATGTTGCTATATCGAGAGTTGTTAGGGGCTCTTTTGTCAGCATTCGGCGTTAATCCTCTCGAAACGATGGCGCGGCCTATCAATTTATTGAATTCTTCAGGCTTAATGAAACCAGAGAATATCTCCATTGACAGTACGATTAGCAGCGTAAATAGGTGAAGAAGAAGTTCATCTTTTTTCTTTATCTCAGGATCGAGTAAAGACCAAATCCTTCCGGATTCGATAAGTGCTTTTCTAAGTGATCGAAGGTTGTCATAGCCGGATTCGTTGTAAATTTTAATGAAGTGGTTTTGGTGAGATTTAAAATGCTCAACAAGTTCTGGATCTTCAATAACATCCGTGACGATGTGCTCATAAACTACTTTTGCATCAGATTTAACTTCTAATGTCTTGCCTATTAGTTTTTCTTTGGCCTGAAAGTACTGGTTTGGCTTTTCGTCTTGTTCTGTCTCTTTCGATACTAGTTTAGTCTCGTCAGCTATCAGGATTGCTTTGTAGCCACTTTTTTCAACAAAATAGTTGATATATCCGAGCAGTTGTTTCAGTTCTATATGGCATCTCTCAATATCATCAAAGACCAATATGCAGTTTGATGTATCTGTTAGATAATCATTTAAGTTGATGTCTGGGATGCCGGCTTTTAAATTGCCATCAGTCTTATCGTCTCCATCTATATCTACGCGCAATGTGCCTTTTAGTAAGCCTTTAGCTAACTTTCCTGCGAGTACGATTGGCTTGCTTGATAGTACTGGATTCAATATTTGAAAGAATTTTGTCTCAATGTCATCGATGCTCGATATGCCATAAAGGCTGACAAGCAAGAACTTATAATCTTCTCTTTCGAGCTTTTCTATTGTTTCTTCTACTAAATAGGTTTTACCGCATCCCCAGGAGCCTTTAAGTAGTAATGCATACTCTGGAGAAGTATTTAATCTGCAATAGTACTCAATATATTCCTTGACGTGTTTATTCATATCTTCCATTAAATTGCACCTATTGAGTGAGATTAATGAATTTACTAGGAATGTAACCCAGAGGTAACCCCGAAAAAAGGCAAATGGTTCAGGGTTGCGGTAGTGATACGGGATTTAATGCAGGGTTACATATGATGAACCCTATTAAAAAAGATAGAAAGACGATTTCGAGAATAACTTGCTGTATTTAAAGAGAAAGTGGTGGGTCTAGCAGGACTCGAGCCTGCGACCGATCGATTATGAGTCGTTTGCTCTAACCAGCTGAGCTAAAGGCCCTCATGAATCAACTTTATCATATGGAGACCTTGGGCCCAGTTATTATTAGTCGATTGCTCCCGTAAACGGATCGTCAATACCTAGTACAGCCATTCTGGCTGTCCATGACAATAAGTGAAAATACTTCATGGGTTTTGTCCGTAAAGTGGGTGGTCACAAGCGTATTGTGGCTTCCGGTGAGGTCAGGTAACAGCTGCGTTAAAGTCGCTTGAATAAGATGCTTTAAGTATGTTTTGGTATTTGTTCTTCTGAAAGTTCATCCGCTGGGTTGGAGTGCGGGAAGATCCCTCAAAAGCTGTATTTATCATAATCGGTACCTATGAAATGCATAAAGCCAGGCTCGGGCCGTGTTCTATGTAGTCCAATACAGTCTAATAAGAGTTAATATCAAAGTGTAGCTTTTGGTGTGGCTTTTTCTTTTATTTATAAAAAAATGCTTATAAATCAGATTTAACACGCTCCTGCATCATAGGTGTATGTGTTGCGGATGCTTTAGAACTCATAACAAGATAATACCGGCTGAAAGATGAATTTTTTGGCTGCAGTATTGTACGTGAATAATTGTCATCAACACAGTATCAGTATCGCGACGGCGCATTAAAGTGCTGTAATAAGGTGTTGAAATGTCTGCAGTAGAGATTATTTCAAACTGATTTTCTGAATGATTAAGTTGGTAGAATATGAAATGTTTGAGGATTCTATATCTTAAGCGTTTTTTAATGGAAGCGAGCAGAGCTTAGTTGTTCTGACAATTGACGCTTTTAAAAAGTTTACAATAAGTTGTGTTGTTCGGAGCTTTATTATGGAAAAAATCGTGCAAGATCTTGCTGATCGCCTTATGAAGAACCAGCAAATCATTGTTACGGCGGAATCGTGTACAGGTGGTTGGATTGCTCAAGAACTGACTTCTATCGCGGGTAGTTCTGCTTGGTTTGATCGGGGGTTTGTGACATACAGTAACCAGTCGAAACAAGAGATGTTAGGTGTGTCTGAGGCGACTCTGCAAAAGTATGGGGCGGTCTCTGAGCAAGTAGTTAAAGAGATGGCGGAAGGTGCTCTTTTGCATAGTTGTGCACAGTTTTCAGTTGTCACTAGCGGTATAGCTGGACCAGGAGGCGGCAGTGCAGAAAAGCCTGTAGGTACTGTATGGTTTGCTTGGGGTTGCGACGGTGGTGAAACTAAAACGCAAATGTGTTGTTTTGATGGAGACCGGGAATCCGTTAGAAAACAAGCGGTTAGTTTTGCGTTAGAAGGAATTTTACAGAACTTTTTTGCTTGAGGGTTGCAATCCCGAAAACTTGTGAAATAATACTGTCCATACATACAGTATATTTCAACGCAACACGAAATGACTTACACGGGATTTAAAGATGGACGCGAATCGTAAAAAAGCACTTGATGCAGCATTAGGCCAGATCGAAAGGCAGTTTGGTAAAGGCGCGGTTATGCGTATGGGTGATCAGCCGCGTGAGGCGATTCCTGCTGTTTCTACAGGTTCTTTAGGTTTGGACATTGCATTAGGTATAGGTGGCTTGCCTTACGGTCGAATCGTCGAAATTTATGGGCCTGAATCTTCAGGTAAAACGACGTTGACTCTGCAAGTTGTCGCAGAAGCTCAGAAAGAAGGTAAAACTTGTGCTTTCGTTGATGCGGAGCATGCGTTGGATCCGCTTTATGCTGAGAAGCTAGGTGTGAATGTTGACGATCTGCTTGTCTCTCAGCCTGATACAGGTGAGCAAGCATTAGAGATTACCGACATGCTGGTTCGCTCTAATGCAGTTGATGTAATTATTGTCGATTCGGTTGCTGCATTGACGCCAAAAGCGGAGATTGAAGGTGATATGGGTGATACTCATGTTGGTTTGCAGGCTCGTTTGATGTCGCAGGCGCTGCGTAAGTTAACGGGTAACGTTAAAACGTCCAACTGCTTACTTGTCTTTATCAACCAAATTCGTATGAAAATTGGTGTGATGTTTGGTTCCCCGGAAACAACAACAGGCGGTAATGCGCTTAAGTTTTACTCTTCTGTACGTCTTGATATCCGTCGTACGGGTGCTGTTAAGCAGGGTGATGAAATTGTTGGTAATGAAACACGTGTTAAGGTTGTAAAAAACAAGGTTTCTCCGCCATTTAGGCAGGCAGAATTCCAGATTATGTATGGTAAAGGTATTTACCATATGGGCGAAGTTATCGATTTAGGCGTTAAAGAGGGGCTGGTGGATAAGTCCGGAGCTTGGTATGCCTATAATGGTGATAAAATTGGTCAAGGCAAGGCGAATGCTTCTAAGTATTTGGAAGAGAATTCAGCGATAGCAGTCGAAATAGAAACAGAGATTCGCAAGCGCTTACTTGCTGCGGCTCCTGATGCAGAAAAGGAAGAGGACGCGTCAGAGAATCTTGATCTGATCTAATCGCTTTTGAATGTATTATTAAACCTCCCTTGCTTATGGCAATGGAGGTTTTTTTGTTTTAATCGAATCGTCCAAATGCTGGGTGGTCAAAGACTAATGAAATTATTAGAAAGTGAAAAAGATGTATGGAATAAAGCAATCGGCTTACTCGCTAGAAGAGAGTATTCCCGTTTGGAGCTGCGAAATAAATTAAAGCCGTTAGGAGAGGGGGTAGATGCTGAACAGGTTCTGGAGCGTTTATCTGAATCAGGGTATCAATCTGATGAGCGCTTTACGGATAGCTTTGTTCGAATGAGGGTAGGGCAGGGTCATGGCCTTAATCGAATTCGGTTTGATCTGAAGGCTAAAGGAATTAAGTCAGACATGCTGGAGGCTATCTTAGAGCAAAATGAGCTGGATTGGTTTGTACTTGCAGCTGAGCTATACCAACGTAAATATGCTTTTTCTAAACAAAACCTGGATTACAAAGAGCGAGCTAAGCGTGTGCGATTTATGAGTCAGCGAGGCTTTACGTTTGATGAAATTAGGTATGCCGAGGGTGAGTTTGAGCCAGAGATAAGATGAATGCTTATATTTTATAAGCTTATTTGATCGTAAAGTCTCCTTTTACTGGGTGAAAGTTCAAAAATATTCGATCAATCCCTATACAAGAGATATACTATTGCGCCCATATTTGCGGTTACTTTTTCTGTTGAATCCTTACATTAAGGTTATTGGCAGGTTTACCAAAACGGACACGTATACGGTTCATTTATGAAATACATGACAAGCGCTGAGATTCGCCAAGCTTTTTTAGATTATTTTAATAAGCAAGGCCACGAAGTTGTAGCAAGCAGCTCTCTAATTCCTGCTAATGATCCTACATTGATGTTTACCAATGCGGGCATGGTTCAATTTAAAGACGTATTCTTAGGTAGCGATAAGCGCAATTACTCGCGTGCTACAAGTTCCCAGCGTTGTGTTCGTGCGGGTGGTAAGCATAACGATTTGGAAAATGTTGGTTATACCGCGCGTCACCATACGTTTTTCGAGATGTTAGGTAATTTTAGTTTTGGTGACTACTTTAAACCTGAAGCTATTCGTTTTGCTTGGGTCTTTTTGACAGAGGTGATGGGTTTACCTAAAGAGCGCCTATGGGTAACGGTACATCACTCTGATGATGAAGCTGAACGTATTTGGAAAGAAGAGATTGGTGTTGATCCTGAGCGTTTTTCAAAGTTAGACGAAGATAATTTTTGGTCCATGGGTGATACAGGTCCTTGTGGTCCTTGTACTGAGATCTTTTTTGATCATGGTGCAGATGTTTGGGGTGGGCCTCCAGGCAGCCCTGAAGAAGATGGCGATCGTTATATCGAAATTTGGAATGTTGTATTCATGCAATACAACCGTAGTGCTGATGGTGAAATGACACCGTTACCAAAACCTTCCGTGGATACGGGGATGGGTTTGGAGCGTATTGCGGCAATAATGCAAAATGTTCATTCAAACTATGAAATTGATATTTTTCAAAACCTGCTAAAAGCGACTGCCGCTGCTGTAGGTAGTAACGACTTGGACAATAAGTCCTTACGCGTAATTGCGGACCATATCCGTTCATGTTCTTTCTTAATTGTTGATGGTGTCTTGCCATCTAATGAAGGTGCTGGCTATGTGCTGCGTCGTATTATTCGTCGAGCTGTACGCCATGGCAATAAATTAGGTGCAACAGGGGCATTCTTTAATCAGCTGGTTGCTGCTTTGGTTAAAGAGATGGGTGAAGCGTATCCTGAGCTAGCTGAGAAGCAAGCGCAGGTTGAGCGAGTTCTCCTCAAAGAGGAAGAGCAGTTTGCTAAAACGCTTGATCATGGCATGCGCTTGCTGCAAGAAGCGATTGATGCTCTGCAGGGAACGGTTATACCTGGTGAGACAGTATTTAAGCTTTATGACACCTACGGTTTTCCATTCGATTTAACTGCTGATGTTGCGCGCGAGCTTGAACTGAGTGTTGATGAAGAGGGCTTTCAGCAGGCTATGGAGGCTCAGCGTGATAGAGCAAGGGCTGCAGGTAAGTTTGCTGTAGATTACAACGATACGATTCGTCTAGAGGGTGAAACAGCTTTTACTGGTTATGAGCTGCTTGCTGATTCGGGTTCTGCTGTTGTTGCTCTGTTTAAAAATGGAGAGGCAGTTGATGCGCTGAATGCAGGTGATGAAGGACTTGTTGTTTTGGATAAGACTCCTTTCTATGCAGAGTCAGGTGGTCAGGTGGGCGATACCGGTCAGCTTAAGTTAGATGATGTCGCTTTTACTGTCACAAATTGCACGAAGGAAGGCAAAAACAACCTTCACCATGGTAGTTTGACTACAGGTCAGCTTAAAGTTGGAGATAAAGTAGCCGCCCAGGTTGATGAAACGCGTCGTCAGGCTATTGCATTAAATCACTCTGCTACACATCTACTACATGAAGCTTTACGTGTAGTTTTGGGAACGCATGTGCAGCAGAAAGGTTCTTTGAATGATGAGCAAAGATTGCGTTTTGATTTCTCTCATTTTGAGGCAGTGACATCAGAGCAATTGGCTCAAGTTGAGCAGATGGTTAATGAGCAGATACGTGGTAATACAGCAGTAGTAACGGAAATTATGCAAATCGACGCGGCCAAAGAAAAAGGGGCTGCGGCGCTATTCGGTGAAAAGTACGATGATGAAGTGCGTGTACTATCAATGGGCGGTGATTTCTCTGTTGAGCTCTGTGGTGGTACTCATGCTAAGCGTACAGGTGATATAGGTTTGCTTAAAATTACGTCTGAAGGCGGTGTTGCTTCAGGTGTACGCCGTATTGAAGCGGTAACGGCTGCTGGTGCGATGAGTTATTTTGCTGAGCAGCAATCTCAGCTAGAACAGAAACTGCAAGAGCAGCAGGCTAAGTCACGTCAGCTTGAAAAGTCTCTAGAGCAGATGAAAGCCAAGCTTGCAGCGGCTAAAGGTTCAGACCTTGTAGGTAATGCAGTTGATATCAACGGTGTCAAAGTCTTAGCTGCTAAGCTGGAAGGTGTTGAGCCTAAAGCGTTGCGTGACACTATTGACCAGCTAAAGAATAAGTTAGGCAGTGGTGTTGTTGTGTTGGCGACAGTTGCTGATGGCAAGATCGCATTGGCGGCAGGTGTAACTAAGGATGTCACATCTCAGATCAAAGCTGGGGATATAATTAAAGATTTGACTGCTAAGGTTGGTGGTAAAGGTGGTGGTAGGCCTGATTTTGCACAAGGTGGTGGTGTAGATGTTGATGCCTTGCCTTCCGCATTGGAGTCTGTTGTTGCTCTTGTAGAAGTCGCTACAGCATAACGCAGTGTTATAAGGTGTAATTATGGCGCTTTATGTACAAAAATATGGTGGCACCTCTGTTGGTAGTGTCGAACGCATTGAAGCTGTCGCTGAAAAGGTAGAAGGCTTTAAAAAGCAGGGGCATGATATTGTCGTTGTTGTCTCTGCCATGAGTGGTGAGACAAATCGGCTTATCGGGTTGGCGAAAGAGATTCAGCCCTCTACGCCGAATGCTCGCGAGATGGATGTACTTGTCTCTACGGGTGAGCAGGTTACTATCGCTTTGCTGTGTATGGCCTTAGAAAAGCGTGGAGTTGCGGCTCGCTCTTATACCGGAGCGCAAGTTAAAATTCTGACGGATTCATCGCATAGTAAAGCTCGCATTCAGGATATTGAGGTAGCCTCTATGCAATCGGACCTAAGTGAAGGTCGGGTGATTGTGGTTGCCGGTTTTCAAGGTGTTGATGCTCAAGGGAATATTACCACCCTAGGGCGTGGCGGTTCAGATACAACAGGTGTTGCATTGGCCGCAGCGCTAAAAGCTGATGAGTGTCAGATTTATACGGATGTTGATGGCGTTTATACCACGGACCCTCGTGTGGTTGAGGGGGCGCAGCGTTTAAGTCAGATTACGTTTGAAGAGATGCTAGAAATGGCAAGCTTGGGATCTAAAGTTTTACAGATTCGAGCGGTTGAGTTTGCCGGAAAATATAAGGTGCCATTGAGGGTGTTGCATAGCTTTCAAGATGGTCCGGGTACGTTGATTACCGTAGAGGATGATTCAACTGTGGAAAAGCCTATTATTTCAGGTATCGCGTTTAATCGCGATGAAGCAAAGCTAACAGTGATGGGTGTGCCTGATGTGCCAGGTGTTGCATCAAAAATATTAGGCCCTGTTAGTCGAGCAAATATTGAAGTAGATGTTATCGTGCAAAATGTTGCAGCTGATAATACAACTGATTTTACCTTTACTGTTCATCGTAATGATTATGAGGCTGCTGAGGTAGTGCTTAATCAGGTGGCTGTAGAGCTTGGTGCGCGTGAAGTCGTTGGCGATAATAAAATTGCCAAGGTTTCGATTGTGGGGGTCGGTATGCGCTCTCACGCAGGCGTGGCAAGTAAAATGTTTGATGCTTTGGCAGATGAGAGTATTAATATTCAGATGATATCTACATCTGAAATTAAAGTTTCTGTTGTTATTGCTGAGAAGTATCTTGAATTGGCGGTGCGTGCGTTGCACTCAGCGTTTGATCTTGATGCGAATCATTCTGTAAGTGAATAATTGAACTTATGGTAAAAAGCTGGTCTATAGTTAGATTAGCTGTTATTGCATGGGCAACGTTCTGGCAGGGATTTGGATGAATGCCAGTGTGTGTGGCTTGCTTTGGTGCAAGTTAGCCTTGGATGTACAAAGGAGATCCTACATCATGTTAATTCTTACTCGTCGAGTTGGCGAAACTCTAATGGTTGGTGACGACGTCACTGTTACAGTTCTAGGTGTCAAAGGCAATCAGGTGCGCATTGGTGTTAATGCGCCTAAAGATGTGTCGGTTCACCGTGAAGAAATTTACCAGCGCATTCAGCGTGAAAAGGCTGAAGAAGGGAATCAATAACTTTTTTTCTATCTTTTCCTTTCCTTTTTAAAATCAGTTAGGTATATTACGCGCCGTTGTTGGTGAGCTGGCCGAGTGGCTGAAGGCGCGCCCCTGCTAAGGGCGTATAGGAGAAATCTTATCGAGGGTTCGAATCCCTCGCTCACCGCCACTTGATTATTGCGCCCGTAGCTCAGCTGGATAGAGTACCTGGCTACGAACCAGGCGGTCAGAGGTTCGAATCCTCTCGGGCGCGCCAATCAAGTACAACGGTCTTATGTTTCTGGAATGCGCCCGTAGCTCAGCTGGATAGAGTACCTGGCTACGAACCAGGCGGTCAGAGGTTCGAATCCTCTCGGGCGCGCCACTCCAGAACAATCTTAGATATGCGCCCGTAGCTCAGCTGGATAGAGTACCTGGCTACGAACCAGGCGGTCAGAGGTTCGAATCCTCTCGGGCGCGCCATCTAAGCTGTATATCAAACTCCCTTCGTTTTATAATTACCCACATTCTTTTGTCATACTGTTGAGCTCCCTACTATGAAGTTCTCGATTCGCTTATTTCCTGAAATTACCATTAAAAGTCGTCCTGTACGTAAACGTTTAATTCAGCGTTTGCAAAGTAACTTGCAAAACATGACTCGACGCATCGATGAGCAAATAAAAGTGCGAGGGCATTGGGATAAGCTAGAGGTCGAGTACGTCGGGGCTGATACAGCAGTGACTGCTCAAGTTGTCGATATTCTTTCACGTACACCGGGTATTCATAGTTTTGTTGAAGTAACTGAATACCCTCTAGGTGACTTTCACGATGTGTATGAGAAGGCGCATGCGATCTATGCGGATGAGATTAAAGGGAAGACCTTTAAAGTCCGTGTAAAGCGTTCAGGTAAGCATGAGTTTCGTTCTATTGATGTCGAACGTTATGTCGGTGGCGGTTTAAATCAGCATTCGGAAGCTGCAGGCGTAGATGTTCATAATCCTGATATTTACGTGGATCTAGAGATTCGCAACGACAAGTTGCATGTGGTTACCAATATTTATAAAGGCTTGGGAGGATTCCCATTAGGTACTCAGGAGGCAACGCTTTCGCTGATATCTGGTGGTTTTGATTCTATCGTAGCGAGTTATATGTCGATGAGGCGAGGATGTAAAACTCATTTCTTGTTCTTCAATCTCGGCGGTCATGCGCATGAAATTGGTGTGAAGCAGGTAGCGCTATATTTGTGGCAGCGTTATGGCTCATCTGCGCGAGTTAAGTTTATTTCGATCCCTTTTGATGAAGTGGTAGGTGAGATACTGCAATCTGTGCATCACTCTCATATGGGTGTTGTGCTTAAGCGTATGATGATGCGTGCTGGCGAGAAAGTGTCAGATCGTATGGGTATTGATGCGTTGGTTACAGGTGAAAGTATCGCCCAAGTATCGAGTCAGACACTGCCTAACCTTGCCATTATTGATTCGGTCACAGAGAAGTTGGTTATTAGGCCTCTTGTGACTATGGATAAGCAAGACATTATTGATATTACACGTGAAATTGGCGCCTACGATTTTGCTAAAAATATGCCAGAGTATTGCGGCGTGATTTCTGATCGGCCAACGACTTGCGCGAAGAGAGATCGGGTTGAGAAAGAAGAGCTTGATTTTGATTATGAAGTGCTTGAAAGAGCCCTTGAGCGTCGTCAAGTTATTAGCATCGATGAGATTATTGAAGACGTTAATGTGCATGCAGAAGTAGAGGCGTTGACCAAGGTTGGTGCTAACCAAGTGGTAGTTGATATTCGAGCTCCGCATGAGCAAGAGAAAAAACCGCTCAATCTACCTGGTTGTGAGATACAGCTGGTCCCATTTTTTACGCTGGGGGCCGCAGCGGATGAGTTTTCTGAAGAGAAGGAATATCTCTTGTATTGTGAGAAAGGCGTGATGAGTCAAATGCACGCCCACCAAATGCAGGAGAGAGGCTTTAGTAATGTAAAAGTTTATCGTCCTGAAGGCGCTGAAAAGAAATAATTTCGTAGAGTATGGATCAAAGGTTGTAATTTTTTTGATTCATACCCTTCTTTGATCGAAAAAAACGTACATATTATTGCCTGAAATGGACTTTTCGGGTTTAATTGTGGTCCATTTGCAACCAGTACATTCGCTAAAAAATATTTGCTCTAGGGTAAATGGGCCAAAAGCCATTTTTTAGCGTATGGGTTTCGATAAGTACAGGAGCATCCATTAGATGGATAATTTGCTATCAGACGGCCTTGAATTAATGGTCTTTGGTATGGGCTTCGTAGCTGTATTTCTGACAGTGTTGGTATTTGCTACTACAGGAATGTCGGCTGTTGTTGGAAAGTATTTCCCAGAAGAACCTGCTCAGCCAAAAGCAAAGAAAAAAGCTGCACCTGCAGCGGATAACGACGATGAACTTGTTGCTGTGATGACAGCTGCTGTTCATAAATACCGTTCATAAACAAGAACGGATAAATAAAGAATAATCTGCATTAATCGACAGAAGGCCATTACCCATGACCGACGCAAAGAAACCGCTTGGCATAACAGACGTAGTTCTACGTGACGCGCACCAGTCGCTATTCGCTACCCGTATGCGAGTTGAAGACATGCTGCCGATCGCGGAAAAGCTGGATAAAGTAGGCTTTTGGTCCCTAGAAAGCTGGGGCGGCGCAACATTTGACTCATGTATTCGTTTTATCGGAGAAGATCCGTGGGAACGTATCCGTCTGCTTAAGCAGGCAATGCCAAACACTAAGCAGCAGATGCTACTGCGTGGACAGAACCTATTAGGTTACCGTCACTATGCAGATGATGTTGTTAACAAATTCGTAGAACGTGCTGCAAAGAATGGGGTGGACGTATTCCGTATCTTTGATGCGATGAATGATCCTCGTAACCTAGAAACTGCAATTCAAGCAGTGAAGGCAACTGGCAAGCACGCTCAAGGTACTCTTTCTTTCACGAAAAGTGCTGTTCATACCACAGATATGTGGGTTGAATATGCTAAAACATTGGAAGATAAAGGCGCTGATTCTATCGCGATCAAAGATATGTCTGGTATCTTGACGCCATATGACGCATTTGATCTTGTATCTCGCTTGAAAGCACAGACTGATCTTGAAGTACAGTTGCATGCACACGCGACTTCAGGTCTATCTGATATGACGATTCTGAAAGCAGTTGAAGCGGGTATTGACCGTGTAGATACAGCTATCTCGTCTATGTCGATGACATATGGACATACAGCGACTGAATCTGTTGTTGCTGCATTGGCTGGCACTGACCGTGATACAGGTCTAGATCTTCTTCAGCTTGAAGAGATTGCTGCCTACTTCCGTGAAGTTCGTAAGAAGTATGCTAAATTTGAAGGTTCTTTACGCGGTACTGATTCTCGTATCTTGGTAGCTCAGGTTCCTGGCGGCATGTTAACAAACATGGAAGGCCAGCTTAAAGAACAGGGCGCTGCTGATAAATTTGACGAAGTTTTAGCTGAGATCCCACGTGTTCGTGAAGATCTAGGTTGGATCCCTCTTGTGACACCAACATCACAAATTGTTGGTACGCAGGCGGTTATCAATGTCCTAATGGGCGAGCGATACAAAACGATCTCTAAAGAAGTTCAAGGTATCCTCAAGGGTGAATACGGTGCGGCTCCTTCAGCTTACAATGCTGAATTGCAAGCACGAGTATTAGATGGTGGTGAGGCGATTACTTGCCGTCCAGCTGATCTTCTAGAGCCTGAAATGGATAAGCTTGTTGCTGAGTTAAAAGACCTAGCAGCAGAAAAAGGTGTTGAGTTAACAAAAGGTGAGAACGAAATTGATGACGTTCTTACATATGCGTTGTTCCCTCAGATTGGCCTTAAATTCCTTGAAAACCGTAACAATCCTGATGCATTTGAACCTGCACCTACATTAGAGGACGCACTAGCGATGTCTGCACCGAAGAAATCTGGACCAGAAGTTTACACAATCACAGTTAACGGTCAGAACTACGTTGTACAAGTTACTGAAGGCGGTGATATCTCTGCTGTAGCACCAGCTGCATCTGCGGCTCCTGCAGCTGCGCCTGCACCAGCGGGTGAAGGTGAAGATGTGCCAGCACCGTTGGCGGGCAACATTTGGAAAGTTGAAGTATCTCCAGGTGAAGCTGTTCAAGAAGGTGATGTGCTTGTCATTCTTGAAGCGATGAAGATGGAAACTGAAGTGCGTGCATCTCGTGCTGGCACCGTTGTTTCTGTTGATGTGAATGAAGGTGACGCTGTTCAGGTTGGCGACACTCTGCTGACTCTGGCATAAGGTACTGCTCGATGGAAAAGCTAATCGAACTGTTTTTAGCCTCTGGTGCCTACAACATCAGTGGCGGTCAGATCGTAATGATTTTTGTTGGCCTGTTGCTTTTGTTCCTGGCGATCAAAAAGAATTTCGAACCGCTGCTGCTTGTGCCGATTGGTTTCGGCGGCATTTTGGCAAACATTCCTGAAGCGGGTCTTGCGTACTCTGCTGTTGAGAATGCAGCGCATTTTGCCGTTCCTGAGGTTATGAATAGCCTTGCGGCTGCGCTGAATATTACCAGCACTGATCCGAAAGAGATTATTAACGCTTACCACAATTCGTCTGCTGCTGAGCATCAGGCTGCTATAAACGCGGCTCTTGATGGTGGTTATGCAAATGGTATGTTGTATAACTTTTACAGCGTAGCGATTGGCTCAACGGCTGCACCTTTGTTGATATTCATGGGTGTTGGTGCGATGACCGATTTCGGACCGTTACTGGCTAACCCTAGAACTTTGTTCTTAGGTGCAGCGGCTCAGTTTGGTATTTTTGCTACTGTATTGGGTGCTGTAGGTCTTAGCTCTATCGGAGTGATGGACTTTAATATCCAAGAAGCAGCGGCAATTGGTATCATCGGTGGTGCTGATGGCCCAACCGCTATTTACGTTACTAGCTTGCTTGCTCCTCATCTATTGGGTGCGATTGCTGTAGCTGCATACTCTTATATGGCTCTTGTGCCTCTGATTCAACCGCCAATCATGCGTGCGTTGACTACAGATGCTGAGCGTAAGATTAAGATGCATCAGCTACGCCATGTAACTAAGTTAGAGAAGGTTCTGTTTCCGATCGTATTGTTGATTCTGGTTGCTCTATTGCTTCCTGATGCGGCACCTCTTTTGGGTATGTTCTGCTTCGGTAACTTGATGCGTGAATGTGGTGTGGTTGATCGTTTGAGTGATACTGCTCAGAATGCACTTATCAACATCGTAACCATCTTCCTAGGTCTTTCTGTTGGCTCTAAACTGTCAGCTGATAAGTTCTTGGATCTTCAGACTCTAGGTATCATGTCTCTAGGTATCGTTGCATTCTGTATTGGTACTGCAGCGGGTATCTTGATGGCTAAGCTGATGAACAAGATGATGGGTGGTAATGCTATTAACCCGCTTATCGGTTCAGCTGGTGTATCAGCGGTTCCAATGGCTGCTCGTGTATCGAATAAGATTGGTCTTGAGTACAACGCTCAAAACTTCTTGCTTATGCATGCAATGGGTCCAAACGTAGCCGGTGTAATCGGTTCTGCGATTGCGGCTGGTGTAATGATCAAGTTCGTAAGCGGATAGACACTTCTTGCAAATAAAAAGGCTGCCAATAGGCAGCCTTTTTTGTTTCTAGTGACTGTGGTTTAGTGACCGGCTAATACTTCTAGATGTGCCTGAACACTGAAAGCTAAAGAGATAGGGTTGTAACCTCCTTCAAGGACAGAGACAACACGGTTTTGGCTATAGGTTCTGGCAGCATCCATTAGTAATTGAGTGACCCAACGATAGTCTTCCTCGTTTAGTTTAATATCAGCCATTGGATCTTCGTGGTGAGCGTCAAAACCGGCTGAGATAATAATCATGTCTGGTTTGTGAGCTTGTATAGCTGGAAGCCAACGAGATTCAACCAGCTTTCTAAATACCATACCATCGCTATGGGCTTCCATAGGGCAGTTAACAATATTATCTCGTAAAATATCGCTATAACGTTCAGGGTAAAATGGATGCTGAAATGTTGAGCATACTAATACTTCCGGTTTGTCTTTAAATATATCAACTGTGCCGTTACCGTGGTGCACATCGAAGTCAAAGATTGCTACACGCTCAATTCCGGGTTGTTGAAGTGCGTGCATGGCTGCAATTGCGGCATTGTTATAGAAACAGAACCCCATTGGGTTGTTGTGTTCAGCATGATGCCCTGGGGGGCGTGTCGCACAGAAGGCATTATCTGATTTGCCTGAATATACCCGGTTAACAGCCATAACTGCGGAACCGGCGGCTAAGCTGGCTGCATGGAGTGAATCAGGGCATAAAGCTGTATCTTCGTCTGTATATACAACCCCGTGCTCAGGTAGCTTCATCTCCAGTCGCTTTTGATGTAGCTGAGCATGTGCGAGTTGTATCTGTTCGGGTAATACATGAACAGATTGGATTCGCTCCAGTTCCTGCATTAGGCCGGTTTTTTCCAGAACTTTTCCGATAGCAACTAGACGGATTGGACTTTCTGGATGTTCAGGCCCCATATTATGTAGGCCACAGTCATCATGTGTAATAAATGCAGTAGTCATAGGTGTCTGTTTTTATATAGTTATTGTTAAAATTAGTGTAACCGAAATCCATTATTCAGGATCTCATCATATTGTCTCAATACCCTCAGGTTACGCTGACTCAGTTAGTTTTTTCTTGATCTGGGTCATTCGTGTTTCAATGCTATAAATATAGGATGTTAAGTACAGCATAGAACTGTCTTAGCACTAAGCGCATCACCCTGCACTTAGTGCTTTTTTTTTGTTTGAAGGAAATGCTTTAGTCTTTAGTGCTCCGCTTTTATACTGCATGTAATAGGAAGGGATATTGCGGATGGCTGAGTGGTTAAAATAGATTATTCTGATAAACAAGTGTTGCTGATCGAGAGTAGTGGCAACATGCGTTCTATAATCTTCTACATGCTAAGAAGCTTAGGGGTGATGAACCTAAAAGCGATTACGATAAATAATCGCGTTCTAGCAGAGATATCAGAGAATAATTATGACGTTATCCTTCTCGGTCACAATGTGAATGATAACGTGACCGGGATTCAGTTACTTGAAGAGTGTCGGTATCGCGGTTATATAAAATCCAGCGCTTGTTGGGTTTTTATGACCAGTGATGCGTCTCAAGAAGTTATCCTGCATGCTATCGATAGTCGTCCTGACGAACTTATTATGAAACCCTTTTCAGTGGAAGAGCTAAAGCACCGCTTGGATGCTCTTCTATATCGGAAATCAATTTTCAAGCCTGTTGATGATGCGCTTGAGGTTGGAGATTATCCCACTGCGATTGGCTACTGCAAAAATAACTTTTCTAGTTATGATCCCGAATATGATGAAGCGCAATTGATTTTAGCCCGTTTGCTAAATCAGTTTGGTAAGCCTAAAGAGGCAGCAAGTGTTGCTGAGAAGCAGTATTGGAAATCTCATGACAAAGAGGCTGGCCTTAATTGGGCGCAATCCCTCCTCGCATTAAATCGTATTAAGGAGGGGCAGGCTTTGCTTAATGAGTTGATTGAAGAGTATCCACTTTTTATAGCGGCATATGATCTCTTAAGTGCGAGTCATGAGAAGAATGGCGATTTAGAACAGGCCTGTGAGACGGTTAGCGAAGCTGCTCAGAAAGCGCCCCTGGGGATACCTAGGCAGATGGAGTTGGGGCGGCTCGCAACCCAGACAAAGAAATTGGAGCTTGCGGGTGGCGCTTATAAAAAGTCTATTGTTTTGGGGAGACGTAGTTGTTATCACTCTCCGGAACCTTACCTCCGCTTAGCGAACGTTAAAAGGTTAGAGCTTGCTAATTCCGAAGGCGCTGTAGCGACTGAACTGATCAACGATTTTGAGCAAACAATGACTCAGGCTTCAAGAGCTTTTCCTGAAGACCGTTCGTTACAAGTTAAAGCGGGTTTGCTCAAAAGTGAAATGTATAGTGCTCTTGGTGATACTGATGAAGCGAATAAATGCACGCGTGAAGCCCAGAGAGCTAATGCTGAGTTAGAAGTGCCTCTGGATTTGGATAGAGAACTCTTGAAGGTTACTGGTGACGCGGTTCCAATCCTTGAGCCTGTGAAAGCTAAAAGTATTATACCTCCTAGTAAAAAGCATGATCCTGAGATGAGCTACAAAGTGAATCGTTTAGGGGTGAAGCACTATCTATCTGGGAAAATGCCTCAGGCGCTTAAGTACTTTGGCTTAGCCACCGAATATGACACAAGTAATGCTAGTGCATTACTTAATTTGGCCCAGCTATTTCTTGAATCTGCCCGAGATAGTGAAGAAAAGCGAGCTGAGCGTTTAAAAATGGTAGGTCGCTATTTAAAGCTTGCTGAAAAGCTAGCGGATGATGGGGCTGAAAAAGATAAGCAGCAACAGTTGGTAACTTATTTGAAGCACAATGTTGCCCTTTTACCGCAGGGGTCTCTGGGTAATTTATTGCGATAGCCGCTTCGAGCGTAAAATGGTGTCCCAGAGAGGATTCGAACCCCTGGCCTGTCCCTTAGGAGGGGACCGCTCTATCCAGCTGAGCTACTGGGACTGATAGGTTGGTAAAGTCGATGTGGCACGGATTTTAGCCTTAATTACTAGTTGAGTCACTAACTTGTTGGTAGGTTATTATCGTGATTGCTTATTACGCCTTACCGATTCGGCTTTGTGCTTTATAGAGCCCAGAACCGCCGCTTTTATTATAGAGCTGGTCCTGTTTTTTATGGCCACGAACAATGGCTAGAAGCTGTGTGACATTTTGCTGGTTTCTATAGATCGCCTGTTCATTGCGTTTGTTCTTCTGTTGCAGCTCCTTAAGGAATTGCTTAATGACTGCGTAGTTCTCAGATGCTGCTTTACTGCCTTGGGAGTCGACTTTTGGTGCTTCGGGAAGTGAGTATTGGTCTGAAGTTATATCATGCCCAAATGACTTAAGAAGCTCTACCCGCTCCAATGTGAAGTTATGGAACTTATTGAGCAGTGACATTTTTTCCTGAGTTGTATCGCTTAGTTTATCTAAGTCTTTACTACTGAGGGCTTCTAGTTCTTTGTCGTAGATTGATGTTAAAGATTCTAAAAGCAAAATACCCTGCTTTAGCAGGGTATTAAGTTCTAATAATTGTTCTTCAGTCATGTCTTAACTTTAAAGTAGGTTGTCAAAATTTAGCATCTTTTCGGCAACGCGCTCTGCATTGACCTGATAGCTGCCGCTTTCTATTTCCTGTTTTAGGCGTTCGACACGCGCGCTGTCCACATCAGGTGTTTCTGCCAGTAATTTGTCTGCATTCTGCAGTATCTGTGCTGCATTGCTGATATTTACTGTATCACCCTTATTGGACGGGGACTGCTGTGCAGAAGTATCACCACCAGATTTGGTAGCGTTACCCTGTTCGCTTGTCCGTGCACGAGAACTTGCCGTCTGCGAAGATGACAGGCCCGTGAGATCATTAATCATTTATCCGTCCTCAATTTTGTATCTGAACCTACTTATCGGCGGCTATTTCGAGAACTTTAAGAAAAAAGTGAAATTTCTTAAATAATTTTTTTCAGTATAGCAGTTGCTTTATAAGCAAGCTATCTTAAGGGCTTTTTCAGGGGGCGCGAACTAATCCAGGCTCTATGACTCTCGCTTTTACTGTGATGCCTGAACGGTCATTTCTTACTTTAATTTGTTCGCCTAAGGTACCATCTTCTAGAGCTGTTCCTGATGTTCTGATCGATACACCGTTGCGTTTAGCTTCTATAATGACAGCGTTACCCTTTGATATAGTTAATGGTGCTTTTAACATAGGGGCAGTTATTATTGTATTTGCAGCTATACTTCTTTTAGTAATCCAGCCGGTTATATCGTTTGAGTTAGTGAAGTAAGCGGAACGAAGAGAGGTTATATCAACTTCTTGTATTAGAGTGTTTTTCTCGCTGAGATATGTTTTTCGCGGTAAGCTTGTTCTGCTTACAACAGCTAAACCAAATTGTTTAACTTCAGCGGCAATGAAGAGCTGCCAAAGGGGTGATTGGCAGCGTGCTCTGAACGTTATTCGGCTGCCATTACCTTTGGGTGTTTGAAAATCAAATGGCACAAGGCAGGTTTTTAGTTTGATTTTTCTGCTAATCGGGTTAAGTTTGATCTCAATGCGCGCATCGGGGCTCGTTTTTTTGTAATGTTCTTGCAAATATAGCGATGCTGCTTGTTCAAGCTTTTCGGCTTCACTCTCTGCAAAAATATGCACTGGAGCTAAAAGAAAAGTGGTTAGTACGAAAAGTCGTGTTAAATTATAAGTATTCACGTTGTTGTCACTAACATTATGTGATGGCGTGCAAAAATAGAATTGATTTAATCTCTACGGGATTGGTAGATCATGTCAGGTATCCTAGATAGTGTAAACCTACGTACTCAGATGGTGGGCCAGAATAGGCTCGAATTGTTATTGTTCGCCTTAGAAAGCGATCAGCAGTATGGCATTAACGTTTTTAAAGTACGTGAAGTCCTGCAATGTCCATTGCTTACAGAAGTTCCTCGGCAAACTTCAGCTATAAAAGGTATGGCTCATATCCGAGGCGAGACCATTCCTGTGCTGGATCTATCGGAAGCTGTTGGTCGAGATTCTGTACCGAAGGATCAACGTCAGGAATGCTTTTTGATTGTGGCGGAGTATAACCGTCGAACCTTGGCTTTTTTGGTTCGTAAAGTTGATAGAATTTTGAATACTCAGTGGGACCAGATTATGGCTCCTCCAACGGAAATAGGGGTGGAGAATTATCTTACCGCTATCTTTGAGTATGAAGGTAAACTGATTGAGATTCTTGACGTAGAGCAGATTCTTGCTGATCTATATCCTATGCCGACAGAAGTAAGTAAAGATGTCGCTGATGATACAGTACGTGAAAAAGCCAAAGATTATCAGATACTTATTACCGATGACTCCTCTGTTGCTCGTAATCAGATGCAGCGTAGCTTGGAAGGTTTAGGTATTAAGGTTACCTCCTGCAATAACGGTCGTATGGCTTGGGATCTGTTATGTGACATGGCTGATCGAGGGGTTGATGTTACAACAAACTTTCTAATGGTTATTTCAGATATCGAGATGCCCGAGATGGATGGTTATACCCTGACCTCTATGATACGTGGTGATGAGCGTATGAAGGGTATGCATGTAGTCTTGCATACATCCTTGTCAGGTGGATTTAACGTGTCTATGGTTAAAAAAGTAGGCGCAGATGGCTTCCTAGCGAAGTTTAATCCAGATGATTTGGCAACGGCTGTTGTTCAACGTATAAATCAAGTTGAAAATAATTAGGGGTATCTACTCTTTATGAGTATTACTGGCCGGTCTAGTTTTACGATCACCGATTCTGATTTTGAATTGTTTAGTCGGTTCTTAGAAGAAAATAGTGGTATTTTGCTAGCTAAACACAAGCAGTATTTGGTTCAAAGTCGGTTAGGTAAAATTGTACAAGAGCAGAACTGCCCTGGGTTGAAAGAGTTAATTACCAAACTGCAGAGTCCCGCTTCAAAACGTCTGCGCGAGCAGGTCATTGATGCAATGACAACTAACGAAACCTTATGGTTTCGTGATGTTCATCCATTTGATATTTTGAGGGATCGAATTTTACCTGAAGTAGTGGGTAATGTTGGGGGCTCTAAAGTTAGAATATGGTCAGCGGCGTGTTCTACTGGCCAAGAGCCTTATTCCATCAGTATGACAATTGATGAGTTTAAGAAGAAAACACCAGGAAAACTTTCCTCTGAAGAGATTGTTGCAACGGATATTTCTACTCAGGTTCTAGCTCAGGCTAAGCGTGGTGAGTATGAAATGCTGGCTATTGGCAGGGGGTTATCCCAGGAGCGTTTGACACAGCATTTTCGTGAAACACCAGGTGGTGGGTGGGCTGTTAAGCCTGACATCAAATCACGCGTTCGTTTTCAGAGTATAAATCTACTTGGTCAATATTCCTCAATGGGTAAATTTGACATTATCTTTTGCCGAAATGTACTTATCTATTTCTCGAGCGAGAAAAAAACTGAAATTCTGACCAAAATGCATGGAGTGTTGAAACCAGGAGGTTATCTCATTTTAGGCGCTTCTGAATTTTTGTCAGGTCTATCGGATAAGTATCAAATGATTCACTGCCGGCCAGGTATTATTTATCAGGCGATTTAAAGAGTTGTAACGTACTCTTCTTTGCAGACTCATTTTTAAGAAAGCTGTTGTTTATGGACAACGGCTTTTTTATTTTCCGCTTTCCGCTTTCCGCTTT
>DJLT01000003.1:28211-65430 GCA_002435145.1 Neptuniibacter sp. UBA6509
TTTCCGCTTTCCGCTTTCCGCTTTTGAGGCATGCTAAGCGGCAAAGGTAGGGTGAGGTATTGCCGCTTTATAAGAAAGGGGAATGATTTGTTGAGCATCTTAAAATATAACTAATTGATATTTATATGTTTTTTATAGTTGGTATATGGATTGCTTTATTGTATGCAATTAATGAGGAGATAGTTCGATGGCAATAAGTTTTGATGCGGCACTGGGAATTCATGATGATGCACTGTTACACCGTGCTCGCCGTGCAGAAGTGCTTGCAAATAATATTGCCAATGCGGATACGCCGAATTTTAAAGCCAGGGATTTAGAGTTTTCCCAAATTTTAAGTAAAGCGAGTGAAATGCAAGTTAAACAGGTAGCGACAGCGCCAGGTCATCAAACCAACTTGTTAGAACCTGATCTAGCGGCAGATATGATGTTTCGTATCCCGAATCAGGCATCGGTCGATGGTAATACTGTTGAGGTTCAACAGGAGATGGCGCGTTACACTGAGAATGCCTTGGATTATCAAACCTCTTTTCAGTTTTTGAATAAGAAAATTACTGGGCTGAAATCAGCGATTAAAGGTGAGTAGTCATGTCTTTAAGTAATGTTTTTGGTATTGCCGGATCAGCAATGAATGCGCAAACGATTCGGTTGAATACAACAGCAAGTAACATGGCAAACGCAGATAGTGTTAGCTCCAGCCTTGATGAAACCTATCGGGCTCGTAAACCTGTTTTCGCTGTTCAGCAAGCCGATCCCTTGGCTCAGCCTGATAATGAAGCAGGTATTGCCGCAGGGCAAGGCGTTCAGGTATTAGGGATCGTAGAAAGTCAGGCTGAATTGCGTCAGGAATATAATCCCGCGCATCCGATGGCTGATGAAGAAGGTTTTGTCTACTTTCCAAATGTGAATGTGGTTGAAGAGATGGCGGATATGATCTCTGCATCACGCTCTTTCCAAATTAATACAGAAATTATGAATACAGCCAAGCAGATGTTGCAGCAGACAATCAGACTTGGGCAGCAATAATGAATAAGGCGCGGGGCTAATTAGCCATGAGTAATGTAAACGGTGTAAATCAAAACATCTTTGAGCAGATTAATACGACGAATCAATCGTCGAGTACTGCGAAAAGTCAGACGGAAGAAGACAGCGATATGTTTATGCGGCTGATGATTGCTCAGCTGCAAAACCAGGATCCTTCTAGTCCTGCAGATACCAGTGATTTTATGCAACAGATTGCGACGATGTCGCAGGTTGAAAGTATTAACCAGTTGAATTCCTCTGTGAACGAAATGTCGCAATCTATGCTGAGTAGTCAGGCAGCTTTGCAGGCTTCAGCAATGGTGGGGCAGTCGGTCTATATTCCGGGGGACACAGTTGAAGTAGGCACAGCTTCAAGCCCTTATGCTCATGGTTCATTCAATCTCGGTACAAGCTCGTCTGATGTGCGTATCAAAGTTTATAACTCAAGCGGAAGTTTAGTCGATACGATGCAGCTTGGTGCTGTGAGCCAAGGTGAGCACGAATTTGCTTGGCAGATGCAGTTTGATGAAGATGGAAATCCAGAACATCCGCCAGGGGATTACACCTTTACGGTTGAGCGTATTGAAGATGAAGAATATAAGGCAGTCGATACTAATATGGCTTATCGGGTGAATAGCGTGACACTGGGTGAGAACGGTATCGGTATGAAAGTGAATACAAACGCTGGCACATTTGATGCCAGTGATGTTAAACAGATCGGCGTGTGAGGACAGGACAATGGCAGGTTTTAATACAGCAGTAACCGGTCTGAAGGCAGCAACTACAGACCTTGATGTAACCGGTAACAATATTGCAAACGCAAGTACAGTTGGCTTTAAGTCGTCACGAACGGAATTTGGCGATATCTATGCTACTGCGGTGGTTGGTGCAGGTTCATCTAATGTCGCGGGTGCAGGTGTGACCGTGACGGATATCGCACAAGATTTCCAGGCAGGTACGATCGAGTTTACTAACAATAACCTTGATTTGGCGATTAACGGTTCCGGCTTTTTCCAGCTTGACGATGGTCAGGGTGGTACTACATATACTCGTGCTGGTTCTTTTGAGCTGGATAAAGACGGCTTTATGGTTTCTAAGACCGGTAAGTATCTTCAAGGTTACGGGTTAGATACCGAAGGTAACCGTTTGCCTATTGGTAATTTGGCCGTGACTCAGAAAGAGAGTCCGCCAAAAGCGACCGAAGAGATCGATCTGTCTTTTAATATCGATTCCCGAGAAGAATCAAATACCCTACTTGCTGATTATGATAAAGATGAGCCAGGCTCATTTACTTACAGTACGACTGTAAGGACCTTTGATAGCTTGGGTAATGAGCATACCGTTAAATTTAATATGGCGGAAGCTCGCCCCGTTCAAGCTCAGCAACAACTTACGTCTGTAACTGCGGGTGATACTATTTCGGGTGTTACTGTCACTGCTGCTCATGTAGCGGAGATCGGAGGTTATACGGCTGGGGATGTTATTAATTCAGGTGCCTTTTTTACAGAACTTACAGATCCTGTGACAGGTGATCCGCGTATTGGCAGTATCGTCATTAACGGTGCAGGTGATATAACGCTGCGTTTTAAATCTGAATACCCTGAGCCTGACCTAGTTCAAGTTTCAGGTGCATCTGTTGTTTCTGAAATTGCAGAGATTGATGCGAATGAAACGTATACCTTCGCACTTGACGGTACAGAAGTTCCTTTAACCGAATCGGTTGTGCTTGAGGTGGGAGGTATATCAATATCTGCATTAGGCGTGGGTTCTACGGCGGACCAGATTGGTCAAGCTATTACAGCTTCCGAAGCCCAAATCTTGGATGCAAACCCTGATGTTGAATCAGTTATTTACGATAATGTTAATCAACAAATTGTAGTGACTTATAAAGCGGAGTCGGGTGATATTACTCCCGCTGCAGCAATCACTATTACTGAAACATCCGGGGCCACTGGCGGTACACCTTTTACAGCGGCTGTTGTAAAAGATGGTGATAACTCTTTCCAAGGTGTATACCGAATGTATGCTTACCTAAACGGATCTGAGCAGCTGGATATTGGTAAGGCTTTAGATCCAGGTGAAGCGGGTACAGGTACTGAGCCAGGTCCCATCCTAGTTAAATTTAACCCATCTAATGGTTTGCTGACGGGTATTAATGGTGATCAATTCTCTGCCGGAGCTGTTGTTCCATCGATTACAATTACGGGTGCGGACCCTGCTGATTCTACAACGGTAATCGAGTTGGATATAGCAAATACGACTCAGTTTGCATCGTCGTCAATTGTGAAGGCTTCCGCTCAGGATGGTTATACGAAAGGTGATTTGATCGGTGTTACATTTAGCGGAACAGGTGAAATGGTTGCCAGTTTCTCTAATGGTCAAACGCAAGATCTAGGTGTTGTGGCAATTGCTACATTTGAAAACCAGTCAGGTCTTTCGCCTTCAGGTGATACTGAGTGGACAGCAACATTGACCTCCGGTGATGCGATTGTGAACCCGCCGGGTACTGGTTTGAATGGTACCTTGCAATCGGCGGCACTCGAACAGTCCAATGTGGATCTTTCTGCTGAGCTTGTTTCATTAATTGAGGCGCAGCGGAATTTCCAGGCAAACTCGAAAACCCTGGAGACGCTCAATACAGTGACGCAGAATATTTTGCAGATCTAATATATCTCATAGTACCCAAGAAGGTCGCTTTTGCGGCCTTTTTTCGTTTTTGGCACGCGTGTTGCAATATCCTAAATAGAGTCATTTTGTTTTTTAGATATAAATGCGGTTTAACCGCCTATTCTGGAAGTGATAGATGGATAAGGTTCTTTATTTAGCAATGAGTGGCGCGCGTGAGAATATGCTTGCACAGCAATCTCATGCCAATAACCTTGCTAATGCAAACACTACAGGTTTTAAATCTGATCTGGCTCAAGCCCGCGCTATGCAGGTGTTTGGGGAAGGTCATGCTTCGCGGGTTTATGCCCAGACAGAGCGCCCTGCTACCGATATTACCAGTGGTACATTGATTGAAACTGGTCGCCAATTGGATGTTGCTGTTGCAGGGGATGGTTGGCTTACTGTGATTCGTGCGGATGGCACCGAAGGGTATAGCCGTGCCGGTTCTCTGCAGATCAATGCCGCTAACCAGTTAGTTACAGGCAGTGGGTTGCCGGTAATGGGCAATGGAGGAATTCCTATCACTTTGCCTCCTTTTGAGAATATCGACATAGCGACAAACGGAATTATAACTGTTCGACCTTTAGGGGAAAATGCAACAGAACTATTGGTTGCTGATCAGATTAAATTAGTTAACCCAGACCCTCAAACTTTGTTTAAGGGGAAAGATGGTTTAATGACGACAGGGGATGTAGTTCCTTTGCTTCCTGACGAAAATGTACGTATCCGTTCAGGTTATTTGGAATCAAGTAACGTGAATGCGGTAAGTGAACTGACGGGGATTATTACCACATCTCGCCAGTTTGAAATGCAGATTAAGATGATGAAAACAGCTGAAGAAAACTCTGAAGCTGCTGCGTCAATTTTGAAAATGTCTTAAGAACCAACCGAGGATAGATAGATGCACGGTGCACTGAATGTAGCTAAAACGGGTATGACCGCACAGGACACTAACCTGAAGGTTATATCAAACAACTTGGCAAACGTTTCAACGGTTGGTTTTAAGAAAGATCAACTTGTTTTTGAAGATCTGATGTACCAAGTACGTCGACAGCCAGGTGCTCAAACCGCTGAAGAGGCTCAACTGCCTTCTGGTTTGCAGATCGGTATGGGTGTTAGAACTGTCGGTACTCAGAAGCTTTTTAGTACGGGTGATATAGAGATCACTGGTGAAGCTTTTGATGTTGCAATTAATGGTAGAGGTTTTTTGCAAGTAACTTTACCTAACGGCGATACCGCTTATACACGCAATGGTCAGATTCATTTAAATGGCGACAATGAGTTGGTGTCCGCAGAAGGGTACCAGATAGAGCCTGCGATTACTTTACCAGGTGAAGTGATTAATTTTTCAATCAGTACTGACGGTATTGTTGAAGTTACAACCGCAGGTGATACGACACCGACCGAGATAGGTCAATTGCAGTTAGCCGACTTTGTTAACCCTCAAGGTTTACTTGCGCTAGGCCAGAACCTTTTTCAAGAATCCGCAGCAAGTGGTGCTCCTTTAATTAGTAACCCAGGTGAAAGTGGTACTGGGCAATTAATTCAAGGTTCTTTAGAAGGCTCGAATGTAAATTCAGTTGAAGAACTGGTAGACATGATTACAACTCAGCGTGCTTATGAGATGAATTCTAAAGTGATCTCGACAGCAGATGAGATGCTTTCATATGTTAGCCAGCAGCTTTAAATAGGATAACGGTAAGGTATTTATGATGAGTAAAGCTCTCTTAATAATGATGATGGCGTTAACGGCTCTAACTGGTTGTGTACAGAAACAGGTTAGGCCAAATAATCCAGAATATGCACCCGTACGCCCGCAAGCTCTTATAGCGCCTAAGCCGATTAATGGATCTATTTATAATTCAGCTACGAGCATTAATTTATATGGTGACGGTCGTGCTCACCGGATAGGAGATATTCTCACAATCGCTTTACAGGAGAGTACAAGTTCTCAGAAAAGTGCGACGACTGAGCTAGATAAAAGTAGCAGCGTAACATTGACTCAGCCAACCGTTTTAGGAAGCCCTCTTGATTTTAATGGCAAACCTCTAAGTGCAAGTATTACAGGGCCGACATCTGAATTTGATGGCGAAGGTACATCAGATATGAGTAATAACCTTAGCGGAAATATTACAGTTACAGTCCATGATGTATTGCCTAGTGGTGTTCTATTAGTGAAGGGTGAAAAGTGGCTGACGCTCAATCAGGGTGATGAGTATATCCGTATTAGTGGCATGGTAAGGCCGCAAGATATTGGTTCAGACAATACGGTGGAGTCCACTAAGTTGGCGGATGCTCGCATTACTTATAGTGGTACAGGTGTAGTCCATGACACTAACGTTATGGGCTGGCTTTCAAAGTTTTTTATTAGCGCAATAATGCCATTTTAAGGAGAACGAAGATGAAAAAGGCTCTATTCCTTGCAGCTTGTGTACTTCTTTCAGGTATTGTTGAAGCTGGCCGTTTGAAAGATATGGTAAGTATATCGGGTGTACGTTCCAACCAATTAGTAGGTTATGGCTTAGTTGTGGGTTTGGATGGTACAGGAGATAAAACTTCTTTCACGTCACAGACTTTTCGTAATATGCTAAATAATTTTGGCGTGGCTATACCGTCTACAACTAACCCTAAATCTAAAAATATTGCAGCGGTTGCTATTCATGCCGAGCTACCCGCTTTCTCAAAACCCGGTCAAAAAATCGATATTACGGTTTCTGCCTTAGGCGATGCTAAAAGCTTGAGAGGCGGCAGCTTATTAATGTCTCCTTTGAAAGGGGCTGATGGTCAAGTCTATGCTGTCGGGCAAGGTAACCTAGTGGTTTCTGGTTTTGGTGTTCAGGGTGCTGATGGATCTAAATTATCGTTGAATGTTCCTAGCGTTGGTCGTATTCCAAACGGTGCTACTGTAGAGCGTTCTGTTCCATCCGCTTTTGCGCAAGGTGATAGCTTAGTGCTTAATCTTCATCGTCCAGATTTCACAACATCTCGTCGTGTGGCTGAACAGATTAATCACCTGTTAGGTCCTCAGATGGCGGCTTCAATGGATGCAACATCGATCCGAGTACGCGCTCCTAGAGACCCATCTCAGCGTGTTTCTTTCCTATCGGTATTAGAAAATTTAAATGTTGAGCCTGCAAAAGATGTAGCCAAGGTGGTGATTAATTCACGGACCGGCACGATTATCATCGGTCAGAATGTACGTGTTTCACCCGTTGCGATTACACATGGTGGATTAACTGTAGCGATTGCTGAAGATATCGATGTTGCGCAACCTAATCCGTTGGGTGAAGGCCGTACGGTTGTGACTCCACGTACAGGCATTGAAGTTGATGAGGGTTCAGGTCATATGTTTGAGTTTTCGCCAGGAACTGATCTGAAAGATATTGTTGAGGCGGTAAACCAAGTGGGTGCTGCGCCGGGTGATTTAATGGCGATTCTTGAAGCCTTAAAGCAGGCGGGTGCCCTTAAAGCTGAATTGGTGGTGATCTAATGATTAAAGCAGGCGATGGCAGTAATGCTCAGCTCTATTCGGATTTAGCTGAGCTACAAAAGCTTAAAGCAAAAGCCAGGACGGATAGTGATGAAGGTTTACGCCTTGCCGCTCAGCAATTCGAGCAGTTATTCGTCAACATGCTTCTTAAATCGATGCGTGATGCCAACGCTGCATTTGGTGAAGATAACTTCATGAATAGCAGCCAGACAAAGTTATTTCAAGGGATGTATGACAACCAAATAGCGATGGAAATGGCGGGTAACAAAGGTATTGGTTTAACCGATGTTCTGGTAAGGCAGTTAGGTGGAAAGAGTGAGCCTGTTAAAGAGGCTGATCTTAAAGCGCTTGATATTAATAGCAGAAGACTTAATCAGGCGTTTGATCAAGCGGCATCGGTGGCTGCTACTGCTCTATTAGCGAAAGCTGAAGGTCAAGAGAACCCTCCAGGGATTAATTTGACGGATGAACAAGTTAATACGGTTAAAGAGGTTTTTCAGCAGCAATTGAAGCAAGTGACAGTTGCGGATGAAAATTTACCGGATCGATTTGAATCTCCTGAAGAGTTTGTTGAAAAGTTAATGCCACTTGCGGAAAAGGTTGCAGGGGAATTGGGTGTAGACCCTCGTGTTTTATTAGCTCAATCAGCGCTTGAAACCGGTTGGGGGCGCTCGATGGTTCGTTCACCTGACGGTGGTAATAGTAATAACTTATTTAACATTAAAGCAGATCGACGTTGGGATGGGGATAGCGCTCAAGTCTCCACGTTGGAGTTTAGAAATGGTGTAGCGCAGCGTGAAAAAGCGTCTTTCCGTAGTTACGAAAGCTACGAAGATAGTTTTAGGGATTATGTGAACTTTCTTAAGAACAGCCCTCGTTATCAGATGGCTATCGAAAGCGCAGGCGATCCTTATGATTATGTGCGGCAGTTACAGGAAGCTGGGTATGCGACAGATCCTAAATATGCTGAAAAGATTCAAAATATTTTTGAAGGTGATTTATTAGCCAGTCGAAGTGTTTCACCTAAAGAGGGATAGATAATAGCCGATAGGTTATTACCTAACTCTCCTTAATTTATAGCTTCACTAAGGTTGTATTTCAGTTTCAAAAGGAGTGAAAAAAATGTCTTTTGGTTTACTTACATTAGGAACGCAGAGCTTACAGGCTAATCAGACTGCGCTAGCGGTTACGGGACAAAATATCAGTAATGTTAATACTGAGGGGTATACACGTCAGCGTCCTGTGTTTGAATCGAGAGCAGATAACGGCGGAGTTACGATTGATGCAATTGATCGTATTGCCGATGACTTTCTGAATCGCCAAATCTGGGCTGATAGCGCCACATACAATAGTTACGATGTCTATAAAGACTTTGCGAACGAACTTGATAACCTCTTAGCTTCAGATGTTACAAGTATTTCCAAAGCGATGGACGATTATTTCGGCGCGTTACAAACCGCAGTAGATGATCCGGTTAGTTTGCCCAATCGTGAGCTTTTTATTGCTCAGGCAGAAGCCTTAGTCCAGCGTTTCAATGATCTAGATGCAAATATTCGTCGCCAAAATGAGACGATAAATGGCCAATTGGAGAGTAATGTATCTTCAATAAACTCGATTGCTCAGAATATAGCCCAATTAAATGATGACATACGCATAGCAAATGCGTCTGGCAGTATACCCAGTGAACTCTTAGACCAGCGAGACATGAAGCTAGAAGAGCTATCTGAGTTGATTGGTTTTAACGTTATCGAAGATGGAACAACACATGAGATAAGTGTTTTTATCGGTAATGGTGAGCCGCTGGTTGTGGGACAGTCAGCCAACACATTAACAACAATAGTCAATCCAGCAGATAGTAGTCAGCTCAACTTAGGTATAGCAATCGGGAGCAGTGTTGGTGACATCACGGATCATGTTTCAGGTGGGCATGTTGGGGGGATTCTTGAATATCGTGATACCACGCTGAATGAAACGCTAGATGAAATTGGCCGTATAGCGCTTGTTTTTGCTGATACGATGAATGAACAGCATCAGAAAGGGATGGATCTGAACGGAGATGCGGGTGGATTGATGTTTACCGACATTAATAATGCCTCCGCCTCTAGCAATCGTTTTTCTGCCGAAAGAGATAACCTTTCATCTTCAACAGGCTCCGTTACTATTAATGATGTATCAGTGATCGAGGCGACCGAATATGAGTTAGTGTTTAATAGTGATAGCTCTTTTACTTTAATTCGCGGAAATGATGAAGTTAGATGGAATCAAACGGACTTTAATACTAATGGTCCTGCGCCAACAAATGCCTCTGAGGTTGATGAAGATGGTGAGTTTTATCTAGATAGCAGCACTGGAGATCTTACACTAAGAGTTGACGGGTTTACGCTTCAGATTGATGCCGCGACTGTATTTTCTCAAGGCGATAAATTCCTCATAACGCCCACGCGTAATGCGGCCTCTGAGATTAATACTGTTCTGAATGAGGCTAGCCAATTAGCGCTGGGTTCACCGTTATCAACATCCGCTGATTCTGCAAATATTGGTACAGGTGTTGTTTCTGTCGCTATTACAGATAAGGATTACGCTGATCAGGCTGCTGTTGTAGGCGAATTAACACCGCCTCTAGATATGAGCTTCCTGTCAGCCCTTGAAGCAACAAACGCTGTCGGTAATACCGGAGCTGCTTCAAATGTGCAGGTTGCTGATTTTTCAGTGACGTCGGATATAACTTATCCTCTTACGATTACTGCTGTCGGTGGAGCTTTTGATGTAACCGATTCCGGAACGCCAGCGACTACAGTGACGGGAGTGGGTGCAATTGGTGATGCTCAGTTAGATTTAACAGCCAGTTTTGGTATCACAATGGATATCAATGCTGTTGTAAATGGCGATGTATTTACCATTGACCATGATGCATCAGGTGATGTTGCGTATTATCAACTCACGGATGTGGATGGTGATCGTATTGTTGGAGAATATGTTTCTTCAGAACCTATTACGCTTCAAGGTTTTGAAGTGACTGTTAAGAACTCACCAAATATCAATGACACATTCACTATTCAACCGAATACAGATGGTGTATCGGATAACCGAAACGCCCTATTGTTATCCGATCTTCAATTCGCCAAATCAATTGAAGGTGCATCGTATCAAGATAAATATGGTCAAACGATTGAGCGTGTAGGCACGGAAGCTGCTGTTGCTCAAATTAATGCTCAAGCTGGTAAAGCGGTTCTTGATTCTAATAAAGAACAACGTTCAAGTATTTCAGGCGTCAACTTAGATGAAGAGGCGGCGAAGTTGGTTCAATACCAGCAAGCCTATCAAGCATCCGCCCAATTGATTCAAGTTTCACAGACCATCTTTGATACGCTGATACAGAGTGTTTAGGGAGAGATAAAATGAGAATTTCTACACAACAGGTCTTTCTAAGTAATATTGATAATCTGAACCGCGGTACGTCAGAGTTATTCAAAACTCAGCAGCAGTTATCTACGGGTAAACGTGTACTTCAACCGTCTGATGATCCACTTGCGTCTGCTCAAATTCAAAAGTTTAAAAAAGAGATAGCGAGAACTGAGCAGTTTACTGGCAATATTGAAGTCGCCCAGCGCCGTTTAAGCCTAGAAGAAAATACGATTGAGCAGATTAACAACCAATCTATCCGTTTGAAAGAGCTTACGATCCAAGGTAAGAATGGTGTCTTAAGTGACGGTGACCGGAGTGCGATCGCCTCCGAAGTTGGTGAAATTCTCAAGTCTCTTGAAGGCTTGATGAACACTAAAGATGTCCAAGGTGAATATCTTTTTTCTGGAAATAAAGGGTTTACTCAGCCGTATACTTTCAATGCCAGTAACGGACGTTATGAATTTAATGGTGATGATGGTCAACGCTACCTTCAAGTTGGTCCAGAAACTAAAGTGGCAGCGACAGATTCTGGGTTCGAAATATTTGAAAAAGTAGCCATTGTGCCGGGGTATGTGGAAGCAGATCTAACGCAAACGGTTTCCGTTGTTTCAAATATAGATATTGATAACGGCGATGCAGAAGCTTTTGGGGCATATATGGGCACTAATGGCCCCTTAACGATGACCGTTGATGGTGCCGGCTTACTGACCGTTACAGATAAGAATGGTCAGCCTGTGACCGCAGACGATCCAGCGGTGGCCCTTACTGCCTATGATCTTGCGACTAATCCTAATGCGCCGACAATTACAATTGCAGGGGTGGAGCTTGATGTGAGTGCCGCTAATGCGGGTACGGCTACACTGGATGCGTTTGATCAGCATAATATTTTGAATACGGCATTGGATTTAAAGGAAGCGCTTGAAACAAGTGACTTCTCTACAGAAGAAGGCAAAGATCTTTTTAACAGTAAAATGGATAATATCCTTGATAATTTAAGCGGAATTGAAGAAGAAAATATTGCTGCAAGAGCAAGTATTGGTGGTCGTATTAATACGCTTGATCAGCAGGCACTTGTTAATGAAGATTTTAAGCTTTTTACTAAAGAAGCGCTTTCTTCATTTGAAGATCTGGATTATAACGAAGCGATCAGCCTTTTTGCATTGCAAGAGACTGCGCTAGAAGCCTCATACGCAAGTTTTGCTACGGTGCAGGACTTAAGCTTATTTAATTATATATAAGCCTTATTTCATCCTTAAAAGCCGACATCATTAATGTCGGCTTTTTTGTTTCTATGCTGCGGCGCGGCATGCTATTGACGGAAAATGTTATTTTCGTTGCTTGTAAATGATCTTTACCCTTTCTTGAAATGCCTATGTATAGGCGCTTTTCTTTAGAATGCTATTTTTTGTCATAAAAACTGGCAGCTTTTGTCATTGGCGAATTTTACTCTTTCAACCATCCTTAAAAGCATAAAGGTCAGTTATTAAAAGTTAGCTGGCCAGTAAGCTGTTGTTGCCAAGTAAATAAAATGGTTTGGCACTATGTAAAGTTGAGGATCGTGTGATGCCAGAATATAAAGCTCCCCTTCGGGATATGAACTTTGTTTTGAATGAGGTACTTGATGCCGAAAGTCATTATCAAAGCCTTGCGGGCTGTGAGGACGCAACTCCCGATATGGTGGCGGCGATCATGGAAGAAGGTGCTAAGTTTGCAGAGCGCGTGTTATCTCCCTTAAACCGGGTGGGTGATCAGCAGGGCTGCACTTTAAATGATGGTGTTGTTGTAACACCTGAAGGTTTTAAAGACGCGTATAAACAGTTTGTAGATGGTGGTTGGCCTTCGCTTGCACATGAAACAGAGTGGGGCGGTCAAGGCTTGCCCGAGTCGATGGGAATTATCATTAATGAGATGGTCGGTACCGCCAACTGGTCTTGGAGTATGTATCCGGGGTTAAGTCATGGTGCGATGAATACAATTGATGCTCATGGATCTGATCAGCAGAAAGAGACTTACTTAACAAAGCTTATCTCAGGTGAATGGACGGGCACCATGTGCCTAACTGAACCGCACTGTGGTACCGACTTAGGAATGCTGAGAACAAAAGCTGAGCCCCAAGGTGATGGTAGTTACAAGATATCTGGGACTAAGATTTTTATCTCAGCGGGTGAGCATGATATGGCCGATAATATCGTCCATATTGTATTAGCTCGTTTACCTGATGCACCTGAAGGTACAAAGGGAATCTCTCTATTTATCGTTCCCAAACATCTACCTGAAACAATGAACGACGCCAATGGTGTTAGCTGTGGATCGTTAGAGCATAAAATGGGGATTCACGGTAACTCAACCTGCGTTATGAACTTTGATGATGCCACAGGTTACCTTATAGGTGAGGCGAATAAAGGCCTTAACTGTATGTTTACCTTTATGAATACCGCGCGTCTAGGTACAGCCTTACAAGGTTTAGCCCATGCAGAGTGGGGTTTTCAGAACTCATTAACCTACGCCAAAGATCGATTACAGATGCGTGCGTTGACTGGGCCTGCTTGCCCTGAAAAATCGGCAGATCCGATTATTGTACACCCTGAAGTGCGTAAAATGCTGCTGACTCAAAAGGCATTCGCCGAAGCGGGTCGTGCCATGATCTATTACTGCGCTCAGCTGGTGGATAAAGTTAAATTATCCGATGGCGATGAAAAAGCTGAAGCCGATGCTCTGCTTGCTTTCCTTACGCCTATAGCAAAAGCATTTTTGACCGAAGTTGGTTTTGAATCTGCTAACCATGGTCTTCAAATATTCGGCGGCCACGGCTTTATCTCCGAATGGGGCATGGAACAAAACGTGCGTGATAGCCGTATCTCTATGCTTTATGAAGGTACTACGCAGATACAGGCGCTCGATCTACTAGGCCGTAAAGTATTAATGACACAAGGTGAAGCGCTTAAGGGCTTTACTAAAATAGTGCATAAATTCTGTCAGGCTGAAGCTGAAAATACGCAGATGCAGGAGTTTACCCAGCCGCTTATTGACCTAAATAAGGAGTGGGGTGAATTGACGATGCAGGTGGGTATGAAGGCGATGCAGAACCGCGATGAAGTCGGAGCGGCCTCTGTCGATTATCTAATGTATTCCGGTTATGTCGTACTTGGGTATTTCTGGGCTCGCATGGCTAAAGTGGCGCAACAAAAGCTTGCAGAGGGTGAAGGCGATGCGGCTTTCTATCAAGCTAAGCTGACTACAGCGCAATTCTATTTTCAGCGTTTGTTGCCTAGAACGCGTTCTCTTGTTGTCACCATGCAGTCGGGTTCGGATAACCTTATGTCTTTGGATCAAGAGCATTTTTCGTTCTAGGGTGATGTATGAAAAGAGCGCTAAATAGTCGTCTAGGTCAGACCATGTTGCGTGGTTTATTGAAGTTAAATGCTAAACGATATCAATTGAAAAATAAGAAAGAGGTTTTAGAAATGTCAGAACTACAGTCAATTTTTACTCAGATGGAACAGCGCTTTAATCCCTCTGCGGCGGAAGGTACCGATGCTATTTTCCAATATGAAATTAGTGATGCTGGTCATTGGGTTGTTACAGTGCAAGATAGCCAATGCACTATAGCTGAAGGGGATAGCGATGAGGCAACGGTGACGCTTCGAATGGATAGTGCAACGCTGGAAGATGTCATGTCAGGTGAAACGGATGGTATGCAGGCATTTATGAGCGGCCAGATTCAAGCCGATGGCGATATTATGCTAGCGACTAAACTTGCTGTGCTATTTCCCATTGCCTGAGCTAGATTTAGTGTATGTATAGCGTTATAAGTTTTACATTGTGTGAATACTGATTAGAACCTAAAAGGTTCTCGATAAAAATAATTATACGAGGAGCCTGCGATGGTGCAGTCGTTACCCGCAGCGGATACGATACCGGCAGATATTAATCATTATGGATTTAATACAATTCCTGATGTATTAACTTACATCTGCCGTGAATATGGGCCGAAACCGGCTTATACCAGTTTTGGTCGAACACTGGACTTTAATGAGTTAGACCGCCTATCAGCGGCATTTGCTGTTTATCTTCAAAAAGAGACACAGTTACAGCCGGGTGATCGTGTAGCCATTCAATTACCAAACCTGATTCAATACCCCGTTGTATTATATGGGGCGCTTCGAGCGGGTTTAGTGGTTGTTAATACAAATCCTTTGTACACCGCGAAAGAGATGGAACATCAGTTCCGGGATTCAGGTGCTAAAGCTTTAATTATCCATAAAAGCATGGCGCACAATGCAGAAAAAATTATCGACAATACCGATATTCAAGATGTCTTTGTTACCCAAGTGGGCGATCTTCATGGTTTTGTTAAACGTAATTTTTTAAATGCGGCAGTAAAGTACCTTAAAAAGATGGAACCTAGCTTCTCCCTTCCAGATGCGATACCGCTGCGGTCGGCTCTTTTGAAGTATCTAGGTGAAACGCCCCATAACGTTAGCATTAGCTCAAGTGATGTTGCAGTACTTCAGTATACAGGCGGTACGACAGGTGTTTCCAAGGGGGCGGTCTTAACTCACGCCAATTTAATATCTAATATGCTTCAGGCAGAGGAACGCTTAACGGTACCTGGCGTGGACTGGACTGAAACTGTTATATCGCCTTTGCCGCTTTATCATATCTATGCATTTACGGTTGCCCAAGTAGTCTCTTTACTCGGCGGCCATAGTGTCTTAATTCCGAATCCGCGTGATATTCCGGGCTTTATTAAAGAGCTAGGTAAGTGGAATATGAGCACCTTCGTGGGTTTAAATACACTGTTTGTAGCACTGTGTAATGATCAGCGCTTTTTAAATGTTGACTTCAGTAATCTGAAATTTACCGCGTCAGGTGGTATGGCATTGACTCACGCAGCAGCGGATTTATGGAAAGAGAAAACCGGCTGTGAAATTATTGAAGGTTACGGTTTAACTGAAACCTCACCCGCAGTTTGTTTTAATCCGCCGGATGCGAACAGTATTGGTACTGTTGGCTTACCTATGCTGCATACGGATATTCGAATTATTGATGCCGATGGAAATGATGCGCAAACAGGAGAGCCGGGAGAGCTTTGTGTTAAAGGCCCTCAAGTCATGAAGGGGTATTGGAATAGAAAGGCGGAAACGGCTTCAGCATTCACTGACGATGGCTACTTTATCACCGGTGATATCGCCATGATCGATGAAAAAGGCTATTACCGTATTGTTGATCGTGTGAAAGATATGATCATTGTTTCAGGCTTTAATGTTTATCCTAATGAGATAGAAGATATCCTCGCAGAGCATCCAGATATAACTGAATGTGCAGTTATTGGTGTGCCTGATCCAAAGGCAGGGGAAGTGGTTAAAGCATTTATTGTTAGTCACGATTCTGGTTTGAAGTCTGAAGATGTTCAGCAGTGGTGCAAAGCGAGATTAACTGGCTACAAAGTGCCTAAGCAGGTGGAATTTGTAGAGGACCTACCTAAATCAAATGTGGGTAAAGTGTTGCGTCGATTATTGAAAACGCCAGACAAAGATGTCGCCTGACTGAGACGCCAGCATGAATGATTTAGTGTTTACAGAAAAACAGGGGGCGGTTTTAGAGGTTATCTTAAACCGTCCTGATAAAAAAAATGCCTTAACGCTCTCTATGTATCAAAAGCTTACTCAAACTTTGAGTAAGGCAATGGATGACCCCGAAGTGAATGTTGTGCTGTTACGTGCTGAGGGCGATAGTTTTTCGGCGGGTAATGATATCCAAGACTTCATCTCTTCTGCTCATAATCCGCAGGCCATTGATATTATCGTAGGCTTCCTGCATACCTTAGTAGATTGCGAAAAGCCCATTATCGCGGCGGTAAACGGCGATGCTGTAGGGATAGGCACAACCATGTTATTGCACTGTGACATAGTGGTCGCAGCCAATGATCTGCGTTGCCAAATGCCATTTGTAAAACTCGGGCTGATTCCTGAAGGTGGCTCTACCCTGTTGCTCCCTTCATTAGTGGGTCAGAAAAAGGCTTTTGAACTGATGGTTGAAGGCAAGCCTTTTGGTGCAGAGAAAGCGCAAACCATAGGTATAGTGAATCAAGTTGTCTCAAGTGGTGAATTGTTAGACCAAGCACGTGATAGAGCTCAAGCCTTATCTCATCTGCTGCCTAATTCAGTACAGATATCCAAAGCGTTGATGAAAAAGCCCTACATTGAAGAACTTCATCGCACGCTTGATGAGGAGGGGAGACTGTTTTACAAACGTTTATCCAGCCCGGAAGCTAAAGCGGCGTTTATGACGTTTCTACAGGCCAGTGCTTAATGATTCGATTGAGCCTATTTATTTAATATTAGTGTTTACTAATTTAGTCTTTGTTATATAATTGCGCTAATTATCAATTATTGTGTTGAGAAAGGCGTCAATTATGAGAATGCTATTACTTGCAGTGGGTTGCGCTGCGTCATTATCAGCTAATGCTGAAAACTTCAGTGTTAACATTCCTCAACTTCAGGACGAAGGTAAGCAAGTGGTCATGAAGCTGGTTTCAACCTTAGGTGGTGAGTTGAAAGCGGCAAAAGAGGAAGGCGGTGCGATTGCAGCGATTAATGTATGTAATACCAAGGCTCAGCCTTTGACTGAATCTGTTTCAGAGGGGTCAGGTTGGATTGTTGAGCGTACAAGCTTAAAGCTGCGTAATCCTAATAATGCTCCAGATGATTGGGAAAAAGCTGTATTAGAGAAGTTTGAAAGCCAGACTCAGCAAGGGGCAAATATTAAAAAGCTTGGTTATTCTCAAGTGCTGGTGGATGAACAGGGGAGAAAAGTATTTCGTATGATGAAAGCGATCCCTGTTGCAGACCAGTGCCTTGCTTGTCACGGTAAGCAAATTAAACCTGAGTTAGAGGAACGCATACAAACTTTATATCCTGAAGATAAGGCGACAGGCTTTTCCGCTGGTGATCTAAGGGGTGCATTTACGCTGAAGAAATATCTATAGTTAACATTATAAAGCTTTTTGTACTGCTAATGTGAAATTTGGATAAGGCTGATACGTTAAGTATCGGCCTTTTTTATGCGGTGGGGCATAGCAAACACTCAACTTTATGCGCCGACTATGTTGGGTTTTGGCTCATAACAATACAGTTTCTACCTTTAGATTTTGCTTCATATAGAGACTTGTCAGCTCTATCAATAAGGGAAAAAGTATTTGTAATATCAGCCGCGGTAATATTGATCGCCCCTACACTAATGCTAATATTTCCTGTTGTTGTAGATCCTGCGTGAGCTATGTTAAGTGCTGATACTTTATTAAGAATACGCTGTGCAATTTTGTAGGTGCCCTCATAATCAGTGTCAGGCAAAATAACTGCAAACTCTTCTCCTCCATAACGTACAGCAAGGTCTGCTGGGCGAGATACCTCATTACCAATTACCTGAGCAATTGCTTGTAAAGTTTCATCACCTTTTACATGACCATAGGTATCGTTATAGGCTTTAAAATCATCTACATCGATCATTATTAGAGATATTTTGTTCTGAGTCCTTCTTAAACGTTGATACTCTGCTTCAATAACCTCATCGAAATGGCGGCGATTAAATAGGCCCGTCAGGCCATCAGTAATGGACAGTGCTTCGACTCTTTTTTTATCATTGATATCAATTGATACCATTGTAAAGCCGACTAATTCCCCATTTTCTACGTGCGGTTCAACTTTATTTTGTATCCATAGTGATTGACCGTTTTTACTATTGAGTTGAATATCCCCAATCCAAACTTGCCCTTTTTGAACGCTCTTAATGAGTTTTATATATGAACGATCATCGGGGTGGCGTAACATTTTGTATGAATTACCAATGAGCTCTTGCTGTGTATATCCAGTTAAATCACATAAAGCTTGGGATGCACTTTGAATGATGCCCTTCTCGGAAGTACTGCAGGTAATGACATATTGATCAAGAATATCAAAGTAGCGTTCTAGGGATTGGTTCGCCTCTTTTAACTCCCGTGTACGTTGATGGACACGGGCTTTCAAGCGTTGATTTAGCACCCAGAGTAATAAGACCAGTAAAAAGATAATAATTGAGATAGCGATTGATAATTGGAGCCAATGCTTGGTTTGCTTATTGCCATTTAAATAGCTGGAATAATTAATTCCCTCGAGTTGAGCATCTTTAGGGGCCATTTCAAGTTGTTTATAAGTGTCAGCAATCCTCAATACCCTGTTTTCGCTGAAGTAACCCAATTCAATTAATTCTGGCTGTATCATTCTAGCGGTTAGGCGCGCTTCATAAAGTAAGTGATCTCGAGATTTATTCGGTTTGTATTGTTCTATTATCCAATCAACCATCTCTTCTTGATGTTTAAGTGCATAATTCCAACCTTTAAGGCTTGCTCTTCTAAATGCCAGTACCTGCTCTTTGTTCTCTTCTAAGTATTGCTCGGTGACGAAAATCATATCTCCATAAAAATCTATGCCATAACTGGAGGGAGAGAAAATAGTTACAGGGACTCCTTTTTCTTGGAGGTAGTAGGGTTGGTCTGTTATGTAAGCTGACATCGCATCAACATTTCCTGCAAGAAGTTCATCATCAGAAAATGTATGAGGGACATGGGTATGGTTATCATCAGTAATATTTAATTCTGTAAACATACCTAGAATAACAGCGTCATCTATGTTGCGCTGATACATAACCCGCTTACCTTTCAACTCAAGTGGATTGAGTATGTCGGATGATTTTGGGGTAATTAGTACCAGCGGAGAATGCTGGAAAATTGCTGCAAGAATAACGAGGGGGCTGCCTTTCAAACGGGATAAAACAATACTTGAATCAGATATGCCGTATTGAGCCTCACCCTTTAGAACGGATTCAGAGGTGCTCTGTTTCATGTTGACGGGATTAATGGTTACGTCGAGGCCTTCTTCTGCAAAATACCCCTCCTTTTGAGCGGCATAAAAGCCAGCAAACTGGAATTGGTGTTTCCACTTGAGTTGTAATGTGACATTTTCTTTAGACAATACATCGCTAGAGGGAATAAACCCTAGTATGAAACATACAATCAGACAAACTAATTTATAGTTACTCAAAGACAGAACTCATATCTAAACCTAATCGTTTTTTATTGTTTTTTTAGATAAATCTAGGTTTTAAATCAAGATTGAAGTTTATCGAACTACAGAACTTCTAATGGCTAACATTGCTGAATATTAAGACAGTAACTTATGTTAAAACTATGATCTATCATATCAACAGTTCATTAAAAGCGCAGTGCAACTTATGTCGCCTTTGATTTAAACCATAGGTATAAATGTTGTTGAACTATAAAAAGCTACCTAATGGGTGTACATATAGCATCCGGTATTGCAGTACATCATCTACGCCTGAGTGCCCTTCATGTACTTCATCAGGATTGAATATAATGACGTTACCAGGGTGACTACGGTGAAATTCGCGGCTAGCAAAGAAGTCTTGTCGTCCAGACAGCGTGACGCCGAACGAGTATTCATCATGGGCATGTTTGCCATATGAAAAGTCATTCATTTCCGCTTGTAAAACCGTTACCTGATCTAGGTGTTGGCTTTTGATATATTGAAACTGATTGCCTGAATTCATCATTATTCACCTGCACACATTGTAAGCCTTATATAGGCCTGAATCTAATATAGGGTGAATAATGAAAGATTACTTGGACAAAATTGCGCAATTCTAATCGGTCATTATTAACGTTAAAAAGATGAATTTAAGTAGCCCGCTTCTATTTTCCATTCTACAAATGCTGCGAATATTTAGCGCGCTTTCTTAAAGAGAGTGACTTGTCACAATTGAGTAGCAGTGTATGAGGTTGATCTATAGGTATGTAAGTTTTGTGTTTCTCTCGCGCATCTTTTTATCCCCATAGCGCTTTTAAAATCTACTTTTCTATTCAGATTGATTGTATTTGTTTGCAAATCCTTCCTATAAATCCCCAGTATTAATGGGCTTTGCGGCCTGTATGCAATTTTTTGTCAGTTATTAAGCTGATTTTTGTCATTGTTGATTTCTGTCTGGGTACTAATATTTATAAGTATTCAATGACAGTGACGGAGAAGGTCATCTCTCTGTCTATCAACATTAATGAGATGAGGCGGTTATGAAAGTATTGGTTGCCGTAAAACGAGTGATTGACTACAACGTCAAAGTACGTGTTAAAGCGGATAACAGTGATGTTGATTTAGCCAATGTAAAAATGGCTCTAAACCCTTTTTGTGAAATCGCGATTGAAGAAGCTGTGCGTTTGAAAGAAGCTGGCACAGCAGATGAGATCGTTGTGGTTTCAATTGGTAATAAGAGCTGTGAAGAGCAGATACGTACAGCACTAGCACTAGGTGCTGATCGCGGTATTCGTGTAGATGTCGATGAAAACCCTGATTCCCTTTCTGTTGCTAAGTTGCTCGCTAAAATCGCAGAGAAAGAAGCGCCAGGTATGGTGATTCTGGGCAAGCAGGCAATTGATTCCGATAACAACCAAACAGGACAAATGCTGGCTGCGCTTTTAGATCGTCCACAAGGTACGTTTGCATCTGAGGTCACTGTCGATGGTGACACTGTTAATGTTACCCGTGAAGTCGATGGTGGCCTGCAAACGGTTAATTTAGCAATGCCTGCTGTTGTAACGACAGATCTTCGCTTAAACGAACCGCGTTATGCGTCCCTACCTAATATTATGAAGGCGAAACGTAAGCCGTTAGAGGTCCTGACAACAGATGAGTTAGGCGTTTCAGTGGCTAGTAACCTTCAATTGCTAAGAGTTGATCCTCCATCTGAGCGTCAAGCGGGTATCAAAGTAAGCTCGGTCGATGAGCTAGTCGAGAAACTTCGTAACGATGCGAAAGTAATTTAAGGGGGCTGATCTTATGACTATTTTGGTAATCGCAGAGCACGATAACAAAGAACTTAAACCCGTTACCTTAAACACCCTTGCAGCAGCGCAAGCGATCGGAGGTGATGTTCATCTTCTTGTGGCTGGTGCGGGTTGTCAGGCGGTGGCAGATGCTGCAGCTCAGGTTTCTAATGTATCCAAGGTTTTATTAGCTGATAACGATGCTTATGAACATCAGCTTGCTGAAAATATCAGTAAATTAGTGATCAGCATCGCAGCAAGCTACAGCCACATTCTTGCGTCAGCAACAACGACCGGTAAAAACTTTCTACCGCGTGTTGCCGCGTTATTAGATGTAAACCAAATATCCGACATTCTTTCCGTGGAAGCGGAAGATACCTTTAAGCGTCCTGTGTATGCCGGTAATGCTATTGCGACAGTGAAATCTAGTGATACGACAAAAGTGATTACTGTACGTGGTACAGCATTTGACCCTGTAGACGGTAGTGGTGGGACGGCAGAAATCGAGATGCTGTCTGAGTCATGTAATAGCGGGCTATCAAGCTTTGTGTCAGAGGAACTAGCCAAAAGTGATCGTCCTGAGCTTACCGCTGCATCGGTTGTGATCTCTGGTGGTCGAGGTATGGGTAATGGCGACAACTTTGAACTCCTAAATAAAGTTGCAGACAAGCTGGGCGCTGCGGTGGGTGCATCACGTGCTGCGGTTGATGCCGGGTTTGTGCCTAACGATATGCAGGTGGGCCAAACCGGCAAAATGGTGGCCCCTGAGTTGTATATCGCCGTAGGTATTTCGGGTGCGATTCAGCATCTAGCGGGTATGAAAGATTCCAAAATTATTGTTGCGATCAACAAAGATGAAGAAGCGCCTATTTTTCAGGTAGCAGACTACGGTCTGGTGGCAGATCTATTCGATGCTGTACCTGAATTAGAGAGCAAGCTTTAAATAATCATCAATTAAAAGTGTTAGGCGCCATGCCTAGCCAAAAATAAAAATAGACGGAGCAACTTAGATGCTTTTCGAAGGACAATCGATTTACGTGCAGTCGATCGAAGACGGGATCTACGATGTGGTATTTGACCGCAAAGGTGATGCTGTTAATAAACTCGATCAAGTTACGCTTGCAGAGCTGCGTGAAGCGGTCGCTGCGGTATGTAATGTGGACAATATTCGCGGTGTTATTTTTTCTAGTGCCAAAGACTGCTTTATTGTCGGCGCAGATATTACCGAATTTATGGGTTTCTTCTCAGCCGATGATGAAGAACTGATCGCTGGTTTAACCGATATCCACACTCTGCTAAATCAGATTGAGGATATGAGCTGCCCAACGGTTACAGCGATTAATGGGCTATGTCTGGGCGGTGGTTTTGAATTAGCGCTATCAACAGACTATCGCGTCATGAGTGATCAAGCGAAAGTCGGTTTACCTGAAGTTAAGTTGGGTATCTATCCGGGTTGGGGTGGGACAGTACGTTTGCCGCGCCTTATTGGTGTCGATAATGCCAATGAGTGGATCTGTGGCGGTGCTGAAAAGCGCCCAGATGCAGCATTAATTGACGGTGGTGTTGATGCGGTTGTTGCTGTTGATCAAGTGAAAGCTGCAGCTTTAGACCTGCTTAAGGGCTGTATATCTGGCAAGTTTGATTACCAAGCGCGCAGAGATGAAAAGAAAAGCCCAATCAAGCTTAATCAAGTTGAGCAGATGATGGCATTTGAATCGGCAAAAGGTGTGATTGGTGGTAAAGCGGGGCCTCATTACCCTGCGCCGATGGCTGCACTGAAAACCATACAAAAAGGCGCAAATCTACCGCGTGATAAAGCGCTAGCGGTTGAAGCTAAAGGCTTTATTAAGGTCGCTAAAACTGATGTGTGTGCCGCTTTAGTGGGTCTGTTTTTGAAAGACCAGTATGTCAAAAAGGTGAGCAAAGATTTTGAAACTCAGGCCGAGCCGGTAAATAAATCGGCGGTGCTTGGTGCCGGTATTATGGGCGGTGGTGTTGCTTATCAATCCGCGTCTAAAGGCACGCCTATCTTGATGAAAGATATTAACGAAGGCGCGTTACAGCTTGGACTAGATGAAGCCACTAAACTGCTGAACAAACGTGTATCCCGTGGCCGTATGGACAGCATGAAGATGGCCAGCGTATTGAACAGTATTACGCCAACACTTAACTACGGTGACTTTTCCACAGTCGATATTGTTGTCGAGGCGGTGGTCGAGAATCCTAAGGTTAAAAAAGCGGTATTGGCTGAGGTTGAAGGTCACCTACCTGAAGGTGCAGTTTTAACATCGAATACATCGACGATCTCTATCACTGAACTGGCGACGGCTTTAAAAAATCCTGAAAACTTCTGCGGTATGCACTTTTTCAATCCGGTCCATCTCATGCCATTGGTTGAGGTTATCCGAGGTGAAAAAACGTCAGAACAGGCTGTAGCGCGTACCGTTGCTTACGCTAAAGCGATGGGTAAAACCCCAATCGTTGTTAATGATTGCCCTGGCTTCTTAGTCAATCGCATTCTCTTCCCTTACTTTGGTGGCTTTAGCGCTCTGCTGGCTGACGGCGCTGATTTCCAAAAGGTTGATAAAGTGATGGAGCGTTTTGGTTGGCCGATGGGGCCGGCTTACTTGCTTGATGTTGTAGGTATCGATACGGCACATCATGCGGATGCGGTTATGTCGGTGGGTTTCCCCGATCGAATGCAACATGAAGGTGAGAACTCGATTGATCGCATGTACAAACTAGAGCGCTTTGGTCAGAAAAACAGTAAAGGCTTCTATCGTTACGAGTTAGATCGTAAAGGGAAACCGAAAAAGCTGGTGGATGAAGATGTGCCTCAGTTACTGCAAGGCATTGCAGAAAAAAGTGTTGACTTCAGTGATGAAGAAATTATTGAACGCATGATGATCCCTCTGTGTATTGAAACTGTTCGTTGTTTGGAAGATGGCATTGTTGCAAGCCCTGCTGAAGCGGATATGGGTCTGATTTACGGTATAGGTTTCCCTCCATTTAGGGGAGGCGCGTTCCATTATATGGATCAAATCGGGTTGGATAACTTCTGTGAAATGGCAAAGAAATATGAAGCCTTAGGTCCGCTGTATCAACCGACTGAAAAAATGAAACAGATGGCCGCTGCTGGCGATAAATATTTTCCACAGGCCAAGGGCTAAGGGGTAGAGCAATGAACTTGAAACCAAATGACGTAGTCATCGTTGATGGTGTACGTACCCCGATGGGTAAATCTAAACATGGCTCCTTCAGAAATGTACGTGCTGAAGCGCTTTCTGCAGCCGTAATGCAGGCGTTGTTACAACGCAATGACGCACTTAACTCTGCACAGATAGAAGATGTGATGTGGGGCTGCGTTAACCAAACTAAAGAACAAGGGTTTAATATTGCGCGAAATGCCGCGGTGTTAGCGGGTATTCCTCATACGGTCGCGGGGCAAACCATTAACCGTTTGTGCGGTTCTTCAATGTCGGCGCTGCATGCAGTGGCTCAGAACATTATGACCGGCAATGGTGATGTGTTTATTGCGGGTGGTGTTGAGCATATGGGGCATGTGTCGATTATGCATGGCATTGATGTAAACCCTGCGATGTCGAAGCAGGTCGCAAAAGCCGCCATGATGATGGGTGTTACTGCCGAGATGTTAGGCAAAATGAATGGGATCAGCCGTGAGATGCAAGACGAGTTTGCAGCACGCTCCCATCGTTTAGCACATCAAGCGCATTTAGACGGTCTATGGGACAGTGAAATCATCCCGGTCGAAGGCCATGATGAAAACGGCTTTAAGTCTCTATTAGAAGCGGATGAAGTGATCCGACCTGAAACAACGGTTGAAAGCTTAAGTGCACTGAAGCCTGTATTCGTGCCTAAAGTGGGTACGGTGACAGCAGGTAGCTCCTCCGCATTCTCTGACGGTGCATCTGCGATGCTGGTGATGTCAGCGGCTAAAGCAGACGAGTTAGGCCTTAAACCTAGAGCACGTATCGTGAGTATGGCTGTGGCGGGGTGCGACCCTTCTATTATGGGTTACGGCCCTGTGCCTGCAACGCAAAAAGCGTTAAAACGCGCGGGCTTATCTATCGATGATATTGATTATGTCGAGCTGAATGAAGCCTTTGCTGCTCAAGGCTTGTCAGTACTGAAAGGGCTTAAGTTACTCGATAAAATGGATGACAAAGTTAACCTTAAAGGCGGTGCTATCGCACTCGGTCACCCATTAGGTTGCTCTGGTACCCGTATCACTAACACCTTGATGAATGTTCTAGAGCAACAAGACGGCACTTTAGGGCTAGCAACCATGTGTATCGGTATGGGCCAAGGCATATCGACCGTAATTGAACGTTTATAACCGAAAACTCTCTCCACCCTGTTAGCTATGTTGCCCCATCCTTTGGATGGGGCTTTTTTATAAAGAAGCTCTTTTATAAATAATAAGTTACAAAAGAGCCCTTTCTGTTTAGGGGAGGGAAAGTGACGGGGGCTAAACCTCTTCATCCTCATCCAGCAGTTTCAGACCGGCTAGCGGATTGTCTTCATCAAAGCTGCTTTCTTCTGGATCGGGTGCCGCATCTGACGGTTCTTTTTTCTCCTCGACTACCGCTAGGTTCATACGTAGGCGCATATCATTGGCGGAGTCTGAGTTGATTAAGGCTTGGTCCTGAGTAATCTTTTCTTGTTTGAATAGTTTGTATAGGGAATCATCAAAGGTCTGCATCCCAGTGGCATCAGACGCTTTAGACATGACTTCTTTAATCTCTTTGATCTCACCTTTCATAATCAACTCTTGAATGGTTGATGTGCCGAGTAAAATCTCGATAGCTGCGCAGCGTTTACCGTCGATCGTTGGAATTAAACGTTGGGAGATAATGGCTTTAAGGTTGAGAGCTAGGTCATGAAAGATCTGCTTATGCCGCGCTTGTGGGAAGAAGTTAATAATACGGTCAATCGCTTGGTTTGCATTGTTTGCATGCAAAGTTGAGATTGCTAGATGGCCCGTTTCAGCATAAGTAAGGCATTGCTCCATCGTTTCTTGATCACGTATCTCGCCAATTAGAATTACATCAGGCGCTTGGCGCAGGGCGTTCTTCAGAGCGTTATGGAAATTACGCGTATCTACACCGACTTCTCGTTGGTTAATTAGTGATTTACGGTGGTTATGCACAAACTCTATAGGGTCTTCAATGGTGATGATATGACCGCCGCTATTGCGGTTTCGGTGATCAATCAAGGCTGCTAAAGAGGTCGATTTACCTGAGCCTGTTGCACCCACAAAGAGTACAAGACCACGCTTTTCCATGATCACATCTTTTAATGTTGATGGCAGCCCCAAGTCTTCCATTTTGGGAATATCAGCTTTGATATTACGTGCCACCAAAGAGTACTGGTTTCGCTGCTTGAAGATATTGATACGGTAACGAGCAACTTTGGGTATAGAGTAAGCTAGGTTCATCTCTAGCTCTTCTTCAAAAGCTGCTTGTTGTTGCTCGTCCATAAGAGAACGGGCGATAGCTTCTATCTCACCTGGCTTATAAGGCTCTTTACTGAGTGGCGTAAGCTTTCCTTCAAATTTTGCACAAGGAGGCGCTCCAGTGGTGAGGTAAAGGTCAGAACCGTCACGTTTAGCCAAGATAGTCAGGTAATCCTTAAATTCCATAGATAGCAGATCCCAAAAAAGTGTGTGCTTAAGGTAAGGCGACTAACTAAAAGACGCTTATAACAATAATAGTATCGCTCAAAGTTTAGTGGAAGTTGAAGAAAGCGTCATCTTGAATTATTATGCCGTCGCAAATGTTATGTAATAACATATCTCTTGTAGGGAGTTATGATGTCAGCAGCGCAGGAACTATCGTCAATTAAGCCTGAAATGAGATCAGTTCGGGGGGATGCACCTGAGGTGCTGACTCAGATATACGAGCAAGATATTAATCTTTGCTGCTATCAGCGGAGTTTATCGCCTTTGGTTATCGAATATAGCCAGATGCTCCTCGAAAACAGTCATCTGAACATTAGAGCGGTTGTAACTTTAGAGGAGCTGGAGCAACAGTTGCAGAACCTGTTGCCGACACATGCCGCCAAAAAAGACTTTGTGGCTGACTTAGTGTTGGTTATTGAGATGTATAGCTACTTATTCGAGTTGGATGAAGTCGGATTACGTTTACAGGTATTGGATAGGGCGATGTGCCCTCGGTTTCATACTGACAAGTTAGGCTGCCGTTTAGTGACAGCCTATCAAGGTGCTGGAACTGAATGGCTAGATGAACACCAGCTTGATCGCACAAAGTTAGGCGCAGGAAACGGCGGTTTGCCAGATGCCGAATCAGGTCTGTATGCGGATCAGGAACAGATAAATCAAGCGTCTGTCGGCGATGTGTTGCTTCTGAAAGGTGAAGGTTGGTTTGGTGGAGAGGGTAAAGGTGTTGTGCATCGATCTCCTGCTGTGCTCTCGGGTCAAAAGCGTTTAGTCGCTACTTTAGATTTTGCCTAATTCTGCTCTATCGGATTAGAGAGAAGTAGATATCGGGCGTTTATTTACTTTGGTCATCTCATTTTTAGTGACGTTGATTTGAATTTTAATGGTTACGATATAACGTAATAAATAGTTTTGAGGTTTAGAAATGAAGAAGAAAGCACTCGCTTTTGCTGTAGCGGCTTTATCTGTACAAGCACCTTTGAGTCATGCGCTTGAAGTTGGTGTCATTTTGGATGCTTATCATAAGTCCGATGAGACTGCTCTGAATGGGCGTACAGAAGGCTTTGGTTCTAGTCATAGTGAGCTTAGCCTGAGCCAAGATCTTGGTGATGTGGCGACAGCGCAGATGACATGGGTCGGGGAGTGGAACGAAGAAGGTTCTGATCTTGAACTGGAAGAGTTATACATCCAAAGCACGTCTCTTCCCGGCAATATTAGCTTAACTGGTGGTCGTTTTTTAGCGGACATTGGTTACTTAAATGCTAATCACAGCCACTCAGATAATTTCAGTGAACGTCCTTTAATGTATAAAGCGTTCCTAGGTGGGCATTATTATGATGATGGTGTTTCTGCCAGCATGGTTTTACCAACAGATCGTTACTGGCGTGTAAGTGCGGGTGCATTTGGCGGTGATGAACTCGGTGAAGAGCACTCTGTTAATACTATTGGTACCTGGACGCTTTCTACCGAGTTTGGTGATGATTTTGGTAATAACTCCAGCTGGCAGGCAGGTGTTAGTTACTTGAAAAACCGTACACAGGAAGCGGGTCATCATGATGAGGAAGATGAGCACGATCACGAAGGTCATTCTCACTCCCATGGTGCTGAATATCAAGGTGAGCACCTTTATTTAGCGGACATCGTTTGGAAGTGGGCTCCTCAAGGTAACAACCGTAAGCAGCAGGTGAAAATTGCGGCTGAATATGCGTATGTTGATGACCTATATGAAGCCGAAGTCGATCACTACACGGGTTGGTACCTTTCTGGGATATATCAGTTCGATGAAAACTGGTCTACAGGTATCCGTCATGGTCAAGTAGATCTAGCTCATGAACATGAGCATGAAGGCGAACATGAATGGGAAGATTCTGAGCTTAAAGAAACCAGCATTATGTTGAGCTGGCAGCCAACGCATACGCAGCGTTTACGTTTGGAATATCGTCATCAGGATGCTAAGAACATGGAAGGTGAAGACAACGCGATTACCCTTCAGTATCAAATAGGATTTGGCGCTCATGCTGCACATGGCTTCTAGTTATAGGGCTTCTAAATGCACTTTTGCTAAAGAGAAAGCTTCTAAATGCTCTGTTGCTAAAGCTTCTAAATACTTGTCGGCAGTTTTACTGTTGATCGTTGCTCTGCCTGTGCAAGCGCTAACCATATTTACCTGTGAGCCCGAGTGGGCGGCGTTAAGCCGCCAACTTGCGCCGGAAGCTAAAATCTATAGTGCAACCCATGTTTATCAGGACCCACACTATATCGAAGCTCGACCGAGCCTAATCGCTAAATTGGCTAAAGCCGATATGGCGATCTGTAGCGGCGCAAGCTTAGAAGCGGGCTGGTTACCGGCGCTACAAAAGCGTGCATCTAACCGTAGAGTCTCTGACGGTTCAATCGGTATGTTGTACCTGTCTGAACATGTAAACACGATTGAAAAGCATGAAAAAGGCTTCTTCAGTACTGAGCATGTTCATCCTGAAGGTAATCCTCATTTTCACTTAGATCCAGAGCGTGTGGCTCAACTGGCTAGAGTAATCAGTGAACGAATGCAGCAGATCGATCCTGAGCAGAAAGATCAATATGTTCAGTCGCTTCAGCGTTGGCAGTCGCAGTGGCAGAGTTCAATCGAAGGGTGGCAGGCCATAGCTGAAAAACTGCGTTCCAAGCCGATTGTTGTGCAGCACTCTAGTTTTAGTTATCTGTTGAACTGGACGGGGATGAAAGTGGTCGCAGATCTTGAGCCTAATCCGGGTGTTCCACCGACGATGACTCATCTACAAGGGGTGGTCGCAACAGTAAAACAGCAGTCACCTACGGCCGTTGTGACTAATTGGTATCAAAACGATAAAGGGGCCCGTTGGTTGTCAGAAGAGGCTCACCTAACGCACCTAAGTTTACCTGCTACGGTGGATCTTGAGGGTGAGATTAATGACTTAACTAAGTTATTTGACCATCTTTTAGTTCAGTTACAAGGGGCAAATTAATGCAAGCCTTGATTATTGGCTTACCCGCTTTAGTGGCGGGTCTTTTGATTCTGGCGAGTCATGTTCCTTTAGGGCAACAAGTACTTAAGCGCGGCATAGTGTTTATTGATCTGGCGATTGCTCAGCTAGCTGCGTTGGGTGCCATCATGGCAGCCCAATGGCATCTAGGTGGGCTGTTCCTAGGTTTTAGTGATGGACATGATCATAGCCATGGGCATGCACAATTGCATGAAGAATGGATCACCTTAGGTGTCGCTATTCTGTTTTCGATTATGGGTAGCTTATTAGTCGCTTGGATAAACCATAACCTTCCCAACTGGCGTGAGGCTTTTATTGGCCTTATTTATGTGAGTTCAGCATCACTATTAGTGTTGTTCGTTGCTGGGCAGCCGCAAGGAGGTCAAGCGCTGACTCGAACGCTTAGTGGCGATATTTTATGGCTATCTTGGTCGGATCTGATTCCGTTAGCGGTAATGGCGGTACTGATTCAGCTGGTATCGATTTTTAGATCTGAATGGCTTGAACGCTTTTTCTATTTTGCCTTTGCGATCACCATCACACTCTCTGTTACTCAGGCGGGAATCTATCTTGTCTTTGCGAGCTTAATAGCGCCAGCCCTGGCTGCAGAAGTGCGAGGTCGCTCTATCATATGGGCTTATTTCGCAGGTGTGATTGGATTTGTGGGTGGGTTAACGATGGCGTGGTCTTTGGATCTACCCGCTGCGGCTACAATCGTTTTATCGTTAATTGCCAGCATGATATTTGTACTGCTATTACAGGCGACGTTAGATCGCAGCTGTGTTAATAAAACTCCTAATCAAATGCCTAATAAAAACACTCATAAAGCTACTGATAAAAGTGAATCAAAATCCGCTTTATGAGTGAATGACGCTTAGCAAGAATAAGCCCCTCGCCCCCTTCCGGGCTTATTCTTTTTTTAATTGCTTTGAAGCTTACAGGCGGTTATTTCTACAGAAGTTTTTTCCCAGCTTATTTGACGTTTAAAGCATCTAATAAAGAGGGAATAAACGGCATCTGTTGGTCTGAACCTGAACGTGCCTTTTGTTTAGCGAGTAGAGCATCCGAAGCCGCTTGGTAAATTCGAGATTGTACCGGGTGCTGCTGAATATCTCGTCCATCATGCAGGGATTGTTCGCAAACGTTGGCATCAGGCGAGCTAAACCAGCGACAAGATAAAGGTCGGTGGGCATAGATAGAGCATGCATTTTCACTATCCAAAAAAGGGCAGGGAGCTCGGTATAACGGCGCTTGTCTGACGGTTATGTTGTGTTCTAGTTTTCCCTTTAGATCCTCAATATCTTCCTCAGAATGAGTCTCTATAATGTGTTTGCTGATGTCAGCGACAGTTTGTTGAGGCACAGTGATCGGGAAATGACAGCAGTGATGACAGCCTTTTCCACAAGCGACCGAGTGATTATTACCAAAGTTTTGCGTAAACGCTTGGCTCGCATCATTGATATATTGCAGAGCAACGGCGATCTCATCTGATGGATTATCTAGAGCTGCAATACTGATATAAATTTGCTTGCTGAGATTACCAAAGAGCGCTTCATACTCAGCCGTTACTTGTTGCAGTTTCTCGGCAACGTGACTGACATCGGCGGTAGAAAAGAAAACGTCGGGCTCTGACATAAATAAGCTCTTAGAATCAGGGGAACTGCATATTCAGCTATGCATAGAATCTAGAATACAGCAGTATAACTTATCTTATCGTCTCTTTTTTAATATCTGTTTTCATGCCGGTTTACTTATCGTTGTCGGAAGTCACTACTACCTTGAGCTCTTTACCGCCATAACCGTGAACGGAATCATGCCCGCGGATAATAATCTGCTTAGCATCGTTGGGAATTTTGATCCCGGATAAGCTACGGGTGAAAGGCTGTTCATTAACATGGGGATGATGCAGGGTTCGGGTCGCATAAAGGCTACCGTCTTCTCCTAGAACTTCCCATCTGTTAGCGTAATGATCCCAGCCCGTGTCGGCATGTTTTAGCGTAACCGCGATATGGTAAAGGCCGTTACCGCTTTTCGTTACTTTTGCATCAATTACATCGACCTCTCCCGCATAGCTATTAGAGGTGAAACCGATGGTGAGTAATGCGAGTGCATAGAGGGATGCTTTCATGCTGACCTTCCTGTCGAATGGTTTCTTATAAGATCTATATCTGCCTGCTAAGTTCAACCCGTTTGTGTAGGCTAAGTTCAACCCGTTTGTGTAGACTAAGTTCAACCCGTTTGTGTAGACAGTTCCTTGAGTATAGATTGCAGGACTAAAGCCGTTTCATCTGGTTGTTCGAAGGGGAACAGGTGGCCACTATCAAAGCCGACGAGTTTCATATTTGGAAAGTTACGACTCCACCATTTTTTCTCACTGCGAGCAAAGAGATCACTCTTTTTGCCATAGATAACGGTACCTGGCACCTGCTTTAAACATTTAGGTGCTTGGAGTAATACATTGCGGAAGATATCGGCCTCTATTTCGGGTGAGATACTAAGTTCCACGCCGCTATCAGTGTCGATAAGTCCGTAGTTGATGTAGTCATCAAAGCAGGCCGGGTGGAAGGATCTGAAAAGGCTTTTTTGCGCTAAGTATTCTCGTGCTTGTTCGCGGCTGTCGAATTGAGAGCGACGTTTAGCGGCACGTTGCGCAGGTGACACTTTATCCATTAAACCCATCTTCTTTATGAGCTTAAGCAGATAACGTTTTCGTGTGCTAAATAAAACCGGATCTAACAGAATTACTTGTTGAAATAGGTCCGGACGAAGAGCCGCCGCGATCAATGTAACGATCGCTCCAGCCGAATGCCCCATTCCAATCACAGGCGCTTGCTGATTCTGCTCAATATCCGCAATAAGTTCTTTCGCATAGTTGCGCAGATCACCATTTAGGGGGTAGTCACCATGCCCCATCTTTTCAACGTAATTCACAGGGTAATCAGGCAATAAGCTAAACAGATATGTGTAGCTACTACCGGGGAATCCGTTGGCGTGACTGAATTGGATTGAGGCCATTATCTATTCGCTCAGGGATGGTTAGTTAGCATGCGCACCGTATTTTTAGCGATATCGGCGATGTCTTCACGGTTTACATAGATACCGTCATTAAAGAGTCTGCATAGCCCGTGTAAAGCTGCCCAGCTTGATTGAGCGATACGCAAACTTGGTTGCCTAGGGTCAAATACATGTTGCTGTTGTAATGCTTCGACCCACTCTAACCAGAGGTGAAAACTGCTTTTTGATATCTCTTGTAGTGCCGTGGTGGGTTGCCCTGTTTTCCAAATTTCACGCCCATACATCAGGTCATAGGTTTCCCTTTGCTCATCAGCAAAGCGTAAATAGGTTAAGACATAGCGTTCAAAAGATTCAATCGCGCTGAGTGATTGATCATCCGTTGGGATCGATTTAATCAACTCATCTTGCTGCTTGAACCCTTGCTCTGCAATTGCGCAGAGCAATTCGTTCTTGTCTTTGAAGTGATGATAGGGCGCTGTTCTGGATACACCCACTTTGTCCGCTAATTTACGAATAGACAGGTTATCCACACCGCCTTCTGAAATCAGATCAGTCGCAGCAGAGAGTAGAGATTCTCTTAAATCACCGTGGTGATAGTTCTTTTTAGATGTCGTCATAGGAGGGAATTTATCAATCAATCTTGACAGTGTCAAAATTAATGGTTTATCTTGTGGTTATCTTGACGCTGTCTAGTTTGTTTTTAGAGCCTAGAATTTATTCAAAAGTGCGGCCTATAAAAGCAAACCTATAAAAAGCTAACCTATAAAAATAAGAGCAACAGTAGATGAGTTACCAAACATTCACAGTGCAGGTGGAAGAGCATATTGCCCACCTGCAACTGAATCGACCAGACGCATGCAATGCGATGAATAAAGCTTTCTGGCAAGAGTTCCCTGACGCATTACGCAAGTTAGATGCAGAGGCTGAAGCGCGTGTTTTAGTGATCTCATCCGTTGGTAAGCATTTTTCCGCCGGTATGGATCTGGAGATATTCACTCAGCCTGACCCACAAATGTTTAATGGTGAAGCAGGGCGACGTGCTGAAGCGATGCGACGCTTAGTACTGCAACTGCAAGAATGCTTTACGTTATTGGAGAGTATCCGCATCCCCGTGATCAGTGCGATTCAAGGCGGCTGCATTGGTGGTGCACTCGATCTGGTATGCGCTACAGATATGCGTTACTGCACAGATAATGCTTACTTTACGGTGAAAGAAACTGAATTAGGCATGACGGCAGATCTGGGTACGTTGCAGCGGTTACCACAGCTGATTCCAAGCGGCCTAGCCCGAGAACTGGCTTACACCGCGCGTAAGATGGATGCGACTGAGGCGAAAAATGCAGGGCTAGTTAATCAGACCTTTCCTACTCAAGAAGCGTTGTTAGATGCGGTGATGTCTACGGCAGCAACCATTGCTGCGCAATCACCTTTAGCTGTCACCGGATGTAAACAGATGATGAATTACGCTCGTGATCATAGTGTCAGTGATAGCTTAAGTTACATGGCTACTTGGCAGGCGGGGATGTTTCAGCCGGAAGATATGTTGCAAACATTTAGCGCAAAAATGTCAGGTAAACCCGCAGACTTTAAACCACTGCGGAAAGTCATCGCGCCTTTTACGGCCGAATGATAAATGCTTTGAATTAGATGTATTTAATTACAAGCATTGAAACAAAAAGCATCAAAAGAACAAATATCTAAATAGCAGCGACTAAAATAAAAACTGAGCTGTTTATCAGCCATGACGACAAGAGTAAGAAACCATGAGCACGAATCCTTATCCACATCTGTTACAGCCTTTAGATTTAGGTTTTACCACACTAAAAAACCGCGTGCTTATGGGCTCTATGCACTTAGGTTTGGAGGAAGCACCTAACGGTTTTGAACGCATGGCTGCATTCTATGCGGAACGCGCACGCGGCGGTGTTGCCTTGATCGTCACGGGGGGTATCGGCCCAAATAAAGAGGGCGCTGTTCATGGTCATGCTGCACAGATGGCATCAACAGAAGATGTGGATAATCATCGACTGGTGACCGATGCAGTACATAAGGAAGACGGCAAAATATGCATGCAGATCCTACATACAGGGCGCTACGCATATAACCCGCAACCGGTTGCTCCCTCTGCGATCCAAGCCCCGATCAACCCGTTCCCGCCCAAAGAGCTGAGTGACAGCGATATAGAAACTCAGATCGAAGACTTTATCCGTTGTGCTTCTTTGGCGAAAGAAGCGGGTTATGACGGTGTTGAGATCATGGGCTCAGAAGGCTATCTACTCAACCAATTTATCGCCAGCCGCACTAATAAACGTGAGGATCAATGGGGTGGAGAGTATGAACAGAGGATTCGTTTCCCATTAGAAGTCGTCAGGCGTGTACGTGAAGCGGTAGGCACTGATTTTATTATTATCTATCGCCTTTCTATGTTGGATCTGGTTGAAGATGGTAGTAGCTACGATGAGATTATTGTTTTAGGTAAAGCCATAGAGCAGGCGGGCGCAACCATCATCAATACTGGTATCGGCTGGCACGAAGCGCGTATTCCAACTATCGCAACAACAGTACCTCGTGCCGCATTTACTTGGGTTACTGCCAAAGTTCGCGAAGCCTTAAGCGTACCTGTGATTACGTCTAACCGAATTAATATGCCGGATGTAGCGGAAGAGGTGTTAGCCAGAGGTGATGCGGATATGGTCTCAATGGCTCGTCCGTTCTTAGCAGATCCCGACTTTGTACAAAAGGCAGCGCAAAACCGTGCCGATGAGATTAATACCTGTATCGGCTGTAATCAGGCCTGCTTGGACCATGTGTTTGTCGGTCAGTTAACTAGCTGTCTTGTTAACCCGAGAGCTTGTCATGAAACTGAGCTAGTGATCACCCCTACAGCACAACCGAAGAGCTTGGCCGTCGTAGGTGCTGGTCCTGCGGGCTTAGCCTTCGCTACAACTGCGGCTAAACGCGGCCATAAAGTGACATTGTTTGATGCCAACGCCGAAGTAGGCGGCCAGTTCAATATAGCTAAGCGTATTCCGGGCAAAGAGGAATTTTATGAAACCCTACGTTACTTCGCTAAGCAGGTAGAGATAACCGGCGTAGAGCTTCAGCTGAATACTAAAGTCACGCCGGCAATGTTAGCGGAGAGTGATTTTGATGAAGTCGTGATTGCTACCGGTATCGCACCGCGTACCCCAGAAATAGAGGGGATTGAACACAGCAAAGTGCTTTCCTATCTAGATGTGATGAATGGCGCAAAAGTTGGCCAGAAAGTCGCGGTGATTGGCGCAGGTGGTATCGGCTTTGATATTTCGGAATACCTAATTCATACAGGGGAATCGACCAGCCTAAACATAGCAGCCTTCATGCAGGAGTGGGGCGTAGATATGGACCTTAACGCACGTGGCGGTATTAAAGGTATGCAAGCTGTATTCGAACCTGCGGCACGCGAGGTTTATCTTCTACAGCGTAAGAAAACTAAAGTAGGCGCTGGTTTAGGCAAAACCACCGGCTGGATACATCGTGCTGACCTAGCCAAAAAAGGTGTCCGCATGTTGAATAAATGCGAATACCAAAAGGTCGATGATGCCGGCTTACACTTAGCTGTTGATGGCGAAGCACAACTGTTAGAGGTCGATAACGTCATTGTCTGTGCAGGCCAAGAGCCAAGGCGGGAATTGTCTGATCAGATCAGCAATAAACCGGTTCACCTGATCGGTGGTGCAGATGTAGCCGCGGAGCTAGATGCCAAACGGGCGATTAACCAAGGAACTCGATTGGCCGCAGAGATATAACGGAATGCTTTGTAGAAACTCCGTCCTTCGCTGAAAGGTTTTTAAATCTCGCACGCGGGGCGGCTTCCTACAGGTTTTTTAAGAGCTCAACCCTTTATGCCTGCAGGGTGGCGTTCTACTAGCCTTGTAGGAGCTCAGCCCTCTGAGCGAATGATCATCGGTTCGCTGAAGATTTCCAGAACCTCGCACGCGGGGCGGCTTCCTACAGGTTTCGTAGGAGCTCAACCCTTTATGCCCGCAGGGTGGCGTTCTACTAGCCTT
>DJLT01000003.1:65667-91021 GCA_002435145.1 Neptuniibacter sp. UBA6509
CGCGGGGCGGCTTCCTACAGGTTTCGTAGGAGCTCAACCCTTTATGCCCGCAGGGTGCCTGAGCGAATGATCATCGGTTCGCTGAAGACTTTCAGAACCTCGCACGCGGGGCGGCTTCCTACAGGTTTCGTAGGAGCTCAGCCCTTTATGCCCGCAGGGTGGCGTTCTACTAGCCTTGTAGGAGCTCAGCCCTCTGAGCGAATGATCACCAGTTCGCTGAAGATTTCCAGAACCGGTAAGAGAGTGGCTTATTCACTGCTTATTGTTTTAGGCTTTTAACCGTTATAAAAGGGGAAATTGATCACCTCCCCATCAATCTTACCCAGTACGCAGCGCTAATATTGCAGGAATATCGGTCATATCTGGATAAAGTGACAAGTTCTCATCTTTAGATTCAACTGCAACAATAGACATTCTGTCTGCTAATTCATTACCTTCGATACCTACATGACCATTCACATGATGAATTGTGATCTTCGAAGCTATTTGCTGATACAAAGCATAGGCCGGTTGAATGATATCTAGGTTTTTGATTTCACCACTCGGTTTAGTCCAGCCTTTCTTCTCCCAACCTTTCGCCCACTTTGTGATGCAGTCAATTGAGTATTTAGAATCACAGAAAATACCAACAGAACGGCCTAACGCCAATTTCTCTTTGGCCTGCATAAGAGCGTGATGTAAGCCATTTAACTCAGCCGTGTTATTTGTCCCCAATGATTGATAGAGACCGTACCAAAGCTCAGTTAACTCATTACTTTCATACACGGCCAAACCTGTACCCGCTTCACCTGGATTTGGGTCACAGGCACCATCGGTAAAGATTTTAACGTCATAATCCATAGCGTCTATTTGCGCTTGGGAAAGAGGCTTAGGCTTTGCTTTTGGAGTGCTTTTCGCACCCGTTTTAGCTGAAGCAGTAGACGTGCTGCTCGACTTACCACCAAAAGCAGCTTCAGCTTCTTCCAGTGTCGGAAAGGATTTATATCGAGCGCCAGCAAAACCATCAACCAATGATTTACACTTTGGCCACGTAGTGAAAATACCCGTTTCACGTCCTGCCCAAACTACATAAAACTTTTTAGCCACACAGCCTCCGGGGTTGAGAGTATTGAAAATAGATTAACGCCTTGCTGATGCTCCGCTGCGTCAACTTGTTAACCATTTCGCTTACGTACATCTAATAATTTTTGTTTAAGTAACAGCGTAAAACCTACAATTAACAATACAAAGAAAAGCATAGTAAAGCTGCTTTTAAGAAGAGTAAATGTACTTGCTGTATTAACTGTAGTTACTTGTAAATCAGGAAATGAGCTGATCATTTTTATGATGAATACATTTTCAGCATAATCAAAAATCCCAGCTAAAAATGGTACCAGTGCAAAAAAGAAAACCTTCGAACTTACATTGAATGTTTTACCAAAAAGCCAAACTAGCAGTAGTGAATAAGTAATAGAAAATAAACCCGGGTATATGAAGTCTAATGGTAACTGAGTAGATAAATACAGTTCTCGCCCTTCAGCTCCCAATGTATCGAGTAATTCATAAGCATAATTAAAGGAGTAACCCGCAGGAGATAAGTCAAATATTGGTTGTTCTGGAGCATATGCCGTAACTGCTGGAATTGAGTATGACAACATTGTGAAATACACGGCCATAGTTAGCACAAACAAAGTAAGAACAACCTTTCCCGTTGAATTTTTCTGCATAAAACGAATTAGAATTTCCATCTAAAAGATATGATTCCTATTGAATGATTGGCTAACGTTTTTGTAATGGGCCGCGTTGCTGCGAATCAGAGAAATTAGCGGTCTAGCCCGAAGGGCGGTTATTCAAAAACTTGTTATGATTTACTTAATTATTGTAATTAGATTTCTGTTTCTTTAACTATTCGGAATTTAGGGCTACTTTCTAAATCTCCAGTGAAAATGCAGGTTAAATGGGTACGTTCCCATTAGTTTTCATCCCCATTAATTTTATTCAGGTATTTTGCCTTGGGAATACGCTGCTAGCTAGAAGTGTCTGTAAGAATTATTGTTTAAAAATATCTTCGATCCAATTTAGAAATCTGGCTGCACTTCTAGTTTCGTAACTGTCCTTATTGGGAACGTAATAGCAAAGGTCTGATTTGACCGGCTCAGTTTCAAATTGTTGTAGAAGGTTAGCTTCTAACAACCTTTTTGTGAGTGTCGTAGAGCAGAACACAAGCCCATTTTGTGCCATCGCCTGCTGGATCCCTAAAAACTCTTGATCAAGCTTTTTGAGTTTAATATTAGACCCATCTAGTCCATTTTTTTCCAACCAAGCGGCGAGTGGCGGGTCCGGTAACAATCTGTTTTTCCACTCGGTTGTAAAAAGGGTAATGGAATCATTTGACCAAGAGGGAGGCTTCATTCCATAAGCGCCAAATACATTGAATGACTCATAGCTAATGATATCTGAATCCTCAGCGACTGAGGCATCACCGAACCGAATTGGAATAATATGTGATTGGCTATCAACCGATTCACCAGTCGATACTTCCATAGAAAAATCAGGGTTAGCTTGTTCAAACTCATGTTGGGCAGGGATCAGTACCATAGCTGCTAATGATGATGTCGTCGTCACCCTGACTGCGCTGCCAGCCTTCATTACCTCTTCCAAAGCACTGTCAATTTTGCGAAATCCGTCTGAGGTTGCTTCAGCTAGTCTTTTACCTGTTCCGGTAAGTGATATCCGCCTTCCATGTCGATGAAACAAATTTACATTTAACCGGCTTTCCAGATTACTAACGTGGTGTGAAATAGCTGTTGGCGTCAGCGAAAGCTCTTCGGCAGCCAGCTTAAAGCTTCCCTGTCGGGCTGCTGATTCAAAAGCTTTCAACGCCTGTAACGATACCTGCAATCTTAATCTCCAAGTTATTAACTCATTAATCGATAGTATAGATGATTTAAACTCATCTAGAGGTGTCGTTTATTCGTTTGTTTCATTTTACGTAGGCTCACAAAATAGAGTCTGTTATTAATCAACTGTTTTTAATCAGCTATTTTTAATCAACTGTTTTAATCAAGTAAGGCAATTAACATGAGCAGCTTATTACATATCGATTCCAGCGTTAGAGCTGCGAACAACCCAAACCCAGATCACGATTCTATATCGAAAACTATCGCTCTACGATTTATTGATACATGGAAACGGAATCAGCCTGCAGATGAGTATATCTATCGTGATGTTGGAATGAATCCACCTGATTTCATTACACAAGATTGGATTGACGCGGTGTTCACTCCGGATGAAAAAAGGACCCCGGCACAGAAAGAGAGACTGTCACTATCAGATAAACTGATCGCTGAAGTGTCAGCAGCAGATGTTATTTTGATCTCTTCACCCATGTATAACTACGGTATGCCGGCTCAGCTAAAAGCGTGGTTCGATCAAATTGTACGTATAAACAAAACGTTTGATTTCGATCTATCACGAGGGGACTTCCCGTTAAAGCCTCTACTCTCAGGTAAGACGTTGATCATAGTGACTTCCAGCGGAGAGTTCGGTTTTGAAAAAGGGGGAATAAGAGAAGATTCCAGTCACCTGACACCGCACTTGCAGACGTTGAGTAAATATTTAGGGGCGGACACAGTGTATGAGATTGCCTCTGAATACCAAGAGTTTGGTGACGAAAGACACCGTATCTCAGTCGCCAATGCAAAAAATAGAGCCGAAATAATTGCATCAGAACTTAGTATTCCAACCCGAGCTTCAACGTTAAAAGATGAGGTCCTTAATGTGCGATCCTATTATTGAAGGACCTATTCTTGAAGAACCTATCATAAAGTGAGGAGAAAACGGCATTGATTTGGTTGTCAGCAACGGCAAGGTAGGTTTGTTGCCGTTTGTAGGTTAAATGGGGTACGTCTCCATTATTAAATGCGTCCCCATTATTTTTTTGCTTGTTAGCTGTATTTTCGCACATGCTCGATTTTATCTTCTAATTTTTTCCACCAAGTTGATGTATAGCTGCGGAAGAGTATTGGCTTTCTACGACCAAACCGATGCTTATCTAAAACTCTTTTTATTAGCCATTCTCTCTCAAAACCACTCCATTCTGGCGCTGGGAGCATCAATAAATTAAAGCGAACAGATGGAAGAACTTCGAAAAACAGAATATCCCTAAGCTCTTGGTTAGTGTATTTAGATGCGACGCAAACGCTAGCTATATAGTCCAACTCACATTTAGGGTCAGTATCCATATACAGCATTTGCATCGCATCCCAATTTTTTGATCTATCTTCAATGTCGAATTCAGGTGCTTCCATACTGTTACCACCGCGCTGCCACAGAATGTAATGGTGAATATAACAAAAGTAAACTTGCTGAAAAGACAATCAAAATTAGCGCAGTTTTTCGACTTTGTGGTAACCCTTTGAAAAATATAAAAACGGAAAAGGCCGCTGAAATTGCAAATAGCGCCAACAATAAACAACCCAAAATGAACTCTATTATGTCTGAAATCCCGTATGGGTCTTCAGGAGCGATATACATATCTGCGTAGATGCAAGCCCTGAAGTAAAGTATGAATACAAATAGGGCCAAAGAAATAGCCCCTAATGTAATTGCGATTTTGCTTCCGCAGGTTAAGTTCATAGACACCTAACGTTTGAACTAAACGGCGGCTGCGTGGCAGTCGTCTGATTTAAGTGGCTTTATCGATGTATAAACAAAGCACTAGTGATTTAGAATACGGCCTCATCTTCATGAGGATCATATGAAAGGGTAAGTGGGGTGCGTCCTCATTAATTTTAAATTTGTCATTTCTGTCATTTCTGTCATTTCAGTCCGTTAGTGCCATTAGGCTTTAGTGCCGCCATTAAATAGATCAATCTCTGGGCCTTGGTTTGGCATAAAGCGTTGCTCGGCTTGGAGTTCAAGTAGCGCCTCTTCAAACTCGTCATCATCCATGGAGAACCAGTAATCAGGTTTGCGATTGTTTTTAGCATCCCAAGCGGCAGTCGTAGGGTCTTTTTCTCTGGCCGGTTCCAGTTCTGGTACATCAGGCATCGGCTGGCTGGTGTCCATATAGCGTTGGATCAGGTTCCAGATCCGTTCGAACTCGTCCGGTTGTTGGCTGCTACTGAAGGTATGCAGCGGGATACTGTCGGAGTAGCGATGATAACGGTGAACAAGATGCAGTTGATAACTCAGTATCCCTTGATGACTGGGGCTACTGACCAGATAGCAGTCGAACTCTGAGAAAGGGTGGCTGTATAGCTCCTTGTTGTTTTTGTAGCGGATTACCCTGCCGGTGCTACGGCTGAATGTAAAATGTTTGACCGCTTTCATAAACCAGGGCATGGGTAAATACCCGCGACCTGAGGCTTCAAAGTAGCCCCAGATTAGGGCGGAAGGTAAAAGGATGAAGAGGATATATACTAATACTATGTCAATTAATTCTGAAAGTGTTACTGATTCATAAAGGAAAGGGAACACAGTAATATATACTGCAAAAAAAGGGCTCACCATAGTACAAACCACTTTAGAAATTGCAGAAAGATAAAAGTAGACCAGTCCCCATTTATTTAATGACCCTGCACTGTACTGGTTCTCATCCCAGTGGGTTTCATCTTTATTCTCTTTAAGGCGCTGCTTGATCTCGGCTGGCGTGGGTTCCTCAATTATACTGACGGGAACCGTTTCGTTGGCCCGACTCCAGGGTAGGGGATCACCTCCCTGTAGAAGCTTTGTTAGGACTCCCTGTTCAGGGCGGGATTTCTGGTTACTGAAGTACTGACTATTCCAGACGCTGTCTTGATATCGATCTTGTGGTGTTTCAATCTTATTCATCATGAGTCCTGTTACTGTTCCCAGCCAAATTCATTGGCCCACCAGTATTCTCCTTCTCTAAAGGTCGGAGTCCTGCTGGGGCTGCCGGCGTCTTCCTCTTTACTTAACGGAGGGGTTGGGAAGGTATGGTCACCGATTTGTAGTTGGGCCCGGGTATGGAAATGGGCTTGATATTTGTACAAATAGGTTGTGCCGGGCCTATATTTACCGTCGTTTCTAGGCACAGTTTTGTCGAATCGATAGAAGAATATGTAGCCGTTATCTTGCTTATGCTGATAGAGCAAAGGGGCGTCAAAAGTGTCTACCTGATCGACACTCTTCGTTGGTGGATCGCGACGAAGGTTCATTTTGGTGATTTTTTCTGTACTTGTTAAAACGGCCTGCCGTGCATGGAAGCGCAGAGTTTGGTGCTCGGGCTTACTCAAACCAAACAGGTTACTGGTGAGCCAGACGCCGTGGGTAATGCCCTTGCCTGCCAATTCTCTACGTAGCTCGTCGGAAAGCTCGATCTGATCTATAGCATAGGTTTTAATCCGTAGGTTCATAATCAGGTTGATAAAATGCTGCCAAGCCTTGTTCGGTTGTTGTAGATATTTATAGTCACCGGTATGGTCAGGACGTGCGCCAAAGGGGCCGTTTTTAAGCCAGGTTTCCATTGGGCTGTCTTTAAACAGCATATAGAGACCAAAGCCTACCAGGGCAATGGTCAGTCCGATCCAGCCGAGGGGACTCATCAGGAAGGTGGCGGTATAGAGGCTGCCGAAGGTGGACAGGCCGGTGCCGAGTGCGACCATCGCCATGGCCGCGGCAGCATCATTATCCTGAGCGGAAATTAACAGACAGGTATCCCAAACGGCAACGGCTGTGGTTAAAGCGCCACCGACTAGGCCGGCGGCTTTGAGGCGACTTAGGTTCTTTTCAAGATGTAAGCCTAAAGACGGCGCGGAAAGGAATCTGATAGCACTTGGGGGTAACTTGATAACTGTCTTGGTTGAATAAGTGGCTAAACGGCCTGTTTCTCTTGTCAGAAAATTGGATGCATTGACTATGGCAACCCCGAGATCCCAAGAAGCGCTAATGCCTGAAACCGTTGCATAAGAGGCACTCTTTCCTTCAAACGCAGCTACTGTCCGCTGCAAATTAACGATCTCCAGCGCTACAATAAAGTAGGGAAGCCCCTTCGCATAGAATTGCCCGGCAGCTCCGCCTGCCTTGCTCTGGGGTTCGAGTTTATCCGCCAGATCGGCTTGTTTAGCTAATTGTTCGACCTTCATTTGGGTGATGGGGTTATCATCCGGTATCACTAGTGCTCGCAGATCGACTTTGCTGCTGACGGCTGCGCCTTGTAGCTTAGTGCCTTTAAGGCTACGTTGATTGGTGGAGGCGAGCAGTTTATCGTTGCTATCCCTAAGTACGCCGTAACGTTTACCGGATGTTTGCTTGCGCTGGGCCTCGGTTAGGCCAAAACTTAGCCCCGCTTTTTTACTGTGTACTCCGACAACATAGGCACCCGCAATCGATTCACCGGAGGTGGGAATATAGGTGGCCTGCCCTAGACTGTCTGGTGCAATTAGCTTACTCAGACGGAGATTGTCGAGATAGGCAGCATTGAATTCGACAGTTTCGACCCGTTGGCTAAGGCTGATGCGGGCATCAGCTTTGTTCTGAAGCGCCAGCATGGCAGTAAAGAAACCACTGAGGACACCATCGGCGGTATTGAGGAGACGGCGGCTGCCGCCAAAGCCGTCTTCGCTGTTTTCGGCCAGCAGGAGTGCCTGATCAAGGTTTTCTATTTGATCGTCTTTAATCAGGGTGTCGCCGGCCCAGCGTGCAATATTGTCTGTGGTTGCTTGGCCACTGCCGTCGTTCACTGGCGCGGGCGAGGTGTAGGCGGTGTCTAGCGGGACCTGATCTGCAGGTGGGTAGAGCAGAGCATGCAGTGGGTGGCTAGCGCCCTGGGTGTAGAAGTTGGCGATGGTTGCTTGGCCGGGCCAGTCTTGCGGCTGTTGGTTTTCTTTCAGTTGTTGCTTGTCTTGCAGCGGATCGATAGCGGCAAGATTAAGGCTCAGGGCCTGGAAGGCATTACCGACTAGGCGGTAGGCACCTGGGGCACCGCGTTCCAAACTGGTGAAATCTCGTACTGCCGCAGCGGTAGCTGACTTATCAATCGTTTTACCAAGGTTTTTTTGGAATTGCGCCATATCCTGGTGGCAGCGTTGACGTTCTATTGTACGTAGCGTGCGCTGAAATACTCCGATAGGGCTGAAGTTAAAGCTGTCCAAATGCTTGTGATTAGGGTTTTCCTCGCCGTTGGGCAGTTTATCTGGCACGACAAAGCGTTGTACCAGTTCGGCGCTCTGGAAGTATTTTTGCTGGCCGGCGTCTTCCATAATATGGAACAGGCATGAACTGACCTGCATGGCCATACTGGTGTGATGACGGAGTTCGAATATTGGGTCGGGTAACGCGATGAGTTTGAGCTGGCGGGCTCTGGCATCGGCTAGGTAGTCGATAGAGCTACGGGCTTGCCAGAGACTGTCTTCCTGACTATCAGCATTTAATTGTTTGGTATATTGGGCAGCGCGGGCCCCGTATTCTAATCGCTGGTGAGTGCCATTTTCCAGTGTCGACAGGAGATTGCTGCTGTCTTTGCGCAGTGAGTTGACCTCGTAACTTACACCGTCGTACAGATTGTATAGGTAGTTGCCATTGAGATCGCGGTTATAGAGGCTGGGATCGGCCAGTTTTTCTTCTATCTCCGGTTCACGTAGGCGCATTGTCTTCAGGGTGGTGTTTAGCTTATCTCCCAGCGTATTAATGCTCTGGTGAGTAATCACGCTGGTACGCTGTTTGAGGAGGTTCCTGTTTTCAGGGTGCTCGAGAAAGTTTAGGTACGCGGCGCTCCACTGAACCTCTGAATAGGCGACGTACAAACGTTGAGAACCACTGTTGGCTTTGGTTGGTAGCCAGATATCTTTAAGTGGTTTACCTAGGGCTTTACGCGGGCCTTTCTTAAATGGCTTTTCAAAGCCTTCACGGTGCTGGTAAAGGTGGGTGTCACGAAACTCAGGGCCAATGTTTTCTTTGTTTATGATCTCAACTTCACGCCATAGCTGATTGTCTTTAAAAATATAAAGGTAGCCATTGCGGGTGGGTGCCATATGTTGTTCTGGGTATTGTGCCGGTTGAACGCTAGGGAGAATGGTTAGAGGAACGACCGCCTGCAGATGATAATTCTGTTCGTAATTATTCTCTTTCTCTTGGTATTTCTGTTCATCGACTGCGGTAAATAGGGGCAGTTTGATCGGCCCGCCTTCTTCACACTCAATACTGAGCCAAACGTTGCGTTTTTCTGTTTCAGGTGTCCAGTTCCAGCTAAAAATACTATAACCCGATTGTTCAAGTAGCTTCTGTTTGGCTTCAATGTATTCTTGTTGTACTTGATCACTGTGATCGTAGAATTGAAATGACTGCGTGGTATCGTGGCTGATGCCATTGACGCTGATGAAAAAATCGCAGTCTAAACAGGAGCTCTTTGGACGTGACATCTGAATTATTCCTTTAATTCTCAAGCGGTCTGGTGACAGACGGGGTGGATAACGCTATTGGCTTCGCTGCCTTAGGTATGCAGAGTCTAAGCCATCTGCACTTAAGTGTTAATAGGCATTGTTTAGAATGCTGGTTGAAATTAGAAAAACAGCCGCTAATCATATTGATAACGTAGGTTTAAGTCCGACGCTATAAGGCTAGGGGTTCCAGTAGGAGCTCAGCCCCTGAGCGAGGAGCAGCTGGCGTTTGAGTTTTAGGCGATATATGCACAATGCAAGACCTGGCCCCGAAAATTTCCAATGCCTTCCATAGGGACAACATCTGGATCACGCCCAACAAGTCGTTTGTACCAAGTAAGTGACTCTTGGAAGTTTTTTACAGGGATAACGGAAATGACACTATTTATATTTTCATCTGACATTTAATTTCCCTTTTAAAATCTTTTGAACGATATAGTTGAGCGCAGGATAAAGCTAACGTTTTGGCACAGGCGACCGCGCAGCGGTTGTCCTAGCCAGCTTCGCTGACGTATGTGGCCACACTTGTTATGTTTTAACTACATTTGGCAGACAAAACCTGTAGCGCTTCTTTTAAAGCCTGACGCTCCATTGCAATGTCATTACGAACCCTTCCGGCAGATTCCTTGTAGTCGTTTTGATAGCTAGAAATGATGCTGTCATCACTAGCTTTACCTTCTAAGCGCACAAGTTCACGCTGCAGCACAGACAAGCGTTGGTGGTGCGATGCAGAGAGGTCGCCAGTACCTTCAATAGTGCAGTTAACTTTGGGTTGGGCAAGAACGGGCGCTGGTTTAGTTTTACTATTGCTTATCGCATCGTGAGCTCCATAACCTGCAACAAATCCTGCTATTACCAAGCTCAAACCAAATACAACAGGATGGTTTTCAAATTTTTCTTTGAACGACATATTTATATGATAACTCTGTTAAGAAACATAACGCCTCGTTAAGCTTATAGATTAGAGGCACTCACTTGAATTGATGCATCTAAGATTATACTAGAGATATTCATGTTTTTTTCGGCTGAAATCAGCTCTGCTTCTTTTTGTAACCACGACTCCATATCACCACATTCCCTAGAACTTGGCTTTTTGAAAAACTTTCCATCTTTAAACCACATAATTACAAATAGACCTGACTTTGACCTAATTGAATCCAGATAAGCTGGTAGTTGCTTAGTCAGTCCTTTTTTAACTTGTTGGTGATGCGCTACTTTGAATTCAATCCCAACAGTTAATGGCATCCTTTTGGAGTTTGTAAATAAGAACCTAAAATCTAAGGATCCAATTCCTTCATCACTCTCACGTATAACTTGTATACCTAGTGGAGTTAATGCCATATCAAGAATTACATGTAATGTCGGCTGTATTTTGACTTCTCCCTTGGGTGTTCTTGGCACAATGATGTTATTTCCTGAATGCGATATTTTCTTCTCACCATCCCAAAATGGCTCAATCCACCTTCTTTTTTCAATATTAAATTTTAATACTGAAGTAATAGCATTTTGAACTACCTCTTTTAGGTCATCTTCAGTTTCAATTGCTCGATCTAAATATGAGTGATAAAAATTATTTATTGCCTCTGGAATTTCACTTCGTTCACTCTCAGGCAGCACATAATCATAAATGGCAGTTTTATATGCATCTATACCCGACAAAGCGTGCACTTGATGGAAAAGTATATTGTTATAACGTCCTTTATAAACTTCCGTAAATACAGTTATGTCGTCATAAGTAAGGTTTTTGAAGTTTTTAGGCGCCAACGTAGAAAACAGTTTATTTAAAACTAATATAGCTTCAATTTTTTCTTCGTTATTAGGTGAGCCAGTTATTTGAAGACGTTCATAATCAATGCGCTTTTTGCCTGATGGTTCTGAGTCATCAATCCAATCTGCGATTCTTTCATCAAATTTTATTGTAGCTAGTGTTGCAGGGTACTTGCCTTTATTAACTGTAAATGCCTCAAACGGGATCGTATCAAAACCACTACCGCTAGCACCAATACTTAAGTTCGCAGCTGCACTAAATACAGGGTCCGTTGCTTTAGAGGTAACCTCTTTGATGATGACAGTAACAGTTTTACCATTATGATCGATTTGATGAGAACCAATAGGTAAATCACTGTACAAATCAGGTAAAATTATTCCTATTTCAGTACTGTAATCACTGCTATCACCTTTAGAAATTGACTTGACTGCACCATTCCCAATGGCTAATGCAGACATATCCATACTTAGATTTATACCAGAATTGTCCATTAATACTTCCATATGGTAAGTGACAACATAAGCCTAACGCCACAATCAGCGGAAAATCGAGAGCGCAGCGAGTGATTTTTCCGGCTGCATTGTCTTGTTATGCATTTTAATTTTTATCCTTAATTTTTAAGTCAATACTATCAATTAGTTTATTAACAAGAAGCGCGCTTATATCTGAGCTAGGGTGCCCTGGTAAAGGGCTTTCTACTTTTTTCTCTTTTCCCGTCTGATACGTAAATGCGTCATTGGTTAGTGCGCCTCTCACCTCAGATAAGAAACCTTCTTTATCATGATTATTTGCAGCGATTCTGATTCTCATGAAGCCTACTTTCAGCTGCTCAGATCTACTTATTTCATTTAGATGAAATCTGTAAATAGCCATCATGACACCAAACACTACAACGAATAAAACAACAAACACATAAAGCACGGTGGTGTTTGGTGCATAAAAGCCACTACTGACACCAAAACTCCCACCGCTAGCAGATGACATGCTGGTATCTGTAGTTGGTGCAGGTGTGCTAGCGCTTTGATTTCTATTAACATCAGCAGGTGACAACATATTGGGATCTGTAGTCGCTGCAGGTGCGCTTTGTTTGCCTTTAGTATCAGCAGATGACGATATATAAACTCCTCCACCTATACCACCGATAGAGCCTGAAAATTCTGTAGTTCTATAATCTTGGTATACAAAAATAGCTGCCCCAAAAACTAGCAATAAAGAAACTATATACATCACATAAAATAATATCTTCCGTGCGGCGTCTCGATGATTTTTTATTTGATCTTTGAGATCATCAATTGCGATATCAATCGATCTTTGTTCTTCCATTTTTATTCTCTGAGTTTACGCATAATAATTGTATATACGGGGGGCCGTGTATCTACCCACACTGATATTGATTTAAAGCAGATGTAATAGGTTGAAAAGGAAGGAAAAATTATAGAAATATGTAACTGCCTTCCGTGACAAACCGCGCATGCTGTATATCAATTGATATACGGGGGTCCGTATATCTACCCATGCCAGACATCCATCTGTCTAATTTAATTACCTTTGTAGCTTACTAGAAGCCTCGAAACAAGCTGCCTATTAGTATCTAGGCCTGAAATTGGCACAATCTATCCCCCTTTGACGCAGCCGAGTATCGCAGTGCGCTAAGGGTTAAATGGATATTTGTTTGAGCCTTCTTGAGGTATTAAAGGCGAGTTTATATCCATGCCTTAGCGCGGGAGAAACACAGGGAATTGAGCGAAGCGAAACAAGGAATAGGCGGCTGTCTTTAAGAGAGTGTATTTTTAAGGGGAAGAGCTGTTGTTTCCCCTTAAAGGGCGAAAGCCCATAACTGAAAAAGAATATTTGGTAGGAAGAAACCCACGTGCGAGGTTCTGGGGATCTTCAGCGAGTCGCTGATCATTCGCTCAGAGGCTGAGCTCCAACAGGTATTGAGCGAAGCGAAACGCGGAATATGCAGACGGCAGCGTCCCTTCAGAGGAAGAAACCCATCAAAAAAGAAGAGGTCAATTCCTCTTACACTCAATGCGTATGCGGTTGCAATGTAAACGTATTCGTCGTGTATCTAACACCATCCACTTCAAAAGAGATGACAGTCTCAGTTGAGAAGCCTTTCCCTATAAGGAATGTTGCATCGGCGCCTGTATCACCCGGGAAGATGAAGTAATTCGTCTTGTTATCACGGATGTTACCTTTGCCGTCTTCATCTTCATTCTTCTCTAAATTACGAATGCGAAGCGCCACTTTTTGCGTATCTAATTTCTGAAAAGAAACCGTTATCTTTGAGTCGAGGGGTAGATCAATTGGGGTGCCTTTGGTTTTATTCTTTGTCAGCCACAGTTCAAGGTCACCCTTGTCATCATGTAGCTTTATTTCTGCATAGCCCACATGCTGTTGATCAGAAAAAAGCGGAACCACGATTCCGTGATGTGAACTACCACTATGAGTGTGCTCATGGGTGTGTCCGTAGTCATAAGCATGCTTATGTGAGTGCTCATGGCTGTAAGTATTGTCACCTTGATTTAGCATGCAGCCGGTCATAAGGAACAATAACGATAATAAAGAAACTGATTTTGTGAGTGCTGACATATCTGTATTTTTCCTTGCGGCAAAAAGCTTAACCTGAAGGCCGCTGTGTATGTTGTATATCCAACTAACTGATTTAATAGCATTTATAGCTTTCTACGAGAATGGATACAAGTTGATAATTAGCACCCATACTCGAAAGTGGCACAAACTACCTCTTTGGTGCAGTTGGTATTGCTTGCTACTACGCGGTTCTGGAAGTCTTCAGCGACCTGATGGTCATTCGCTCAGGCACCCATTCGGGCATAAAGGGCTGAGCTTCTACAAAGCTAGTAGAACGTCACCCTTTATACGTGCTTCAACCTCTCATATATTTCTAAAATCCGTGGCAGTGCCCGATGAAAAGCACTCACGATCTCTGGATCAAAATGTTTGCCTGATTCCTCTTCAAAAAGCTTGAGTGCTTTCTCTACAGGCCAAGCATCTTTATAGGGGCGCTTGGAGGTTAGGGCGTCAAATACATCGGCTACGGCGACTATGCGTGCGGATAGGGGAATTTCATCACCTTTCCAGCCGTGAGGGTAGCCGCTGCCATCCCATTTCTCATGGTGGCCTTCTGCGATCTCTATTCCGGTGGTGAACATGCTGTGACCACTGGCATTGAGTTGCTCTTCGCAGCGTTTAAGTACCTCACCGCCGATGGCAGGGTGGAACTCCATATCGTGGCGTTCTTCAGGTGTGAGTCGACCCGGTTTAAGTAGGATACTGTCTTCGATACCGACTTTTCCGATGTCATGCATTGGGGAGAAACGAAGGATATCGCGAATATAGCGGTTGTCTATCTGGTCTTGGTAGATGCTGTTTTGACCGAGTTCTTCTGCCAATATCATGGAGTATTGTGACATCCGGTCTAGATGGTCCCCGGTTTCTGGATCGCGGCTTTCTGCCAGCTTTGATAGTCCGCTGACGGCGGATATAACTAAGCTTTCAACGAGTTCTGTTTTTTCAAAAGCGTGCTGTAGCTGACCACCGGCGTTGGTTAGCATTTGTAAATGTTTGTCGTTAAACGCAGAGGGTTGTTTGCTGGCAAAGAGCAGTACAGAGCCGCTTTGATTATTAAAAGGGAAGAATAGGGCGGATTGAATGCCCGCTTGTTGCAGCTTCTGAACCAGATCGGAGTGCTTGTCTGTCCAGTCGCTGGTTTCTTGCCAGAGTATAGGTTCTGGTTTGTCTTCTATCGTGCAAAGTTCGCAGTTATGTTTGCTGTACTGGCTGTTTTCTTGCAATGCGAGTGATGTATCTGTGTGAATGCGGTCGAGCGTGAGGGACTGTGCGTCATTGCTATCACGAAATAAGCATAAGGCATCAATGGGTAGCCGTTGTTTGTACTCTTCATATACAAAGTACAGAGCATTATCGATTGTGGTGGCTTGGTTAACACTACGTGTCAGGTTGAATGTGGTGTTTAGATTAAGGGCAAGGTCATCAATCGCTGAGTAAATGGTGCCCATCTCATTACGACTGATGACTTGATCTTCTGCTGTGGTTTCGCCTTTTGTAAGGTTTTGCAAACGAGATAGGATGTTGTGCACAGGTCGGCTAAATAGTTTGTTAATGGCAATAAGTGTGGATAAACCAACGAGCAAAGAGAGTGCTAAAAGGCCGATGTTGATGTTTCTTTGTTGCTTTAATTGCTGGTCTAGAATATTTTCTATGCGATTGTTTATCAGTAACGACAGCTCATTGAGTGATTTGTTATTGGTTACGACCCAATTCGCTACGGCTTCCAGCCGGGGCTCTTTTATATCGCCTCTGACCTGAGTGATCTCATCGGAATACATAGACCACTGTGCTTGTACGGTAGGCATCGCTTCTAAGGTATGAACGGCTTTATCGAGCTCAATAATAATATTATTAAGGTCTTCGCCGTACATGCCTAAATCGCGGTTGTATGTTTCCCAATCACGCGGGGCTGCTTCTGCATACTGTTTACTACGGGTAATTAGGGAGCTGAAGAGTTGCTGTGTTGTGCCTGAACTTTGTATCGCGATGTAGTCTTGGCGACGTTGGTTTTCACTGTAGAAAGAAAAAATGGTATTGATAATTAGCACACTGATAAGGAGTGTAATAACAGCGGTTATCTGGAATCTAAGGGAGTGGTAGCGAGGCGCCTGATCCATTTTCATCTTAAGCTTCCTGAACTGCGTCGGCTAAGGTTGATATTAGGTTTTTGAACGATCATTTGAACACAAAGGTATAAGAAAGTTCATTTCTCTAGAACAGATCGAAATCGGTTGTTTTTAAAAGGATTTTTTTCTGATCGGGTCACTGTTTTAAGGGTGACCCGTAAACGTAGGGGGGGCTTTTGGGGTTTATGCGATGGTTTCGATCAACTGAGGGAACTCTGTACCTGGATCATTCGGTATTTGATCGGCCAAGCGAGTTTGTAAGCGTTGGATCAGCTCTTGGTTCTGTTGATCATTAGCATCGACAGGCTGTTCCGTGTTTTGTGGTGAAGCTTGTGACGACGCTTGAGATGATGCTTGTTCATTTTGTGCAGGACGATCACGGAAGCTTTCTTGTAAATCTAGGGCCGTTTCAATATCGATCCCTTGAAAGCTTTCTGCATCTTCGCCCGTTTGTTGAGCGAGAAATGATTCTATCTGTCGCTGTTGTACCGCTGGATCCGCAGGTACTTCAGCTTGATTCACTCGATTGGTACGGTTTTCAGTCTGGTTATCAACCTCAGGGATTCGGCTGGTGGATGGAATATCTACATTGTTGCTAACTCCGCTCTGTGCTGTAGGTGCCAGAAGTTCTCCCACTGCGCCACGAGGCTGTGCGGATGCTTCTGTGCCATTGCTCCGTTGAGGAGCTAAAGCGGTATTATTACCTAAAGATGCGATGTTATTTTCCATTCTTTCAACCAAAATCTAATTTCAAAACAACAGATGTGAACAATTATAGACCATTTTAAGGTTATTAAGTATGACCTTTATCTATATAAATGAATGATTGTTCTCTTATGGCCTTATTAACGTAGCGGCTATATAGCTACCTCTTTATCGTCATGACTGCTTTTTAGCCGTTTCAATTCATCCAATGCTGGGTTAGATAAGTAATTATTCGTTTAGTTCCCGAGCGATCTGTTCGGCTTGTTGTTCTGATAGTTGAGATAGTAGTTGTCTAAGTTCTGCCACAAGCGCGGTATAACCCGGTTTTTCGATCGGGGAGGAGAGATTGAAACGAGTATTGATAAGAACTTTGTTTCCTTGATTATTACTGCTTTCAAAACGCCAATAACCGCTAAAGACGGCTAGCCCTTTTTCGGTTCCATGAAACTGGTCAACATGGGTTGTTAGAATATATTGCCAATCTTCATTGCGGCCTAGCTGCCCGTTATCTACACGGCTATTTGATAGTAAATTATTTAACTCGCCATGAAGTACACGTGTGATTGCTAAGTTTGGTTCTTCAGCCCAGAGGTGGTGATTGGCGATGCGGATACGGTTATCGCTGGTTTGCAGTGCGATCCCCGGATTATCGATATAGGACGCGACAGTCACAGGGCGTAAGCCAATAACATGTGCGGAGTTCGTTTTGTTATTTGCTTGGCTATCACTGCTTAAAAGATAAAACTGACCCGTATCGGGTTGTATTGTTTGGCTACAACCAGAGAGCAGTAGGGCGCTTATCAATAAGCTGATATAAGCGATTAATTTAGTTTTCATTTGGCTCTCCGGGTATCAGGTCAGGCCCTTTTTTAGCATCAAATATCAGCGCGTTAGACTTATTATCGAGTGTTTTTAATACAGGCTGAAGCTGTTTTAATGTTTGTTGAAGCGTCTGTAGTGTGTCAGTTAGCGCTATATAAAATTGACTGTCCGGTGATATCCCTTGTGTGGCGAGTCTAACTTCGCGTAGGGTTGCGATAAGTTCTTCCGGCAGCGCTTGTGTTTCTTTGCTTTTCGCCAGTTTTTCAATCTGTTTAAGGGTCGTATTTAATTGATTAATAGCGGCTTCGCTGGATTTAAGCGTATCGTCGACGCGTCCAATCACAGGCTCTATTTGTAGCGATTCGATTTTACTCAGTACACTAATCAACTTGTTTTCTAGCTGAACAAAGCCCCCAGAGACCGTTGGGATGATCGAATAGCCTTCTTGCTGCGTTAAGGGCTGCTGTTGTGCATCCGGATAGAGATCGAAGTCTACAAATAGACTTCCGGTAATCAGGTTGCCTGATTTTAAGCTGGCGCGCATACCTCGATTAACCCAGTCATTGAGTTTCTGATGAGCGTCTTTGAGTATGCTCTCCTCATCGTTATAGCCTAGCCTTCCGGGCTCTAAGCGGATAATCACCGGAACCCTTGGGTCTTCGGCGTGTGTTAAATTAGCGATTTGAAATGAGATATGCTCAACCGTACCGATGCGTACACCGCGAAACTCGACAGGCGCGCCGGCGACTAAGCCACGTACAGACTGATCAAAGAGAAGCAGGTATTCATTGTAATATGAGTAAGGTCTTTCTTTGACGCTATTAAAGTCTGCATACAGCCTAAAGCGGTCACCGTCTTTAGCGGCTTCGCCTTGGCGTCCTCCGCTGGGAATATCGAAGGTAATCCCACCGCTGAATAGAGTATCGAAGGTGCCTGTTTGTACGTTGACGCCATTAGCAGACAGATCAAGGTTAATGCCACTCATATTCCAAAAGCGGCTGTCAGCACTGACAAGTTGATCATAAGGCGATTTAATAAAGACTCCGTACACAGCTTGTCTTGCCAGAGGGTCGAAATGAACGCGTTCTATACGCCCTACAGGGAAGCCTTTATACAGTACGGTCACGCCCACGCTTAATGAATGAGCATTATCACTGACGAGCTCTAATCGCAGTCCCGGTTCTGTGGCGGAGGTGACCGGAGGTTCTTCTAGCCCGGTATAAACGTCAAGCGGCCTACTACTAAGCCTTTTATTGTCGTTATCTCCTGGCGCCATTTCGATATAAGCACCAGAAAGCAGGGTGCCTAATCCACTTACACCTGCCGCGCCTACACGAGGGCGTACAACCCAGAACTTAGCATTTTCTAACAGAAGCTCTTCAGCACCGGGCTCAATTCTCGCTTGCACAAGGACATTATTTTCCGAGTAGTTAAGCTGTACCGACTCGACTTTACCGACTTCTACGTTACGAATCTTTATTTTGGTTTTGCCTGCTTCAATACCGTCCGCTGTAATAAAGCTGATAGTAATAAGCTTGCCCCTGTTAGCCCAATCTTGATACACCATCCAGCCACCAATGCATAAGGCGATAAGCGGAAGTACCCAGATACTGGAAATGGAGCGCTTTTCCTTGATCATCGGTTGTGCTGCTGAGTTTTCATTGGGTGTCATAACGGTTGCTATCTTATTTATGAATTTACGATCAATGTGTCGCTAGTTTTTAAAGCTTAAAACTATATGGCGCTTTTGATTATTCCAGAACACTTTTTTTAAGGGATTCTCGCTCGTTTTTATTCAGGCTATCCCAAATTAATCGGGGATCAAAGCTGAGTGCCGAAAGCATGGTCATAATTACCACCCCCGCAAAGGCTGTAGCCGCAAGACCGGGTTGAATATTGGCTAAGCCACCTAATTGTACTAGTGCGACTAAAACGGCGACAACAAAAACATCAATCATTGACCAGCGACCGATAAGTTCAGTCATCCTGTACATCCAAATTCGCTCTTCTATCCGATGCTGTTGTCCCATCTGCGTACTGATCAGAAGCCATAAAAGGGCTAGCATTTTGGCAATAGGGATAACGATACTCGCAATAAATACGATTAGGGCGATGGGATAGGAACCATGCTGCCACAGAACGACTACGCCACCGAGTATGGTGCTGGGTTCTTCTGAACCTAAAAAAGTTGTGTGCATAATGGGGTAAAGATTGGCGGGTATATAGAGCACGATACTTGTGAGCAAATATGCCCAAGTTTTTTGGATGCTAAAAGGGATTCTTTGATGAAGTACGGAGCCGCAACGTGTGCAGTTTTCTTCAGCTTGCGTGTGAAGTAGTTCGCAAGAGTGGCAGCTTTGAAGTTGCTGTTGTTTTGCGCTGCCCAATGAATGAGGTGGCACTTTACGCTGAATTCCTGAGACCTGATCCAACATATGCCAAAGCTGCAGCTTATCTACAGACGTTATTGTCGCTATTAAACAGAGAGCGAACAGGACATAAGCCCAGAAAGACATGCCGATAACGATTTCTGCCATTCCTGCAATTTTTACTAAGCTAACTAATACACCAATTAAGAATACTTCTGCCATTCCCCAAGGGTGAAGAGAGAAGAGTATTTGTGCGATTTTATAACTCCATGGGTAAGCTTTTCTTTTGCGTAAAGGGATTAATAGCAACAGATAGGCGCAGAGGAGTAATGCAGGGATGATCAGTATAAAAAGGCTAAGCAGTGCGGACAGTATCGGGAAATCTAAAAGCAACAAATTATAGCCGCTTTCAATGAGTGATACTTGTTGCTCCCTACCTTGAGAGTGGAATGCTAGAAAGGGAAAGGGTAGGGATAGTAGTAGAAAGATCAGAGCGCTGAATGAGAAAGCCCCCGCTTTATTAATACTGTTGAATGTTTGCGATGATAATAAATGGCCGCATTGCGGGCAATGTGCTTTATGGCCCGGATTGAGGGTCGGTACTTCGACGATTAAATCACAGCAGTGACAGGCGATATGTTCAGTAGACATGGGTTTCAGTCGGCATTTTAAATCCGGTACTCATGGTATATCCCTTACTCATGGCTATTCAAACGGTTTAATAGCACTGATTCTATCTTAAAAGTGGGGCGAGTCGTAATTTCTATCGTTTAGATACCGCTATTCTAGTATAAGCGATTGGTAGTTCTGATTAATCTGACTAACCTTTAGGTAGGCGCTTTCTAATTAGTCTCTAATCTAATGGATATCTGGCAAATTCAATGTGAAGGGGTTTATGGGAAAAGAGATTGTTTCGCATAAATTTAAGGCTGAGGACTATCAGTGTTTCCAGCAACGCTTGTTGGAGAACCTGAAAGGCTTAAAGCTGATGCTGGCGCAGCCGGGTTTTGGTCTTGGTTCTCCCTCTATAGGTGCTGAGCTGGAACTTTATTTGGTTGATAGCTCGGCTCGCCCTTTGCTGCTTAACCGTGAAGTCATAGAGCGTAGTGGTCATCAACAACTCGCTTTAGAGTTGAATCGTTTTAATCTTGAATTCAATCTGTCACCGCAAGAAGCAAAAGGTACACCTTTCACCCATTTAGAAAATGAGATGGAGTTTTCAATCTCATTGATTAACCAGCAGCTACAAAATGAAAAGGGCTGTGCTCTTCCTATTGGGATTTTACCCACGTTAAAGCGTTCTGATTTTGGTTTGAAAACGATAACTGATGGCTCGCGTTTTTATGCCTTAACCCAAGCGTTACAAAAGCTAAGGGGCAGAATGTTTCAAATACATATAGAGGGTGACTCGCCTTTGTCATTGCGCTCTCATGATGTTTCGTTGGAGGGGGCTAATAGTTCTATGCAGGTTCATTATCGGGTAAACCCCGATTGCTTTGCTGATACCTTTAATGCTTTTCAGATGGTGACCCCTTTGATGGTGGCATTAGCGTCTAATTCAGCTTTCATGTTGGGGCAACCTTTATGGCATGAAACGCGCGTCCCACTGTTCAGACAAACCATCGATGGTCGTTCTAATGAGGAGTGTAGTCGAGGCTTACCTTCACGCGTGTGCTTTGGTAATGGTTGGGTGCGAGAGGGCGCCTATGAGTTGTTTTCAGAGATGGCGCATCTGCATAAGCCGATCCTGCCTATTTGCGGCGAAGAGGATAGTTTGTCGGTTGTTGCTAATGGTGGAGTCGCACAGCTTCAAGAGCTAAGAATGCATTCTGGTAGTGTTTGGCCGTGGAATAGAGCTGTATATGACCCTCAAAGCGGCGGGCATCTGAGGATTGAATTGCGCGCATTACCTGCGGGACCTACTTCATGTGATATGGCTGCAAACGCTGCTTTCTTTATCGGTTTAGCACAGGGGTTGAGCGGAAGTATGACAGAATTGATACCTACTTTTCCATTTTCAGTGCTTAAAAACGATTTCTATGAAGCCGCACGTAAAGGGCTTGAGGCGCAATTAATGTGGCCGGATTTAGATGGCCATGGTGGGTTACAGAAACGTCCGGCTAAAGAGATTGCGTTGCAGTTACTCAGTGTTGCTCAACAAGGTTTAAAGCAGATAGATGTTGATGAACCTGAGATTAGTCATTACCTCGGATTAATAGAAGAGCGAATTGTGTCAGGGGTTACAGGGGCTATCTGGCAGCGCAAAGAATACCAACGTAGATTAAAAAATATGTCTAATGCAAAAGCAGTCACTGGGATGGTGCAACGTTACATGGGATATTCTGCTGAAAATATTCCCGTAGCAAAGTGGAATACTATGTCCTGATAATCATGTAAGGGGCTTTTATTAAGGCTGTTGAAAAAGAGAGTTAAGAAAAGAGCGGAGAAAGGGAGCTGAGAAATAGAACTGAAGACGGTGTTGAAAAAGGAGCAGTGATGAAAACGTTAGTCAATCCAACAGCAGAGCAGATAAAAAATACACCTGAAGCTTTTTTACAGTCGATCAATGATTCCATTTTTATCTATGTTGATGGACAGAATAGGTCTGTAACACGAGGTTTAGTTACATTACTGCATGGAAATGAGCCTTCAGGTATACGTGCCTTACATCGCTGGCTTAAACTGGGTGTGCAGCCTCTTTATAATTTGATCTGTTTTATCCCTTCTGTACCGGCGGCACTGCTAGAGCCCATGTTTAAAAATAGAGTTTATCCTGGGCAGAGAGATATGAATCGATGCTTTTTACCTCCGTTTTATGATGCTCCAGGGCAATTGGCTGAAGATATTCTAGAGAAAATTTCTGAGTATCAACCAGAGTGTATCTTGGATATTCATAATACTTCAGGGCACAGTCCTGATTTTGGTGTGGTTACGTTTGAGAATGCCACACACGAAGCACTGGTTTCTCTGTTCAGTCAACGTTTGGTGGTGACCGATCTAAGGCTAGGCTCTTTGATGGAAACAAGTACCCGTCGTTGCCCAGTGGTAACTATTGAATGTGGTGGTGTAAAAGATCTATCTTCAGGTGAGATCGCTTGGCAGGGTTTATTGCGTTACCTGAATGATGAGGATGTGATGAGTCTAAAGCATGGACACATAATGGATATTTATCGTCATCCTGTACGCCTAGAATTAAAAGAGAATACCACTTTGGCTTATTCAAGAAGCTATGTTTTAGGAACGGACTTGACGGTGCCCGATTCTTTAGAACATTTGAACTTCGACTTAGCCGATACTGGAACCTTAATCGGTTGGTTAGGAGGACGTAGCGTTGATCACTATTTAGTCGTGAATGATGCATCAGGTCAAAATGTTTTTGAGCGTTACTTTACCGTTAAAGGAAATCAGTTATTAACGGCTCAGCCATTAAAGTTGTTTATGATTACTAACCGGCCTGATATCGCGTTAAGTGATTGTTTGCTATACGCGGCAGAAGAGCGTGAACATACGGTTCTTGAAACCTGATCTTTTATCTATGTGAATAAAACTGTATAACGGTTCAGAGTAGACCATTGTCTATGTGCAGAGTTTAGAGCGCAGACTTGAAAATGGAGTAATTCTCGGACTTTATGTTTCAGAACACCTTATCGCTGCTTAGCCGTCGTTCCCTCGCTTTTTCCGCTTTAGTGTTCGGTATAGTCCTGTTCGTCTCAATGTTATTTATTAATCATGAATTTAATCGTATTCGTGAGGATGCAAAACACGCCGCATTTGTAAATTTATTGACCTTAGGCGCGCGTTTAGAAGGTGAGATTAATGCTCATCTTGTGATTTTGCGTAGCTTAAAAGCAGAAATAGCAATTAATCCAGATATCACCCATTTTGAATTTTCTAGTTTGGTCGATGAGTTTTTAAAAACTGGCTTAAGTATTAGCCATATCGCTTTAGCACCCGATTTGATTATTACCAATATCCATCCCATGAAAGGTAATGAATCTGCAGTCGGTTTTAATTACCGCAGTTCTCCTACTCAGCTTTCAACCGTTCAAAAAGCAATTGATAGTAATCAGATTATTCTTACTGACCCTATCCAGTTAGTGCAGGGTGGTCGTGCATTCATTGCCCGTGTGCCGGTGTTTATTGGTGAAGAACGAGAGGTTCTTTGGGGTTTGATTTCAGGGGTAATTGATGGGCAGGAACTCTTTCTTAATGCTGGGGTAGATGGTCGCTTATGGGGATTAAATATTGCGGTCAAAGGCATGGAAGGAGAAGATGGAAAGCGGAATGTCATCTTTGGTAACGAATCCGTATTTTCAGAAGATCCTGTAAGTGTTGATGTGATTCTACCTTCTGGGCGTTGGGAGTTGGCCGCAAGTAATAGCGGTGGCTGGACCGTGCCTGAAAATCAAGTTTATAGTTTCTGGCTGGTGAGTTTTTTGGTGAGTTTATTCACCGCTTTAGCGACCTATTTGATAACGACTGGTTATCGCGAGAAGTTGATAGCGATCAATACGGCAAATTACCGTGCAAATTATGACGGGCTAACGGGGTTATCAAATCGTTCCCATTTCAACCAACAGTTTTTGACTGTGATTCAGGAACACCAGCGTTGTCAGCATACTTTTGCGTTGCTCTTTATTGATTTGGATTTTTTCAAAGAAGTTAATGATAACTGGGGACATTTTGTTGGCGATGAGCTTTTACGGTTGTTTTCTCGCCGCATGGGGGACATCGTCAGAGCTGATGATCTGATAGCGAGACTCGCTGGGGATGAATTTGTCATTGTCTTGAATGACCTGGAGTCAGCGACACAAGCAGAGCTGTTGGCTGAAAAGTTACAGCTTGAGTTGGGTGAACCTTATCTTATTGAAGGTCGCTATCTATCGGTTACTCATAGTTTAGGTATTGCTATGTATCCGCAAGATGGTCATTCAATCGAGACCTTACTGCAAAATGCAGATAGGGCAATGTACGAAGCTAAACGGACAGGTAAGAACCGGATTTACTTTTTTAATGATGACCTGAGCCGCGAAGTAAAACGCCATGTTCAAATTCACAATGAGATTTTAGAAGGGATTCGTTGTGGGCAGTTTGAATTATATTTTCAGCCTATTATGAATTTAAATAAGGGTGAAATTGCGAAATGTGAAGCGTTAATTCGTTGGATACATCCTTCACAAGGGGTTGTTTCTCCGGTTGATTTTATCCCTATTGCTGAACAGACCGGTGCTATTCGTCCTTTGGGTGAATGGATCTTGGAGGAGGCTTGTCATTTATCAAGGGTGATGATCGATCAGGGCATAGAGATGCAGGTGTCGGTGAATCGTTCAGTGGCTGAGTTCCTTCCAAAAGATGTAGTGCAGCGATGGCTGGGTATTATTGATAATCATGAAATTGAGCATAGCCAGATAATCTTGGAGATTACTGAGTCGTTGCTGATGGATGGCGGTGGTAGTCAGCTAGAAAAGATTAATCAACTCCGTGATAAGGGCATTGCCTTTTCAGTAGATGATTTTGGTACTGGCTATTCTGCTATTAACTATTTACGTCACTATCCCGTGGATTATTTAAAAATCGACCGTAGTTTTG
>DJLT01000003.1:91313-91954 GCA_002435145.1 Neptuniibacter sp. UBA6509
TTTAAAAATCGACCGTAGTTTTGTGACTGATATATTGGAAGATGATCAGGACCGAACATTGGTTGAGGTGATAATCAAGATGGGACAAGCTCTGGGCATCAAAGTGGTAGCTGAGGGTGTTGAAACCGCAGAGCAGTTGGCACTACTCAATCAGTTTGGTTGTGACTTTGTGCAAGGTTATCATATCAGCCGTCCCCTTCCTTTTGATCAGTTTTTAGAGTTTCAGCGCTCTAAGCGGATTCCCGAATTGTTGATGAATAAATAGCTATAGTTTTTATTTATCGAGTCCCTTGTTTTATTTAATTTCTTTTATTTATAACTTTCGCCTATATTTATCTCAACACATTGCAAATCACCTTTACGCAATCAATGAGAGGAATTTAGTTATGCTACAGAACAGCGAAGGCCAGAAAATCCCTAACATTACTTTTCATACTCGCCAAGGAAATGATTGGGTTGATGTAACAACGGAACAACTTTTTAAAGGCAAAACTGTCATTGTTTTTGCTCTACCGGGTGCTTTTACGCCAACCTGTTCAAGTACACATCTGCCTCGCTACAATGAGTTAGCGCCGGTTTTTGCTCAAAATGGTGTGGACGATATTATCTGCTTATCGGTTAATGATACGTTTGTGATGAAT
>DJLT01000003.1:92255-102666 GCA_002435145.1 Neptuniibacter sp. UBA6509
TAATGATACGTTTGTGATGAATGCTTGGGCGGAAGATCAGAAAGCTGAAAATATTACGTTTTTACCTGATGGTAATGGTGATTTTAGCGAAGCGATGGGTATGTTGGTTGATAAGCAGGATCTAGGCTTTGGCAAGCGTTCTTGGCGTTATTCTATGCTGGTTAAAGATGGTGTCATTGAGAAAATGTTCATCGAGCCAGATCTACCGGGCGACCCATTCCAGGTGTCTGATGGTGATACGATGTTAGATTACATCAATCCAAATGCGGAGCAGCCAAAGCGTGTGACGGTCATAAGTAAACCAGGTTGTGGTCACTGCACAAGAGCGAAAAAAGTACTGGCTGATAACGGCTTTAAGTATGAAGAGATCGTATTGGGCAGTAATGGCGTAAGCTTCAGTTCACTTCAGGCAGTTTCCGGCCATGGTACAACGCCACAGATCTTTATTGATGGCAAGTTGATTGGTGGTGCTGATGAGTTAGAAACGTGGGTAGGCGCTTAGTTTACCGCTGCTAATACTTTGTTTAAGATTTAGCCCAGTTTTTAACTGGGCTCTTCAATCGTCGCTTTTAAATCTTAGTCTTTAAGACGTAATCCACCGGGCTCAATGGTTATTTTACCCTGCTTCAAGAGTGCACCAACGGCTTTCTTGAATGCTTTCTTGCTGATACCAAACAGCTTGAAAATTATCTCTGGAGAGGATTTATCATTCACGGTAATGAATCCTTCCTGCTCTTCCATCATCTGAATTATTTTATCGGTGGTATCAACAACTTTGCCGTAACCTGGCTTTTGCATTGAAATGTTAATCTTGCCATCAGCCCTGACCTCTTTGATATAACCTTTAAATTTCTGTCCAGGGTAAACGGTTTTTAAAACGTCGCTTTTGAAAATCATGCCCCAATGTTCATGGTCTACAATAACTTTCTGGCCTAAGTCTGTACGGTTGGCGACGACCAGCTGCACCTCTTGACCAGATTTATAGTTTGGTGGTGTGTTATCTAGGAAACGATCGATCTTTGTTGACGCAACAATACGGTTTGTATGCTTATCTAGATAAAGGTGAACAAGGTAGCGCTTATCCACTTCTACAGGGCGGTTTTTCTGCTCGCTGAAAGGTAGTAAAACATCTTTAGGTAGCCCCCAATCCATGAATGCACCGACGTTATTTACTTCTGAGACTCTTAACATGGCAAATTCGCCTACGATTGATAATGGAGTATCAGTCGTTGCAATGAGGTAATCATCGGTATCTAAATGTATGAAGACACGAATCTTATCGCCTACTTCTAGATCTTCAGGGCAGTAGCGTTTAGGCAGTAGAATCTCACCTAGCTCACCTGCGTCAAGGTAAACACCAAAATCTCTTTCTTTGATGACTTCAAGGGTGTTGTATTTGCCGATTTCGGCCATGGCTTTAACTTCCGGAATTAGGTGAGATGATACAACGCTAAGGTTGTTTAACCTCTATTATCCTAGTCCATCAACAAAGATAAAAGCCCTTAAACAAAAAAAGCCTCAACGTAAAAGAGGAGGCTTTTGAATATGGAGGGTAATGTGAAGGAATTATCGACCTAAACGGCGAATAGCCTGAGGGGTAAAGTCCTTCTGTTTAAAGCGCTTTGTAAAATCAAACCCTGATCCCTCTTCATTGGTTAAGCTACCGACCAAGTACCGGCCAGATTGAAGATCATAGAGTGCTTCAGCGGTTAACCAAGGAACATTGGCATCACGATATTGGAACTGGTGTGCTTCAGCTACACGCCATAATTCACCCCGGCCGTCGTAATGGTCGACAGTAGCAATCTGCCATGTGTCCTCGTCTACATAAAAGGTGCGTTTGGAATAGATATGGCGTTCACCCTCTTTAAGGGTCGCTTCTACCTTCCATACACGGTGCAATTCATAGCGGGTATGTTCAGGGTTTATATGGCCCGGAGCTAAAATATCATCGTATTTGAGGGCTCTATCCGCTAACGCAAAACTGTTATACGGGATATAGAGTTCCTGTTTGCCGACTAAGTTCCAGTTATAACGGTCAGGTGCTCCGTTAAATAGGTCTAAATTATCGGTCGTACGTTGCCCATCACTCGCTGTGCCGGGGGCATCATAAGCAATTTGTGGCGCTCTACGAACACGACGCTGCCCTGCATTATAGGTCCATGCTTGTCGAGGTTGAGTGATCTGGTTCATCGTTTCATGCACCAGCAATACATTGCCAGTCAAGCGAGAAGGAGCTTTCACTTGCTGAACAAAATAGAACAGAATGTTTTCCCCTTTTTCTGCCTTATCTGAATCAGTCAGTGAGCTAGGCCATGACATTTTTTCATTGATTTTAACCGCGGTATAACTACCGTTGGCCTGTACAGGGACTTGGACGAATGTACGCTCCAGAGCGCCGCCTCTATAACGTGTCATATGGTTCCATATGACCTCCAAACCATTACCAGGAATGGGGAAGGGTATCGCAGTGCTAAACCCATCTAACCCATTACCGTTGTCTGTTAATGTGGTAGAGGTCGCGTTTGCTTTGGCTGCGGTGTAGACGCTATCAGGTAGAGCTGCGGTTCTATGTGTTGGATAGACCGGAATTGAGTAACTGTCTGGATAACGTTGCAGCATGGCTAACTGACCGGGTGTTAAGTTGTCCTTATATTGCTCAGCATTAGCGGCTGTAATAGTGAACAAGGGTTGCTCGCCGGCAAATGGATTCGTGTAGCGATCATCTGAAGTGGCAAGGCCACCGTTCCATGCTGGGATAGTTCCCGCACTGTTCCCCATCTTCTCTGCACCGATAGGGGTTAAAGAGTTACCCAGTTTCTCAGCGTTTTCCGGGGTTGTGGCTGCTAGGGCCGCAGAGGAAATCATTAGTAGAGCTGAACTCAGCAGCAGTTTCTTATTATTTTTAAGCATTGATGCGTTCTCCATCTTTATGCCGTTTCTTAAAAAGAAACGGATGCGCTGAGTGAAAGGAAGTCTCGGTCTTCAATTGAATTGAATTTACCACCGAAGTAATCGGTGTACGACACTTGGACCGAATACATATTAAGGTAATCAGCGGTAAGACTTAGGCCGAGCGTCTTTTCATCTTCATTAAAGGCGGCTCCGGGCTGTGGGCCGTAGCCCTCTAAACCATGTTTAAAGCTGATTTGAGGGGTTAAATTAACGCCTGCGAATGCGTTAGGGTAGTTCAAATTAGCTCTCAGTACGTAACCATATGAGTCTTGTGTTACAAACCCTTCGGTATCACCCGCTGCGTAACCATAGGCACCATTTCGACCATATTTTAGTGCGTTAGCGTCTTCATCTAAGCCATGAACATGGGTCCATGCGACTTCACCTATCAAGGCTAAGCGGCTAGCACCAAGGACTTGGTCGTAGAATTTGATGACACTGCTCTGTACTTGGGTCACGTCCAGTTCGCTGTAACCGTAGATAGTTCCACCTAAACCCGCTTCAGATACAAGCTGATCAGCTGCTGCATTTCCAGAACCCCCAACATGTTGCTGTAAAATTGCCGCAACCAAGAGTGGTCCATTGACTTGTATAGGTACATCACGTTTGTAGCTAACTTCACCTGACCAGGCTAGATCACCCACATTGGTATTAAAGCTTAGTCCGATCATTTCGATATCTTCAGGGTAGCTTGTGAAGTAGGTGGTATCTACAAGCGTACTGATACCAGCAAGTTCACCTGCCGCCGCCCCTGCTGCTTGAGCTTCAGCAAGTGTGCCCCCTGCACCGAGAACTGCAGCGGCGGCTGCATTACCTGCAGCGGTTGCTGTTGCGCCAAATGTTGCAGCATCAGTAACGGAGTTTATTGCGCTAGTGACCGGTAAGCGGCTGTGGTATTTGGCGAAGTAAAAGCCAAATTCAGTGTTGTTGAGGTTTTCTGCGAAGTAGCGCGCAGAGAAACCAAACTGTCCATCATCATCAGCTTCTCTGATTCCATCTTCATTTCTGTAAATGACGGGATCAAAACCGATCGCTGCGCCAGATATTGAGGGGGTAAAGTACTGTTGATCGGTTAGCGGTAGAGGAACGCGGATACCATTACAGCCTTCGGCAACAAAGTCTATATTTGAAAAATAAGTACCGCAGCCATCAATAGCGGTCGGTTCCCATTTAATTTGATAGAAAGTTTCAACGCTTAAATTGTCAGTAACACCCAAAGAGGCAAAAGCCATATTAACAGGTAAAAGGCCCTCTTTTACTTCGGCGCCAGCGCGCCGGAATGCATTAACATCCACCGGATTGATAGAGTTTAAACCACCTTGTACAAAGGTGCTTTCGCCCCAGTTAACCACTTGACGGCCTACGCGCAGATCTAATGGTTTATCGCCTATATCAAAACCACCGTAGACATATGCATCAAGAATTTCAAAACCCGAAAACTTAGAGAAATCGTTAAAATTATCATCGTTCAGCGGATCACCTGGCACATATAAATTTGAAGCATGGCCATGAGGCCGAGCGCCGTCTTTTAGTTCAGAATCAAGCCAGTATTTGGCGCGGGCAAATACACCGATGTTCTGATAGTTTAGTTCCAGATCATGAACACCTTTAAATATTTGAGAGTAGGTATCACCTTTCTCAAAGTTCTGATTGCCATCGTCATAACTGCCGGAGCCTGAGCTTAAGCCGCCGTTTGGCGAGGATATAAGTTCCTGCGAAGGGTCATCCATTCTCCAGCTTGCACCCACTGAAATCTGTGAATCAAAGCGGCCTTCTATTTCGCCTAGGTTGAATTCGATAGCTTGTGCCTGATTTATGCTGATGGCTGTGCCAACCAGTAGGGGCAAAAGCTTATATGAGGTTTTGGGAATAATGTTTTTGCTGCGATGCAAAATACATTTTTTAGTTGCCATTTCGTTCACCTAGCGTTGTTATTTTTTTAAAAGGCCTTAACAAGCGTTGTACCTAAGATAGCTGAGTTTGTTAAGAAGCGCCTATTTTCAGGTGGTTTGGTCATTCATTTTTTTATTCTACGCTAAGCATAATCTATGTGTCGTTGCTTTCGCTCAATAACAATACTCACCATTTTTATTAACAAAATTGTTCTTATGGGTTGCTAAAAGTGTGATTTATGGCCAACAATGTAAAAGGGAAATGCGTTTCATGTTAACTATTAATGAGCAGGCGGCGCAGTTATGGAACGTAAAATTACAGTACCGGCGGGTTACGTTAGGCATCTTTTACAGTTAGTTGAAGAGCAAGGCTTTAGTGTTGAAGAGTTGCTCTCTCAGGTGGGGATTGAACTTTCAGAGATCGGAAACCAAACAGAGTTTCCCGCTGATAAATTTGGCTTGCTCTACCAGCGAATCTATTACATTGCTCAAGATGAATACTTTGGGATGTTGAGTGGTGGGAAAGTGCCTAATGGTACTTTTCGTATGATGTGTCATTGCTTAATTCATTGCACTACATTGGAAAAAGCGATTTATCGTGCCAGTGATTTTCATGAGATCTGCCGTGGGACACAAGTTAAACCCTCTCTTGTGCGTAAAGGCCGATATGCGAAGGTTTCATTCACCACTACGGATGCTTCGGGCATCACGATGGATGAATTGCTGAAGGATGAAAATCCAGCCAGAGTACGTACATCCCTGTCTATGTGGCATCATTTTTTGTGCTGGCTTATCGGTAAGCGACTAGACTTGAAAGCTTCTTATTTTTCTTTTCCTGAGCCCGATGATAGTGCTCAATACGCCACACTGTTTCAATCAGAAGTTAAGTTCGATCAACATGATAATGCGATCGTTTTTCCTGCACGTTATCTCGATTTTCCTATAGTTCAGACCCCTGATACTCTGCGTAGTTTTCTTAAAACAGCCCCTTATCAGCTTATTGTGATGGTTGATGACGATGCTAGCCTTAAGTCTCAAGTTGTGGCGTTAATTGGTAAGGATTTTAGTCAAGAGTTACCTAGCGCCGATGAGGTGGCGTTTCGCTTGAATATGTCTGTATCAACTCTAAGACGGCGATTGCTTGATGAAGGTACCTCCTATCAGAAGATTAAAGACGAAAGCCGAAAAGTCGCTTCACTGAACTATATGAACTCTCCTCAACTATCGATCAATGATGTGGCGGAACTCATGGGTTTTGATGAGCCTTCAGCCTTTTTTAGATCTTTTAAAAAGTGGACAGGGATGACGCCTGGGGAGTATCGGCGCAGTGATACTTATTGTCAGCAGTTAGCCAATTCATAGTGGTGAGCTCGTTGCTCTTGAATAGTGAGTATTGAGCTCGACTTTATTTCCTTTGAACGTTTTTGTTATTGATTCAGGTTATTAATGTTATTGCCGGTTTTGGCCTATAAATAGATCATGTTTGTAGCATTTCCCGATGTGATAACAATATTTTTTATGAATTTAGTGCGGCGTATTATTGAGAATGGCCTCACTATGGAGTGATCAGGCTATGAGCGATTATCGTTACCCTTATCAAGATGGTGTTTTTGTTTTAAACCATTTGGTTGGGCTAGAACAGATTTGCAATGAAGCGGGTCTTGAAGAGTTTGCTGAAGGTCTAGCTGAAGCAGTGTTAGACGAAGCGTCGAAGCTAGGCTGCGAAAAGCTTGCCCCTTTGAACGTAAAAGGTGATCAACATGGCGCACTCATTAGCAATAACCGGGTGCAAGAAACGGTCGGCTTTGCAGACGTATATCAGCAATTCTGTGACGGTGGTTGGCCTTCGTTAGCTGCAAATCCAGAATTTGGAGGTCAAGGGCTGCCAGATGTCTTAGCGGTTGCCGTTAATGAGGTTTGGCAGTCTGCAAATTTAGCCTGGGCATTGTGTCCTTTGTTAACTCAAGGCGCGATAGAGGCGATTGAAAGTCATGGTGATGAGGCGCTAAAAGCGAATTACTTATCAAAGCTTATCAGTGGTGAGTGGACAGGTTCAATGAACCTGACCGAGCCTGATGCAGGGACCGATCTTGCTGCGCTTAAAACCAAAGCGCAGCCAAATGGAGATCATTACTTAATAAGCGGTCAGAAAATTTTCATTACTTGGGGCGATCATCAGATGACGGACAATATTGTTCATCTGGTACTTGCTCGCTTACCTGATGCCCCCGCAGGGGTTAAAGGGATTTCATTGTTCGTCGTACCGAAGTTTTTACTCGATGAAAATGGAGCGTTAACGGAGCAGCGTAATGATGTGTTTGCTGTTTCATTGGAGCATAAGCTAGGTATTCATGGCAGTCCTACCTGCGTCATGAGCTTTGGTGAAAATGACGGTGCCATCGGTTATTTAGTTGGTGAGGAAAATAACGGCCTTGCCTGTATGTTCACAATGATGAATGACGCGCGCCAAGGCGTAGGTCTGCAAGGATTAGCCATTTCTGAACGTGCCTATCAGCATGCGCTTGAATACGCTAAGGAGCGTATTCAAGGGACGCTTAGGGATGGTTCTCGTATAAGTATCATTAAACACCCCGATGTTCGCCGCATGTTAATGCAGATGAAATCATCTATTCAGGCGATGCGTGCACTTGTTTATGTGGCGCGTGCAGAAACCGATAGGGCGAAAAATGCTGAAGATGAGTCTATTTGCCTAAAACATCAAAAAAGAACTGACCTGTTAACCCCTATTGTCAAAGGGTGGGTGACTGAACTCTCACAGGAAGCAACTTACCTTGCTGTACAAGTGCATGGGGGAATGGGCTATATCGAAGAAACGGGTGTTGCCCAATATTACAGAGATGCTCGAATTCTGACGATTTACGAAGGGACTACCGGTATTCAGGCTTTAGATCTGATTGGGCGAAAAACGTTATCGGATAGTGGTGAGGCATTGAATGAGCTTTTGGATGAAATTCATACTGATCTAGATAGTATAAAACATCCAGATCTGCAAGATATTACTCAGGCTGTTTTAGAGGCGCTTTCTACGGCTCAGAAAGTTAAAGGTTGGGTTTTAGAGCATCGTACTGATAGTGATGCACTAGGTAGTGCAAGCGTCAACTATATGATGTTGTTGGGATATCTGTGTGGAGGTTGGTTGTTAGCTAAATCAGCGTCTATCGCATTTGAACAGTTGGCTGGAGATGAAGCCGGGAATGAATTCTTGCAGGCTAAAATTGTGTCTACACGTTTTTATACCGAGCAGCTATTGCCTAGAGTCACTGCGTTAGCAGCGGCTATGTATGCAGGCGCTGATTCCACTATGGCGTTGAAAGAAGAGCAGTTTTAATAAAGGCGTCGTTTTGGGTGGAGAGTTAGACTTATGCTAGAGGAAAGCAATGTGAATGCAGTAGAGCGAGAATCAATGGCATTTGATGTCGTTATCGTAGGCGCAGGTCCTGCAGGTTTATCTACCGCTTGTCGTATGATGCAGTTAGCACAAGAGCAAGATAATGAAATCACAGTATGTGTTGTTGAAAAAGGCTCGGAAGTGGGCGCGCATATTCTGTCTGGCGCAGTTATTGAAACTCGTGCATTGGACGAACTTTTTCCTGAGTGGAAAGAGCTAGGCGCACCTTTGACGACAGAAGTAACAGAAGATGAAGTTTATCTGCTTAAAGATGCAGAAAACGGTACAAAAGTTCCTAATGCGTTTGTGCCAAAAACGATGCATAACCAAGGTAACTATATTGTTAGTTTAGGTAATGTTACCCGCTGGTTGGCTGAGCGCGCAGAAGAGTTAGGGGTGGAGATATTCCCTGGGTTTGCCGCTGCGGAAGTTTTGTACCATGCGGATGGCAGCGTGAAAGGTATTGCTACAGGCGATATGGGGTTATCTGAAAGTGGTGAGCAAAAAGATAGCTTTATGCCCGGGATGGAACTGCATGCTAAATACACGGTATTTTCAGAAGGCTGCCGTGGCCATTTAGGTAAAGAGCTGATTGGGAAATATGATCTTGATACTCAAGCAGATGCGCAACATTACGGTATTGGTATTAAAGAACTATGGGATATCCCCGCGGAACAGTATCAGCCAGGTTTAGTGGTGCACGGTTCAGGGTGGCCTCTAAGCAGTGATGCAAGTGGTGGTTTTTTTCTATACCACACGGATGAGAATCAAGTGGTGGTGGGCCTCATTGTCGATCTCAATTATGCCAACCCGTTTACGAGTCCTTTTGATGAGTTCCAGCGCCTGAAGCATCATCCTGTGTTGAAAAAGCATCTTCAAGGCGGAACGCGAGTATCTTATGGCGCGCGCGCCATTACTAAAGGCGGTTTTAATTCATTGCCACGTATGACATTCCCCGGTGGACTTATCGTAGGTTGTAACGCGGGTACGTTGAATTTCAGTAAGATCAAAGGCACGCATACTGCAATGAAGTCAGGGATGGTGGCAGCGGAAACAATGTTTGAAGCCTTATCAGCAGGTTGCGAAGGGAGTAAAGATCTAACTCGCTATGCGGAGTTGTTTAAGGCGTCTTGGCTGTATGACGAATTATTTCGTTCGCGAAACTTTGGTCCTGCAATGCATAAGTTTGGAGCGATCTTGGGTGGTGCTTTTAACTACGTGGATCAGAACTTATTTTCTGGCAAGCTTCCTATCACTCTGCATGATAACCATGAAGACTATGCTCAGCTGAAGCCTGCATCAAGCTTCAAGCCTATTGAGTACCCTAAGCCTGACGGTAAATTAAGCTTTGATAAGCTCTCTTCGGTATTTTTATCAAATACTAACCATGAAGAGGATCAGCCTTGTCATCTTAAATTGGCAGATGCATCCGTTCCTCTTGGACGTAATCTTGAGCAGTTTGCTGAACCTGCACAGCGATATTGTCCCGCAGGCGTGTATGAAATAGTGGAAGATGAAGCTGGAAAGCATTTTCAGATTAATTCACAGAACTGTTTGCACTGTAAAACATGCGATATTAAAGATCCGGCACAAAATATTCGTTGGGTCGTGCCAGAAGGAGCTGGTGGACCTAATTACCCAAATATGTGAATTCGCATTAACTGGTTGTTATTTGTTCGAAAATGGCCGGGTTTTGAAAGATATTGATCACTATGTAACCGCTTAATTCCATTATGGAAATAGTTTTAAGAATATTCGTTTTTTTTGCGAAAATATTACGTAATTAGTTGACACAAAAACTCATTGAGTTAATATACGCGCCGTTCCTGCGGAGGGATGGCTGAGTGGTCGAAAGCACTGGTCTTGAAAACCAGCGGTCCGAGAGGGCCCTAGGGTTCGAATCCCTATCCCTCCGCCATTTATTGGAACTTGAGTTCCCTGATAGCTCAGTTGGTAGAGCAGTAGACTGTTAATCTATTGGTCGCTGGTTCGAGTCCAGCTCAGGGAGCCAATTTAAGAGATGGGTCGTTAGCTCAGTTGGTAGAGCAGTTGGCTTTTAACCAATTGGTCATAGGTTCGAATCCTATACGACCCACCACTCTTAAGAATTTGCGAATAATATCGCTACCATGTGGGTCGTTAGCTCAGTTGGTAG
>DJLT01000009.1 GCA_002435145.1 Neptuniibacter sp. UBA6509
AAACTATGGGACAGCAGTGGCCCTTAGGCCCTTTTTAAATAAGACAAGCTAACGCGCATCTTGAGTTGCAATGAAATGCGCCATGACACGCCTTAATACATCGGCATGAGCATGGTCATTATTACGTTCAGCCTTAGCTATATCATCAAAGATAATCTTTCTAATCAGATCCTTTCCTTCATGCTCTACTAGGTATTTCCCCATCGCCATCGCAATAATAGGATCAACATGTTCATGCTCAGCAATCGCATTAACTTCACCACTATCTAGGCCACTCATCTCTAAGCATTCGCTATAAGTTAACATGCTTCTATCCCCACTTTTATCTTTAAAAAAATCCAACTTCCTATGCTTTAATTCTAGACCGAAGAACCTATTTTTTCGTTTAACCGGCGTTATTATTGAGGCAAATAACAACCTTAACTGACCCTAATCAAACTCTTGCATATTTTATATAGGCCACTAAGATCACTACCTGCATTTATATAAGGTAATCCACCATGAATTTGAACGATTTCATCCAGCAAATTTCAACAAGCACTACATTAGATTTCGAAGATACGATGAAAATCATCGAAGCAAATTATAGCTATACCCCTACAGCCTTTAGTAATGGGGATATACATAATGATGCGGGACAGAATGAAGGGAGCTGCAAAATTTTTGCATTTGCTCAAGTAAATAACTTAGATAAAGAAACCACGTTAAAATGTTTTGGCCGTTTCTTTCAGGATGTATTGAACACACCTGAAGGTAATGATCACGGAAACATTCGTAACTTTATGAAATCAGGCTGGGCAGGTATTAAATTCTCAGGAAAAGCGATCAGCTAAACGCTTATTGATAAGCTTCGGTAACGAAAAAGTTATCGAAGCATCATTCACGCCCCTTCCTTCCATCACATCAAACAGCCAATGTAACAGTACAACGCTTAACTCCAATACCTGTTAAGCACTCAACAAAAAAAGATTTAAGAACAGATTGTTGCAAATCTTTACATAATAAGCTGTTGAGCCTTCGCTTAATAAGACTACAATATTCGCCTCTAAGTTTCCTGATAGGATCAAAAACATGTACAAGATGAACATTAGTAAGCTAATTTCTGTCTTGGTTTTAAACATTTCATTTATAGCTCTTCCAGCATTAGCTCAAGGTTTGCCTGCAGAAGTCATTACTGTATCAACTCAAACCTTAGACAAAAGAATATCTGCTGTTGGTAACCTACGTGCAAATGAATCGATCATGCTACGTCCAGAACAAAGCGGGCGACTTGATAAGATATTATTTGATGAAGGAAATAAAGTTCAAAAAGGCACCCCATTATTTGTTCTGGACAACTCAATATACCTCGCTGAACTCAAAGCGGCCCAAGCAAGAGTTCAACTAAGCCGCGTTGATTATGATCGAGCTAAGAGCCTACTCCGAAAAAAAGTAGGGTCTGCACAAGAAAAAGATAGCACCCTTGCTCAGCTACGCGTGGATCAAGCACAAGAAGCCTTAGCACAAGCAAAACTAGACAAAATGACGATCAAAGCGCCATTTACAGGCTATACCGGTCTACGCCTAGTGAGCCCCGGCGATTATATTAGCCAAGGTGAGAACTTAGCTGAACTTACAGATATCAGCATTCTTAAGTTAGATTTCAAAGTACCCGAAATTTACCTATCAGAACTCAAAATCGGTAGAGAACTTGAGATCAATGTAGACGCATTACCCGGCTCGATTATTAAAGGCGAAGTCACCGCTATCGCCCCAAGTGCCGATAGTAATGCCCATAACATAGAAGTACGCGCTTCAATCCCTAACTCTTCTGGTACACTTCGCCCAGGACTCTTTGCAAAAGTATCCCTACTCGTTGATCAACAAACAACCGTTGTCATCCCTGAGCAAGCGATTATTCCTCAAGACGGCGGCTTCTTTGTCATGACCGTGTCCAAAGAAAACACTGTAGTCATGGTCCCTGTAACGATGGGACAAAGACGCCCTGGGGTTGTGCAGATAACCGATGGATTACAAGAAAACGATATTCTTATCACCGCCGGACAGATAAAGCTGTTTCCCGGTATGCCTGTGACACCTATTTTTGTTGACGGTTCTCAACAAAAAGAATCAGCAGATGCAAAGGAACAGTAATCAATGATTCTTTCTGAAATCAGCATCAAGCGCCCCGTATTAGCGACAGTAATGAGCATTATGGTCATGCTCATTGGTTTCATAGCTTATGATCGGTTAACTGTCCGTGAATACCCAAAAATAGACCTTCCTGTTGTCACTGTAGAAACAACCTATCCAGGCGCCAGCTCTTCGATAATAGAAACCCAAGTCACCCAAGTTATTGAAGACTCCCTCTCAGGTATTGAGGGGATCGATTTTATGAATTCGATCAGCCGTACCGAAAAGTCTCAAATAAGTATCACATTTAAGATTGATAGGGATCCCGATTCAGCAGCTGCTGATGTACGCGATAGAGTCAGCCGAGTAAGTGGACAACTACCTGATGACATCGACCCACCTGTTGTTGCTAAAACCGAAGCTGATGCTCAACCTATAATTTGGCTTGCCTTTAACTCCGATCGTCACAACATGATGGAAGTAACTGAAATAGCAGATCTACGGGTAAAAGATCAGCTACAAACAGTTTCAGGCGTAGCAAATGTGCGTATTTTTGGTGAGCGTAAATACTCTATGCGTATATGGCTCGATCCAGCGCGCATGGCCGCATATAAAGTTATTCCTAAAGATATTGAACTTGCATTAAGCTCGCAAAATGTCGAAATTCCAGCAGGACGCATCGAGAGTAAAGAGCGCGAATTTACTCTACTCGCAAAAACAGATGTCAATGATATAGAAGCGTTTAAACAACTTATCATTCGAAATGAGAAAGGCTACCCTGTACGTATTCAGGATGTTGCTAGAGTAGAAATAGCCCCTGAAAACTCCCGCCGAATCACTCGATATAAAGGGGAAAGTGCGGTTGCCTTAGGTGTGGTTAAACAGTCAACAGCAAACCCATTAGATGTGTCAAACGGGATTCGCGAGACTCTTGAAAAAGTAAGACCGACCCTGCCCGAAGGCATGAAGGTTGAAGTCGCCTACGACTCATCAGTGTTTATCGATGAATCGATCAAGTCAGTTTATCAAACGTTGATACAAGCTGGCATACTTGTGACCCTAGTATTGCTTTTCTTTCTGCGAAATATACGCGCAACTCTAATTCCAGTCGTAACCATCCCTCTATCGCTGGTAGGCGCCTTTGCCATGATGTATTGGATGGATTTCAGCATCAATACACTCACGCTATTAGCACTTGTGCTAGCAATAGGGTTAGTTGTTGATGATGCAATAGTGATGTTAGAAAATATCTATAGACACGTTGAAGCAGGACTCAACCCTATTCAAGCGGCGTTTAAAGGCGCTAAAGAGATAGGCTTTGCCGTATTAGCAACAACCGTAGTACTTGTCGCAGTATTTGCGCCAGTAGCATTTTCAGAGGGACGCACCGGCAAGCTATTTACTGAATTTGCACTAACGTTAGCCGGTGCAGTTGTTGTTTCTACATTTATCGCCTTAACACTCTCTCCAATGATGGCTTCTCGCCTTCTGAAACATGAAAAACGTCATAGCGCCCTTTTCAATCTTATCGAGAACTTACTTCAATCTATGACTCAAGGCTACACACGCCTGCTTGATAAGCTTCTATCATCACGGATGTTAGCGATTGTAATCATGTTGGGCAGTTTCGCTGGTGCCTCATTCTATTATGCACAACTCCCCCAAGAGCTCGCACCGTATGAGGATCGTGGAACAATATTAAACTTTGCCTTAGCCCCCGATGGTTCTACGGTAAACTATATTGACCGATATACTCGCCAAATAGAAAGTACGATTAGCAAAACTCCTGAAACAGATCGTTATTTTGCGGTAGTAGGATTCCCATCAGAAACCAATGCGATGGTCTTTCAGGGCTTAGATCGTTGGGAGGAACGAAACCGGAAACAACAAGTCATTTCAGCTGAGCAAACGCCTAAGCTTTACGGCGGTATTCCTGGCATTATGAGTTTTTCACTCAACCTCCCCTCTCTCGGGCAAAGCTTCATATCCCGCCCGGTTGAGTTTATCGTGAAAACCAATGGAACTTATGACGACCTGAAAGAAGTCACAGGCCAATTAATGGCGAAGATCCACGCCAATAAGGGCTTCGCACAACCCGATTCCGACTTAAAACTCAATAAACCTGAATTTCAGATAGAGGTCAAAAGAGACAAACTCTCTGAAATGGCTGTGGACGTCTCTGATTTAGGGCGTACAGTTGAGACTTATATGGCCGGCCGAGAAGTGACCCGCTTCAAACGCCAAGGTGAGCAATATGATGTAATCGTCAAAGTTGATGAGCAACAGCGCAGAGACCCTAGTGATCTGACTGACCTGTATATGCGCACCGACAACGGTTCAATGGTCCAGCTATCTAACCTAGTTGAGATCAATGAGACCGTAGCCCCTAGAGAGCTCAATCACTTCGACAAAGTGAAAGCCGTAAAAATACAAACCCAGTTAGCTCCAGGGTATAGCTTAGGAGAAGCACTGATCTTTCTTGAGAACAGCCTAGCTGAAATTGATCCTCAAGCGTCACACGATTACACCGGTGCATCGCGTGAATTTAAAACTTCAAGCAGCAGCATGCAGGTCACGTTCATTCTGGCGCTAGTCATTGTCTTTTTAGTGCTTGCAGCGCAATTTGAAAGCTTTAAAAACCCACTGATTATTATGCTTTCGGTACCCCCTGCTATCTTTGGTGCGCTGTTTGCCTTAAATTACAGTGGCGGTTCTTTGAGTATTTACAGCCAGATTGGCTTAATAACCCTTGTTGGACTTGTGACTAAACATGGTATTCTGATTGTAGAGTTCGCGAACCAACTACAAGACCAAGGGCGAGATTTAAGAGAAGCTATTATTGAAGCAGCATCATTACGTTTACGTCCGATTCTAATGACAACAGGGGCTACGGTATTAGGTGCAATCCCTTTAGCAATCGCTCTAGGCGCAGGGGCCGAATCACGACAACAAATTGGTTGGGTCATTGTTGGCGGAATGACATTTGGTACACTATTAACATTATTCGTTATTCCAACCGTGTACAGTTATTTAGGTAAACGAACTTTCAAGGAAGTTCAGCCAGAACAGGTTAAGGACGCAATTTGATGAATATCAAACAGTTATTTCAGGTTTCAAGCTTAGCATTAGCCGTAACGACTTCAGCACTTAATACCGTCTATGCTGGACAACTTGCTGATATATACCAACTTGCATTAGCAAATGACCCACAACTCAAAGCAGCTCAAGCGTCATACAATGCGGGTAAAGAGATTGAAACTCAAAGTAAAGCAGCCCTCTTACCCAATTTAAGCTTAAGCGCTAATACAACTGCCATCGACACTGATAGCGCTGATTATAATAACCATGGCTATACACTGGCCTTATCGCAGCCTGTGTTTAATGCGGCTTCATGGTTTACCTTTAAACAAGGCAAACTCTTATCTCAGCAAGCAGCGCTTCAATTTGATTTAGAACAGCAGAAGTTAATTAGTCGGACAGTTGAAGCCTACCTAGGTGTCCTGCGGGCTAAAAGCGACCTACAAACATCTGAAGCTCAAGAGCGCGCCATCAAACGCCGTCTAGATCAGGTCAATGCACAGTATGATGTCGGCCTTATCGCAAACACCGACGTACAAGAAGCTCAAGCATCCTATGATAATGCACGGGTAGCTCGCATCTCTGCTGAAGGTGATTTAGACAACAGTTACGAAGCCTTAGAAAGGCTCACAGGTAAAAGCTTTAACCTTGTTGGACAACTTTCTTCTGATTATCCAATTGAAGAGCCCGTTCCCACTCAAACAAAACCATGGGTCGACAAAGCACTCAATGGGAATCTAAATCTAAAGATTTCTGATCTCAATTCAGAATCTGCACGCCGTGGGGCACAAGTTGCTAGAGCAGGCCATTATCCTACTCTAAGCTTAACGGCCAACTATGATTACGATAACGGTACAGCAATCAGCAACCAAGGCGCCGATACATCCGCTATTGGGCTGACGTTATCTGTGCCTCTTTTCTCCGGTGGCGCAACCAGTTCAAAATCACGCGAGTTTGAACAAAAACTTATCCAAAGCCAGTTTAACCATGAAGATCTGCGCCGCGAGGTTACTCAATCTACCCGTAGCCTGCTTAGAGATCTTCGTACCGGCGCTTTAAGTGTGGATGCGTTGAAACAAAGCACTAAATCCAGCGAGATTGCCCTTCAAGCAACAGAAGAAGGCTATAACGTCGGGACACGAAACGTTGTAGATGTACTCCAAGCGGAACAACAGCTTTACGCATCTCAGCGTGATTACGCAACCGCACGCTTTAATTTTGTACAAAACCTAATCACATTTAAGCAACAATTAGGTACGTTAAACCCTGAAGATATCAATGAACTAGATAGTTGGGTTCAACAATAAACATAGGGATGTTTACCCTAAACAGCCCCGCGCTATAGATAAAAAGGGGGCTCCCCCTTTTTATCTATAATCTTTTTATTACGCGCTAGGGGTAATCCCTTATTATCTTATTCAAGAACCCCAGCTAAACTGTTCATAACTTTGTTATCACTGCTCATTATACTTAAAGCTTTTCTTCTACTTTAAGCTTTGCTTATACAGGGAGCGTTATCCGAAAGGAGCTCATTTTGAAACAGCTAATCATCGCAACGCTCATCGCCACACTCTCTTTTACAACGACCCTAGTTCAGGCAGAAGATAAGCCCTTACCGGCTGTAATTGTCCACACTGTTATAACAACAGATCTGACTCCTACGTTTAAACTGGTGGGGCGAATTGAAGCGACGGAGCGTGTAAATTTACTTGCTCGTGTATCAGGATTTCTTGAAGAGCGCCTCTTCACTGAAGGGCGTGATATAGAAGCTGGGCAAACGCTGTTTAGAATTGAAAAAGCAAATTATGAGATCGCCTTAAAACAAGCAGAAGCGGATCTAGCATCAGCAAATGCTGGATTAAAGAATGCACAAACCAACCTGAATCGCACGGTACAGCTACGTAAGAAAAAAGCGATTTCACAATCCCAAGTTGATCAAGCTGTTGCTGATCGGGACCAAGCTAAAGCTCAGGTATTAAAAGCGGATGCGGGTCTAAGTAAAGCAAAATTAAACTTAAGCTACACTGAAATCCGTTCTCCTTTTAGTGGCCGTATAGGTAAAGCTGAATTTTCTGTTGGTGATTTAATCAGTCCTGAAAGTGGCAAACTTGCCACCGTTGTTAAAATCGATGAAATCTATGTAGAAATGGCGGTGAGTGAAAAGCTCATGCTTGATGCACGCCGTAAAGGTATTGATTTAGATAATCCACCTGTAGCGCCGCGACTCATTCTTTCCGATGGTAGCGTTTATGAACAAGCGGGCAGCTTTGACTTTATCTCCCCTGAAGTTGACCGTAATACCGATACAATTACCTTACGTGCGAGCTTTCCCAACCCCAACTACATTCTCCTACCCGGTGAGTTTGTTCACGTAGATATCAAACGTAAACAGTCTGAAACAGGGATTCAAATTCCTCAATCCGCTGTCCAGCGCGACCGGGACGGTTATTTTGTATTAGTCGTAAATAACAAACAAAGTGTCGACCTAACGCGTGTAGAGATGGGACCTCAAGTTGAAGGTAAGTGGCAAGTGCTTAAGGGTTTAAATGTTGGAGACCGAGTTATTACTGAAGGTCTTCAAAAAGTAAAACCAGGTATTCCGGTTAATGCGGTAGAGGAGTAACCCATGTTCTCTATCTTCTTTATCAACAGGCCTAAGTTTGCCTTAGTTATTTCAATTGTGTTGATGATTGCGGGCGGGCTCGCCATTCTCAGCCTTCCTGTCGCTCAGTTTCCAGATATAACCCCACCTAAAGTGCAGGTAAAAGCCAGCTATCCTGGGGCTAATGCGGAGGTCGTCGAACAAGCGGTCGCCACCCCTATAGAAGCGCAAGTAAATGGTGTGGATAACATGCTCTACATGTCATCCTCCGCATCGAACGATGGTGGATACACTCTTGATATCACCTTCGCAGTAGGAACGGATCCTGACCAAGCAGCGATCAACGTACAAAACCGTGTTGCTTTAGCGGAATCATCCTTACCTCAAGAAGTTGTTCGTCAAGGTGTGACCACCAAGAAGCAAGCGACCAATATGCTGCTGGTTATTAACCTTTTTTCACCTGAAGGGACATACGATGAACTGTTTCTCAGTAACTACGCTTCACTCTATGTACAAGACGCCCTCGCACGTATAAATGGTGTAGGTTCAGCATCCCAATTTAGTCCTATGAATTACGGCATGCGTGTTTGGCTTGATCCAGACCGGCTCAAAGCCCTTGAACTTGCCCCTTCAGATGTAAGTAATGCAATTAAACAGCAAAATATTCAGGCATCCGTTGGCATTATTGGTCAACCACCGTTAACGCAAACTCAACAGTTTCAATATAACTTGCGCGCTAAGGGCCGGTTAGAGAGCGTTGAAGAGTTTGAAAATATAATTTTACGCACCGGCGGAAATGGCGCAGCCGTCAGATTAAAAGATGTTGCTCGCATAGAGTTAGGCTCTCAAAGCTACAGTGCTTCTGCGGTTATGAATGGAAAACCTGCTGCAACGATTGCGATCTATCAAAGCCCAGGCGCTAACGCGCTTGATGTGGCCGATCAGGTTTATGCCGAATTAGAACGCCTTAGCCATCGTTTTCCTGACGATCTAGAGTATGCAGTTCTTTACGACACGACATTAGCCGTTAAGGCGTCATTACAGGAAGTGATTGAGACCCTCTTCATTACTTTCGGGCTTGTGGTATTTGTGACCTTTTTATTCTTGGCTGATTGGCGCGCTACCCTGATTCCGTCTGCGACAATTCCAGTCTCCTTGATTGCAACCTTTGCCGTATTATCCTTATTAGGGTTTAGCATCAATACCATCTCACTTTTCGCCCTTATATTGGCTATCGGAATTGTGGTTGATGACGCAATTGTGGTGGTCGAGAACGTAAAGCGCCATATGCAAGAAGGGCTCTCGGCAAAAGATGCAACAGCCCTATCCATGAAAGAAGTAATCGGCCCCGTCATAGCCACTACACTGGTATTACTCGCTGTATTTGTTCCTGTTGCCTTTATGCCCGGTATCACAGGAAAGCTCTACACTGAGTTTGCTGTAACCATTTCTATCGCAGTATGTTTCTCCTCTTTAAATGCATTAACTCTATCCCCGGCCCTGTGTGCGCTTTTACTCAAACCAAGTTCTGAACCTACAGGTGTTTTCAAAAAGTTTGACCAGCTCGTTAATTGGACACGAAAAGGCTACGTCTCAAAAGTTTCCTTTTTAAATCGCCGATTGTTATTAAGCATGGGCCTTTTAGCAGCGATGGGCGGTGGTGTGTACCATATGTTTAGTACAACACCCACGGGCTTTTTACCCTATGAAGATAACGGTGCCTTTTTTATCAATGTACAGCTACCTGATGGCGCATCACTTAACCGTACGGATGAAATTGTCGCCCAAATCGACCAAATTCTTGCTGAACAACCGGGTATTGAAAACCGTATAGGTATTAAAGGTTTCAGTATCTTAGGTGGTGCGGCACCAAACGCGGCCCTCGCTATTCCGGTTCTCACTCATTGGGATGAACGAAAAGACCCCGAGCTTGCGTGGTATAAAATTCTGCGACAGTTAAACCAAAAGCTAGCGTCGATACCGGGGGCAAACATTATGGCGTTCCCCACTCCACCCATTCCTGGATTGGGTAACGCCGCGGGCTTAGAAGCTAACCTATTAGATATCAAAAATGGTACACCACAAGAGTTAGCACAAGCGGTAAATGCGCTTATTTTCGCAGCCAATCAACAACCTGAATTTAGCCGCGTTTATTCGACTTTTTCCGCCAATGTGCCGCAACTTGAACTGGTCGTTGATCGTGAAAAGGCCCTTTCTCTAGGAGTCTCAATGAGCGAGCTATTCAGTACACTGCAAGCACAGCTGGGTACTCAATATGTTAATGACTTCAACATTTTTGGGCGTAACTATCGAGTGATGCTTCAGGCCGATTCAGAGTTTAGAGACAATGTTGAGGATCTTAATAGCCTTAATGTAAAAAGTAGCCAGGGTTATCTTATTCCGATCAGTGCGCTGGTTGAAGTAAAGCCTGTTTTAGGACCACAAACACTCACACGCTACAATCAAGCACGCTCCGCTGCAGTGACCGCCATGCTTAATGAAAGTGTTGCCAGTGGTGAAGGCATTAAGTTGCTAGAAAAACTAGCAAAAGAAACATTGCCTGATGGCTATATATTGGAGTGGACAGGTAGTACACAGCAGGAACAAGAGGCGGGTGGTTACGTCATTATCATCATGTCTTTGGCTATTCTTTTTGCATACCTATTTTTAGTAGCCCAGTATGAAAGCTGGTCAATACCTGTAGCGGTTATGCTCTCGATTACCGTGGCGCTTTTGGGTGCAATTTTACCGCTTTGGCTTATCCCCGGCCTCACCAATAACTTATATGCACAGATAGGTGTGGTGATGCTCATAGGCCTAGCCAGTAAATCGGCAATCCTCATTGTAGAGTTTGCGAAACAACTGCGTGAACAAGGTAAGAGCATTGTAGAAGCCGCCAATGAAGCTGCGAATCTACGTTATCGTGCGGTATTAATGACCGCTTTTTCCTTTATTCTAGGTGTTATTCCTCTTGTCACTGCAAGCGGCGCTGGTGCATCAAGCCGAATATCAATAGGCTTTGTAGTGCTAGGTGGGATGTTATTTGCAACCGTTATTGGTATTTTCTTCATCCCTGCACTTTTCGTAGCTATGCAAACCTTAAGGGAGAAAATTAAAGGAACACCTAAAGCGAATATAGATCAAACAGGCAAAGAGGAGACTCAAGTATGAAAGCACGTAAATTGATACTTTTAAGTTTAGTTGCTACTTCCCTATTGGGATGTAAACAGGAAAGCGTACTGCCTGATTCAGCCTTAAAGTGTGAAGAGCCACGTCCGGAGATGTGTACAAGAGATTACCGCCCGGCTTGTGGCACCCTTTCCTCAGCTCAGGAAAAAACTTACTCTAACGCGTGTACTGCATGCAGTAACCCAAATGTACAGTGGGTTATTGAAGGCGAGTGTACTGACTAACTGCCAGGCCGCTAAACATTAGCACTCTAGCCTCTGGCCTTGTTCAAACGTGCGGCTTCCCAGCCTTGGATCGCCGCTTTACGTTTAGCTCCCCAGCGATAGTTTCCAATCTCACCGGTTTCACGTATCACTCGGTGACAGGGGATCAAAAAGCCTATCTTATTTGAAGCGACTGCAGTGCCGACAGCTCTTGAGGCTTTTGGAGATCCCACACGCTCAGCAAGCTGTGAATAAGAGGTTAGCTCACCTTCACCTACCGCCAATAAAGCCTCCCATACTTTCAGTTGGAAGTTCGTTCCTTGTAACAACAGATGTATGGGTTTCTCAGAAAAAGGCTTCTCAGAAGAACTATTCACAAACACTCGATCAATATAGTCCTGTGCAGATAGATTGTTTTGCTCAAATGACGCGCCTTTCCATCTATCAAATAGTTCTTGTTCATCGTCATGGTTAGGCTGATCGCAAAAAATAAGATGGCAAATTCCACGCTCAGTCCAAGCAATATAAGTACAACCAAAAGGTGAGTGTCCATACCCAAATGAGATAACCAAATCTAACGATTTGAGTTCACCGGGTGTCATCGCCTCACAACTCACCATAAGGTCATGTAAACGGCCTGGACCCGATAAGCCTATCTCAAGAGCAGTATCTAAATTGCTGCGAGACCGGGCAAGTGCCTGCTTCGCATACTCCTTAGTTAAAAACTGAGTAAAACGTTTAGGAGAAACGCCGACCCAACGACTGAATATTCGCTGTAGATGATGCTCACTTACGCCCAAATAATCAGACAATACTGATAATTCAGGCTGCTCTGATACGTGCTCACACAGATAGTGAATTGCCCTCTCAATAAGCTGATAGTGAACATGCTGCTCTGAATAATCACATTGCGTCATAAATTAACCTATCTGCGGTCATATAAGTCTGATAGCGTAAAATAGTAGTTTAAGAACTGTCCTAAGCTAACACCACCCGTTTCTTGCTGATTAACCCAAAACTTCATGATTGGTCCTCAGGTATTATTGTTACTCACCTCAAAACTGGTAAAATTGCGCTCCTGTTTATTAAGGTGTAAATCATGTCTGAAATATCTTCTCTTACCGAACTTCTACGTCAAAGTGGTGGCCAATTTCGCTTTTTTGATATGGGCCGACGTGTACAAAAATTCTCTGTTGAACAATTTGAGAAGATCGAGAATCAGCAAACACCTTATCCATACCCGTACCTACAGCATGCATGGGTTGCGCTTATGGTATGGAACCCTAAAAACAAAGAACAAGGCGCAGCTTGGTTTCTAAAGCTTCCATTAGATGAGCAAGGCTTTCTGATACAGGCAGTGCGTGATGATCTACTCTCACGTTTACTAAAGAATGCCGGCGGTGTATTAAAGCATGAACAAAGCGGCGAGATTCCAGAAGATGCGCTGAAAGATAACCCATTCTCTTTTAAACCAGATCAAGAGAAAATGGCGTTGTTTCATGCCTATTCAACGCTTACATCAAACGAGCCCGCTTCTCAGTATTTCGAACATGCTCAGCAATACTTTTCCGGACAAGGCAGCTGGGATGATTGGCAATCGCTTGGCTTTCAAGGCATTGCAGATTTAACGGTTCGCCATGAGAAAGGGAACAACAATAAGATACTCACCACTGCAATTCCACTACTACCGGATGTTCCTTTTGAAGTGCTTTGTACATGCCTAGAAAGCATTCAACCGGACCACAAACTCTATGACGCGCTTTGCCTACGAGCAGAACAAAGCCTAGAACGTGGTACTGCAAGCGCGAATCATATTGCGGCCCTCACCCGTGGACTCTCTAATGGTAAAAACAGTCCTCGTAAACAAGCGCTGATTCATTCTATTCTAGAAAGTGACTACGCACTTGAACCGGAAGTTATCATATCAATCGCAACACGTTGCCACGAAAGCCTACAAGAAATTTCTACTTTAAATCTTTTCCTTGAAAAGTTAGCCATCGGCAAAGCCGGCCAGTCTGGCTTCTCTCGTATTTTGTCTGATCTCATGTTTATGCCCGCGCTGCGTGCACTAATTTTGATGCAGTTCAGAAACGAAGATCGCAGTGAAGCACTCACCCAAGCCATTGGTGAGATGTTCGGCTCTAGCTTTAACTAATAAGTTACAAACGCCCCAAGAAACCTAAACACGCCTGTGAATAAGATAAGTTATTCACAGGTCAGATAAACCCGGCTTTCCCTCTGACCACCAAGTTTCAATGACCTTTCTTCAGATATTCCTTCAAGCGCCCCCAGTCCACTATATTTAACATTACTTACATGGAATATACTCTGCCTTAGTTTTTCTACAATTGAATGCCCTATGCTTAGATTAGGAGAAAATTCCATTTTTGAGCAGCGTGATGTTTCCGGGAGATTATCGCTAAAACAGGCCAAATTTTTCCCAAGTGAGATCAGCTCAACCACACTGGTTATAAAGCGCGGCTTATAGAAAACCAATATTTAGTAGACTTAAACAAATCGCTCAAGTTATCAATTAACGCCGTATTTAATTACTAATAGACTTAGCATTATTCCGTTACTGGCAACACATCATGAACCTCATGATCTGCTAGCTAGAAATTAGCAAGCCGGAAGCGTAGTTTTAGATGTAGTCTTTTTTATTAGGATTCACTGTCATTTTGTACTACTTTTAACAGATAAGGCATTAATAATTAAACATTATTAAAATTTCGCCTGGACATTTAATTAACATATTTATGATCACAAAATCATAGGGATATAATGGAAAATTCCAGTTTTATTGGATTAATTAATAACCTAGCCTTTCTTCTAGGCATGGGTATTGTCTACGACTCACTAGGGCTACATAAACTCAAATCACGGTATGTCAAGGATGCGATTACTGGGATTTTGATTGGCTTTCTAGCGTTTGCCGTTATGTTAACTCCTTGGGAACTCATGCCAGGAGTTTTCTTTGATGCCCGCTGGGTCTTAATCAGTTTATGCGGTCTCTTCTTTGGCGTTATTCCCACAGCCATTGCCGTTGTTATGGCGGTCTCTCTACGATTGTATCAAGGAGGCGCAGGTATCTATGTCGGCTCAGCGGTCATTATTCTACCTGCGATTACAGGACTACTATGGCGCCATTTCAGCGATAAATACCACAAACCACTTAACTGGTTTAGCCTTTATGCCCTAGGTTTTCTGATTCAAGTTATTGTCCTAAGCCTGATGTTATTCATGCCAGAGCATTTACGCTTTAAAATCATTTCGGCTATCGCCCCCACCATATTAATTTTCTATCCAATTGGCACAATGCTACTTGGGTTAATTTTGCGTCGCCAAGAAGACAGACGCCAAGCTGAAAATGAACTCTATGAGAGCAGACAGACCCTTAACCGAGAACGAGGAATGCTTAGGGGGCTTATTGATGCACTGCCTGATCACATAACCATTAAAGACAAAACAGGACGTTACTTAGGGTGTAATAAAGCATTCCAAGATTATGCCTCACTACAAGAACAATCGATAATAGGGAAAACCGATCAAGAACTCAGCCTTCAATACCCTGTTTTTCAATCGATAAATGAAACTATAAACGCAAGCCCATCTCCTAAAGAGAGCTATGAAACATGGGTCACAAACAGCAAAAATGAAGCAATGCTGTTAGAAACACTGAAAACACACTTTCACGATATGGACGGTAACACTCAAGGCTTGGTATCTATAAGTAGAGACATCACAGAAAAGAGAAAAGCGGAAGAACATATTCTCACCCTTTCTCAAGCTATTGAACAAAGTCCTGTATCTGTTGTGATAACAGCAACGAATGGCGATATTGAATATGTGAATAGCTCATTCGAAACTATTACAGGTTATAGTAAAGACGAAGTTATCGGTCAAAATTCTCGGATATTAAAATCGGGCAAAACACCCCATAGCCGTTTCAATGAACTATGGGAGCAACTTAATGCAGGAAACGCTTGGCGTGGTGAGTTCCAAAATCAACGTAAAAATGGCGAAATTTTCTGGGAAGAAGCTCACATTGCCCCCGTCATTGATTCTTCAAACAACATAAAACATTTCTTAGCTGTAAAACAAGATATTACCCAGCAAAAAGCTCAAGAAGAAAAGATCCTACATCAAGCTCACTTTGACAGTCTGACCGATCTTCCAAACCGTTTTCTAGCCATGAACCGTCTTGATAGTATGTTACTGGAAGCAGAAAGAACAAAGAAACAAGTGGCGGTTTTGTTTCTTGATATGGATGACTTCAAGAAAGTTAACGATACATTAGGACACGATACAGGCGATAAAATCTTAGTAGAAGCGGCTAATCGCCTTAAAGACTGCATCCGTATTAGCGATACGGTGGGGCGATTAGGTGGCGATGAGTTTATTGTTTTATTAAAAGATTTGGACGATCCATCTCAAGCCTTACCGATCGCTTTAAAATTACTTGAAAAGTTCCGCTCATCTCTCTCTGTAGATGGTCGTGAGATCTTACTCACTATGAGCATAGGCATCGCCGTATACCCTAACGACGGAACCACCCCCGCTGAGCTACTTCGTAATGCGGATGCAGCCATGTATCACTCTAAAGCGGAAGGGCGAAACAATTGTCACTACTTCACACAAGAGATGAATCTGGGAGCTGAACGGCGGTTATTGCTAGAAGATAAACTTCATGGAGCCTTAGCCCGCAAAGAGCTCTATGTGCTTTTTCAACCGGTAATAGACCTCAATACTCAACAAATTATTGGTGCGGAGGCGCTCCTTCGCTGGAATTCATTAGAACTCGGCAGTGTTCCACCAAGTGAATTCATCCCGATTGCAGAACACACAGGTCTTATCGTTGAGATTGGTCAGTTTGTGCTTTCTGAAGCACTTGAACAAACTCAAAAATGGATTGAATCATTACTCCCCTCTTTTCATATTGCCGTTAACTTATCTCCAAGACAGTTCAGGGACCCCTGCTTGGTCGATGCAATTCGAGATAAAATGGTCAAATACGGTATTAGTGGAAGCAATTTTGAACTAGAGATCACTGAAGGGGTACTGATGGCACAACACTCTGATGTAGATCTTGCTATCGCACAACTCAATGATTTAGGTGTTTCTATCTCAATGGATGACTTTGGTACCGGCTATTCATCTCTCAGCTACCTAAGAAGCTACCCATTTGATACTCTAAAAATTGATCGCAGTTTTATCAGCGATATATCTGTCGATCCTGCAGACCTAGAATTAGTAAATGCCACTATCGATATGGCCCATGGCCTAGGCCTTAAAGTCATAGCTGAAGGCGTTGAGACAAAGGAACAGATGGAGTTATTACAAAATAAAAATTGTGAATATGCTCAAGGATTTTATTTCAGTAAACCTATAAGCGCAGATCTACTTGAAACTAAGCTTGAGCAACAAAGAGAAGCTAACCTTTGCCAATAGGTGCCAATACACCGGCCGTAAGCTTTAAGAGGTCTAACGATGACATTTCAATCTCTAGACCTCTTTTTCCTGCACTCATAAAGATGGTTTGAAATGAAGACGCCGAAGCATCAAGTACTAAAGGTAGACGCTTCTTCTGTCCTAATGGACTAATTCCTCCAACAACATAACCTGTTGCACGCTCTGCATCTTCAGGATTTGCCATCACCACCTTCTTTACCTTCAGTGCACTAGCCATTGCTTTTAGATCGAGCTGACCGGAAACAGGAACAACACCAACAGCTAATTTCTTTTGATCTCCATTTAAAGCAACTAACAACGTTTTAAAAACCTGAGAGGGCTCAATATTAAGAACTTTCGCAGCTTCATCCCCATATGATTCGGCCTTAGGATCATGCTTGTATTCATGAATTTTATGATCAACTTTAGCTTTTTTTGCAGCATTAATTGCGGGGGTCATTCAATATTCCAAATCTAAAAATTCAAAAACAAAAAAAGCTCACTAAGAAGCCTCAAGCAACTCAGCAAGCCTTTTTAGCTACAATAAAACAAAGAGTATAAAATTTACTGACCCGTTCGAATCAAAATATCAGCAAGATCAATAATATCAACTATTGTACCTTCACCTTTACCTACTCTTATCACTTTATCTTTCAGCTTAATAATCTCTGTTGCCGCACGCTGATTAGGTAAACGAGACAACAACTCATCAGGTAAGGAATTTGATTGGTAACGCAATTCAGGGTCAAGTACTTCACCTCGCGCTAATTTTTTCTGCCATCCAGGAGGTAGTTCACCACCCCGCTCTAATTTTTTCTGTAACCCATGAGGAAGCTCTTTCATTTTACCTTTATGCTTACCCGTCCCAGAATGAGCATTTTCATTGTAAAACTTTTTAATTGTCTCTCGCTCATCAGAGGTGAAAATATCCTCTAAGATCGACTCAGTTTCACTCACAATAGCACCGCTGCCTAACAACCCAGCGGTTTCTTTTTTATTCAGTTTTTTATCCGTTTTGACTTGCGACTTGTGCTCTTTCTTACCTTCCGAATGTCCTGCCCACTCAGGCTTCGCCGCATAAGCATTGAGTGCTAAACCTGCAAGCGCTACTGCAATAATTATTTTTTTCATCTCATTTACTTCCGACTAATTTTTGAGCCTTCTAGCGAAAGGTTATACATCAACCCTTTGTTAGAAAAAATAAACCCAATCACTGGATCTTTTATCGTACTGGTATCAATCTCACCACCAGCGCCTATCGTAACCAAAGCAACACTTCCATCTACACCCGCTTCCCAGCCATCACTCCTTTTAAAACGATTAAGTGAATCCTGCGTCATAAACAAAATAATCTCAGTTTTGACTTGAGCACCTAATTGAAACCCAATTGAAGCTGCCGCAATACTGTAGTATCCAGTAGTTTTTCCATTTTCAATCAGTTTACCCTCGCCATATTCACCACCGATACCAATACCTGCCTTAAACACTTCAGGAAAAACTAAATACCCCTTTGCTTGCTGCAACAACTGCTTTCCCGCATAAGTATGTTTATAAAACTCCTGAAGCGCTTGTGTGGACTTTGCATTAATTTCAGCATTAGATGCTGCCTGGGTAGTCACAGATACACAGGCGATTAATATAATTAATGTTCTTAACAATGCGCGCATAAAGATGTACCTATCCTTAAAATTTATAATATTTCCTTGTCCATTACAGCCTAGGAGCCCTTCGTCCTTGACGCAAAGGTTGGAGCACACTTTCCAAGCCATTTATCTGTATTTCTAGCATCAGGGCCATTAGCATGCCTAACTCCCCTTTTGGGAAACCCTTTTTGGCGAACCAAAGCAGATACTCTTCAGGCAGATCCAATAACACACGGCCTTGGTATTTCCCAAACGGCATCGTCATATTAGCTAGTTTAACAAGGTGCTTCTTTTCTAAATCCAAGATCTAGACTCCATAGTATTTATCTGGCGACAGCTTTAACCGCATCGTTTAACAACTTGCGTTAAAAACAAACGCTATTGCTGACTGAATACCTATCTCGATACTCTGTTCATCTTTGAAAATAGGCATTATTCTTAATCTATAGATAATAACGGGTTAGAGATATGTCTGGCGATAAAAAATATGAACCCATGAACTGCGAAATACATGATGGATATGAGTTAGCCTGTATACGAAAAGCGATTCACGAAGTCACGTGGCTCGAAGAGGGTCAAACAGTCTCAGCAAAGCTGCGATTCCTTGATATAGAATGCACTCAAGGTGCCGAATACCTTATTGCAGAAAAACTTAATACAAAGCCCGTTATCACAGAAAAGCTTAATACAGAAAAGAGCCAGCATAAAACCTTTAAAATCAGGCTCGACATGATTACCAGCACACTCCCCTACTAAGGATTTATACAGTGTCAGATACCCAGCTTAGTGCAATAAACATATATCCAATTAAATCTATGGCAGGCATCTCGTTATCCTCCGCATATGTAAGCGAATCTGGGATATGTTTTGACCGACGCTTCATGCTAAGTGATCCTGAAGGAGAGTTGATATCAGCGCGCCAACTTCCTGAAATGCTACATTTTCAAGCACTCATTAAAGATGATGGCCTAGAAGTTATTGCCCCTGATGGAGATCACCTCACGTTACGATACCCTGAGCTGTTTCAAAACTATCGACAAGTAACGGTTTGGGGAACAGAGATAAACGCCCAACACTGCGGTATTCAGTTCGATGAGTGGCTTAGCGAAAAGCTCGGTCGCCCCTGCCAACTTCTCTATTTTGGAGAACAGTCTCAACGAACCACTGCCACTAATCCAGATAAGCCTGTCGCCTTCGCGGATGGCTATCCACTGTTAATTATATCTGAAGCCTCTTTAGCCGATCTTAATAGCCGTAGCCAAGCACCCGTCACAATGGAGCACTTTCGCAGTAATTTAGTCGTTAAAAACTGCGAAGCATTTGCTGAAGATAGCTGGAAACGAATTCGCATCGGAGAAGTTGAATTCGAAATTGTAAAACCCTGTTCTCGATGTGTTCTCACCACCGTTGACCCAATTACACTGAACAAGGTAGCTCATGGTGAACCTGTAAAAACCTTAGCTAACTATAGAATGCTTGATAATGAAGTCTATTTTGGTCAAAACCTGATCCCTCTAAACGAAGGTCAAATAAAAGAGACTGACCGAATCGAAGTATTAGAAACAAAAGCACCAGAACAGTACCTAGACAATGCTCCACTTAGCGCGGATACACTCTCCCCTAAAGAGCAATCACCCAGCCAGCATTGGAAAAATGAAGAAGAGATAGAATTAAGCTGCATTGCTCGGATTAAAGAAACCGTCGATGTCGTCACGTTTAGATTTGCCCTGCCGGATACCTATAAAGCCGATTATTTAGCCGGGCAGTTTATTACCCTAAATTTAACAATAGATGGGCAACCCGTATCTCGATGCTACACCCTCTCATCATCTCCTAACCGAGACACTGATATAGCCATTACCGTAAAGCGCGTGACTCACGGACAAGTTTCAAACTGGCTGCATGATAATCTACAGGTAGGTGATAAGGTTCAAGCGCTCGCTCCACTCGGGGAATTTAACCAAACTAATGGCGCGGATAAACCAGTACTACTGCTATCAGCAGGTAGTGGTATTACCCCGATGCTCTCTATTGCACGCGAGCTAACAGATACTCATAGCGAACGAGATATAATTTTCTACCATCAAGCGCGTAAAGAAGCAGACTTAATATGTGAAGATGAACTTCTCTGGCTAGCAAGGCAGAACTCTAAATTACATTTGCTGTTTAGCCTTAGTCAGCCGGAAAAAGAATGGGAAGGTATCAAAGGGCGTATTAATGAAGTACAGCTAGCCCAACTTATTCCTGATCTAGCCCAACGCGCTGTGCTTTGCTGTGGCCCTGAGGGATTTATGCAACACGCCAAAGAGTTCTGTCTAGAGCTAGGCTTACCTGAAGACAACTGGTTTGAAGAAAGCTTCGGGCAACCACCAGGCATTGAATTAGAAACAGAGGTAAACACTATTAAACTGACGGTAAATGGAAGCTCCTTCCAAGGAGAAAACCAAAGCACACTCTTGGAGCAAGCAGAAGACAGCGGAATATCGATTCCCGCAGGATGCCGTTCGGGTGTATGCGGGGCTTGTAAAGTCACTTTAGAGTCCGGAGAAATGCACCGTAGCTCCGAAATTCCGTTGAGTGAAGCAGAAAAAGAAGCGGGGATAATTCTAGCCTGTAGCTGTGTACCCGAAACGGACTGCGAAATATCTTTTTAAGAGATAGGCTAGAATCCGAGTTCAGTTAGGCTCTGGTTTAATAAGGCTCTGGTTTAACAAAACTCTGGCTCAGTTAAAAAGACAAAAA
>DJLT01000038.1 GCA_002435145.1 Neptuniibacter sp. UBA6509
GAAAAAATACATATACTTTCAAATATCGCTTTTTTTAGTGGTAATAGATCGATCCCGTTTCAGGAAAATAGACCAATAGTTGTTGGGCATTTAGCAAATCTTTGTGTAGAAAAAGGTATAGGTGACTTTATTGCATTGTGCGAGGCTTTGTCATCAAAAGGTTATGAGTTCCGTGCACATATCGCAGGCCCATATACTGATCTAAAATCAAAAGAGATTATTGGTAATGTAATATCTAAATTGCCTCAAGTTAAATATCTAGGTCCTTTATATGGAGCAGATAAAGATAGTTTTTTTCAAGGTTTAGACATCTTTGTGTTTCCATCTCATTATTGTAATGAGGCGGAGCCTCTTGTTCTTTATGAGGCAGCTCAATTTGGAGTATTAAATCTAGGCACTAGACGAGGGTGTATGGCATCTGTAATTAAATCTCTAGGAGGTATTTCTTTTGATGAGCGTGGTGTCGTTACTCAAATGGCGAATGCAATATCTGATCTAGAGCAAGCAGGAAGCTTAGGCCTCGAAGCTAGGGAAGAGCGTGTAACTAGATTCTTAGAAGAGAAAGCGCGTGGATCTAAGGCTTTGGATAAACTTTTTGAATTAATGGTGGGTTAAATGTATCAAAGATTAAATTCTTTTAAATTACCGCAGCATTTCAGAGGGCGTTCAGCTTTTGTAGTTCAGTTATGGTGGATTGTGCAAGCAACTCTCTTTTCTATGTCACCTCAATTTATGTATAGCTGGCGTAATTTTTTATTAAGGTTGTTTGGCGCAAAGATAGGTAAAGGCGTAATTGTTAGACCTTCAGTACGGACTACTTATCCATGGAATCTATCTGTAGGTGACTATTCTTGGATAGGCGATCATGTTGAACTATATACTTTAGGTGAGATTAATATAGGTAACAATGCTGTAATTTCTCAAAAGTCCTATTTATGCACGGGAAGCCATGATTTCCTTTCTGAAAAGTTCGATATTTTTGCTAGAACGATAGTAATTGAAGATGAAGCGTGGGTTGCTACAGATGTTTTTATTGCGCCTGGTGTAACTATTGGTATGGGGGCTTTAGTTGGAGCTCGAAGCTCTGTGTTTAACAATATGCCACCAGGAATGATTTGTACAGGATCTCCAGCAAGTCCAATTAAGAAACGATAAATTAAATGGATTTAGAATCTCAGATGAATAATATTCTCATAATATCACCCTTTTTTTTCCCTGAACCCATTTCCACGGGCAAGTATAATACTCTTGTTGCTAAGGAACTTTCACAAGGTACGGGTTGTATTGATGTACTTTGTGCTCATCCTATATATCCCAAATGGAAGATCGAACCAACATCAAAACAACTAGTTGGGGTTAATGCTATACGGGGAGGAAAGTATTTAAAATTTCCTAAGAATGTGTTGCTTCGTCGAGCAGTTTTAGAACTGTGGTTTTGTATTTTTGTTTTTTTCAGGCTGCTTTTTTCTAAGAAGAAGTACACTCATATCGTACCTATTTTCCCTCCAAGTTTATTTATGATCCTCGTGCCTTTTTTTACTAAGAAGGCAAAAATAACAGGCATCGTTCATGATTTACAGGGGATTTATGCAAAGCGAAATTCTGGTTTTCTAAAAAAGATTATTTTTTCTTTTATCAAGACTATTGAAAAAAAGGCCTTCAGGAATTGTGACCAACTAATATTTTTATCGGAAGATATGATGCGAGTTGCTTCTAGTGAATATGATTTGGATCCTACAAAAAATAGTGTTAATTATCCGTTTGTTACAATCGACGAGTTTTCTGATGTAGGTAAACTGAATCATATAATTCCTGATAATCAAGTTTCGATTGTCTATTCTGGTGCGTTGGGTGAGAAGCAAGCCCCTAATGAGTTAGCAGAGTTTATGGAATCAGTTGTGCAAGCTAATTCTAATGTGAAAGCTTATATATTTTCTCAAGGGCCTGAGTTCGAGTTACTTAAAAATAATTATACTAATATAAACTTTCACCCTTTAGTCGATGAAGAAGATCTTTCCGAATTACTTGTCCGTTCTACTGTTCAAATTTTGCCTCAGGCCCAAGGGACCTCAGATGGATCGCTGCCATCTAAACTGCCCAACTTGTTAGCTAGTGGGTGTAAGATATTTTGCATTACAGATCCGGGCAGTGAATTAGTTCGTATTTTGAATTCTTATTCTAATGCGGCTGTGGAGCATGAATGGGATAATGTAAAGTTGAGTGAAGGCTGTTTGAAGCTATTAAGCAGCGATGTAAAAAGTGAAGTGGATAATGAGTTATTGAGTAAATTTCGTATCCAGACCCTAGTAGATAAAATTTTGACGAGATAGTTATGGAAAGTATAGTTATTTTTGGTGGATCGGGTTTTATTGGAACTCATTTGTCTAAAGCGCTTTTAGGGCAGGGGGAACATGTGATCGTTGTAGATCTTCAGCCTCCTCGATTTATTCATGAATATCTTGATTATATACATGGTGATGTACGTGATCTGAGTAAGTTGGATATAAATCAGTCAATCAATAGGATTTATAATTTTGCTGCAATTCATACTACACCTGGTCATCGAAGCTATGAGTATTATGAGACAAATATTGCTGGAGCAAATCAAGTTTGCAAATTTGCTGAAGAAAATAATGTTCATGAAATTATTTTCACTAGCTCAATATCTGTTTATGGCCCAGATGAGGATAAAAAAGACGAACGTACTCAGTTAACACCGAATTCGTCTTACGGCTATTCTAAGATGTTGGCGGAGCAGATTCATAAAGCCTGGGTCGATCGAAATCCAGGTCGAATTCTCAGTATAGTGAGGCCTGCGGTAGTATTTGGCCCGGGAGAAGGTGGAAACTTCACTCGCCTTGCAACAATGTTACAGAAAGGCTTTTTTGTTTATCCTGGAAGGAAAGACACGATAAAGGCCTGCATATATGTTGATGATCTTTTATTCTTAATAAATGAGGCTCGTAATTCCTCTAATCGTTTTGAATTGTTTAATGGTGCATATCCTGAGATGTATACACTTGAAGATATAGTTATGACATTTAAAAGGGATCATTTTAATAAAGTTAAAGTTTTTACCGTGCCTAAATTTGTAGTATTGGGTGCGGCAAAGTTCTTTCAAATCTTTAATGTGTTTAATGTTGGTATTCATCCCGACCGGGTAATGAAATTGATACGCTCAACTAATATTTATCCATCTTGGCTTGATGACAATAATGTTAGATTGCCAGGAAATATTGAATCAGCTCTTAAACGTTGGTCCCAAGAGACTGATGGGAAATTTAATTAAGACAGTGTGAGTTTCTTACATACTTGAAAGTTTATAGTTAAAGGAAAAACAATGACTAGCAAAGTTGCACTTATCACGGGCGTTACGGGTCAGGATGGCTCTTACTTAGCAGAATTTCTTCTTGATAAAGGCTACGAAGTTCACGGAATCAAGCGTCGAGCTTCTTCTTTCAATACTGAGCGCGTTGATCATATCTATCAGGATAGCCATGAAGAGAACGTTAAGTTCCATCTGCACTATGGTGATCTAACGGATACGTCTAATTTGACCCGCATTATAAAAGAAGTAAATCCGGATGAGATTTATAACTTAGGCGCTCAGTCCCATGTGGCGGTATCCTTTGAATCACCTGAATATACAGCGGATGTAGATGCTATTGGTACACTACGTTTGTTAGAAGCCATTCGCTTTTTGGGTTTAGAAAAGAAAACGCGTTTTTATCAAGCATCTACATCTGAATTGTATGGTGAAGTTCAAGAGATCCCTCAGAAGGAAACTACGCCGTTTTATCCTCGTTCGCCTTACGCTGCTGCCAAAATGTATGCTTACTGGATTACAGTAAACTACCGTGAATCTTACGGTATGTATGCGTGTAACGGTATTTTGTTTAACCATGAATCGCCTCGACGCGGTGAAACGTTTGTTACGCGTAAAATTACACGTGCTGTAGCGAACATTGCTCAAGGTTTAGAGAAATGTCTTTACCTAGGGAATATGGATGCGCTTCGAGATTGGGGCCATGCGAAAGATTACGTGCGTATGCAATGGATGATGCTGCAACAAGACAGCGCTGAAGATTTTGTTATTGCTACAGGTAAACAGATCTCGGTACGTGAATTTGTTCGTATGTCTGCTGCTGAAGTCGGTATAGAACTTGAGTTTAAAGGCGAAGGTGTAGAAGAGTATGCGGTTGTTACCCGTGTAACAGGTGATGACGCTCCAGCCTTAAAAGAGGGTGATGTCGTTGTTCGTGTTGACCCTAAATACTTCCGCCCTGCTGAAGTAGAGACTCTACTTGGTGATCCTTCTAAGGCTAAAGAAAAATTAGGTTGGGTGCCTGAGATTACAGTGGAAGAGATGTGTGCTGAGATGGTCCAAAATGACCTTAATAGTGCGAAGCAGCATGCCCTGCTAAAAGAGCACGGTTATGATGTGAATGTAGCTCTAGAGAGATAAATATCTACCACCGAGGACACAGAGCTCACTGAGAAGGACTCGTTATTGGGTAAGTATTTACCACCGAGGACACTGAGAACACAGAGGAAAGGCCTTTTTCTAATGAGTTTGTTCTCGGTGAACTCTGTGCCTCTGTGGTGAAATTTAAGACAGGATGTCGTTATGGATAAGGATTTTCTTACCGATAAAGTTATTGGTTGTGCCATTGAGGTGCATAGGGAGTTAGGGCCAGGGCTTCTTGAATCTAGCTATGAGCAGTGTTTGTTGTATGAATTAGCTCAGGCGGGGATCAAGGTGAAGGCTCAGGTTGCTTTGCCGGTGGTTTATAAAGGAGTCGATATCAATGCGGGTTATCGTATTGATATTCTGATCCCCGGACAGCTCATAATTGAATTAAAAGCTGTTGAGAAACTACAACCTATCCACACAGCACAGATGATTACGTATTTGAAGTTGTCAGGAATAAAGAAAGGGCTATTGATTAATTTCAATGAGACCAGACTAGTTGATGGACTTAAACGGATTGTCCTGTAGCTGAGGGGCTACCACAGAGGATACTGAGGAAATGAAAAGATTAGGTTTTCGGTGTCTAGGCGTTTACTTAATGTTCTATAGGTTTTAATTCAAACCTTTTATCTCAGTGTCCTCAGTGACCTCGGTGGTTAATAGGTTTTTTTCAACCTTTTTATCTATGTGTGCTCAGTGATCTCGGTGGTCAACAGGTTTTTATTTAAAGGTTTTCATCTCGGCGAGCTCTGAGTCCTCTGTGGTAAAAAAGTGAGGTTTTATGAAAAATGTTTTTGTTGCTGGCCATCGTGGGATGGTCGGTTCTGCGATTTGTAGACAGTTAGCGTCAGACCCTTCAATTGAAGTTATAACGGCGACACGTGATCAGTTAGACCTTGTGTCGCAGACTGATGTGGCTGCTTTTTTTACTGAAAACAAAATTGATCAGGTTTATTTGGCTGCGGCGAAAGTGGGCGGTATTTGGGCGAATAATGAATACCCAGCTGAGTTTATTTATCAGAACTTGATGATTCAGAATAATATTATTCATTCTGCTTATGTTGCTGGCGTTAAAGAGTTGTTGTTCCTTGGTTCTTCTTGTATCTATCCGAAGCTGGCTGAGCAGCCGATGCAGGAAAAAGCATTACTGACAGGCACTTTAGAACCAACTAATGAGCCTTATGCGATTGCTAAAATTGCTGGCATTAAAATGTGTGAATCCTATAACCGCCAGTATGGTGTGGATTACCGCAGTGTGATGCCAACGAACCTTTATGGCGAAAACGATAATTTTCATCCTGAAAATTCTCATGTGATCCCTGCTTTGATGCGCCGTTTTCATGAAGCTAAATTAGCTAATGATGAGGAAGTAGTTGTTTGGGGAACAGGCAAGCCTATGCGTGAATTTCTACATGTAGATGATATGGCTGCTGCTTCTATTTTTGTGATGAATGCTGATAAAGCTGTTTATGATGAAAACACAGAAGTGATGCTGTCGCATCTTAATGTGGGTACTGGCGAAGATTGTACGATTGCTGAAATGGCATTAACTATGGCCGATGTGGTCGGGTTTAAAGGTGAGGTTGTATTCGACTCGACTAAGCCTGATGGTACACCACGTAAGTTAATGGATGTAAGCAAACTTAATGCATTAGGCTGGAAGCATTCTATTACTCTGCGTGATGGTTTGGCGATGACTTATGATTGGTTTTTACAGCATCAAGATGATTTCAGAGCGTAGAATTTAGTTTAACCACAGAGGACTCAGAGTTCACCGAGAAGAGATCATTTTTTACACTCGGTGTTCTCCGTGGTGAGTAGTTTTGCCGCCTACAGGAGTTGCTCTTCATGGATAGACTAGTCTTTTTTAAAAAAGATGAAATTCTACTGTGTGGTTTTAGAGAAAACATTAGCCGTAGATGACGTAGGGGTCTCAGAGAAGAGATCATTTTTTACCCTCTGTGCTTTTTGTATCTCGGTGGTGAATAGTTTTTTTTGCAGAGTATTGAGGGCTAACAAGGGATGAGCTATGACTAATACTTTTCTGGATCAAGATACTTTTAAGGTTGTAGTAGATTCAGCCCCGTTAATTTCGATTGATCTGGTTGTACGTAGTGCTAATGGAACTGTGCTTTTAGGTAAAAGGACGAATCGCCCAGCTAAGGGTTTTTGGTTTGTACCTGGTGGGCGAGTTTTGAAAGGTGAAACGCTGGCGAATGCTTTTAGCCGGCTGACTTTAGCTGAACTAGGTATTGAACTTTCAATAGATCAGGCTGATTACCTTGGGCTATATGAGCATTTTTATCATGATAGTGCGCTATGTGAATCTACAAGCACGCATTATGTGGTTAATGCTTTTGTGATTACATTAAATCAAGATATAACCGAACTACCGCAGGAGCAGCACTCCGACTATAGATGGTTATCACAAAATGAATTACTCAGTGATAAACAGGTGCATGAGCACAGTAAGTGGTATTTCATGAATGAAAAAGGATATTTAGCATGATCCCCGTTATTTTGTCAGGTGGTTCTGGTACACGTTTATGGCCTTTGTCACGTACTCAATACCCTAAACAGTTTTTGCCGTTGAATAGTGATCTTACGATGCTTCAAGAAACGGTCTCTCGTTTAGGTGATGTTGACCATGTAAGCTTGATATGCAATGAAGAACATCGCTTTTTGGCGGCTGAACAGATGCGTGTTCTGGATCAAAGTTGTTCTATTTTTCTTGAACCTGTCGGTCGTAATACTGCGCCTGCAATCGCTTTGGCTGCTTTTGATGCGGTTGCAAAAGGGAAGGGTGCTGAATGCTTATTAGTGTTGGCAGCAGATCATGTAATAGAAAACGAAGCTGAGTTTCAGTCTGTCATCCGAAAAGCTGAGCCTATGGCAAGCGAAGGGATGCTGGTTACTTTTGGAATTGTTCCTCAGCATCCGGAAACGGGCTATGGTTACATTCAGGCGGGTGAGATCTTTGGGACTTCAGATGCATTTAATATCAGTAAATTTGTAGAAAAGCCGAACATTGAGACCGCTAAAGGCTATTTAGCTTCAGGTGACTTCTACTGGAATAGCGGCATGTTCATGTTTAGAGCAGATCGTTTTTTAGAAGAACTAGGAAAGTTCCGTCCTGATATTTTAGAGGCTTGTAAAAAGTCCATGGCGGGCACTGCAAATGATATGGATTTCCTAAGAGTCGATAAGTCTGCTTTTGAAGCCTGCCCAGATGAATCTGTTGATTATGCGGTGATGGAGAAAACAGAAAGCGCGGTTGTTATTCCATTAGATGCAGGTTGGAGTGATGTAGGAAGCTGGTCTGCTCTATGGGAGATTAAGGATAAAGATGAATCAGGGAATGTAACTGAAGGTGATGTTATCGCCTTAGATACAGATAGCTCTTTGATTATGGCTAAAGACCGTTTAGTTACGACTCTAGGTGTTAGTAACCTGATCGTTATTGATACCCCTGATGCGCTGTTAGTGGCAGATAAAAACCATATACAAGAAGTGAAGCGTATAGTCTCTCAGATTAAAGAATCTGGCAGAAATGAGTGCTTCCAGCATCGTGAAGTGTATCGCCCTTGGGGTAAGTATGACTCCATCGATATGGGCGAACGCTATCAAGTAAAACGTATCACTGTTAAACCTGGCGCTAAGCTTTCGTTACAAAAACATCATCACCGAGCTGAGCATTGGATCGTGGTTGAAGGGACTGCCAGTGTGACAAAGGGTAATGAAACCTTTTTGGTGACTGAGGACCAATCTACTTATATACCGATTGGTGAGCTTCATTGTTTAGAAAACCCTGGAAAGGTTGATTTAGAGCTAATAGAAATCCAGTCAGGCTCTTATTTAGGTGAAGATGATATCGTGCGACTAGAAGATAAGTATGGGCGTGCTTGATAAATAGGGTGCTAACGCGATTTTATTGCAAGAAACACATCCTGTACGTGAGGATTATCAGGCTTGTTGATTGGCATAACGACTTCCTTTTAGAAGCTATGTCTTCACCATTGATATGTACTTGTTGGAAATAAGAAGGAATTTAAGTGTCTAGAAATACAGTGCTAATCACCGGCGGCGCAGGCTATATCGGCTCCCACACAACTGTTCAGTTATTGGAACTAGGTAGCAGGGTTGTTGTTTTGGATAACCTTTGTAACAGCAGTGATGAAGTTTTTAATCGTATTGAAAAGATCACAGGTATTCGTCCTGAATTTGTGGAAGGGGATATTCGTGATCGTGCATGTTTAGATAAAATATTCGCTGACTATCCTATCGATTCTGTTATCCATTTTGCTGGCCTTAAAGCGGTGGGTGAAAGTTCTCAGATTCCTTTAGCTTATTATCAAAATAATGTGACGGGCACACTTGTTCTGTGTGAAGCGATGGCTTCTGCGGGCGTGAAAAAATTGGTGTTTAGTTCATCGGCTACGGTTTATGGAGAAGATGCACCTATCCCTTATATTGAGACTATGCCTAGGGGTAAAACTTCTAACCCTTATGGTACGTCTAAGTCGATGGTAGAGCAGGTGCTTATCGACCTGTGTAAATCTGATTCTGAGTGGTCAGTTGCGTTGCTTCGCTACTTTAACCCTATTGGTGCGCATCCTTCTGGTTTGATTGGTGAGGATCCTAAAGGTATCCCTAATAACTTAATGCCGTTTATTAGTCAGGTTGCTGTTGGTAAGCGTGAAGAACTTTCTATATTTGGTAATGATTATCCAACGCAGGATGGTACGTGTGAGAGGGATTATCTGCATGTAATGGATCTGGCTGATGGGCATTTAGCCGCGTTAAACTGCTCGGGTGATAAAGGTGTACATATTTATAACCTAGGCACTGGATCAGGTACCTCTGTTTTAGCTATGGTTAACTCATTTAAAGCTGTTACCGATGTTGATGTACCTTATTCTTTTGCTCCACGCCGAGAGGGTGATTTACCTGCCTTTTGGGCTGATGCTTCTAAAGCGGAAAAAGAGCTTGGTTGGACGGCTAGCCGTACATTGAATGAGATGATGGAAGATACATGGCGTTGGCAGTCAAATAACCCTGATGGGTATGATTTGTAGGAAGGCTGTTGGAAGGTGGTCTTTATGCCTGGAGGGGTGCGTGCGAGGGTTTTGGTTTTAAGGTTTCGTTGTAGGAAGCCAGCCTCTGCGCGAGTTTTTTGTTTTTTTGCAATTCAGATTCTGGAGCTGCTTCGGATAGTCTTCAGCCAATTGCCGATCATTCGCTCGGGGGCCGAGCTCCTACAAGAGA
>DJLT01000039.1 GCA_002435145.1 Neptuniibacter sp. UBA6509
GAACCAGCCTTGTAGGAAGCCATCCTTTATGCCCAGGGGGTGGGTGCGAGGTTTTGGTTTTTTTGTAGGAAGCCAGCCTCTGCGCGAGGTTTTGGTTTTTTAGGAAACGGAACCATTTTTATGGTTTGGGGCTGTCTTCAGCGGATTGCCTGTCATTCGCCTCTTTTAAGAAAAGTGCGGCTGAGCTCCTACAATGAACCAGCCTTGTAGGAAGCCATCCTTTATGCCCAGAGGGTGCGTGCGCGAGGTATTAGTTTTACCTGTAGGAGCCGGCCTTAAAAAATTAAGACTTGTCCGCTGGCTCAACAATGTTTGCGCGTCGTAACGCTCTTTCTAAGCGTGTGTTTTCACGCTCGCCTTCCAGCAGAGCTTCTTCTACGTAGGCTAGATGATGATGAGCGGCTTGCCTCGCTTTTTCCGGCTCCCCTTCGAGGATGGCGTCCATTAGCACTTTATGCTGATCATGGATCTTTTCCCTGTAATCAGAGCGCGGGTAGATATTTTTCAAGTTATCCCATACATGCTCGCGGAGCAGATTAAACATTGCGCGCATCATATGGAGCAAAACCATGTTATGAGTTGCGGCCGCAATCGCTAGATGGAAATCCACATCAGCGTACACCTCTTTCTGGATCTCTTTATTATCATGATAGTGCTGCAGATCAGAATAACATTTAAGAATCGCTTCTTTATCCGCAGGCGTACTTCTTAGCGCTGCGTAATATGCTGCCACACCTTCTAAAGCATGACGGAACTCCAAAAGATCATACTGCGCCTCAGGGTGAGTACGGAAAAGCTCCAACAAAGGATCCGAAAACGAACCACCTAGATCTTCAGAAACGTAAGTCCCACCACCCTGCCGACTATTCAGCAAGCCTTTAGCAGCTAGCTTCTGCACAGCCTCTCGTAGCGAGGGGCGGGAAACCTCAAATTGCTTCGCAAGCTCACGCTCTGGCGGTAGTTTCTGACCAGGCTTAAGCGTTCCCTCTAAGATCATCTCTTCCATCTGCCCCATAATGACATCAGAAATCTTTGGCTGTTTAACCCTGTTGTAGCTCATAGTTTAATCTCGATAATATTGGTATGACCAATATTGATGGTAATTTATTCTTCAGGCTAAAAACAAGGCCCTACTAATTATTTATTATATTTTTCATGACAATGAGACCTATAAAATATAGATTTCATAGGCACTATGGCATATGAATTTTTTTAATCTATAGTAATTAAACCAAAAAAACATTGACAGACACTGCTCAAAAAAAATACAGTAGGAAGTCTCTTGTGGTTAATTGGTATTACCAATTGAGATTAGTGCAGTGCAGCAGAGGTTTTTAACAGGTCTTAATACCTCGACTTGCCTGCCACGCAATTCTAAATATAAAAACGAATCTCTGAGGATGTGACATGAAAAAGTTCGCCAAGTCTTTGATCTCCGCTGCTGTAGTTACAGCTGCCGTTGCAGGTGTAAGCGCTCCAGCACAGGCTGCCGACAAACTACTTCTTAAAACGCCAATTGCTTTTGGTTCTCACCTGCCTGCACTTGGAACACCTATCGTATGGGTAGCAGACCAGCTGAAACTGATCAGTGACGGCAACGTTAAAATGAAGATCTATGAGCCGGGCAAACTAGTAAGCCCTAAAGAGATTCTGGATGCTGTATCTTCTGGTAAAGTAAACTCTGGTTACTCCACTGCGGGTTACTGGCAGGGTAAAATGCCTGCGGCTGCAATCTTCTCTGCAGTACCATTCGGCCCAGAAGCTGGCGAATACATGGCATGGTTGTATTACGGTAACGGTATGAGCCTTTACCAAGAGATGTATGACAATGCAGGCTACAACGTTAAAGTAATGCCTTGTGCAATTATCTCTCCTGAAACATCTGGTTGGTTTGCGAAACCAATCGAAAAGCCTGAAGACCTTAAAGGTTTGAACATGCGCTTCTTCGGCCTTGGTGCTTCTGTAATGGAAAAACTAGGCGTAGGTACAGTTCAGCTTCCAGGTGGTGAAATCTTCGGCGCGCTTGAGAAAGGTGCAATCGATGCATCAGAATTCTCTCAGCCAGCTATCGATCAGCGCCTAGGCTTCCACAAAATTGTTAAGTACAACTACTTCCCTGGCTGGCATCAGCAAGCAACTGTCTTTGAATTACTAATCAACAAAGATACTTGGGGCAAGATGAGCAAAGGCCAGCAGGCACTTGTTGAAACAACATGTAAAGCGTCTATGACAAACTCTATTGCTGAAGGTGAAGCAATGCAGTTCCCTGTAATGGAAAAAGCGGCTGAAAATGGCGTTAAGATCCGTTACTGGAATGACACTATGCTTAACACATTCGAAACTACTTGGAATGAAGTTGTTGCTGAGAAAACTGCAGCTGACCCATTCTTCAAGAAAGTATGGACTGACATGAGCACATTCCGTGACGGTTACGACCTTTGGGAAGCGAATGCATTCCTACCTCGTGCGTCTAAGTAAGTTATAAACTTCCGCAAGGCTCCCAGCCTTCGGAATGAAACAGGGTAGCCTATAGCTACCCTGTTCTCCTTTGGGCGCTAGCTACCTTAAATTGGCATCTGGTTTCCCCACAGGCTATTTTAATAATTATAAATAAATCTGATCTACAGCGGCCGTCCCAGTGCTCTATAGATCTGATTATAAAAAAGCGAAGGTAAGTTTCGGTGACTGAAAACGATAAACTGACCCCAGTACCAATCGCTGATGCAATTGATAAATTCATTCAACGAATTGGTCTTACTATCGCTTGGGCTTATGTCGCCTTAGTGTTAGTCATCATGCTGCAGGTTATTTTGCGTAAAGGCTTTGCCAGCGGTTTAATTGCATTAGAAGAGCTTCAATGGCATCTCTACTCTGTAGGGGTAATGTTTGGACTGGCCTATGCACAAACAACCAACTCACATATTCGTGTAGACCTGTTTTACTCTCGTCTGCGCGCTAGAACAAAACGAATTATTGAAGTATTGAGCATTATCACGCTCGTACTTCCATTTGTCGTAATTATCTTTCTTCACAGTTTAGATTTTGTTGCTGAAGCATGGCGTGTGAATGAAGCGTCTGAAGCAGCTTCCGGCCTACCATGGCGATGGCTTATTAAAGGCGTTATTCCTGCAAGTTTTGCTCTTCTTGGACTTGCAGTGGTATCCCGTTTAATTCGAGATCTAACATTACTAATTAAAGGTGAAGACTGATGGATCCGAATGAGATTCTCGTTATCGCGATGTTCCTTTCCTTCATCGCGCTACTATTTACAGGCATACCAGTCGCTTGGGTTTTGGGCGGTATCGGTATTGTTTTTGCTTTTCTTGGCCAATTTGCTGATAACAATCTAGATACCATGACTGGTCTGGATTACACCACACTGGGACTGGTGGTGAATCGCTTATGGACCATAATGGAAAATTGGATATTAGTCGCCCTCCCCATGTTTATATTTATGGGGATCATGCTCGATAAGTCTGGGGTCGCCGAACGCCTCATGAAATCGATGCAGGAACTGTTTGGGCGCGTTCATGGTGGCTTAGCAATTACTGTTACAGCTATCGGTATTATCCTAGCAGCTTCTACAGGCATTATCGGTGCGTCCGTTGTGCTACTGGCGGTTATGTCGCTACCGGCAATGACTAAACAGGGCTATAACATGCCCTTGGCGCTGGGCACTATTGCCTCGGCAGGTACACTAGGCATCCTAATTCCACCAAGCATCATGCTGGTTATCATGGCAGACCAACTTGGTTTGTCTGTGGGTGACCTGTTCATGGGGGCTGTCATTCCAGGCTTAATGCTGGGTAGTTTCTATATTGTTTATATCTTGCTTCGCGGCATGGTTAAACCTGATGACCTACCCGTGCCTAAAGATGCGAAACCTGTTACCGCTGGCATTGTTTGGAACGTACTTAAAGATATCCTGCCGACACTTGCGCTTATCTTTGTCGTGCTAGGTTCTATCTTTGGCGGTATCGCAACTCCGACTGAAGCCTCAGGTGTAGGTGCATTTGGTGCGACATTGCTAGCGCTATACAACAAGAAATTCAGTTTCAAAGTCCTGAAGGAAGTTGTTGGCGGCACAATGAATACCACCGCTTATATCTTCGCTATTTTCATTGGTGCAACCTGCTTCGCGCTTGTACTTCGTGAATTGGGTGGCGATGAGATGATTGAAGCATTCCTAACAGGACTGCCTTTTGGTACTTACGGTATTATTTTCTTCATCTTAGGTGTGATCTTCCTGCTTGGTTTCTTCCTTGACTGGATTGAGATAACGCTGATTATCTTACCTCTCTTGGCACCGGTAATATCCGCGCTCGGATTAGATATTACGGCACCTGGCATTGATAATCCTGAACTGGTTTGGTTCGTCATGCTTGTCGCCATGGCCTTGCAAACATCGTTCTTAACACCGCCCGTCGGGTTTGCACTCTTCTACTTGAAAGGTGTTTGTCCGCCAAATGTCAAAATCACTGATATTTACAAAGGCGTTATCCCATTCATCATTCTGCAGCTGATTGCATTGTTGGTATTGGTTTTCTGGCCACAGCTCGTACTATGGCTACCCGCTATCGCATACAGCTAAGCTGAACTATTAGGGCCTTCTTGCATTTATATAGGTGTTAGAAGGCTCTATTAAGAGCGCTCATGCACTCTTTCTATTTTCACAAGTGAGGTGTGAATAATGAAACAGGGCTATCAGGATTTTCTGAATGCACTTCAGGGCTTTATACCTGAAGATCGCCTGATCACAGACCCTCTTCGTACACTTGCCTACGGTACAGATGCTAGTTTTTACCGTTTAATTCCGCAAATTGTAGTACGTGCAGGCAGTGAAGATGAGATCGTAAAAATTGTTCAACTGGCTGATTCACACAATATATCAGTCACTTTCCGCGCAGCAGGCACCAGCCTATCAGGCCAAGCGATTACCGATTCTGTTCTAATTCAATTAGGCGACGGTTGGGATAACTATGAGATTAGCCCTGATGCGAAGACTATAAAGTTACAGCCTGGTGTTATTGGTGGAAATGCCAATAAATACCTTGCCCCTTTACACAAGAAGATTGGTCCGGATCCAGCATCAATCAATACCGCAAAGATTGGTGGTATTGCAGCTAACAATGCCAGCGGCATGTGTTGTGGTACGGCACAAAACAGTTATCGTACACTAAACAGCATGCGACTCGTGCTAGCTGACGGAACAATTCTTGATACGGGCGACCAAGCCAGTGTCGAGCAGTTTAAAGAGTCTCATAAAGGTCTTGTTGATTCCCTAGACTCTTTAGCAAGACAGACCCGTTCAGATGAGCAGTTACGTGAACGTATAGAGCATAAATATCGTCTTAAAAATACAACAGGCTATGCTCTCAATTCACTCGTTGATTATGAAGATCCGATCGATATTTTGCAGCATTTAATGATCGGTTCAGAAGGCACTTTAGGCTTTATATCTAATATCACCTATAACACGGTCGATGAACATGAAAACAAAGCCTCTGCGCTTATTTTCTTCAATACCGTACGTACAACCTGTGAAGCGGTCGCTATCCTCAAGAAAACACCGGTTTCCGCCGTTGAATTGATGGACCGAGCAGGCCTGCATTCCGTTGAGAATAAAGACGGCATGCCCGCTTTCATTAAAGAACTACCGGAAGATGCTGCGGCGCTACTTGTAGAAACACGTGCCGCTGATGCCGAAACACTGCAACAACAAGTTGAAGAGATCAGCGCATCTATTCAAGGCTTAGAAACAACGAAACCTATTGAGTTCTCGACAGATCCTGCCGTTAATGCTCAATACTGGGCTATTCGTAAAGGGCTGTTTCCTGCTGTCGGTGCTGTTCGCTTAACTGGCACTACCGTTATTATTGAAGATGTTGCGTTCCCTGTTGATCAACTTGCTGATGCTGTTCACGACCTCCACGAACTATTCCATAAATGGGAATACAGTGAAGCGCTAATTTTTGGTCATGCATTGGAAGGCAATCTACATTTTGTTTTCACTCAATCCTTTGATACACAGGCGGAAATTGACCGCTATGATGGCTTGATGGATGAAGTCTGCAAAATGGTGATTAATAAGTACGATGGTTCATTAAAAGCTGAACATGGTACTGGTCGCAATATGGCCCCCTATGTAGAGATGGAATGGGGTAGCGATGCTTACCGTTTAATGTGGGAGCTAAAAGAGCTTTTCGACCCACGTGATATTTTAAACCCGGGCGTTATTCTAAATAAGAACAGTAATGTTCATTTAGAAAACCTTAAATCGATGCCTGCCGCTGATGAGCTTGTGGATAAGTGCATTGAATGTGGTTTCTGTGAGCCAACCTGCCCATCCCGAGCCCTAACATTAACACCTCGTCAGCGCATCGTTTTGTGGCGTGAAATCGCTCGGCTTGAGAAAAGCAACGATGATCCTGAAAGGCTTGCGACCCTTAAAGAGGAATACGCTTATCAAGGGAGTGATACCTGCGCTGCATGTGGTTTATGCTCAACAACCTGCCCTGTCGGTATCAACACAGGCGATTTAACACGCTCGATCAGAAACAGGAAAAACGCGAAACATAGCAAACTCGCACAATGGCTAGCTGATCATTACGGAGGGCTGACTACAGCTACCCGTGTCACGTTTAAAGTGGCCGATGCCACTCATGCGGTAATTGGCACTAAAGCGATGAGCGCTATTACTGGGGCTGCACGTAAAGTCACCGGCGGTATTGTGCAGCAGTGGACCCCTTCTATGCCGAAGGCGGCTCCGAAGTTAAAAGCCTACCAGCCTGATGCAAATGAAACAGGCCCTAAGGTGGTCTATCTTCCAAGCTGTGCCAGCAGAACAATGGGACCATCACGTGGCGAAGAGGATCAAACACCTTTAGCGGATAAGACATTACAGCTTTTAAGAAAAGCAGGCTTTAGCGTTATCATTCCGGAAGGATTGGATGATCTCTGTTGTGGTATGCCTTTCCAATCTAAAGGTATGTTTGATGCGGCCAAGTCTAAAGCAGATCAAACAGAAGCGCTTCTACGCAAGTATACTGATAATGGAGAGATCCCGGTCTATTCTGATACCAGCCCTTGTAGCTTGCGTTTACAAGAGAATTTAGATCGAGATATTAAGCTTTACGACAGCATCGATTTTATCGATAAGTTTGTAATTGATCGTCTTGTGTTCACACCAACAGATGAAGAAGTCGCTCTGCATATTACCTGCAGCGCAACGAGAATGGGTCAAGCAGAGAAGATCAAACGCATCACCTATGCTTGCTCTAACAATGTTGTTGTTCCAGACCAAATTACTTGCTGCGGCTTTGCAGGTGATAAAGGCTTTAGCACGCCAGAATTAAATGCGTCATCCCTGCGCACGCTTAAAGATCAAGTTAAATCATGTAAAACCGGCTACTCAACTAGCCGTACATGTGAAATAGGTCTGACTCACCACAGTGGTATTGATTACAAGTCACTGGTTTATCTCATTGATCGCTGTAGCCAACCTAAACTACAAAGCGATAACAGCAATCCAGAAAACGCTCAGATCACAACGCAGCAGCTGTGATCTGTATATAAGAGGATTTATAAGATGGCACTACCGAAAATTAACACCATTCTTTACGCGACCTCTCTAGGCAAGCATACTCGCCCAGTTTTCCGCCAAGCGGTTAACCAAGCAACACTTAATGATGCAAAGATCATTATGCTGCATGTTGTTGAGCCTATGGGCGAAATGGGTCATGCCCTTATTCAAAACTATGTATCTGAAGACCTGATCAAAAAAATGCATGATGAAGGAATTGAAGCAATTCATGAAAACATGCAGCAAAGGGTCGAACAGTTTTGTGACGATGAACTGCAAAGCCTTGATCAACCTGTTGTACTAAATATTGAACATAAAGTTGCTGAAGGAAACCAAGCTGATAGCATACTGAAAACGGCATCTACATTAGATGTAGATTTAATTGTTATGGGTGCAGAAAACCGTTTTGGTCACCATAGCAATACGAGCCAACAGGTCATTAGATCGGCTAAAGTCCCTGTAATGGTTGTACCTACAGGCAAAAAGTTCGACTAACACCTAACTTTTACATTCTTATACACCCCTCCCTATTGAGTGTTAATTCACGCTATAGGGAATAGCTAATTCAATCAGTTGGCGTTGTGTCATTTTAAAGGAACAAAGGTAAATGGATACACAAAGCCTTCTACTTGAACGTATTTTCTTGACCGTTTTCCCACTAGTGGCGATTGTCACAGTGGGATTTTTTTATGCCCGAAAATACAAAATCGATATGGCGACGGCCAATCAAGTCAATATTGATATTTTTGTCCCTGCACTCATTTTTTCGGTTCTTTCTGCTGAATCATTTGACCTTGTCCAGTTTCAAGATCTCGCTATCGGTGCAGCTGTTATTGTCATAGGTTCCGGGATACTTCTCTTTCCAGCCTGTAAAATGCTTGGAGTACACCCTAAAACCTTCATCCCTCCGATGATGTTTAGTAATAGCGGTAACTTAGGCATACCTTTAATTGTGTTAGCCTTTGGCGAAAATGCGCTATCTGCTGCTGTTGTACTTTTCCTTGTTGAAAACGTACTTCACTTTACTGTTGGCATTTACATACTTGATCATAAAACACGGCTCATCAATCTACTTAAGATGCCGATGATATTTGCTACGATCTTGGGGTTAGTTTGGAGTGGATTTGATCTATCCGTACCTGCCGCAGCAGCCACATTTATTGAGATGCTTGGGCAGATTGCGATTCCCCTTATGCTATTCGCTTTAGGTGTGCGCATGACTAGCGTTGATTTCAAAAACTGGAAAATTGGTACCTACAGCGCAATATTGTGTCCACTCAGTGGTATCGCGCTCGCGGTTCTTTGTCAGCAATTCCTACAGTTAAGCAGCGAACAGTTCGCTTATCTTGTTATATTTGGAGCACTACCACCTGCCGTTCTCAATTACATGATTGCAGAACGTTATAACCAAGAGCCTGAGCAAGTCGCTTCTATCGTTTTGCTGGGCAATATGGGTAGTTTACTGTTCCTTCCAATCACCCTCGCCTTTGTTTTATAGAGTTCGATTGCAGTAGGAAGCCAGGCTTTATGCCCAGAGGGGTAGTGTGCAGGATTTTGGTTTTCGTTATTCAGATTTTGGTGCTGCTTCGGATGGTCTTCAGCCGGCTGCCTGTCATTCGCTCAGAGGGCTGAGCTCCTACAAGGGGAATCTTCAGCCGGCTGCGTGTCATTCGCCTCTCTTAAGAAAAGTGCGACTGAGCTGCTACAAGGTAGATCGGTGCGGGGAAATTACCCTGTAGGAAGCCAGGCTTTATGCCCGAAGGGGTGCGTGTGCGAGGTTTTGGTCTTTTATCTTTTTGGTAGAAAGCAGACCTATTGAGCTGTTTCGGGGGACCTTCAGCCAATTGCGTGTCATTCGCTCAGAGGGCTGAGCTCCTACAAGGGGAACCTTCAGCCGGCTGCGTGTCATTCGCCTCTCTTAAG
>DJLT01000035.1:0-2528 GCA_002435145.1 Neptuniibacter sp. UBA6509
GTTAATACCAAGTGGAATTTTCTCTATATCACTAACTGATTGAATATACCCCGTTGCGGTAACCATATATTCAGCTTCAGCCATTTCCACAACGGATGCGCCAGTTTCTTTGTTCCCTTTTTGTAAGGCTATTTGTATTAAACTTAGAGGAATATCGTAAGCTCTCAATTTATCAGGATCTACTTGCACTTGATACTGCTTAACCATACCACCAACGGCGGCAACTTCGGACACGCCCGGAACAGTTTGTAGTTCATACTTTAAGAACCAGTCTTGAATGCTTCTTAATTGGCTTAGATCATGGTTTCCAGACTTATCTGTTAAAGCGTAAATGTATACCCAACCCACACCTGTTGCATCAGGTCCTAATTGAGGTTTTGCCGAATCAGGCAGGCTTGATGCTACTTGGCTTAAGTATTCAAGTACTCTGCTTCTAGCCCAATACAAATCAGTATCATCATCAAAAATGATATAGACGTAGGAATCACCAAAAAATGAGTAACCACGAACAGTTTGCGCTCCCGGTACTGACAACATGGCTGTAGTAAGGGGAAACGTCACTTGATCTTGCACTACTTGTGGTGCCTGTCCCGGATAGCTCGTCTTAATTATCACCTGCACATCAGAAAGATCGGGGAGTGCATCTACTGGTGTTTTTTGTAATGAATACAAACCACCAAACGCGATAATTAAGGTAATCAACAAAACAAAGAAACGATTGCCGATAGACCATCTAATAATTGATTCAATCATTATTTTTCTCCCACTTAATGATTAGAATGATCAACAGCAGCTTTATTTTCCTTGCCGTGTTGTTCATCTGATTCAAGAGAAATGTCAGTGATAACTAAGTCATCTCTAACCTCAAAAGTGAAAGTGACATTATCACCGACATTGAAATCAACCATTTCTATATTGTCCGCGACGATAAAATCCATCGTCGCAGCAGGTCTATCCCATTTCTCTATTGGGCCTCTGCTAATATTTAGAATCCGTGTATCAATATCAATCGCATTGATCAAACCAGATACTGTTGCTGATGATACTTCAGGCTCACTCATGATATGAATTCCAGTAATTTCATATCCACCGTCTTCGGTTTTGCTCACTTCAAAGTGCAAAGATTGACCTGACTTTAATGAGTCAATATCGACTTTTTCAGCCACAGTAAAATCCATAACCATTTCAGGCCAATCCCAAGCTTCAGCAGGGCCATGTGAAATATTAACCATGCGGTGCCCTGCCATAACACTATTAACATCCCCTTGCATCCAAACAGAGTTAGGCACTTCATCATGAGTCATTCGTTTAAAGTCAGAGCTTTTACTTGATTCAGAATCAATCAAGAATTGGGCAGATGTCATCACAACGTCATCTTCATTTAAGCCGTCTAATATTTCGATGCTGTCGATATCAACCCGGCCAATAGTCACTTCAATAGATTTAAATTGCCCATCACCTAACGCAAGTACTACTCTGTCCTGTTTACCTGTTCTAATAACGGCTTCTTTAGGCACGAGGATGGTGCTATCAGCTTGATTAGCGTGAATAGAGACTTGTGCAAACATATTTGGTTTTAATTGATAGTCTGTGTTATCAAATTTCAATCTCACTCGGAGTGTGCGTGTTTTACTGTTCAATGTTGGATAAACATAATCAACGACACCAGCCCAGTCCTCTCCGGGTAAATAATCCAGTGTCATTGATACAGGAAGTCCTTTTTTAATTAAGGCTGCGTCACGTTCAAACACTTCTGCTTCAACCCAAACTTGATCTAGCTGGCCAATGCTTAATAAGGTGTTTCCCGGCTTTACATAAAAACCTTCTCTAACCTTCAAACCATCGACAACACCTGCTTGTGGTGAATAAAAGGTAATTGTTTGCTGAACCTTTCGTGTCTTTTCTAGCTTTTGAACAAAGTCTGCTGAAAGCTGTAACGCTTTTAGGCGATCTTTGGCTGCTGAAATTAAAGAACTATTGTTGCGCTTTAACGCTATTAACAGCTCTTCCTGAGCATTAACTAACTGAGGAGAATAGAGCGTATAAAGAGGTTGACCTTTTTTTACAGGATTACCTGCTGCTTTGACATAGAGTTTTTCAATCCAACCATCAACACGTGGATGAATATGGATCAGTTTATCTTCATCATATTGAACGTAACCTACCGTTGAGATTTCGGTATGCATATTTTTCAGCTCCACAGGTGCAGTACGAACCCCAAGGTTATTCACTACATGAGGCGCAATTTTTACAGCTCCGGGGCCAAAGTCTTCACCAGATGACCCATCCTCATATACAGGAATTAAATCCATCCCCATAGGCGACTTACCGGGCTTGTCCCGGCGGTAATTAGAATCCATCGGTGCAACCCAATACAGAGGCTTTTTNNAGCATTAACTAACTGAGGAGAATATAGTGTATAAAGAGGCTGCCCTTTCTCTACAGGGTTACCTGCTGCTTTGATGTAAAGTTTATCAATCCAGCCATCAACCCGTGGGTGGATATGAATTAGCTTATCTTCATCATAT
>DJLT01000035.1:2821-3531 GCA_002435145.1 Neptuniibacter sp. UBA6509
GCACCAAGTGCTGCCCCAATGATGATGGCAATAATTGTTTTTGTATTCGTTGACATTATTTTTCTCCAAATTGCTGACTGGATAAGTGCTGATTAGTTTTGTGTGAAGTTTGCATCGACTTATGTTCAGCATTTGAGTTAGATTGAGAATGCGCAAAGAAATAGTTGATACGAGCAACTGTTTTAAGTGCGTCAACATCAATTCTTAAGGCTGATATTCTGGCATTTAATTCTGCGATTCTTGCTCGAACAACTTCGGCAAAATCGCCATCATCATTTGTGTAGGCTGTCAATGACGCTTCTGCTTGGTCATGAGTTTGTTTAAGGAGTTGTTCTTGATAGATAGATTGTCTATCTGATAAGCGTTTAAGCTGTCTTAGTTCTTTTTCTAAAACACTGATCATTTGCTTTGTCAGTAATAGTTTCTCGGTTTTAATAGTCTCTGAATCTGCAATAGAAGCTGCAACTTGCTTATCTTGTCTGTTCTCGGTAAACAAGGGTAAATCAAACGTTACCCCAACAGAAAATAAATCAGCTCGGCTATCACCAGAGGGCATATTGTCGCGATAGGCATAACTAGCATTAACACCCCATTGCGGCTCATATTGCTGTTTGGCTAACTCAACTCCTTTTTCTGAAGCTTTGCGTTTTATATCAATTGCAAGTATGGCTGGGTGATTCGAAAGCTCCTGAGCCAATAGATTTCTTGAG
>DJLT01000070.1 GCA_002435145.1 Neptuniibacter sp. UBA6509
GGCAGAACAGCTTTTCGCTGTAGCACGCCTGACTATATGCCCATTGTTGGCCCTGCTCCAGTGCATGACAAGTATGTCGATACCTTCGCACGTTTAAGGAAAGATAAAAATTGGCGTTTTGATGAAGCCAAAGCTGACCATTATCCAAACCTTTACTTAAATACCGGCCACGGTTCCAAAGGACTCATAACCTGTCCTATTTCTGCTGATCTAATCGCATCAATGATCTGCAATGAGCCTCTCCCGCTACCCAAGAATCTGATTGATGCCGTCAACCCTTCACGATTTATTATTAAGAACTTGATAAAACAGGCGATATAAGTAGTTAAGACACAATTTTTTATAAGGTTGCATCTAAATGATCTGCCGCCTTATAGTGGGAATAACTTTATTAAACGGGAGCCAAAATGGCACTTTATGTATACGACCACGGCTATCGCATACAGACGCCAAAAGATTCACTTTTTCCGAAAAAGGGGGTCAACTCGCTTTTAAAAAGCCGCCACTCGCACCGCAGCGCTGATACAGAAGATAGACTTCATGCGGATGGAGAAAAATTTGTCATTCCAGCCCAAGAAAAGCAGCTTCAGAATAACGACACAATGAGCCAAGCTTATACCGCTAACACTGCGCAACCCAGCGAAACAAAACAAGGTATTCAAATAACAGCCGCGAGCATAATGGTCTCACCCGTACATACAATTACACCAGACACTACAATAAAGTCAGCTTGGGACCGAATGCTGTCGTTGGATATTAGCCACCTAATTATTACTGAAGGCGATCAACGGCCATTGGGACTATTATCTAAAAAAGACCTATTGAAAGCAGGCATAGACTCTAACAACCCTATTAGCACTATTTATTCGAAAGAGTTAATTGCTGCCACGCCGGAAACGCTTGTTCAAGATATCGCAGTCAATTTTATAGACAACGATATCAATTCAATTCCTGTAGTTGACGAAAATGATTTCGTTATCGGTGTAATTTGCAGAACGGACCTACTCAGACTTCTTGTCAGCGGTCCCCATTTAGAGAGTTGGGTTTAGCCGATCCACTTGAGGATGAAGCAGGCGATGCGGGTACAGCCGAATCAGAACGTTCCCCTCCTCCGAAAAGCCCCGCAATAAAACGAAATACCTTTTTAACGCCTCGCCAAATTTTCGGTAATAGCCAGATTAATAGTAAAATAAATGCAGCCAATCCAACCAAGAACCAAATTGGGTGATTTAAAGCAGCCCACAAACCTCCTAACACTAACAAATCTTCACTTATGGAAGCCGTCCAGTTAGTTACAGGTTCCGGGGATGTATTGATCATCACACGACTACCCGCTTTAGCCGCATGACTCCCTGCGGCTAAAGAACCACCAACCAATGCAGCTGCGATTTCCACTGCTGGTGCCATATCCCCAACAGCGCCTGCAGCTAGGGCAGCACCCGCAGGTATACGGATAAAGGTATGTAGCGTATCCCATCCGGTATCCACCCCAGGGATTTTATCTGCAAAGAACTCTACAAAGTACATAGAGCCAGCGGCCATTAGCACTAGAGGATCACCAACAACTTGAAGCTCTTCAGGGAGGGTAATGTGTCCCATATTGTTGAGCATGCCTAACATAAGCACCGTGGCATACAGGTTAATACCACTCGCCCAACCAACGCCCATAGTTAAAGCAATTAAACTCACAATTTGTTCAAGCTGATCCATAAATAACACCTCGTCTCTGTGCGCAGCTTTAAACTAAGATACAAGCTGGCAATCCCTACAACATATCTTTCCGTACTATATTGCAAAGGCCTTTACTCTCGCTGAACAATATAACCGCCTCTCCAGACTTAAGCTTACTTACAACCTGTTGAACCTTGACGGCTAATGTAACCTCCTTGTTACCATAGTCTGTGCCATCACGACTCACAAACTCTTCGACAAGCGATTGCAAAGTATCTGGATTTAATTGGTCATAAGGGATAATCATTAATGCACACCAAAATAGAAATATTAAAAACAGAGTTACAGCTAAGGCGCTACCAAATCTTTAATTTGCTGTACCAACTTTCCCCTTGCCACTGTTCCTGACAGAAATTTAGTTCTCCCGACCAACGCTTAGCCCGCAATTCAACACCTTTTGCCTGTAACGCCAAATCCGTATAAAGAGCTTGGTCAAAACGTTGAAGCCCTCCATGCCCTAAACGTAAAGCAAGATAATGCTCTTTTACATTTTGCCAACCGATTTTATTACGCTTTACTGTTTGTTGCGTAAACCACCCAATAAAATCAATGGCATCCTCAGGGTTATTTGGCGATGCATCCCAGCGTTCACTGCGAATTCGATACTCATCCCAATCAGCTGCGCGTGGCCTCACATGCTTTTTATCCAGCTCAGACAAAGGCAATTCCAAAAGAGCCAACGACAAGGCCAAGGGCGTACCATATTTTTTCTGAGCTAGCATCGCGGGCTCTACCCAATCATCCGTGTCATCTAACTCTTCACATATCTGCAGATCTTGCTTCACAGTTGAACCAAAGCAACCACTTAAAATTACAATACAGAATGGTAATACTGCCCACTTAAAATGACCCATCATCAAATTTCGATTCCTTGCTCTTGTAAAAAAGCGATAAACTGATTTTCATCCATCGTTGGAATATTAAGCTCTGCCGCTTTTTTTAATTTAGCACCCGCACCAGGCCCAGCCACTACGCAATCTGTTTTTGCAGACACGCTTCCAGCTACTTTGGCACCAAGTGATAATAGATGATTTTTTGCATCACTTCGTCCCATCAGTTCAAGCTTACCGGTAAGCACCCAGGTTTTACCTGCCAGCAACAGCTCAGTTACATCCGTCTGCTCAATCCTCTCCCAATGAACACCTGCATCATGAATAAGAGCAGAGATAACATCAAGGTTATGCGCTTGTGAAAAGAAACTCGTAATATGCTTAGCGACAATAGGCCCTACATCAGAGACTTCTAACAACTCCTCCTCAGTCGCTTTCATAATAGATTCAAGATCAGCAAAGTGCATTGCCAATGCTCTCGCAGTTGCCTCCCCAACCTCTCGAATTCCGAGCGCATATATAAAACGAGGGAGTAGTGTCTTTTTACTAATACTGATTGCATTCACAAGGTTCTCAGCAGATTTGGGGCCCATACGCTCCAACTTAGCTAACTGCTCAACCTTCAATTGATACAAGCCGGCAGGATCTCTTAGAAGATCTAGATCGACTAACATCTCTATTAGCTTATCACCTAGCCCATCTATATCCATCGCTTTACGAGATGCATAATGCTTTAAAGCTTCTTTACGTTGCGCCGCACAATAAAGCCCACCCGTACAACGGGAAACAGCTTCATCTTCTAAACGCTCCACCTTTGAGTCACACACGGGGCAATGGGATAGCATTTCAACACTGACTGTGTCTTTCGGCCTTCTTTCCAATACGACACTAACAACTTGCGGAATGACATCCCCAGCTCGGCGAATAATGACGCTATCTCCTGCTCGCACATCTAGCCGAGCAACCTCATCCATATTATGCAAAGTCGCATTCGATACCGTAACGCCACCCACGAATACAGGCTCTAACCGTGCAACTGGTGTAACAGCGCCTGTTCGGCCTACCTGAAACTCAATTGCTTTGACTAGGGTAATCTCTTCCTGCGCTGGAAATTTATGGGCAATAGCCCACCGAGGCGCGCGCGAGACAAAACCTAGCTGCTTTTGAAGTGCTAGGTCATTAACTTTGAATACAACACCATCAATTTCATAGGGCAGCGTATCTCGCAGTGAAGTTACGCGTTCATAGTAGGATAAACACCCCTCAACCCCAGATACTTCTTCAAGCAATGGATTCAGTTTGAAGCCCCATCTCTTCAACTGACGCAGAATATCACCGTGCTTATCTGCAACAGTTCCGCCTTCGACAACACCCACACTATAACTACACATTTCTAATGGACGCGAAGCCGTTACCTTGGGGTCAAGCTGACGCAAACTCCCGGCTGCTGCATTACGAGGGTTAACAAAGGCCTTTTCCCCCTGCGCTAATGCACGTTTGTTCAATGTTTCAAATCCAGCTTTTGGCATGTATATTTCACCACGCACCTCTAATCGCTTTGGATAGCCTTTGTCAGACAACTTTAGAGGAATAGTCGAGATAGTGCGTACATTTAGCGTTATATCTTCTCCGACGCTGCCATCACCACGGGTGGCTCCCCGAACGAGCACACCATCTTCATACAGCAAGCTTACGGCAATACCATCAAGCTTAGGCTCGCATGCGTATTCGATCTCTGATTCGTTTGTTTTAAGGCGATCGATAATACGGCGGTTAAACTCAGACATATCCTCCGCATTAAACGCATTATCTAGCGAGAGCATCGGCAGCTCATGGGTTATTTGACTGAAAGAAGATAATGGCTTCCCTCCCACTCGCTGAGTGGGTGAATCAGGGGTTATTAGCGTTGGATTATCTGATTCAAGAAGCTTTAGTTGCTGAAATAATCGATCATATTCCGCATCAGGTACGGAAGGATCATCAAGGACATAGTAATTATAATTATGGCGATTCAACTGCTCCCGCAGCTGTTGTATCTGCAATTCAATAGACACGATAAGGCTCATCTGTATAAGAAAGAAAAACGCGGCTTAACGGCCGCGTTTTTTAAGATTTTTCATTTCGAAATCACGAACCCGTTGACGGTAATGTTCCATCGTTTGCGTTCGTAAAACAGAGCGGTTTTCATCTAGCATCTCACCCTCTAGATGCTTAGCAACGGTTTCAGCGGTTGCTAACATACACTCAAAGGCATCCATAACATTTCGCGGTTCCTCCATAGACATGAAGAACATAACGGCTTTAGTACTCAATGTTTCAGGCTCGTCCGGATCAAAAGTTCCAGGCGGTAGTGCATTTGCCATACTGAATTGTACTGCACTGAGGCCTAAATCATCTTCAAAGCGATGATAGATAGACATTTCACCAAAGGTCATACCGCAGGCAGTAATAATTTTTTGAATAACCGGACCACTAAAAGGCTGCCCCCCTTTAGCCACCACTGAAATAATTAAAACATGTTCGGGATCAGGATCTTTATCAAGCGGTTTACGTCTTGAAACCGCGGCTGTTGCCTCTGGGGGCTCAATTGGCGTATGCAACTTTTCCTTCGCTTCCATATCCGACGTATCTAACTCGTCAGATACGTCAAAGGAAAATGCATCACGCTGCGATTTTTCAGTATTAACATTAGCGCCAACGAGTTCAACATTCTCAAGCGAAACGCTGTCTGTTGCCGTTTCAAAAGGCAGCGTACCTGTTTGACTCTCAAAAACAGTATTTTCTTGGCGCTTCCCTGATGATTCAATAGTACCGATAGACTGATCAACTACTTCGACTTCATCACTTTTAGTTGAGGGTAGGACGTCATTATCTAATGCAGAACCAAGCTTAAGGTCAGCAAAAACATCTTTTTCTTCTTGAGGAAAATCAAATTCCAGTGTGGTTTGCGGGTTATGCTCAATATCAACGGGCGTTGTCTTCTCAACGCCTTCTAAATCAAGCTCTGGAAAAGGATCAGCTTCTGTATGCGAATGATGTACATCAAGCTCAGCTCCTGAGCCCATCTCTTTCATTAACACAGTAATCGGCTTTTCAAAGTCAATCTCTTGTGTCTCAGCTTTCGATGCTGCCGCAATTTCGACGGTCTCTTCAGGCTGATAGATGCTCTGTTCTGGTTCTGGTTCTGGTTCTGGTTCTGGTTCTGGTTCTGGTTCTGGTTCTGGTTCTGGTTCTGGTTCTGGTTCTAGTTCTGGTTTTTGCTCTTGCTCTTGCTCTTG
>DJLT01000017.1 GCA_002435145.1 Neptuniibacter sp. UBA6509
AAAATAACTTAGAGGTACCACCTGATGCTTAAAAATAAAATTGCCTACAGCGCACTGCTAATAGCGACATTTTTCATATCTTTCAATGCACATAGCGAAGAAGCGAGAATAGAAAATGCTGAGGAGAGGCAAGTTATGTCTCTCATCAATAAAATGACATCAAGTCTTCAGCGTGGGGATATTGAAAAAGTTATGTCTACTTACGAAGAAGGTGCCATCGTAATGTTCGAACCAGGCATGGCGCTAGCCGATCGCGAGGTGTCCGCTCAGATTTTTCAGGAGATGGCGGCGCTAAAACCAGAAGTTACTTATTCAGGGCATGAAGTATTTATAGCTGGAAACATCGCAATGCACATATCTCCATGGTCGATGAAGGGAAAAACGCCCGATGGGCAGGAAGTAAAACAAAGTGGGCTTTCAGTCGCTATACTGCGACGCCAAAAAGACGGTGACTGGAAAATGATTATTGATAACCCCTATGCATCACGCCTAGAAAATTAAAGCCACAGCTTACTCATTACTATCACTCTGAATGCACAAGATATTCAAACTTGAAACCAGCATTTTTAATGATTTCTTTGCACTGCTGTAAAAACCAATCCCCCTTTTCTGTTGGTTGATACTTACAAGCTATGCGAATAAGGATTTGTTTATCTTTTGCGCTCGGATATGTTTCGTAGATTTCGCCTGACTCTAAAAAGGCTAAGTACCTATTGATTTTATTTTGCAATATCAAAAGGTGTTCATCGTCCCATTCAAGATGATCAGAGATAGTAAGTATACAATGGTTTTCTTCATCAATTCCGATGAAATCAATGACATCAACTTGCTCTACGGTCATTAACGAAACCTTTTATTTTGTATGATTTAATAGCATTCAACCTACTTAGGCAATTTACATGAAACGCAACAAAAATAAAGGTGTATGTGAAACAGAGTTCCAGAAACTGTCTTTTGATATACGGCGAACAATCATACTATCCGAATATATGAAACATTGGGAGATGCCAGAGTTTAGGCAAACAATGAGTCGAGAAAACGAGCGGGTTGAGCTTTATACGTTTCCCGGTAATGACAGTGAGAATGTAACGCGGTTTTCAACAATTGGTTTGTCTTCAATCCGATCAAAAGACAGCGAAAGGCAATATGGCATCGGCGCTGAACTGATGATGGTACTGCCGAAAGAAGTGGCTATTGAACAAGAAGATCAAATCAAAAACTATCTATTCGACGTGGCCTCTTACCTACTTAACACTCTGGGAAGGCAATTAACTGTCGGGACGACAATACCGGAAAGTCCATTGGCACCCAATGGTTGGCCCAAGGCGCTGCTCTTTGATGAACCAAGAGGCGAACCTGAAGAGCTTAGCTGCTTTCACATCGGCTCTCAACACGTAGATTTGTTTTGGTTAATTCCTATATATGGAAGCGAGTATGAATTGATCAAAGAAAAAGGATTAGGCGCCTTTGATAAACTATATGAAACAGGAGATATTAGCTTAGTTGATATCAACCGCCCCTCGTTAGCGACGAGCTAACACATAGAAAACTCTGTTTAACAAAAAATCAAAATCACTGGTTAAATAGATGAATCAAACTCCAAAACAGTAGCTTCCTATCTTATCTATGACCCTTTTTCAGTTGCCGCCAACACACCACTTGCCCCAAGATAAAGCGCGCCACTAAAATAGTTTTGACGCGCGGCTAGTTTTTCACCAAACACTTTCGAAGCCTTATTTGCTAAAAATACGTAACCGGAATCCAGCACTAGTGCGAGCAACCAAAAAATGCACGAGAGCAATGCTATTTGGTTAAGGTAAGGCTGTGACGCGGAAACAAACTGTGGCAGGAATGCGCTAAAGAATAATATCGTTTTTGGGTTGGTTAATGAAACCCAAAAACCTCGCTGAAAAGACCCTAACCCAGTAACTTCCTGAGCATCAGTTTTCTTTACTGCATTGATTAGATGATTCACTCCGAGGTAACAAAGGTAAGCGACCCCAATCCATTTTAGCCATAAAAAACCGAATGCTAACTGAGATATAAACCATGACGTTCCAAAAGCTGAGATAAGCAGTTGCACCAGCATTGCAGCGCTAGTTCCTGCGACGGTTTGCAAACCTCGTGAACGCCCATGGGAAATGCAAGTAGATACTATGACCAAAACATTAGGCCCCGGGACAATAATGATGCCTACCGAGACAAGTATAAAAAGTAAAATTTCCATGGTGCTGCCTCAATCTTCGCTGGCCATAATGTAATTAAAAAAGGTTTATCGCTTTTGGTGAAACAAACCCTAACTGTTGTGACGCACTACAGAGCTACAATAATACTACACCGTCAAGTAGTTTGATATTTCGAGTAAATTTCCATCCGGATCTCGAATATAGACTGATTCAATCTTACCCTCTGCACCCGTTCTACCAATCGGCCCACATTCGATTTGTATAGATGCGGCCGTTAAAGAAGAAACTACATCCTTAATAGGGCAATCCGTAATAAAACAAATATCTGCACTACCACTTTTGGGGTGAGATGCATGAGGTTTAAATTCTTTACCCTTAAGGTGTAAGTTTATTTTTTGATTACCAAATTTTAAGGCCTTACGGCCTTCTGAAAACTCAATACATTCCATTCCAAGAACTTGGCTATAAAAATCACAAGTGGCTTCTATCGAGTGCACAGTGAGGACGAAGTGATCAATATGGGAAATTGAAATCATATTTGTTCTCCTTTAATTGAGAAGGAAGTTTGCAAAAGCTTTGCTTTTTGCTGGAATAAACCGACTTGATGGATAGACCAACCAAATTGCAGAGTCAGAGGATGCGCCGCTAACCTTCCAGTCCGGAAGCAGCTCCACTAACCGACCTTTACGCAAGTCCTCTTCAATCATCCAGTCTGCGAGCAGCGAAATACCAGCGCCATTAATCACACATTGTCGGATCGCAGCGGCGCTGGATATCGTTAATGCCGGTTTTATAGGAAGCGTGCAGGTATCGCCATTAGCCTCAAATACCCAAGCGTAGCGGAAATTATCATAAACGAATGTTACCAATTCATGCTGTCGCAATTCATCCGGACTTTTAGGTATTTCGTTCTGTTCAAGATAGGTTTTGCTGGAAACCAGACGGTAGTTAACATCGGCCAGTTTTCGCGCAACTAAAGTGCTATCGGGTAAGTTACCGTGCCGTATCGCAATGTCCACTTGACCATTAACTAGGTCTACCTGCCCGTCGGACAACAGAAGCTCCACATCAATGTTTGGGTAACGTTCGCGAAATAACTTCAGACGAGGAGCAATCACGACTTGACCGTAGGTCACTGATGCGGTGACGCGCAAGCGTCCCGATGGGGTGGCTGCGGCATCAATTAAGGACTGATGCGTTAAATCCATTTCCTCTATCAATGGCGCGATTCGTTCAAAATAGATTTCTCCGGCCCGCGTAGGAGTTAGATTCCGCGTGGTACGTTGAAAGAGGCGTGTTTTCAACAAATTTTCAAGCGCGCTTATCGAACGAGAGACCGAAGAAGGCGCCAAGTTTTGATCTTTTGCGACCTCTACAAAGCTTCCCGAGCGATACACTGCCAAAAATGTCTTAATGTAATCAGTATTCATAATTGCTTATAGCACACTAATGAATTGCAAAGAAGGTTATTTATTGCGTATTTTGATTTTATTAAGGTGTGTAGAACCCCAACCATTGGAGATCAACATGACCTACTTACTTCGATTAGATTGCAGTCCCAGAAACAGGGATTCTGTGTCGCGCGAATTAGCAGATAACGCGGAGAAACGCCTACTGACCTTAATTCCTTCTCTCAGCACCAAGACTCGAGATCTCGCGACCGAAAATTTGCCTCATATCACCAATGATACGATTGCTGGCTTCTATGCACCTCCGAGTGGCAAGACTGAGAAACTTAAAGCAGCCACAGCTCTATCAGACGAACTCATTCAAGAGTTAAAGATGGCCGACACACTACTAATTAGCGCGCCAATGTACAATTTTGGGGTGCCATCATCACTCAAAGCGTGGATCGATCAGATCGTACGGATCAATAAAACTTTTGCGTTTGACGGGTCGCAGTTTGAAGGGCTTGTTACTGTTAAGCGGTCGGTATTAGTCCTCAGTTATGGGGCTCAAGGTTACGCTCAGGGTGGTGGCTTATCTGAGATGGACTTCCTCGAACCCTACCTCAGAGCTTTAATGAGTTTTCTTGGGATAGAAAAGACGCACGTCATCCGTATTGAAGGAACAACAGGCGATCCTGATGCACTCGAAACGGCCAAACGGCAAGCCTTGGTTGATATATCCCAGCTCGTTGTTGAGGAGTCTTAATATGTTGCAGTCATTAAACTTTTCAGGGCGTACCGCTCTCATTATGGGAGCAAGCCAGGGTATTGGGCTAGCAACAGCTAAAGCTCTCGCAGCGTACGGCGCAACGGTTGTTTTGACTGCTCGATCACACCAGAAAATCGAATCAGAAGCTGATTTGCTTCGCTCTGGTGGATTAAGCGCATTGGCCGTTCCGTGTGATGTTAGTGATTATCTCTCCGTTACCGAGGCCATCGAATATGCAGTTGAAAAGACAGGAAGGATCGATATTTTGGTAAATAATGCGGGAGTGATAGAGCCCCTTGCACCGCTTATCGAGAGCGACCCAGATACGTGGGCACGCGCCGCTGACATTAACTATAAGGGGGTCTACCACGGAATTCGGGCGGCGGCGCCAATTATGCTTGAACAGGGTAGTGGAATAATCATTAATATGAGCTCTGGGGCAGCGAATAGCGCCCTCATCGGCTGGAGTCATTACTGCTCTGCGAAGGCCGCAGCCAAAAAACTTACAGAGGTTGCTCACAAAGAAATTGGAGAAAGGAACATTCGAGTCGTAGGACTGTCACCTGGCACTGTCGCTACTGCCATGATGGAAAAAATACGGGATTCTAAAATCAACACTGTGAGCAATTTAGATTGGAGCGTCCACATACCACCGGAGTGGGTAGGCGAAGCTGTTGCTTTTCTATGTGGAGACGAAGGTGCGGAGTACGCAGGAACAGACTTTTCACTCAAAACTTCAGAAGGTCGTAAACGTGTTGGGCTACCCATTTTAAGCGACTAAATCAAAGTATTTATTTTAGCATGTGAAGCGCTATCTGTGACTTTTCGTTTCACGTGTGATTTAGGTTAGCCAGGGCTAGTTTAAATCACACTTTCGGTAAGTAAGTTAGCTCCACGTTTCTGCTAAACTAAAATGAGGAACGCCAAATGTTGCTGTGAAGCACTTAAGAAGGTTTTAAGTTGACTCAAGTCCCGCGCACAAATACGTTTGGCTATATGAACAGAGATTTAGACAATAAAGTTGGTATACCGTCACCCTCTCAGGTTGTAATAATTGACATTGAGGCCTCCTCTTTGAGAGGGGTCTCTGGAGATACGTATGATACTGCACTATTAAGCTACCCTGTCGAGATCGCCGTTGCACTTGATAATGGAGATTCACAGGCTTATTTAATTCGCCCTGAGCCAGGCTGGCAAGACTGGAACAGTGAACCTAGCGATGAGGATATTGGAGCTATTCACAGAATTTCACGCACACGATTATTCGAAGAAGGTAGAAATAGTCGTTTTGTTGCGGAATGGCTCAATGAGCAAGTAGACGGTAAAATAGCCATGTGTGATAGCCCAAATGCAAGGGCCGATTTATTCTGGCTTGATAGGTTGTATGAGGCTTCAGGGGTAGAGCGTGGGTTCGACGTATTCTATTTGTATGACTTTATCGCTCTGGAAGATCCAGACTTCGACATGGCGTATGAACAGGCGGGGATAGCCGATGAAACAGAGCATAGAGCGGAGCGAGATGCTACGGAAATTATGAGGTTATACTGTGAATTTTATTCAATTAAGGCAAACAAAGAATTTTCAGCCTCCCCGTCTACGCCTACTCTTTAACTATATCTAACGCCTTTAGTATTGACCTAAAATCCACCGCTTGTAACAGAATATAGGTACGACATTTGTATATTTCAGAAATATCAAAGATATCCGGATTATCGGTACACACATTACGATACTATGAAAAAGAGGGATTGCTAGAAAACGTCACAAGAAACGATTCAGGAAGGAGAGTTTACAGTAACGATGATCTAGTTTGGATTGAATGGATTCAAAGATTAAAATCTACAGGCATGTCATTAGACGAGATTAGGCAGTTTTCTTCTTTGAGGTATTTAGGGGACGATAGCATATCTCAAAGAAAAGACATGCTTATAGATCACTCGATGAAATTGAAGTCAAATATTCAAAAACTTCGAGAGGAGCTGTCTGTCGTAGATTATAAGATTAAAGCGTACCAGGAAAAAGAAAAAAGCTTGACCTAGAGTGAACTCTAGCTTGTAACATATTCCTTTACAGCTATTTAAAGGAGTATCAAATAATGCAACAAACAGGCTACCATATCACTGCTGAACTGCGAGTAAAGGACAAAAGAAGGTTATCGGAGGCTAAAGCTGCTTTGGTAACGCTTTGTCAAAATACGGTCGGAGAGTCAGGTTGCAGTTTATTTAGTTTGCATCAGTGTTTGGACGATGAGTGTCGATTTCTGTTATGGGAAAGGTTTGAAAATGAAGCGGCTTTCAATCAGCATTTCCGAGAGCAACATACTATAGATTTTGTTGCTCTAGATCTTACTGAGATTGTGCAGTATTTTCGATCTGATGTAGTTATCAAGTGAATGTGTAGATAAAAGATAAAAGGAGATGCAATAGCGTATTGACTAAGACTCCATTGCATTTCCTTGTTCAGTTTTCTAAATTTTTTTGAAGCTAACGTCAGACAAATCTTAATTTTGGGCGTGCCTTGTGTACCTCTAACCAACAATCTGATCTATAACGAGATTATCCTTAGCTACACTTGCCGGTATTAACTAAAAATTAGTATTTATCTGTTATCGTTATCGTAGGCTGGTTGTTTTATGGCCATCCTAAGTTAACGTTAATAAATGGGTGCAAGGCTGCGATGCGGCATTTTGCTGTTACCGCTGCTTCCTATAAAAGGAAAGCCCCATGGATGAGTTATTAAACGGCAAAAGCATCAAGGCAGATTTTGAAGCGCAGGTAACAGCGGCGCTTATGATTCAGAACAATGCGCTTATCCCGCTCAAGCTTGCCGCTCGTTTATGTGGCATCCCGAAACACGAAATACTAAGGCGCATTGACTGCGGTACATTCCCAAAACCTAGAACATTGTCCTCAACAGGTAAGCGTATTCGCGAAGCGTTTTACCTGAAAGATTTACATGAATGGATTAAGTGCCCGCACCTCTATCACCAAAGGGGGCTGCATGAGTGATCAATTAAGCTTGGCACAAATTAAAAGAGCGTATCATCAGGCTGCAAAAATTGTGGCGCGATATGGTGATAAATACCTACCGATATTCGAACGGCTTGAAAAAGAATACCACGATAGAAAAGATAAAGTTAAAATCCTAAATCGTGCCATAAAAATTGCAGAAAAGCACACGGGATTCGAACCTACAGACCTCTAAAAACTGGGATACAAAATGGTACACATACTGGGACACAAATTTTCATAGTAGTAATTTCTAATAAGCACCTAACGCACTGAAATAAAATCATAATTATAGATGATGTTTTTCAAATCGAATCCTGCCCCCTCCACCATTTTCATTTACATAATCTTAACCATTTTCCCGCTAACATGTTGTGTTGATTGAAATTTGTTTTTCAATTGACCAAGGCACATTTTTGCTTTACCTAAAAATGGTACACAAAGTGGGCTACAAATTGGGACACATGGATAGTGAACTATGTATTTTGCAGAGGGAAGAATTTTTATTATCGCAGGCGCGTTCCTGAATACGTGTCTGACTATGATAAGCGCGCCATCATCAAAATATCTTTGGGCACCAAAGATGAAAAAGAAGCCATACGAAAAGCAGCCATCTATAACGACTATATCGAAGATTATTGGCGCAGCCTGATTAAAGGAAATGGAAAAGCTGATCCTGAAGCCGAATATCGCACTGCTATCAAGCTCGCAAAAGCCCATGGCTTTGCCTATAAGAATGCCGTTGAAATTGCTAAAGAGCCGTTAGAAGAAATAGTCGAGCGCCTGAAGACGGCAAACAAGGCCATAGAACAACCCGAAACGGTCTCTTCCGTGCTTGGCGGTACAGAAGTGCCAGAGCTTCCTTTAAGCACTTGCGCAGACAAATACTGGCCGCTATGCCGTGACAGGCTCACAAATAAATCCGAGCATCAAATCCGCAAATGGAAAAACCCGCGCCTTGCTGCCATTAATTACTTTATTAGCGCTATCGGTGATAAGCCTCTTAAAGCCATTGCCCGATCTGATATTTTACAGTTCCGGCAATGGTGGATGGATCGCATTGAAAAAGGCGAAGTCGTGGCCGCGACCGCCAACAAGAACATGATGTATGTGAAAGACATACTTCAGGTGGTCGGGCTCCAATATGAAGTAGCTACCGACTTTGATGTGCTGTTTTCAAAAATACGCCTTAAAGAGCTGGAGCAATCACGGCCTCCTTTTGAAGCCAGCTATGTTCAAGATGTCTTACTTTCCAAGCACGGTCTGAATGGATTAAATGATGAAGCGAGGCTTTTAGTATTTGCTATGGCCGACACTGGCGCGCGGGAATCTGAGCTGATCGGTCTGACAGAAGAAGATATCGTTCTCGATGAGCCTATTCCCTATATCTGGATTCGCGCGCGCGAAAACAAAGCGCTCAAAACGCTTACCTCTGAGCGCAAAATTCCGCTCGTAGGCGCAGCGCTTCATGCCTTCCAGAAACTATCGAGTGGCTTCAACCATTATCGCACCGCCGATACAGCATCCACGACCATCAATAAATATCTGCGTGAAAACGATTTAAAGCCAACACCAAATCACTCCCTCTATTCGTTGCGCCATACCTTTAAAGACCGCCTCCGCGACGCAGGCGCGCCAGAGGAAGTCATCGACGAACTTATGGGGCACAAGAAATCGGGGCCGAAATATGGTAGAGGTCATATGCTTGAGAAAAAACACGAGTGGCTTAGGAAAATTGCTTACTTGATATCATAGAATCAGGTAGGCGGTGTAAAAGCTCCAAATATCTCATTCACTGTGCCTGTATACTTACCTTTTTTTATGTCGTTTGCACGCGTGATAATGCCATCATAATAGCGCAAAATATCTTTGGGATCAGAGTGGCGAACATAGGAAGAAAAGTAATATTCCTTATTTACGATATCAAGCCTTAGACCGTGCTTTTTTAAAACCCAAAGAAGATCAGTGTAGAGCTCTTTAAACCAGCGCTCAACATCTTTCTCCTCCCTTCCATAAAACAGCGCAATCCAATATTCATATTCAAGAGATAAATCAGCTTTAAAATATGGGTCATGCGATGCGCTTATCCAGTTCTGATGGGCTATTTCATTAACCTCTGTTTTAAATATCGCTGCAACAACCTCATCTGGTAAAGGCTTTTCAAAATCTATCGGATTTTGTTTTATATAGGTCTTTTTGCAGTAATTTGTAAGAGCAATCATATGACAACAATCCGTGTCATCACGCGTCCATTTGAATTTGGTGTAATGCAAAATGCATACAGCCCATAAAACGTAATTTCGACCTTTTATGTTTTTATAACCCTTTAAATCTCGTTTCCATATTTCATCAAGCAGGTGCGAAGATGGGCTTTTTCCAATCATGACAAGCGAGCCAACGCCAGAGAATAACTCCAGATACATCAGCGCGCCAAAACACAGAGCCTCTCTAAAATAGCCCTGATATTTAAGGGTAGTTGGCAGACTGATATTTAGGCGTTTAGATATAGTTTGGCTGTCATATTGTTTTATAAACAATTCTGCGAAGTTCTCGATTTTAGCTTCACTGAGCTTTAGGCCTTTGCCGTATCTATTAGCGCGTGTCTTTGGTATGCGCTTATATTTTTGTGCAGGCCTTAATTCGTTTTTTTTCTGTGAGAATTGTGACGATGAAAGGCTATGTTTTCGACAATAATCACTTTGACAAAGGCCGCTATTTTGCTGCGCTTTTATATGTGCAAGCCAGTATTCATCTGTCCGTTTTTTACCTGCCATATCTACTAAAATCCCTAAATTTCATGGATGAATGTTTACTATTGTTATCATGTAAACAATTGATTTTTATTGATTTTTATTGATTTTTATAAATAGGCTTCAGAAATATTCTTATCAAGCTCATTTGAATAATCACCTGCTATGGAGCAATACTGATCTCACGCTTTGGCCAAAGCCTCTTTAGGTTCTAATCCGTTTAACACTGCCCTGCTTTTGCAGGGCAAGGAGGCTTTACATGTCTGACGATATTCAAATATCCATTGAGATTACAATTGAGACGGATCAACCCGTCCAACCCGATATATCTGCACCCCCAAGACAAGATGATCTCTTGCGCTGTGAGATGTGGCTGAGATGCGAATGCGCCCATTGCCAATCCTTTGGCTGTGTGAACGCCCTCAGCCGTAAAAATTCGGAGGTGCACTAATGAACTTCGACAAACCATCCCCGTTTGACGGCGTGAAAGCGGTCAGCCCTTCAGGAGTGATCAAAGTACTCTTTGCCGTCTCACTTGAAGCCGCCATGTTCGTTATGTTTTATGCGGTCTACACCGAAACGATAGGCTTAATGAACGAAACGTACCTTTCGGAGCTTCCCGTGCTCGGCGGGATGTTTGGCATGCTCGATCCTGATGCCAATGCCTCTCACATCATCTCGATACTGCTGGCCACGTTTTCGGTGGCAACGCCGCTCTTCATCTGGGCGGAAGTGCATCGTCAAAATATCTTGGATGATCCTCAAGAATGGTTTTCTCACCCGCAGAACCAAATTTTGGCCAGTATCGCTGGCCTGGTCTTAATCATGGTGATTGGCCTTGAGGTCGTGAATTTATACACCCTCGTTGCAAGGGAAAGCTCTCAAGGTGGATTTGTAGTACAGCAAGAAAGCGGTGTTATGGCCTTCCTTGCACAAAACAAAGGGCTGGCGATTGGTGTGAGCGCTGTGATTGCCGTCATCAACATCATCCTAGCTTTATTCACGACACGCGCCTTCCAAAGCCTTAAGTCAGAGGAGAAATAGTCATGAAATATTTAACCGCTCTTATCCTTGTTCTTTGCATTTCTGCTTGCGGTGAACAAGTGCAGGCTCCCAAAGCTAAAACTCATGAAGATATTTTTGTGCTCATCGAGAATGGCGGAACGATTGCCAGTGAAGATCAGGGGGAAGCGCTGAATACCGCGCTTCACTTACTTCAGCAATTAACCTCGCTCTCCCGAAGAAAAGCCACGAGTGATGTTCAGATTCACATTATTCTGAGCGCACTGCCTAACCGTATTGCGTGGTCGGGGACGGCGGGGCAACTTCTCTCGCAAGCGGAAGATGTTAAGAATCTGATTGTATTCAAACCGACTTTTTCAGATTTGGTTATGGCGTTTGATCAGATTGAAACAACCGTGAATCTGACTCAGCCTGACTCCATCCGATTGTACTGGATTGGCTCAACGGTTCATGTGCCGTTCCAGAATGGTAATGATCCGATTGACGTTGAAGTGCCTCAAGAAGTGCCAAGCGAGTTAGCGCTGGCAAATCTCGCCAGCAAGCTCACCACTCTCAAAATCATGCGCGTTCACCCCGATCAAGACAAGGTGCTGCAAGCCTATCTTGGCTCACTCGGAATTTTGAAACGTGCGCGTAGTGGCGACATTGATTTTGAGTTGCTTGGTGAGGCGCAAACGAAGTCCCGACTGAATACGTTGCTTTAGCTGGAGGGATATCGATGAAAACTTTCATTAGAAACCTAGCAGTTGCAGTTGGCCTATCGGCCTTCTGCAACACCAACCTACTGGCAAATGAGCCTGTTATCACTGTTAAATCAAAAAGTGAGTATTCAGCGCCGATTATTGTTATTCGCTCAAAATATGATTTTGAGAAATCCATTTCTTTGAAGTTAAAAACTGACCCCTCGCTTGATGCCTCGGACATTCTCATAAGAACAATATCCAAGTTCGGAATGGTCGATGCCAATGGTATTAAGATCGTATCGGGGTTCGATATCGATCAGTCAAACAATATTATTGTCGCTTTTAGCGGTGGAACCTCCGAGATTATTCAAACATCGGGAAACCCTTCGCAGCTCAATATCGTTGCCAGCTTTCGAGATGCCAGTGGTCAGTTTGTTTCACCGCCTCCCGATAGCGTCGCGGTTTATTCTATGAGTGGTGAAAAGCTGTGCTTTGACTACAAAACCGTGCAGCAAGCACCGCCCAACATTGGTATCACTTTGCTGCTTGATCGTTCAGGTTCTATGGCTGGCAACATTGATGCGGTGAAAAGCACGGCTAGTAACTTTCTTAATTCATTGCCGTCACATGCGCTATGCGCCGTTGGTAGCTTTAACTCCGATTTAACTTACGGCCATAAAAACTACCAGCAATGTAATGGCGGCGGATTTGGCTTTGACAATATTGAAGCCAGTGGCGGCACAGATATTTTTAAGGCGCTGAGTAGTGCCTATTCAGGCCTATCTGGTAGTTACTTCAATGGGTATCAGAAGGCGGCTATCGTCATTACTGACGGTTACACCGTAAATGATGCAAAAGTAAAAGCTGAATTACTCGCCAATAAAAATGGCATTCTGACCTTTGTATATTTCATTGGCGGAAATCATAAAGATGACCTTGAAGGCATTACCGATCACTTCATTTCTCAAGGCGGCAATGTAAAGCAGTCGCTATCTCATTACTTTAGTGCCATCGGTCTTGCCTATAAAAGTCAGAAAGTTTTGAGTGTTAAGCCTTGCTCTGGAGGTGCGCATGCAACTCCGTAGCCAAGGCACGCAGCATCCGTCGCGGATATATAGCCGCGACCCCGACTTGCATGGCTCAAGTAAATGGGCGACGAAAAACCACCTTCACCAAAAAGGTTATGGCGAAGGTGGGCGCATATTCCTTGGCTACGGCATGGCCGAAGCGAACAAAGGTCGCGCTTATTGCATTACCACAAATACTCAGAAGCACCTGCTAACTGTAGCACCCACACGAAGCGGAAAACTTCTAACTGCGAGTATGCCGCGATGCTTGGAGCATCGTGGTTCGCTAGTTGCGCTTGATGTGAAAGATGGTGAGCTGTCTTTAATTGCTGCGCGATATCGGCGGGATGTGCTTGGCCATAAAGTCATCATTATCGATCCATGGGATTTAGCTTGCTCAAAGCTCGGCATGCCTCAATCGAGGTTTAACATTATGGATTGGCTTGATCCTGACAATGATGACTTTGTTGAGGATGCCATGACCGTTGCAGATAGTCTTGTTACTGACCGAGGTGGCAAAGACCCATTTTGGACGGATGAAGCTCGCGCGCTCGTTATGGGGCTAATTCTCTATGTTGCGGCCACGCCCTTGGTGTTAATGCCGACCGCCAAGCGCTCACGCGACATTCCGCAAGTGAGAAGATTGTTAAGCCTATCTTCCGATGACTTTAAAAAAATCGTTGGCGGAGAGTATGCCGAAGACGAAGAAGGCAATGCCATTTTAATAAAGCCCGGCATGATGCAAAGTTCCAACGAATATGTTCGCGCTTCAGCCGCACGTATTCTCAATAAAGCGTCGAAGGAATTTTCCAGCATTTTATCAACGGCGCAACAAAACACGCATTTTTTAGAAAGCCCGAAAATACAGCGCACCTTATCGGAATCAGATTTCACCTTTGAAGAGCTGGAGAATAGCAAAACAGATATTTTTGTCGTTTTGCCTGCGGGGCGATTATTCACCTATAACCGCTTTTTGCGCATGTTGCTGAGTTCTGCCATTACTTCAGTAACCCGCTTTAAGACCAAACCCAACCCGCCCGTCTACTTCCTTATGGAAGAAGCTGCGGCACTAGGGCGCATGGAGGTCATTGAAACTGCTTTTGGGTTAATGGCCGGATATGGCATGCAGCTTCATATGATCGTGCAGGACTTAAATCAGCTCGTCTCGCTTTATGGCGAGAGGTGGCAAACTTTCATCGCCAATAGCGGCGTTGTTCAGATCTTCGGCACCCGTGATTTGATGACCTCTGAATACACATCAAGGCTGTGCGGTATAACAACAATTGAATCGTTAAGTGAGTACAGCGCTGAGATGCGAGCTCGCCTTTTTAGCGACCCCAGCTTTTTAAGCCAAGAAGATGCGCTTACATCTCGCTCGCTTATCACGCCCGACGAAGTCATGACGATGAGCCCAGTTGCTCAGATTCTCATCTTGTCTCATGCCAATCCAATTGCCTGCTTCAAAACCGCTTACTTTTTGGATCAGAGATATAGAAATAAAAATGGTTCACCCATTTATGACATTCATCCAAATTTTGCTGACGATCCAATAAGCAGACCTGTCAATTTCACCAAACAGGGGCTCAACATTGCAGCGCCTCTCTCTTCGATATTTGATGGAGGGTGAGCACATGATATTTAGAGCATGGATTTCAATTATTGTCATGGGCGTATGTGCATGGAGCGTATGGGTAGGCTTGAACGGAAAAATCCCCCCTTATGATTACGCGCCATTTAGTTTTGTCTTTCATTGCGTAACACCATGGCTGTTACTAATTTTGGCTGCAAAGTCGTGGTATCGCATTTTCATCTGGGGACGCATGCTGCAAGCGAAACAAACACCGCCAATTCTTAGTCGTGGGCTCTCAACACAGGCGCATAAGCAAACAAATACAGTTTTGTTGAAACTTACTTCACAGGCGCTATTTCTTTTCGCCCTAGCTGGTGTGTTAAATCAGTTCTCAATTGATCACATCGAATGGTGGATCGCATCAATCATTGCCTGTTTTTATCTTCTTAAAAAATCATCAAAGGCGGGGTAATGAATATGATTAATTTATTGCCCACAAAAATAGAAAGTAGAAAAACGGCGGAAACATGCGGCTTACAGGGTGCTTATTTACGATTTATTAACGATTTCAGGCGTATCATTATAAGTATGAGAGATTGTGGGAGCGCCAGAGCGTTCCATGCAACTCTCTTTTTTTGTGGTCAGGTGGGTGTATGTGCATGTTCCGCACCCAGAACGTACCATCTCTCAGATATACGCGGCTGGCGCAAAGAATACGGCAGTGAGAGCAGTTATTCGCTTTCACTGCTTTTTTTATGGGGGGATATATGGATAAGCCCCTCATAAAACAGAATAAAAATGAGTCAAATGAGGCTCAGATTTGTTTGAAGACTCCGCTGAAAGCGAGTCATAATCGGGGTTCTGACGATGAAGCGATAATCGCTCTCGTGAAGTTTCTCGCAAGACGCGCCGCCGAAGAAGATTACGAATTTTACCGCAGCGCGCTTAGCAATCCCGATATAGAAGATGGTGGATAGGAATATGACGCAACGTGCTTGCATATATGCCCGATATAGCTCTGACCTTCAAAGTGACGCATCTATTGAAGATCAAATTCGCCTGTGCAGTGACAAAGCAAGCGCTGAAGGCTGGAAGCTTGGCAATTGTTATACGGATGCAGGAATTTCTGGGGCATCACTCATGCGCCCTGGCATTCAATCCCTGCTCAGCGCAGCAATGAATGGTGAGTTTGACATACTCATAGCAGAAGCCTTGGATCGCCTCTCGCGTGATCAGGAAGATATCGCAGGCATTTTTAAACGGATGGAGTTTGCTGGCGTTAAAATCATTACCCTCTCAGAAGGGGAAATATCTACGCTTCACATAGGCCTGAAAGGCACAATGAATGCCATGTTCCTGAAAGACTTGGCCGACAAGACCCGCCGTGGTCTTCGTGGTCGAGTAGAAAAAGGCAAATCAGGTGGCGGTCTGGCCTATGGCTATCAGGTGGTGAAGCAGTTCGACGCCAATGGTGAAGCCATCAAAGGGGATCGTGAGATTGATGAAGTACAGGCCGATATCATCCGCCGCATCTTCCGAGAATATGGCCTTGAGAACAAATCGCCCAAAGCTATAGCCGCGCAGCTAAACGAGGAAGGCATACCTTGCCCATCTGGCAAAAGCTGGGGGCAGTCCACTATTAACGGCAACCGCAAGCGCGGTACGGGCATTCTGAATAACGAGCTTTATATCGGTCGCCTGATCTGGAACAGGCAGCGCTTTATCAAAGACCCTACCACAGGAAAGCGTGTAACGCGCCTGAATGAGCCGTCTGAATGGATTATTCGGGATGTGCCAGAGCAACGCATCGTTGATTCTGAGCTATGGGAAGCGGTTAAAGCGCGCCAGAAGTCACTGGATCGCAAATCTTCCGCGCTTTGGCAAACTAACCGCCCCCAATATCTGCTATCAGGGCTAACCAAGTGTGGCGTTTGCGGTGGCGGGTATTCCAAGATCAACTCTACCCAATATGGCTGCTCTGCGGCCAAGAACAAAGGGGATAGTGTCTGCAACAATCGCCGCACCATTAAACGAGAAACGCTGGAGGGCTATGTTTTGGATGGCTTACAAGGCCACCTCATGCGTGAAGAGCTGGTCAATGTGTTCTGTAAGGAATACACCAAGCATCTGAGCACCTTGCATGCGCAAGCCAATGCACAGCGCAAATCACTTGAATCTCAACGTGACAGCCTTTTTAAAGAGCGTGAGCGCCTGATACAAGCCATCAAAGATGGTATTCCCGCCAGTATGGTCAAAGATGATCTGGAAAGCGTTTCAGAGCGCATTGAGAAAGCGGAACAAGCTCTGACTGTGCAACCAGCACTCAAGCCACTCATTCATCCGACCATGGCATCACGTTATCACCAAGCAATAAAAGACTTAAAGGCATCGTTGAATGCGGATGGTGCGCGCGCCGAAGCATCACAGCATTTGAGGGGGCTTATCGAGAAAGTGGTACTAACGCCAGAAGAAGGCGAGAAAGGCCTGCGTATTGATCTATACGGTGATTTAGCTGGAATCTTGAATATGTCTTTGGAGACGAAAGATATGAAAATCTTGGACAAACTATGCTTGAACGCATCGAATGATAATAAGGCTATCAATGGGGCCGAAGCCCACATAGATAGAATTGGTAGCGGGAGCAGGATTTGAACCTACG
>DJLT01000014.1 GCA_002435145.1 Neptuniibacter sp. UBA6509
TATCGATGCTTACTATGATTCTAATTGAGACTAGAGAGGGGATTAATACTTGTCAATTAAAGAGTAAATATAGGCAGCCACTTTCATGTTTACTATAAAAAGACAAATTCATTAAGCCATTACCCCGATTACCAGAAAAGGAACTACTATCAGTAGCTTACATAGAAATCGCAAAGACATACAACAGTCACTTATTGTGGCATTAGATCTAAATCATTTAGGTAGAACGACCTGTATCGCCTTCACAATCACGGCAAATTTTGTTCTACATCTCCAGATAATAACTGACTTAAAGGCGCTGGTTTAAAGAAGTAGTAGCCTTGTACGAGATCGCAACCCATCTCGGATAACATTTGATATTGCTCTTGTGTTTCTATCCCTTCGGTGACCACTTCAAGGTTGAAATTTTTCGCTAGATCAATAATCCCAGCAACCAGTCGTTTCTCTTCAGGTTGTGTTAGTACGTCTTTAACGAAACTTTTGTCGATCTTTAAGCAATCCACCGGCATACGTTTGAGATAGGAGAGGGAAGAGTAGCCGGTCCCAAAATCGTCTAATGAGATGCTAATGCCGAGTTTCTGAATCTCATTAAGCGTTTGCATGACGGATTGGTCATGGCTGTCGATAAATAGACTTTCTGTAATTTCAAATTCTAGCTGCTGGCTACTGACCGCATATTCTTCAAGACTATCGCTGATAAATGGAACCCATGTGTTACTTTGAAATAAACGGGCCGAGCAATTGATAGAAACACGTTCTAGGGATTTGAAATGCTCTCTCAGTTTCGGTAGATCGGTACAGGCTTGTTTCAACACAAATTCGCTGATGGAGATAATCTGCCCACTTTGTTCGGCAAATGGAATGAACTGATCAGGCGAGACCAGCCCGCGTTGAGAGTGATGCCAGCGGATCAAGGCTTCAACTTTTGCGACTTCACCACTTCTGATATTGATGATTGGCTGATAATAGAGCTCAAATTCTTGTTTGCTGATGGCTTGGCGAAGGTCATGTTCAAGTTCGCGTTGCTGCTCCATACGGATGTTCATGTCCTCGGTAAAGAACTGAACATTATTGCGTCCCAAATCTTTGGCTCGATACATGGCTGTATCGGCGTGATTAATGAGAGAGTCAGTTGTTATGCCGTCTCCAGGGTAGATGGCAACTCCCATGCTGCAAGAGATCGTCAATGAGGTTGTATCCAGCTGTACGTCTTTAGCCAGCAATTTTTGTATGTGGCGAGTGACGGCTTCTATTGACTGACTGTTGTCTATTTGTGGTAAAAGTATGATGAATTCATCGCCACCAAAACGCGCCAAAATATCCTCACTACGTAGCGCATTCCTTAGTCGATTTGTTGCTTCAATAAGTAATTTATCCCCTTGGCTATGACCAAGTTGATCATTGACCAATTTGAAATTATCAAAATCAATGAAGATAACGGCCAGCTTTCTTTCGTGGCGGGCGGCAGAATGGATCGCTTGTGACATTAGATCCATAAACATAGCGCGGTTGTAGAGGCCTGTCAGTGAATCGGTACGAGCTTGATGATTGATGATCTGTTCGTGAACATTGCGTAGCAGCTCACTGGCGGCGCGTGAGGTGACAGAATCAATGATAAGTTGTGTTTTTCCTGTTTGCTCAAATTCATTGCGTTTTAAAACCGCTAAATGGCCGATAACTTGACCTCTTCCATCGTACATCGGGGTGCCGATGTAGGATTTAAGCTTTAGCTTAAACAGATCATCATCGTCTGGATAAAGCTCTTGAACGTTACCGTTAAACACCATCGCACCTTCTTTAATCACTGTTTCACAGGGTGTGCCGGCAAGGGGATAGCTGAGGTTTTCGACTTTTTGCTTGTCGATATAAGCGGTGAGGGTATCGATGGTTTCTCTATCATCAGACAGTTTAGAAATAATGACCATGTCGGCATCAAGTACTTGTGAGAGAAATTCGCCTAGCGTTTCAAAGTAAGTACGGCCTTGAAGACCGGAAACGTCTTTGGCGATAGTTTGTAATAAACAGGTGATCTCTTCTCTGGAACGCGCCTCAGATTTTAAGACCTCATGAGCTTGGCTTAATTCACGTGTCTTCGTATTTACTTCAGCGGTAAGCAGCATTTGATGTTGCTCGATGTGTTCTGCCATCGTGATCATAGTGGTGGCCAATTCACCCATTTCATCCTTGCGCTCTGCAATTGCACTTTGCTTAATGTCTTTAATCGCTTCAAAGTCATTGTCTCGCATGGCATTAGAAAAACGTCGGAAAACCCCTAAAGGATAAAGGACTTGGCTTTTGAGGATGAAAAACAAAATCACCAGCTCCACTATCAACGATAGTATGCCTATTACTGAAACAATGTAGGCGGTTTGCAATGCTGTGGAAGATAGCAGTGATTTAGGGTAGACGGTTACAAAATACCAATCTGGGCCAGCAATTTTAGTGATGGCGAGTAAGGCATTTGCTGAATCGGGTTCCAGTATGAATGTTGACTCGTCATGAGTACGCGCATGAGATAGTACTGCATTGACATGGCTCGTGATGGTGTAATCATCGCTATCATCAACATGTAAAATGCCCTTAGTAC
>DJLT01000105.1 GCA_002435145.1 Neptuniibacter sp. UBA6509
TTTGGGTTTCGTTTTGGGTTTCGTTTTGGCTTCGGGGGAAAGATCTATCTGAAAAGGGCTGCTTAGGAGGGCTAAGTACTAAATTTTCCTAAGTATTAACGACCCCAATTCTATGTAAGGTATAATTTGCCCAGCAGTCATAGTTGTTTTTTAATTTTGTAAGTCTCGGTGTTCTAGAACTCTGTTTATTGAAGGTTAGTTTCAAATATATGAATGACGAAATTTTATATACGTTGATAGTGGTTGTAGTGGTTGTTTGCCTTTTCCTTGCTAGATATATATATCGGCAAATGACTCATATTAAGAGTGTTAAGGATGCCCAAATTGAGCAAGAACGTGTTGCCAATGAGCGTTACCAAGAGCAGCGAGCCTACTTGATAGAGAGTATTACTGTTATTGCTAAGGCATATGGTAATGATGAGAAACTTACTTGTACTGAGGCATGTATGCGTTTAAGTACACTGCTACAAAGCTTTTCACCGGAGTTATTAGATAGACCTGAAGTATCGGTTATACGTCAATTCCATATGAAGACTGAGCATATCCCTATTAAGGAAGATTGGAAGGCGCTCTCTAAGCAAGAAAGATGGAAGCTTATGAAAGAGATGGCCTCACTAGAGCAGGAATATGGCAAGGACGTGCTTGAAGCCACTGCTTATTTAGCTAATTATGATTTCGACCTGATCGTACAGTAGGCTGATGGAGTTCCTCATCGTTTTTGTCGTCAGCTTTATTGTGCTTATTGCTGTATCGCTGGCATTTGTATTTGGTAAGCCTCCCACTTATAGACCGGCAAGAAGTGAGATCCTTCAATTACTGGTCGATGTTTCTGAATCTAATGCGTCTATGGAGCGTTGGGAGTTATTTCTATCACTGCCTATCGCTCATGATCCTCCGCTTGATGAAATCAGGCAGGCATGTCTCGATATTTTGGATGATTCTAATATCGGTATGTTAAAGCATGAGGGTATTAATGGCGCAATTTTAGATAGGGAAGGGATGCTGAAATTAAGAGAGATTTCAGCTCGCTTGCATCAACTTATAAAAGCGGATGAAGGCTCTAAGCGATTATTCTAATTAATAACTATAGCCTTTTACTAATTTGCTGGCTCTAGTGGTTGGTTTTCAATCATTCGTTTTATCTGCCAGAGCTCTTTCCAGATTAATCTATAATCCTCAGCAACCAGCGCTAGATGTAGTTGGTGTCCTACCGCTTCCAATTCGGGTATCTGATAAAGCCCTGATAGCCCCAGTAATTGATGGCTATGATTTCTCATTAGTTGTAAATCTTGTTTTTTATATCCTGCTTCAAGTCCGCTTAATTGTTTGAGGAATTCAACAGTGAGTTCCTCGACACCGATATCGTAGTCGTCGAGTGTAGTTCTCTTCTCGTTATCCCTTGCTGTTTCCTGCAGGGCTGCTTTATGTGATGTGTTGTTCTGAGTGCTTGGTAAAAAGCGCTCTATGGTCTGACTCAATTCAGTGTCATTAATAGGTTTAAGAAGGACATGATTTACGCCAGCATCAAATAGCTTTTTATGTTCGCTTGAGATGACATTGGCTGTTAAAGCAATAATTGGCACGGTTGTGTTGGCAAGGCGGATCTGTCGCGTGGCTTCTATACCGTCCATAACCGGCATGTGGACATCCATTAAGATAATATCAGGGGTCTGTTTAAGTGTTTGCTGTACAGCATCTTCCCCCGTACCAACTTCAATAACAGTGGATTTTGATTGTTCCAGAATCTTACGTATCAGTAGACGGTTAAAGTCATTATCTTCTGCAACCAATATTTTACTTTGCTCATGTATACCCAGCCCGACATATTCTTCATCAGACGCTAGTTTATATGAGTCAGGTGATAACGCATTAAGCAGTAATTGCGTCCGAGGGGGCTTACGTAATTGTATAGCTCTATTTTTTAGTCTCAGTGGGAGTGGTTGCCCACTTAAAATCACTATTGAGCCTTCAAAGCTGTCTAGTACTAATTTTATTCGCTGGATGCTTTCTTTCGAGATGTTCTGAGTTTCAAGTCCCCAGATGATCGAGCTGTTTCTTTGAGTGTCAGAGTTGCTTGTACTGTAATCTACGAGTTCTTGTTCTGATTCAACTTCCGTAATATTTGAATGTAGTAGCGTTAGCTGTTGTTTGATTCCTTGCCTGACCAATGGGTTTTTGTCATAAATTACAATCGTATCTATATTAGGCGCTGAGGAATATTTCTTTCTTGGGCTGACAGTAAATGGAATTTCCAAATGCAGTTTTGTGCCTTTACCCTCTTCGCTTTCTAGTGAGATACAGCCAGCCATAAGCTCTGTAAGTCGTTTTGCAATGACCAGCCCAAGGCCCGAACCCCCAAAGCGGCGAGTGATAGACGTATCTGCTTGGCTAAATGCGTGGAACAGATTACCTATCTGTCCTTGGGGTATGCCGACGCCTGTATCTTCAACAGTTATTTTTAATGAAGTCTCTACTGTGTTGCGTTTATTTACATCGACTCTTATGCATACGTGACCCTGGGGTGTGAATTTTACTGCATTACTGACCAAGTTTGAGATTACTTGGCGTAGTCTTAGGGGGTCACCAATCAGAAATTTTGGCGCCTCTGGCGATATGATTGATATTAACTCGAGCCCTTTTTCGTGTGCTGATGCTGTCTGCATCTCAAGTACATCAAGCATGCAGGTTTCAAGCTCAAAAGGGATCTCCTCCAGCTCGATGGCATTGGATTCTAGTTTTGAATAGTCAAGAATATCGTCGATAATTGAAAGCAACAAACTTGACGTTAAGTTGATGATTCGCGTGTATTCTTTCTGTTCTGGTTTTAGTTCTGTTTGTCCTAATAACCTTGCGAACCCTGAAACAGAGGTCAAAGGGGTTCTTAGTTCGTGGCTCATACGAGCAAGGAACTCATCCTTCGCTAAATTTGCACTGTCCGCTCGCTTTCTGGCTGTATCTAAGGCTTGGTTCTGCTTTTCAAGATGCATTAGCGTAGATCGAAGTCTCTCTGTCGCTTTGTCTACCCGGCTCTCAAGAGTTTGATTCGATTCTTGAACCCTTTGTGCAAGCCTGTTGATACCTTGAGCTAAAGAGCGCAGCTCGCCGCTGCTCGAAATACTGGCGCGTGTTTCCAGGTGACCATGCTGAAGCATCTCAATAACATGTGTGAGTCCCAAAATAGGGTTGGTGATGCGTTGACCAAATCGAGAAGCGATAAATACGGTCGTTAATAAGCCTATCAGAGCGAGAATAATCCCTTTTGTTAAAATTTCAAACTGCCTAATTTGAGTCGGTTTTTCTGACAGAATGATGACTACCCAGCCGATGAATTCAGGTTCTTGTGGTTCAACGAGGAAGTCGGGTGTGTCACTAATGTCTACACCGCTGGTGACTACCGGATGGAGGAAATGGACCTGGTTATTTGTACGTAGAGGGTAACCGGCATTTTTATCAAGTCCAGGCGCATTCTTTTTCGATCTTGCTAATGTTTCGAATGAAGGGCTTAGAAATACCACATCATCAACTTCTTTTGTTTTGGTTGAGGAGCGAATCAGGCCCTGCAAGATATCTATATTACCAACCAATAAGCCAAACTCGGCTGATGTCGCCATCATTTGCGCCATTATTTGACCTTTTTCTATGAGTGCTCTCTGGGCATCATCTAGGCGGGTACTAATGAAATAGCTTCCAAGAAGAAGGGTGATCAACGATAGAGGCAAAAGAGTGATTACCAGCACTCTTTGGCGAATCCCTAATGTGAAGCTTCTCATTATTCCAACCCTCGCAGCTGTTCAACCAGATCTTCCTCAGAAGGAATGGCTATTCTTAAAGAGTTTGCAGCTGCTTTGTTCGTAGATACGTCAAAATAATCTGAGTATGTTGGGTCTGGAAGTCTGCTTCTCACCGAGTAATACTTCAGTGCTTCTGCGGTTTGTTTGCCTATATCTTCAGGTGTTGAATAAACAGCGGCTAAAGCACCGGCTTCTACATATTTTTTAGAGAAAGCAATTAAAGGTATGCGCTGACGAAAAGAGATATAAAGTATCCATTTTGCGGTAGTCCTATTAAAGACTGATTTATCCGGTAGAGATAAAAATATATCAGCACTTTTGATCAGAGGTTGTAGCTTATGGATCGGGTTGTCAGTTTCTGCAAGCGTCACCGACTTTAATTCTAGCCCCATTTTTTTTGCTGCTTTTTGAAGTAGTTTTCGATCATTAGATGAGTGGGGTCCAAGCGCAGTAGCGATTGATTTAGCGGATGGTGTAACTAATTTAGCTAAAGCTAATTGGCGGTAGTAGGGCTGATCTAGGTATATCGCAGTTATTTTTTTTGTTTTGACACGTTGATGATCGGCATATTTTATTAGCAGTTGACTATAGGTTTGTCGCGGAATAAAACTAACATAGAGAGGGGTGTCTGCTGGGGCTAGTGTAACTAGTTGATCAGCTGCACGTGAGCCTACGGCAATTATTTGTTGATAGTCTCCTATACTATGGCTGTTCTCATCCAGCTCTTTCAGGGTAATAACTTTATAGTTCGTATTTAAAGATTGCTTAATGCTATCCGCCACTTGGTGGTAGCTGTCAGCTTCTCTGCTGATTACGATTAAATTATCTGCATAAGCGGGAATTGTAGATAAAATAAAAGCGAACAGAAAACGAAACAATGGAGTTATCCATTGTTGTCGTTTTTCTTGTTCTTTTAAACTTTTATTCAACACATCTACAATCCATTGCAGTTTATCTGGGTTAAAAGGTTAGTCCTAACTGTAAGTAGGTTCGGCGATCGAAAGTATTATTAGAATAGAATTCTGCATACTCTTTATCGAATACATTCTGAACAATTAAAGATAGTTCTATTTCAGAATTAGTATCTAATGTGAAAGTATTGGAAAGCTTTATATCTGTACGTGTGTAATTTGTACGGCCACTGTTCTTGTCGCTAAACCCTTCAAGCCACTCTACATGGTCCATGTAATAATGAGAGATCCCTATCAAACTATTAGCTGTTGGCTTGGTAGATACTAGAATCGACGCTGTATGCAGTGGTGTTCTATTATTGAGTGACTCGGTCCGATGAAGTTCAGGCGGATAATAGCCTCTGTCCCAAAGACCATCTGTATAATTGTAAGCGTAGTTTAATAAAAAGCTACTTTGGTGAGTAGCGGGTGATGTGTACTTAAACTGGGCTTCAAAGCCTTGATTGGTCCATTCTGCATTATTGTTGCTTATATCAAGGTCACCATCATCATCGGTGGCAGGGATTTTTTGGCCTCGAACCATTGCTCTAGTTATTTCTTCGTGAAACGCTCTGACTTCAATATGACTGGAATACTCAGGCCACAATTGCAGATAGCCTATCTCAAAAGACTCTATTTCTTCTGATTCCATTGATCTATAAGGTGCCGTATAAATATCAACATCAGCTATTAAATCAACTGCATAAAAACTATTGGCTTCGAGTAAAGATGGCATACGGTGAGCATGTGAATAGGCTGCCCTGATGGTCGAAAAATCGGTTAAAGCATAGTTGGCCCCAGCTCTATAAGAGATATCTCCACCGGCTATACTGCTTTCTTCAAACATTGCTCCTATGTTTAGGGTAATGTCGTCAGTCGCGTGATATTCAATATTACCAAACAGTTTCCAGCGATTTTCATCTACCCAGTCGTAGACTCCGATTCCCGGATATTCAACAACCAATGTATTTCCCTCTAAGTGACTAGTCGCTTGCTGTAGCAATACATCACTTCTTGCACGTTCATATCTATAACTAGCACCTGTAACGGTACTTACTTTTTCCGTAGGGTATGCAGTATAAATGGCACTTATATCATGTGTATCGACTTCGCCGCGCTCGTTGTCTTTTGGGGCAATGCCATTGTTGGCTGCTAGTAATAGTTCGGCGACAGCAACAGGTACACTTTCAAGTACAGCGAGTTCCTCTGCATTATAGTTTTCAGTGTCAAGTTTTAGATAGTTATGTGTATAGCGAAGTTCGAATTCCGATTGATTATTTAAAACACGATTCCAGCGAAGATCCTGAAAATTGGAACGGTGCTCTCGGGGAGAAAAGTCAGCTTCTATAGGATCAACCTTATCTCCGTCGCCTCTATAAGCGTAACCATTGGTAGCACCTATATCGAAATGAATAGTGTCAGACAGGTTAGGTGTAATGGAACCAGTGATAGTTACATATTTATTACGCCCGGCATCATTATAAGGTTCTATACCATCATTTTTTTGGCTTCCGGCTGATAAGGTATAACTTATTTCAGCAAGGGTATTTGAATGGCGAGCGGTAAAGTTCTCTGTACCTAACGCCCCTGTAGTTGCTTTAAATTGGGTGCCGGATTCGGAGACTGGTGATTTAGTAATAATATTGATGGCACCAAGGAAAGCATTAGAACCATGAGTAGGGACGTTGGAACCACGAACCACTTCTATATGATCTATATCAACAACAGAAATACCTATTGTTTCCCATATAACGGTTGAAAGCATTGGGATGTATATGGATCTACCATTAATCATGACTTCCATTCGAGAAGGGAAGTCATCACTCATACCGTGATAAGTTGCAGCCATTTTATTGGTGCTTACATGATATACCTGCATACCTGGAACTAAGCGAAATAGATCAGGGATGTTCAAGGCGCCGGAGGCTTCTATCATTTGCTGGTCAATAATCGAGATAGAAGCAGGTGCTTCGGTGAGTTTTTGTGATAAGTGGGTGGCTGAAATTATCTGCGGAATATCCATAAAGATATCTTCTTCAGTAAAATCAGGTAATTCAGAATGATCTTGAGCAAAAGCACCTAAAGCAATAGCTAGTAAAAATGGGCTCAGTAAATATTTAGAGTGTTTAGGTACTTTGCCATGAATCATGTGAATACATCCTGTGAAAAACGTGTGAACTTAAGTTTCCTAAGAGAGGGCATTAATGGTTGCGCTTAGGTTAAATTTTACGTCCGATGTAAACAATTATTGCTCCCATAACAATTGCCTCAAGGATGAAGCCATTGTTTTCAAGTATCCAAGTCATAATACCTATCATTTTTTCTTCAATATATTCTACATGATAGCTAGATATGATGCTTGTTGGAATAAGCATTGTATCCCCTGAAATGATTACATTGCAGCGGTTTGAGCTTATTGCTAAGTTCTCCTTTGTGATATGTGGCAATGTAAATGCTGGGTGGTAAGACCCCAAAATTCTA
>DJLT01000121.1 GCA_002435145.1 Neptuniibacter sp. UBA6509
GTATTAGTTATGATCTTTAGTAAATTTCTGTAGCGAAGCATAAAGCCTCAAAGAAGCTGCTTTCTGTCGGTAGGCGACCTAAGTACTTTAGAGGCTAGGAAGCTAAATTTATACCTTTTTGTTAAAAGGAATCTTTGATGAAGAGATACGCGGTATTAGCCATCCAGCTGATGGAGCCTCCGCGTTCTCTTGCGACTGAGAACGAACCGCAAATTGCTATTTTTGGCGCTGGCCGTTTCTGACCCCGCTCCCGATTTAATTCTTCTTGATATTGAGATGCCTGATTTAGGGGGGCACGAGGTGTGTAAGCAGCTGAAGTCGCAACTACACACTCGAGATATCCCTGTCATCTTTGTGACGGCTAGAGATGATGAGGGAAATGAGCAACTAGGATTACAACTCGGTGCTGTGGATTATATCACTAAGCCTGTAAGGCCTTTGACGGTTCTGGCGCGTGTAAACACACATATAACATTGAAGCAGCAAAGGGACATGCTGCAAGAGATGGCGCTTAAGGACCAGCTTACAGGGCTATACAATCGCTACTATCTGCTTGAAGCAGCTGAACAGCGAATGGCTAATGCAGCAAGGCATGGAACGCCTATCAGTATCTTAATGCTGGATATCGATTATTTTAAGAATATAAATGATCAACACGGCCATTTAGTCGGCGATAGTGTGCTTGCACGCATGGCAACTGAATTATTAAGTGCATGTCGAAAGGAAGATATCGCTGCGAGATACGGCGGTGAAGAGTTTGCTTTTCTGCTTGGTTACTGTCCTATTGATGTTGCTGAAGCGAAGGCCGAAGTCATTCGCCAGCAGGTGGAAAGTATATCTTTTTCTCATGGTATTAAAGTAACCGTCAGTATTGGAGTGACCCATCTTGGAGCGGAGGATACAACGATTGAACAGTTGTTTGATCGAGCAGATAAGGCTCTGTATCAGGCTAAAAAGCTCGGTCGCAATCAGGTGTGTGTGAATTAAGGGATGTATTCATTTGGACTGGATCTGACAGCAGTGGCTGTCTGATTTGATCTAGCCCAGGTGTCCGCTTTGTGAAAGCAGCCGCTTTGATGGACCTAGAGTAGGTCAGCTAACACAAAGCGGACATGCTAATTTTGTGAAAGTGAGAAGAATCTGCCTTAATTCTGATCACTTCACTTCCCGTGAATTACCCACTAATATTGTCTGTCTAGTTTTTTAACTTTTCTTAAGAACATATATTCTTTTTCATTTGATACAAATTCACACTGTAAACGGCTACCAAAGTTTAGCTTCACTAAATTGTATGCATCTGAGACTGTAACAACAAAGCCATCACCGCTTTTATGAGCATATAGCCCTCCTAAGAAATAGTGGCGATTGTTTAGTCGCTTACCAAATCTTAAAATCTTTTCGTGAACGCGTTTAACCAAGTTTTCATTAACGTGTTTCATTTGCAATATCCTTGGGCAGCCACCTAATGCCTAGTAAAAAAGCTAAAAAACGTTTCTATATTAGAAACTATGAAAACAAAAAAAATACAGAAAAATGACAGGTTTTTTGGGATTAATATTTAGATTTTTTAAATTAGCAAAACTTTTAAACATCCTTTGGGTCACAAGTAAAAGAAGCTTTTTAAGCAAATGAATAAAAAGGCAGGAGTATTTTATGTTCTCTATATACGAGTATGATCGTCGAGTTTTCAGGAATACGCTTGAGGAATTATATAAAGTTAACCCTATTGAGCCTTCTGCCGCTTCACTTAGGCCCGATCCTGAAATGAAGTATCCGCAGTCAAAATCACGTATTAACAAAGAATATGTTCCTAACAATAATGCTTTAGAGGCTTACCGAGATTTAATCGATGCAAAGCCTAGAGACGAGCTCAAACATGCTTACGAAATTATGCAGAAAGATTTCATAGTATTGAAGGATACTCAAACAGCCTTTGAAGCACTTGATACCTTACACTATAGCCAGCTTGATGCCCTTCCCGTCATTAATGATAAAAACTGCATTACCGGGCTTTTCTCTGACAAGGCAATCACTGAAAAATTACTGAACAATCCCAATGAACAACTTAACTTAAGGATCACAAGCCTTAACTCATGGGAATTCGAAAAAGTTATCACGGCAGAACCTGTCACCAGTATCAGGAGGATCGCCGAAGTGATGTCCCGTTATAACCTATCAGTTGTGCCTATCGTAGACGCTTACGATGAAATTACTGGTATAGTTACCGGCAGAGAGATCGCGCAGGCGATTTCTAACGATCCCCCTATCAGTATCTGGACCTAAAGCCGTGACCAGATGTGCTTTTCACGTTTAATCTGCGATGTTGATAGACCAATGCGCCCGAGCTGATCCACTATATCGTCCACCATGGATGGATTTCCAAAAACATAGGCTAGAGTTCCTTCTATATTGTCACTCGGCGATTTGACTCAAAAGCGCTCTCGGGCTTCTGCTGACACAAGAAAAATCGATAATTTTTCTGTTCAACATAGCTCCTCCAAATAACTACTTTGACAGTCAATGCTGGATTAATTCATTCCGTTTTTACTTAATGCCGTTCCGAAAAAAATTGCATTATTTTATTAAGAAATTATCTAATAATATTTGAAAAAAAACGGAGAAATAACATGGAATATTACGATCAAGATAAGCAAAATTTATTCAGGCAGCTAAGACTAAATGATAGCCCTGAAGAAATTGATGAGTTCATAGAGTCGCACAAAATATATTCAGGTGAGCTTCATCTAGCAGATACTCAATTCTGGTCAACGTCACGATCAGAGTTCATTCGCGAGTCTCTATATAATGACAGTGAGTGCCTCGGCTCGGTTGACTACCTAGATATGATTTTGAGAGATTGCGGTCAGCACTACGTTGAGAATTCACCCCATTATTCAAAAGATTGCTTTTTACCGAGAATTAAATATGAAGGCAAAAAATGGTACGAGTTCTCTGGTTTAAAATTTAGTAACTCTTCAAGGCCCGGGTTTATCAGGCTGCTATCCCTGTAAATTGCGTACAAATCTTCTGTAATGCTGTTAACCACACCAATCACTTTTACACCATACTGCTCACATATTTCTTCTGCTATAAATGTAGGTGCTGAGAAATACCCTTCTCCGGATTGCCCAAGTACTTTTAACAAAGCACTGTCATCAATTTCTGCCTTAATATTCTGTTGAATATTGTGATCTTTGAACCAATCCTTTAACTTTTCTAGATAAGGTGTATGGCGCCCATAACTGAGGAAAGGCTGGTTATTCAGATAACAGAATGTTTTCTGCTAGGATTGCATCCGCACTAGCGCTACTTGAGGAAGAGTCTTTGATGAATACATTGCTAACGGGATGATAGCGACAGTAAGGGCTGTGAACAGAAATAAATCTGTTTTACATCGATTTAAATCTAACGCAGTGAGCTTTTGATTGATCCTATTGTTTTAATTTTCTGTTCGATATGTAGACCAACCTGCTGCCATCTGAACTATGCTTGCACGGTGGCTGGCTAGAAATGCTGGGATTTGGTAGAAACAGTTTGTATTAACTCAGTTGAGCGCACGTGTTTTGTCAATATCTATTCAATACTCGGCTATTGTACGATAGTTGTTGATAGGTGATCCCATTATATTGCGCTAGCAGCGTCTATTCCGTTCTTGCAACAGATGTTTTAGTTCACCTATCTCAGCACGCAGCTCCTTCATCTCCGCGTGCATATCCGCTTCTATATGATCACGTGCCTGATCAACCGCACCAACGGTGGTTTTGGTCTCTATTTCGGTGAAAGTCTGCATGGCATTTACGATGATCGCAATAAATAAATTAAGCATGGTAAATGTTGCTATTAGGATGAATGGAATAAAAAACGCCCAAGCATAAGGGTAGGTTTCCATTACCGGTCGAGAGATTCCCATGGACCAGCTTTCTAATGTCATAATCTGAAACAGGGTATAAAGCGAGGCGCCAATGCTTCCAAACCATTCTGGAAACGCGCTGCCAAATAGATTGGTAGCAATAACCGCAAACACATAGTAGATTAGCAGCAATACTAAGGCGATTGATGATAGCCCTGGAATAGAAGCTAACAGTGCGCCAACCACTCGTCGCATGGATGGTACGATCGATAAGATTCGTAATACCCTAAGTACACGTAACGCTCTCAATACAGAGAACGGTCCGGTGGACGGCATTAGTGCAATAGTCACTACCAAGAAATCGAACAGACTCCAAGGGTCACGGAAAAACTTCAACCTATAAACGAAAAGCCGAAGTAAAATCTCAAAAACAAAGACAGTCAAAATTACACGGTCAAGTATCAAGATCGGAACACCATAACGGTTCATGATAGCCGGAACCGTCTCCAACCCAAGGGTAATAGCGTTAATAACGATCAACGTTAGGATCATATGTTGAAAGAGATTGCAGTTGATTAGGCGTCGGCAAGCGGAGTGAAAACCCTCTTCAGATACCGGTTGTTTCATATTCATTGTTATAGTATCAATTCTCGTAACTCGTAGAATAAATAAAATAGGTCCATATGGTTTTTTAACAAACTATGACTTCAATAAATGCATCAAACACTCTATCGTCTGGGACTTGTACTTTCCAGTATCAATCGCTGACTGTATGTCCATAACGTAATTTGTTGCAAGTAGTTTTGTACCTACATTAGTCTCTCACTAATAGTGAAACAACTAGCTTTCAGTCGACATCAGCGCGCATCATTAAAAGTCTGCTTTTGGCACCAAACAGAAGTTGGAACGATGTTTGGAATGTGTCGAGAGCGGAAAATGAATGTCAGGTCAAGTTCAGGTTTCTACGATTAAGGAGCCTGTGACGTTTACTGCTTTTAAATGATATTTCTTAAATATTCTCAGGAAGATTTAAGATTGTTTTTGTACCCTTGCCTAGTTCGCTTTCCACATGAACTTTCCCCTTTAGCACTTTGGTGGTCAAATTATGCACAATGTGAAGGCCTAAACCACTGCCACCACTCCCACTTTTAGTGGTGAAAAATGGATCGTAGATACTGTTCTTTATGTTGCTATCTATACCTTTACCATTATCCTCGACTGTAATTTGGACATGCTTGTCATCGGTTTCGCGTGCCGAAATAGTAATCTTTCCATCGGTACGGCCTTCAAATCCATGAATGATAGAGTTTTGAATTAAATTCGTTATGACTTGGGATATCGCACCTGGAAAACTTTCAATTTTAATATTCTCTGGTATGTCTGCATCAACATGAATCTTGGCTTTTTTAATCATGGGGTGAAGCGTTGTCAGTACATCATGGATATGTTGGTTAAGGTCAAATTGACGTTTTTTTGAACTGGCTTGGTCTACGGCAACTTGCTTGAAGCTGTGAATTAGCTCAGAAGCACGATAGAGGTTTCGTTCTATAATGAGCGTCCCTTGCTCCATTTCATCTATGAAATCATTAAAGCTTGTTTGGGTTAGATTATTGCTTTTAACTCGTGCTGCAATATCCCGAACGCTTGAACTCAATGTTGAGGAGGTCATTTGGCTATTTCCAATAGGCGTATTGAGTTCATGAGATACCCCCGCTACTAATGCCCCCAGCGCTGATAGCTTTTCTGATTGAACTAACTGGTCTTGAGTTAATTGAAGATCTTGAAGGGTTAGTTCTAGCTCGTGATTACTCTGTTTTAGGTCTTCTGTACGTTCTTCTACTCTTCGCTCAAGTTCCTGATTGAGTTTTGCGACCTCATGCTCACGGGCCTCAATGGCGGCACTCATTTTGCTTAGATTGTTGGTGAGGCGCTGAACCTCTCTGATTTTAGATTTATTGGAATTGGTTTCGTATCTGCCTGAAGCCACCGCTTGGGCTTGCAGAGCGACTTGGGCAAAACCTGATAGGAACTCGCGAGCAAGTAACATTGCAATGAACCCAGCTGAGGCGATGCTGGTAATGATCGCTATAAATAAAATGTCATAAATTGCTGACTTCTCCGCTTCTACTTCAGTTCGGGGTTGTGCGGTTATGAGCATCCAGTTTAAGCCTGGGATGATGGAAGGGGTACCGATGTATTCTTTATTGTTGAAGGTAAAAGGTAAGCTGATATCTTCTCCATGATCTGCTTGCTGCACCAGTTTTAGATTTGAAAGATTGATTTGCTGGTGGCTGAGAGATACATCGGGGTGGGCAATTAACTGTCGATTTCGATCTAAAATCATAACCGTAACATTGTGCTGCACAGCTAAATCACTGACTAAATTTGGGAACTCTTCAATTGAAATTTCTCCAGTGATAGCGCCAGAAAAAAATGGCCTTGAATAAGCGATTGATAGCCTGCCTGTGACCGCGGATAGAAACGTATTCGACCATATGGCTTGGCTGCTGTTTTGTACGTTTTTATAGAAACTATTTTGACTAATATCTAGTGCGATGAAGTTCTGCCGGAGTTGTTGGCGGTTGTTAGGCAAGCCGATATTAGTAATCAAACCTGAGCTGTTTGTTAGGTAAATGGTAGAGAAATAGGTTTGGCTATTTGTGTAAATGTCAAGGAAAGCATGTTTTTCATCGAATAGTTCGTATCTTTGTCTAGAGAATTTGGCTAATACGTTTAAGTCGGATGCGGCATTATCAAGATAGCTTATGACTTGTGCAGATATAGATTCTAATAGTGTCAGTTGGCTAAGGTGATGATTATGGTTGATTTTAGGAACGAGTAGAATAATTGAAAGGAGGCTGGCGATAAGCAGAGGTATGATCGCGACGATAAGGAACTGGGTTGTTAAAATTGTGCGTAGAGGCCAACTTTTTTTATTCGTCATAAGGTCAATCCACTAACTCAAACTGACCGTTCTTTATTTGACTAATAAATACCTTACTTTGCCCATCCCCGTGCTTATCTATTTTTAGGGAGCCCTGTACGCCTTGGAACTCGCCTAGGTTAAGTAAGTTTGTTTTTAAACGTTCTATATTGCGGTCTTTCATGAGTGCGCTTAACAGCATTCTTGTGGCGTCGTAGCAGTAGATGGAGGGGAAAGTAGGGCTGGCTTTAAAACGCTTTAGGTAATTCTTTTTAAACTTAAGAAATTGCGGGGCGCTACTATTAATATCCACGTATTTAGGAGCGTAGGTCCCTTCAGCATATTGACCGCTAAGCTGGATCAGCCGATCTGTCCCCGCCCAATTAGAGGCGACAATAATAGTATTTGGGTCCACTTGTTTGATTTGTTTAATGAGAAGAGCCGCATCAACTGCATTGACTGATAACAAAATAACCTGAGGCTTTTCGGCCATAATGCTGAGAACTATGTCAGAAAAGGCGGTATCTTTTGTTGAATTGAAAGTGGCGGTAGATATTAGTTTTCCGCCGTTCTTCTCATAGCTATGTTGAAACCATTCGAGCCAAGCACGTGTATAGGCCTCATTACTGAGATCCATGACTGCGGCTGCCCTAATTGCAGCGGGGTATTTCTGGGAGATGAAACTTCCCATGTGACTTGCATGGGAGGAAAGGTCCGCTACATTTCGGATAAAATAGTCATCAAGCCCAGTTAAACGGTCGGTTGTTACTGTGCAGGCCATCATGACTTTTTGGGCTTTGTTTATATGTTCTACACTTACTGTTGCGATAGCGCTGGTCATCGGACCGATAATGGCATTTACATCACTCTCAATGAGTTCTTTGACTAATGAGCTAGCCAGTACTGGGTCCTGCTTATCATCTTTATAAACAATGCTGATAGGCTGGCCATTGATACCACCACGTGCATTTTGCTCTTCAATGGCTAGAGTCACACCGTTTCTGCCTCCCGTGCCTAAATCCGCGACACGGCCTGTCATTCCTCCGATAAAACCTAATTTAACAGGCTCTTCTGAACAGCCAAGCATGAGAGAGAGGAATAACGTGATGAAACCAAACTTACTTAACTTGTGATTTGAATCTAACATGATTAAGCCACCCGAAATTAAGCAGGACGATTTTGCAGCCATTGTTCCAATTGGGTTAGTTCCATTGGCTTCGCAAAGAAGTAACCTTGTACTTCAAAGCATGAAAGCGCTTTGAGACGTTGAATCTGCTCTTCGGTTTCTACACCTTCAGCAATAACGTCCATCTTGAGATCTTTGCCTAAGTTGATAATCATTTCTGGGATATGGGTGCCTGTTGATTGGCTAAGCATTTTATCAATGAAGGATTTATCAATTTTAAGTCGATCAAAATTAAGTGTTTCTAAATAGCTTAAACAGGAAAAGCCTGTACCAAAGTCATCGATGGCTACGCGTGCGCCGGAATTATGAATGACTTGAAGGATGTCTCTTACTTTATCGGTATCCATCATGGCAACAGATTCAGTCACCTCAAATTCAATCTGCTCGGCGGGTAGAGGAAATTTATCTAACTTTTCTTGTAGCATTTGCAAAAAATTAGGGTGCCTAAACTGTGCAGGAGAGATGTTGATGCCTATTTGGAGTTGCTGATTGTAGCGTTTCTCTAAATATTCTATATCTCTGAGGGCTGTATCTATAACCCACTCGCCAAGAGGGATGATAAGCCCTGAGCTTTCAGCAACAGGAATGAACTGGTCCGGTGTAATCATGGTTCCGGTTTTGGTTTTCCAACGCATTAGCGCTTCTAGACCATTTACTTTTCCTGTGCGTATATCTACTTGGGGCTGATAAGCTAAATAGAGTTCGCTTTCAGCATGAGCTTTACGCAAACCTTGCAGTAACAACATGCGTTGGTGGGTTTCGCGCTCCATCTCATGGGTGTATTCAACCGATTCCCCTCTGACAACCGTCTTCGCTCGTTTCAGAGCAATATTGGCGCGTTTTATAACATTCGTGCCACTTATGTTGGCATCTTTGAGTATGTAGATGCCTTGAGTAGTCGATATAGTTAAGTCATCGCCAAAGAGGTCAAATGGCTGCAATAGGATTTTATTAATCTCGCTGGGAGTGGTGAGTTGCTGCGGGCCTAGTAATCCAAAGGTGTCACCTGAAACACGAAAGATGAATACGTCCTCAGGTAGTTTTTCTCTTAAGCGGTTGGCTACTAAGCGTAAAAGCTCGTCTCCGGAATCTGTGCCTAAGGTGTCATTAACTTCGCTAAAATGATCGATGTCGATTAAAACAATGGCTTGGTTTTCTATTTTTTCGAGCATCACTTGGTCAATATGCTTAGCCAGAGATACTCGGTTGGGAATATCGAGTAGTGAGTCAAAATACGCATAGTTATGAAGACGGTCGAGTATAGAAGCGTTGTCTAAACAAACAGAGATATTGCTGCAAAAAACTTCAAGCAGTTGTTCCTCGGTTTCTATCAATGGACGCTGTATATCCAGATAGAGAAACATGTCGTTACCACATTCGCTAGGGAAAAAGAGTACACATGCGTATTCATTTTTTATCGAGCGGCGCTTAGATGCTGCTTCAACCAGCATCGCTTGAACGTTTCCATTATTATCAAGAATGATTGCATCGTGGGAGGGGGGATCAAGATCTCCCGATGCTGCAACAATACTGAATTCTTCCTCTTCCTCGGTGTGTGTATCAGTATTCTGTTTAAAGCAGATCATTCCCTCTGCTGCTATTGAAAGGAGAGCGGCTAACTGAGTGATGATGCCATTTGCAAGCTCTCTAGTACCGTGCAACGTAATAAGTGCACTGGAGGCAAGTACAATCCGCTCTAAGCCTTTTCTGCTTGTATCGAGAGTTGTAATTTCAGAGTAAGAGCGAATGGCAGAGGTTACAGTGGTGAAGAGACGCGTACGGGTTAGATCTGCTTTGTTTTTGTAGTCATTAATATCATATTTTTGAATGATCTCGATTTCAGGGGCGTATCCAGGTTGCCCTGTACGTAAGACAATTCGTGTATTTTTGAGCTGGAGTTCTTCCCTGATAATGTGAACTAAATCTAGCCCCGCATGATCGGTCTCCATGACTACATCTAACAGAACAACTGCAATATTTGGAGTGGATTGCAGCACTTTCAGCGCTTCCGCTGCAGAAAACGCATGCAGCAGCTCTAAAGGCTGGTTTAAAAACGTCAGTCCTTTTAGACCAAACTTGGTGACCTCATGTACATCTTGATCATCATCTACGACGAGGACTTTCCATGGGCGTAACGTATTTTTTGCATCTGGAAGGTTGGTAACATCTGAACTTTCTTCAGCAAAAATAACGAGCTTGTCGGACATCATTAGTTCTCAGTTCTCATGGTCATTATTTAAGTATATGCGTATATGCAAATTTTTCTTTTAAATTTATAAATTAATTCCTCTAAATTAGGAATACAAATTCAATGCCTTAAACTGCTTCGATTAATTATCTTAAGATCAAGATCAAGATCAAGATCAAGATCAAGATCAAGATCACGATAAAGAGAAGTAAGTGCTTCTTAATCAAAGGTTATTGGTTTTTGGGAACTAGCTATCTATATGGTTGTCTGAATTTGAATATCACCCTCTCTATCGATTGAATGAATTTTTTAATGGAACTTTGGTTAGCGTTTTTGGTGTCAAGTTTGGCGCTTATTTCTATCGTAATATCCCGTAAAGTCGATAGTGAAAGTAGCTTTTTTAAAGGCAAGGAAGCTGATGGTGCGGCTCCAGGCCTTTTGACCTTGATCTTTTCACAAGTCACTACGTGGATATTTGCCCGTTCGCTATTAAATGCGGCAATTTTAGGCTTTTACTACGGTGTTTGGGGCACACTCGCCTACGCCGCCTATTATTTGTCCTTTCTTACGGGGGGGCGGATTATTGATCATTTGCGCTTCGAGCAGGGTTACGACAGTGTTCAGTCTTTCTTAAAGGATCGGTTTGGTTATTGGGGGAGTCGTTGCTATAACTTTGTGGTGGGCGTTCGTTTGGTGAGTGAGGTCTTCGCTAACCTTCTCGTTATAGGGATCTTATTTGGCGTTGCTGGGAGTCAGTCTTATACATTGGCGGTTATTGGCTTAGCCATGGTTACACTGGTTTATTCAATGCTGGGCGGTCTGCATGCGTCGTTGCGTACCGACTTTTTCCAAATGTTAGTTTTTATTGTTGTACTCAGCGTACTACTGTTGATCGTTGTAGGTGGAGGTCATTTCAACGCAGAACTTCTGGCATTTAAACCGTTCGACATTAGCGAGCCAGGCCCTATCTTACTTTTAGTTGCGCTGCTACAAGTATGGAGTTATCCCATGCATGATCCAGTCATGATGGACCGAGGCTTTTTAGCGGATAGAGAAACCACGAAACGAAGCTTTATTCACGCAGGCTGGATTAGTAGTTTATCCATTATAGCTTTCGGCTCTTTGGGTGTGATTGCTGGGGCTAATGCCCTGAGTGGCGAGGATATGAATCAAGCGTTAAGTCGCTTGCTGGGTGAGTTACCTATGTTTTTGTTTAGCGCCACGTTAGTGATTTCTGCGATGTCGACCTTAGACAGCACTCTAACAAGCTCAGCCAAAATGATGGTGCTGGATATGCGTCTGATGTCTGTGAATTTACGCAACGGTAGGATTGTGATGGCGGTCTTTATGTTGCTGGGCGTTTTGCTGGTGTTCGTCGGTAATAAAGATCTGTTTAGCGCCGTGGCTGTCAGTGGGACCGCTTCGATGTACTTAGTCCCCGTAATTTTCTTTAGCTTGTGGGGCAATCGACGTGATATACCAGTTTGGAGTTATGTGGCTAGTTTTGCCTTAGCGATGGGTGGCGCGGTGCTGTATTTTACTGAATCATCAGGCCATACCGCTGTGCTAGGTGAGGTTCATAAATACACCAAGCTGCTTTGGATCTGTATTACGGTCATGATTGGTGGCTGCGCTTTATTTTGGGTGGGCGGTGCAAGCCAGAAACAGCCGCAGCCACTTGTGAATAGTTGATAAAAGTTAGGACTAAAGCATGAACCTTGGTCAACTGGATGGCCCCGTATTAGTCTTTGGCGGGCCTTATAGTAATTTGGCTGCGACTGAAGCTGTGAAAGCGGAGACTGAACGTTTAGGTATTCCTGCGAAGCGGGTTATATGTTCCGGGGACCTTGTCGCCTACTGCGCCCAACCTGAAGAGACTGTCGCGCTGATTCGTGATTGGAATATCCATGTTGTGATGGGGAATTGTGAGGAGTCTTTAGCTCAAGGTTCGCTCGATTGTGGTTGCGGCTTTGAGGCTGACAGCGCTTGTTCGTTACTGTCCATTGAGTGGTATAACTATAGTAATCAGCGTGTATCCTTAGTTGATAAAGCATGGATGTCTGAGTTACCGCGAAACCTCAGTTTTAGTATTAATCAAAAGCGATTCATGGTTGTCCATGGCAGCTTCCTGCAGATTAATGAGTTTATATTTCCCAGTAGTTCCGCTGCGTTAAAAGTCCAACAATTGAGGGACGCTGATGTTGATGTGATGATCGGCGGACATTGTGGCCTGCCATTTTCTACTCGCTTAGATCAAGGTGTATGGCTTAATAGCGGTGTCATAGGCATGCCCGCTAATGATGGTACCTCTGAGGGTTGGTACATGCTGATAACGCCCGTAGGAGATCGTATCGATATTAGCTGGCACCGACTTGCTTATGATGTGCAGCGTACGGTTAATCATATGCAGAGAGAGCATGTGAGTGCACCTTATGCCCAATGTCTGCAAAACGGGCTATGGCCCAGTTTGGATATTTTACCTGAGGAGGAACGCTCCCAAACAGGTATTCCGATCGAGCTACCTTCGTTGGCAATTTGATTTTTAAGAGAAAAATTAGCATTGGGCTTTCTTTTGGTCTTATACCAAAGGCACTAATGCTCGATCCAAAGTTCAGTTCTTTTTATTTATCAGTTCTATCTAATGTATCGTCTATAAAAATAAAATAAGTTGTTGATATGAATTCCTATGTTGTACTGGAACGATTGTATTTAAATTCTCTTTTGATGGTCGCGAAAGCCCTCAAGTCTTTATTTCTTTCATTCTGCGTTTTTTTGGTTTGCCTTCTATTTAGTAGTTTGTTGGCCGCAGGCGTCATGGATAAAGCGGCGATGGAGAAAGCTTTTCCCTCACCTTACATAGTGGGTGATAAAGATAGCGAACTACCTATCTGGCCTTTATATCAACAGATTTCAACTGATACGCCACTTGTCGGTTATGCATTTGAGTCCATTGATTTAGCCGCGATACCTGGATTTGCAGGTATTCCATTTAACTTACTAGTGGCTATTGATCCGGATGGAAGCTTTCTAGAAGTGAAGGTTTTGTCACACCATGAGCCTGTTTTCTTAGAAGGGTTGGGTGAAAAACCACTGTTTGATTTCGCGAAGCAATATACAGGCATCTCATTGATGCAGAATGTAAAGATTGATGCCAAACCTTCGCGTGCGGCAGCGAGCAATACGGCGAATGCATATATTGATGGGGTCACGAAAGCGACGGCCTCTGTACGTATTTTGAATCAATCCCTACTTTCCTCCTCTTTAAAGGTTGCGCGTGAAAAATTAGGTTACGCCAAGGGGCGTGATCCCGATCTTATTGCACGTATAAAACCAGATATCTATGAGTCGATGAGTTGGGATGAGCTGGTAGATGAAGGGCTGATTGTTAAGTACAGATTTAGTAACGAAGATGTAGAGAAGCAGTTTGTTGGCACTATAGGTGAAGGCCAAGATGAGGAGGGCCTTGAAGCGCCTCAAGAGACGTTTATCGAGCTTTATGTTGCCAATGTCTCTGTACCGACCGTTGGGCGAAACCTTCTACTGCCAGAGGCTTGGGAATATCTACAGCAGAGTGTAGGCAGCAATGACCAATTGATCTTGATATTGGGTCAGGGGCGTCATTCGTTTGTTGGTGAGGACTTTGTCAGGGGGAAAGTGCCAGAGACGCTGAGTCTTAATCAGGCTGACCTACCTATTCAGATACGTGACTTTGATTTAGAAGATCGTCTGGACCTGTTCGAATTAGATTACAAGTTAAAGCTGCCAAGTGAACTGGAAGAGTTTGAATGGAAGCTTTTTCATGTGATTGGTCAGGCGGGGTTAGATCCAGCTTTTCCTGCAGAGTTTGAACTCAATGTGACCCGTCAAAAAGGTTGGCTGTACCCAGAAGCGGTAACGGAAGGTATTGAGTTTGAATCAACGATCCCTGAGGAATATGTTCTAGCCGCTGAAGGCGACAATAAAACCTGGCATAGCCTTTGGGAAGGACGTAAAACAGACATTATCATTCTGCTGTCTGCTTTGGTCATTCTGACAATTGTGTTGGTTAAATTCAGTGTGCTCACTCAGCCAAAGCAGCGTTTAAGTTGGTTCCGCCCACTCTACTTGCTGTTTACCTTAGTGTTCATTGGTTGGTATGCCCAAGGACAGTTGTCCATTGTTAATATCACGGGTGTACTGCAAGCCCTAGTGGCGGGCCGCAGTTTAGAGTTTTTCCTTTATGATCCTATGACAGTTTTGCTCTGGGCGTACATTGCGGTGACGTTCTTTGTCTGGGGACGTGGTACGTTTTGTGGTTGGCTCTGCCCGTTTGGAGCGTTACAAGAGCTGATAGGCAAAGCGTTAGCCTTCCTGAAGCTTCCTCAGCTAAAAGTATCTGCTAAGTTAGATGCACGGTTGAAGTGGCTTAAGTATGTCGTGCTGCTGGGTATTTTAATTGTGGCGGTGATCTCTGTGCCTTTAACGGGCAGTGTAGTTGAGATTGAACCGTTTAAAACCAGTATTACCTTGATGTTTGACCGGTCTTGGCCCTTTGTTCTTTGGGCTGTGGTTCTGTTACTGCTTAGCTTATTTGTATACAAAGGCTACTGTCGTTATATCTGCCCGCTGGGAGCTGGCATGGCGGTCTTTGGTAAGCTGAGAGTTTATAAGTGGTTACCGCGTAGAAGTGAGTGTGGGCAGCCCTGTCAGCTTTGTAAGCATAAGTGCGAATATCAGGCGATCGAGCCAGACGGCAAGATCGATTATGATGAATGTTTTCAGTGTTTAGATTGCGTTGTTATTTATGACAGTGATGAGCTTTGTGTTCCCTTAATCGTTGAAAAGCGTAAAGGGCGTAAATTAAAAACACGTAACAGCAACGATGACTTAATCGCTTCTAGCAAATAGTTCAGCTGATACAGTGTACTTTGTAATAAGTGTCTTCCCGTAGATCGAACTTTTCCAGAAAAGCGTTACGGGAACGCACTTAGGCACAGAGTTATAGACTTATTCGTAGGTTCTTTTGGTTCCTTAGACGCTATCTGCGAAATAGGCGTGTATTTCCGCTTCTGTCATCTCTTGCGTTTTATTTGAGAAACAATAGTTGTCCGGCCGTTTGTCGCTAAAATACTGCATTGTCATCTCTAGCTTTTCTATCGGCGGGAATAAACCTACAGGCATATTGTATTCTCCTGTTTTTTTCAGTCGATAGAACAGGTGGGTGCCACAGTTGCTACAAAATCCACGTGTTGCCCAATCTGATGAATCATACTCTTTAAGACTCTTCGTATCTTCAAACTGAACGTCAGCTCCACATTGAACGGCAAATAGAGGCCCTCCACCCCATGTTCTACACGTTTCACAGTGACAAACCGTGTATTTAGGATTGATATTTGTTGCCTTAATTTTTACATCACCGCAAAGGCAGCTTGTCTCTTTTGAAATAGAATTGGACATAGTTAGATACTCAAATTTGTGTGAAGGTATTGATGAACCGGCTAAGTGTATCAAGCAGTTTACTTATCATGGCATGAGAGCGTCATAGAAGAAATCATTTATATGTGAACTTGCCCGCCTGATTTACGATGCCTTCTTTGCAAGCACCTCGACAACTTCTGCCGCATTGTTCTGTAAGTTTTTCATCAAGTTGTGTCCCATCAATTTAAATTCTGGGCCGAGAATCATTGCAGGCGAAACCGGTGGAGTGTTCTGGCTGGTCGTCTGTTCTTTAACGCTTTGACGTGTTCGCCACTCAAGTGCCTGCGCTGACCAATTATCAAAGCTGCTGAGTTGAAAACGGCTCTGTTTTAGCAAGTCTCTTAAGTGTTGTTCATTGATTAGGTGAGAATGCTGGGCATCTCGTGCCCATGGTACTGGATAGAGCATCATTTCAGGCTGTGTGCCTTCTATGACCTCATGTAGCAGTATGTGACCACTAGGTTTAAGCAGACGCCAACACTCTTTGAGTACGCCACTATCATCCGGGATATTCAGAAGACTATGTTGAAAGATAATCAGGTCAAATTGAGATTCCATAAACGGTAAGTGATGAGCATCTGCAGTAATAAGCGAAGGGGGCTTTTGTTTGCATATTGAGGAAATCTTTCTGTTTATTTGATTAAAGGGGTGGCAGATATCAACGCCGATAATATTCAGCGGTTGAGAATGCTTGGGTCCAGTTAAATTAGATTGCAGCAAGCGCATTAATCCGCCAAGGCCAGAGCCAATATCGAGGATACGACTGGCATTGAGGTGCTGAATTCTATCCAGCAATTTTAATGAGGCTTTAATTCCACCAATGTGAAGCTGGTCTATGGGTGCGAGCTGATAGATATCAGGTCCTTGAGGGTACGCTTTTTGGAGTGATTCTATGATGAGCTTGGCATCCAGTGCTTGCTCATAGTGTTGCTCGACTGATTCGGTCATTGGTTCAGACATTGGTTTAGATACAGGTTTAGATATAGGTTTAGACATAAGCGGTGTCTACACAAAGGGTGAATGGGAAACTGGTTAACGCATCGCACGAGCGACTTTGGAAGCGCTTGGGCGGCCTAACTGTTGTGAGATCCAATGACTCGTTTGCACCAATTTATCTAGATTAATATCCGTGTGGATACCTAAACCGTTAAGCATATAAAGAACATCTTCAGTGGCAACATTACCCGAAGCGCCATGGGCGTATGGGCAGCCACCTAAGCCTGAAACAGATGTATCGATAACGGAAATACCCTCTTCAAGTACGGCATAGAGATTGGCCAATGCTTGTCCGTATGTATCATGAAAATGTGCTGCAAGCTGAGTGATAGCCACTTTCTCGGTCACCGCTTCAAGCATTTTTTTAGCCTTTAAAGGGGTGCCGATACCAATCGTATCGCCCAAAGATATTTCGTAGCAGCCCATATCTAACATCTCTCGACTAACAGAGGCTACTTGCTCGGGTGAAATGTCTCCCTCATAGGGGCAGCCCAGAACGGTGGACACATAGCCTCTAACGGGAATGTTCCTAGCTTTAGCGGCTTCGATAATCGGTAAAAAACGATTTAAGCTTTCAGAAATAGAACAGTTAATGTTTTTTTGCGTAAAGCTTTCAGAGGCCGCACTGAAAACAGCGACCTCTGTTGCGTTGGCATTAATGGCTCTATTGAGACCCGTTAAGTTCGGTACTAAAGCGGCGTAGCAAACCCCTTTTTTTTGCTTAATCTCAGCCATTACCTCTTTGGAATTCGCCATCTGAGGCACCCATTTCGGCGATACAAAACTAGCGGTTTCAATATGTTGAATACCTGCATCGACTAAACGATGAATGAGCTCCACTTTAACCTGTGTGCTAATCATTTCGCCGGGTTCATTTTGCAGGCCGTCTCTTGGGCCTACTTCAACGATCCGAACATGGGAGGGGAGTGTCATCTGCTAACGTTCTCATCTGTATCTTCAAGGCTTGTCAGGTTTAACGCTTGTGATTCAAGTTCAATGAGTAGAGCGCCCTCGTTTACCTGATCGCCTTGAGCAAAGTAAATGTTTTTTACAACACTATCACAAGGTGCGGTAATACTATGCTCCATTTTCATCGCTTCCATAATGATGAGGCAATCTCCTTGCTTTACCGGTTGTTCTTTTTTAACGCTGATTGCGACGATAACGCCATTCATGGGAGCCGCCAGAGCGCCATCTGCGGCGGTATCTAGCTCACTCAATGCGAGACTTGGGCGCTGGCATTGAAACTGCTGACCTTGATAGAAGAGTGTTAATTGATCGTTATCTTCAAAGCAATAAACAGTCAGCTGCTGACCATCGATGTTAAGGCAGAGGCGATCCACTATTAGCTTTGCAGTGATTGAATAGCTTTTTTGATCCACCGTGATGTTATAGCCATCAGCTTGAATTATGACTTCTATCTCATAGGTTTCTTGGTCTGTGACAATTACTGTTACATAAGGCTCTACACTGTTTAGTCGCCAGTTATTACGCTGATTAAAAGGGGAGTAGTGATCTCCTTCGATTGTGCCATTTTGTTGCTGCCGTTGTGAGAAATAGGTCGCGGCTATAGCTAAAAACCAGTGATGATCTTGAGGAGGGTGAGTAAATAACAGCTCATGATGTTTCTCTATAAAGTCTGTATTGATCTGTTTCTGCCGAAAAGGCTGTGAATTGGCTAGCTGAAGTAAAAATCGGATGTTGGTTTTTATCCCAGCTATTCGATATCCCCTAAGTGCATCGACCATCCGGTTGATAGCAGCTTCTCGCGTCTCCCCCCAAGTAATCAGTTTTGCGATCATAGGATCGTAGTAGATGCTAATCTCATCGTTTTGGATTACACCGGTATCAATGCGCAGGTAATCATTTTCTTCGGGCGTAGATAGATATTTTAATCTACCAGTCGCAGGTAGGAAGCCATTATCCGGATCTTCTGCATAGATGCGCGCCTCGACGGCATGCCCGTTAATGTTGAGCTGATCTTGGGTGAGAGGCAGTGTTTCTCCATATGCTATTCGTAGCTGCCACTCGACAAGGTCTAAGCCTGTGATCATCTCGGTGATAGGATGTTCTACTTGAAGCCGTGTGTTCATCTCCATAAAGTAAAACGTGCCATCGGGGTTATACAGAAACTCAACGGTCCCAGCGCCTACATAATTAATCGCTTGGGCTGCGCGTACAGCGGCTTCGCCGATGGTTTTACGTGTTTGCTCGCTTAGGTCCGGTGCGGGCGCTTCTTCAATTATTTTTTGATGACGACGTTGCAGGGAACAGTCGCGTTCGGCCAGATAAATCCCCTGACCCTGTTGGTCACAAAAAACTTGCACCTCCACATGGCGGGTTTGCGTCAAGTAACGCTCGATTAACATATCCGCATTACCAAAGGCTTTCTGTGCTTCACGGCATGTTGAATCTAAGGTTGCGTCAAATTCATCTGCGGAGTTCACTATCCGCATCCCTTTGCCGCCACCCCCTGCGACCGCTTTAAGAAGTTGCGGGTAGCCACATTCAATAGACGCTTGTTTTAGTTGCTTCGGCTCTTGGTTTGCACTGTGATACCCCGGCACAATCGGAACATTCGCTTTCGCCATGATCTCTTTTGCGATGGACTTTGAACCCATTGCAGCAATGGCCGAAGAGGGTGGGCCAATAAAGCAAATATCGTTGGCGGCTAATGCTTCGGCAAACTGGGTGTTTTCTGATAAAAATCCGTAACCGGGGTGCACAGCTTGCACGGCGGATTGTTTGCAAATATCAATAATTTTATCGATACAGAGATAGCTTTGTTCGCTAGGAGAGGGACCTAACAGAAAGGCTTCATCAGCTAAGGTGACATGGCGAGCATTGAGATCCGCTTCAGAGTAGACCGCTACGCACTTTATACCTAATCGTTGTGCCGTTTTGATAATTCGACATGCGATCTCTCCACGGTTGGCGATCAGGATTTTAGTAAACATCTGCTACTCCTCTTTCCAAGAGGGTGAACGCTTTTGTAAAAAGGCGTTTAGGCCCTCTTGCCCTTCATCACTGACTCGAATGTCAGCAATACGCATAACAGTATCTTGAATAAGCGCTTTATCAATTGTTTGTTGGCTGACAGAGGCGAGGAGCTCTTTTGCGGCATGTATCGCTTTAGGACTGTTTTGTTGAAGGTGTCCGATGATTTTTGAATAGCTCTCATGAAACAGTTCCGGTGTCGCAACAATTTCATGAACTAAACCAAAAGACGCCGCTTGCATTGCACTGAAGGGCTCTGCGGTTAAAAAGTAACGCCGTGCTTGGCGCTCGCCTATGGCACGAACAACATAAGGGCTAATGACCGCAGGAATAAGCCCTATTTTAACTTCACTGAGGCAGAATAAACTCGATTCTGTTGCGATAACGATGTCGCAGCATGCGGCTAATCCGATCGCTCCCCCATATGCGTTACCTTGAATAAGGCAGAGGGTAGGTTTTGCCAATGTATTTAGGCGCTGCATCAAATAGGCTAGACGCTTAGCGTCGTTGAGATTATCTTGATGGCTGCTAGCGGCCATCCTTTTCATCCATGCAAGGTCAGCTCCCGATGAAAAGTGCTTGCCTTCTGAACAGAGTAATAGCACTTTTATTTGCGGGTCCGTATGGCAAGTGTCTAAGTGCGTTATTAAAGCTTCAATAACACGATCATCAAAGGCATTGTGCACCTCTGGGCGATTAATTCTCAGTACTGCGACGCCATCTTCGCCTATAGAAAATAAGACTACCGAGTTTTCCATTGCCTCTCCTTACATTCTAAATATTCCGAAGTGAGTATCGTCTATCGGTTTATTCAGTGCTGCGGATAAACTCATACCTATAATGTCTCGTGTATGAGCCGGATCGATGATGCCGTCATCCCATAAACGGGCACTTGCATAGTAGGGATGCCCTTGGTGTTCATAATCTGCAATCGTATCCTGCTTAAATTTCTGTTCTTCATCGTCCGGCCATGTGATGCCTTGGCGCTCCATACTGTCACGTTTTACTGTGGCTAAAACACCAGCGGCTTGCTCGCCGCCCATCACGGAGATACGGGCGTTTGGCCACATCCATAAGAAATTTGGATTGTAAGCACGTCCACACATACCGTAGTTCCCTGCACCAAAAGAGCCGCCAATAAGGACCGTCACTTTCGGTACATTTGCACAAGCAACGGCTGACACCAGTTTTGCTCCATGTTTGGCAATCCCTTGTGCTTCATGTTTTTTCCCGACCATAAAACCGGTGATATTTTGTAAAAACAGCAGCGGTATTTTTCGTTGGCAACAGAGCTCAATAAAGTGAGCGCCTTTTTGGGCAGAGTCACTGAAGAGAACCCCATTATTGGCGATGATGCCGATAGGGTAGCCACAGAGATGAGCGAAGCCTGTCACTAGAGTTGTACCAAACAGCGCTTTAAACTCATCGAATTCAGAACCATCGACAAGACGGGCGATTACTTCACGGACATCGTAAGTTTTTTTAAGATCGGTGCCGACAATGCCGTAGATCTCATCGGCTGGATATAAAGGGGGAAGTGGTTTTTTGGTAGCAAGAGTGAGCTGTTTTTTTCGATTGAGATTAGCAATACAGCTGCGGGCTATTTCCAGAGCATGTTCATCATTTTCAGCGTAGTGGTCAGCGACCCCCGATGTTTTGCAGTGCACGTCGGCCCCGCCAAGCTCTTCTGCGGTAACAATCTCACCGGTCGCCGCTTTCACAAGGGGTGGCCCGGCTAAAAAAACAGTACCTTGGTTGCGCACGATAATGGATTCATCTGCCATTGCGGGTACATAGGCACCCCCCGCCGTACAGAGCCCCATTACAACGGCAATTTGGGGGATCCCTTGGGAAGACATGCGCGCTTGGTTGTAGAAAATACGTCCAAAGTGGTCGCGGTCAGGGAAAACCTGATCTTGTTGAGGCAGATTAGCGCCTCCGGAGTCGACTAGATAGATACAAGGTAGATGATTTTGCTCAGCAATCTCCTGTGCGCGGAGATGCTTTTTAACGGTTAGAGGGAAGTAAGTACCCCCTTTAACGGTCGCATCGTTTGCAATGATCATGCACTCTTGTCCGCAGACTGGGCCGATTCCTGCGATAACGCCCGCTGCGGGAATATGGTCTTCATACACCTTATAAGCAGCGAGTTGAGATATCTCCATAAAAGGTGAAAGGGGATCAAGCAGCTTATTGATACGCTCTCTGGCGAGTAGTTTACCTCTTGATTGATGCAGTGCTTGGTTCTTGGATCCACCTCCTTGTTTAATATGTTCGATTTTGTTCTGAAGATCGCAGACGGCATGATTCATCGCTTCATGATTGCTATCAAAAGCGGATGAACCTAGGTTTATTTTACTTTTAATAACCGTCATGAATCTCTCCTAACATACGACCTCCTAAGCTAATTTGTAGGGAAGCTAATCAAAAGGTTATTGGTTAAGGAATAACTCGCGACCAATTAGCATCCGGCGAATCTCTGAGGTTCCCGCCCCAATCTCATAGAGCTTGGCATCACGTAGCAATCGGCCACTGGGAAATTCATTTATATAGCCGTTACCGCCCAATAGCTGAATAGTATCTAAAGCAATTTTAGTGGCGGTTTCACCTGTATAGAGAAGTACCCCTGCACAGTCTTTACGGCTTACTTCACCTCGCATAACGGCGTGTGCAACCGCGTAGGTGTAAGATTTACAGGCATTCATCTGGGTGTACATATCAGCAATTTTTCCTTGGACCAGCTCAAACTCTCCGATCGATTTTCCAAATTGGCTGCGGTCACGAATATAGGGCACGGCAAGGTCCATTGCTGCGGCCATAATGCCGAGAGGACCACCGGCTAGCACAAGGCGCTCATAATCTAAGCCACTCATCAGTACTTTTACGCCAGCGTGAAGCTCGCCTAAGATATTTTCTTTAGGCACTGGGCAGTCTTGAAAAACTAATTCACAGGTATTGGAACCGCGCATACCCAATTTATCGAGTTTTTGATGGCGTGAAAAACCGGGGCTTTCACGCTCCACAATAAAGGCAGTGATCCCTTTCGAACCCGCATCTAAATCGGTTTTGGCGTAGATAATATAAGTGTGTGCGTCAGGCCCGTTGGTAATCCACATTTTATTCCCGTTTAAGAGATAGTGATCTCCGTTGTCACGGGCATATAGTTTCATGGAAACAACATCCGAGCCTGCATTGGGTTCGGACATTGCTAAGGCGCCAATATGCTCTCCACTAATCAATTTAGGTAGGTATTTGGCTTTTTGATCGGGGTTACCATTTCTGTGAATTTGATTAACGCATAAGTTTGAGTGGGCAGCATATGATAAGCCTACGGAGGCCGAAGCGCGGCTAATCTCCTCCATTACGATGATGTGCGCTAAATACCCCATATCAACGCCGCCGTAACGCTCTTCAACCGTAATACCTAAGAGCCCCATATCTCCGAGCTCTCGCCATAGATCATTGGGAAACTCATTTATTTGATCTATTTCAGCGGCGCGTGGGGCTATTTGCCGGCTCGCAAAACTATTTACTTGCTCACTTAACATGTCGAGCGTTTCGCCTAGTCCAAAGCTCAGTCCTGAGTAGTGTGAGATCATATGGATACCTATAACTTACCGATGGGGCATCTGGATATGCGTCATGGTTAGAAAGGCCCTGCTCGGTTCTCTGTAAGGTGTTACGTATAATTTTTTATAATGTCAGGTTAGTTTAGCTTTGGGTTTTCGTAAAGCGGGATCGGGGGGCAAATCGACGTAGATCTTTGTTGGTTTGGGTCATGTAAGCTATTGATTAGTATTAAGTTAATGTGTTTATTTATAGTGTAAAAATAGGGCTGAATTGGCTTGTGCTTACTGTGCCTTTTTGGCTGTTTTATTGCTAATTCTGGTTCCCCGCATATATTTATATAAGGCTTATAAACATTCTGAATAGAGGTTTTTTATCTTTTGATTTCAGAGTGTAGATGAAGGCATGTAGGTGTTTTTATGTGCATAGATCCTGTCGTTATTGTGAGTGCAAAACGTACACCTATAGGGAAGCTTATGGGGTGTTTAAGTTATGTGAGTGCGCCTTATTTAGGGGCTGCGGCAATCTCTGGCGCCATTAATCAGGCTGCTATTGAAAAGGTAGAAATTGATGAAGTTCTAATGGGTTGTGTCTTATCTGCTGGCTTAGGCCAAGCACCTGCAAGACAAGCCTCTCGTCTAGCTGGGCTTCCCGATCAAGTTGGCTGTACCACCGTCAATAAAATGTGTGGATCAGGAATGAAAGCGCTCATGCTTGCCCATGATCAACTGATGGCGGGCTCTGCCAATATTATGGTTGCAGGCGGTATGGAGAGCATGAGCCAGGCGCCTCATTTGTTAGCAAAAGCACGTAAAGGTTTACGTTTAGGCCATGCAGAGATGTTGGATCATATGTTTGTGGATGGTCTTGAGGATGCTTACGACGGTCGTTTAATGGGAGAGCTTGCGCAGGAGTGTGCAGACAAACATCAAATTGGCCGAGTTGAGATGGATGATTTCGCTATTGCCTCATTGAGCAGAGCGATAACCGCGTCACAGTCTGGGGCGTTTGATGCGGAAATATCTTCGCTTAAGGTCGGTGAAATTGTTGTAGACAGAGATGAGCTGCCTCCGAAAGCCGATGTGGAAATGATTCGACATTTGAAAGCGGTATTTAAGGAAAGCGGAACTCTGACGGCTGCAAATTCTAGCTCTATCTCAGATGGAGCGGCGGCATTAATCCTGATGCGCGAGTCCGAAGCTAAGAGGAGAGGTCTAGATCCTCTGGTGAGGATTGTGGCACATGCTACTCATGCTCAGCTGCCAGCGGAGTTTCCTGAGGCTGTTGTTGCTGCGATTGAAAAGGTACTGATGGCCTCTGCTTGGACTCTGGATGATGTGGATCTATATGAGATTAATGAAGCGTTTGCGGCAACGGTGTTGTTGGTTATTAATACGCTTGGCTTAGATCGGAAACGCGTAAATGTGCATGGTGGTGCATGTGCTTTAGGGCACCCTATTGGAGCCAGCGGAGCGCGAATTATTGTCACCTTACTGCATGCCTTAGAGGAGAAAGGCCTACAGAAAGGTTTGGCTGCGGTGTGTATTGGTGGAGGAGAAGCGACAGCTCTCACCGTTGAGCGAGTATAAATAAGTTATCCACAAGGTAAAAATTAGGGAGCTGTGCAGAATAAGTTGAATAGAAAAAAATAGTGCTGTGGATAAAACAGTTATGCCAATCGTCTTGTTGTTAATAATTTACGGTGAATAAAGTTATGCACTACGCTTTTTCGATTAAGAGTACAGTCTAGGATCACCTTTATACACAGCTGCGTCAAAGAACAATATTTGGAGGCCTCTATGGACTTTGAATTAAGTGAAGATCAGATCGCTTTTGTAAATCTAGCGCGTGAATTCTCGGATAAAGAGTTGCTACCCAACGCTGCGGCTTGGGATCAGGAAGAGGTTTTTCCTAGCGATATAGTTAGAAAGGCAGGTGAGTTAGGTTTCTGCGGTTTGTATGTTCCGGAGAAAGCGGGCGGACTTGGACTGAGTCGTCTTGATGCTAGTTTGATTTTTGAACAACTGGCAATGGGCTGCACCTCAACCACAGCTTATTTAACCGTCCAGAATATGGTCGTCTGGATCATTGCCACATTTGCTGAAAAAACAATACGTAAGCAGTGGTGCCAGAAACTCTCTCAAGGAGAGGCATTAGCTTCATATTGTCTAACTGAATCTGAAGCAGGTTCCGATGCTGCATCGCTTAAAACCCGTGCGCGTTTACATGGCAATCACTATGTTCTCAATGGTAGTAAAGCTTTTATCTCAGGGGCAGGAAGTTCTGATCTCTTGGTCGTGATGGCGCGAACGGGTGGAGAAGGCGCGAAAGGCATTTCTGCGTTTGCGGTCGATGCGAAATCAGAAGGCATTATTTATGGACGAAAAGAGAGGAAGATGGGCTGGCGAAGTCAGCCTACTCGTACCGTTACATTTGAAAATGTAAAAGTGCCCGCAACTGCTTTGCTTGGTAGTAAAGGAGAAGGCTTCAAAATTGCGATGCAAGGTCTTGATGGGGGACGCATTAATATTGCGACATGTTCTATAGGCACGGCACAAGCTGCACTCAATCATGCAAGTAAGTACTTACTTGAAAGATCGCAGTTTGGGCAACCTTTAGCTAATTTTCAGGCTCTACAGTTTAAAATCGCAGATATGGCAACTGAGCTTGTTGCTGCGCGTCAGTTAGTGCGTATGGCAGCGGCTAAACTGGATATAGATCATCCTGATAAAACCACTTATTGCGCAATGGCTAAACGTTTTGCAACAGATATTGGTTTTAAGGTGGCGGATGAAGCGTTACAGATTTTTGGTGGCAATGGGTATATCAAAGATTACCCCCTCGAGCGTTATCTACGCGATAGCAGGGTGCACCGTATTCTTGAGGGCACTAATGAAATTATGCGGATTATTATTGCCCGACGGCTCTTAATGAGTGATACGGTGGATCTTCTATAATCGACTGAAATAGCTTAATCGCTGCGCTTTTAGGTTCAGTCTATCGTCTACATTAATGATTGAATATGGAGAGTGGATATGATCGATCCATTACTGCTGAGTAAACAGGGAAATACGGCGATACTCACGCTCAATAATCCACCGGCAAATACTTGGACTGCTGAAAGCTTAAAGCAATTAACGGCCATTATTGCGCAGCTAAATAAAGACGAAACTGTGTATGCTTTAGTGATCTGTTCGCAAGAAGAAAAGTTTTTTTCAGCGGGTGCTGATCTAAAGTTATTTGCTGATGGTGATCGTTTAGTCGCAAGGGATATGGCGCGTTATTTTGGTGAAGCATTTGAAGCGCTTGCGCAATTTCGAGGTGTTTCCATTGCTGCAATTAATGGTTATGCGATGGGGGGCGGCTTGGAGGTCGCTTTAGCGTGTGATCTACGTGTTGCCGAAGAGCAAGCGGAGATGGCGTTACCTGAAGCTAAAGTAGGACTTCTCCCTTGTGCCGGAGGGACACAGAATTTGACCATGCTGGTGGGTGAAGGTTGGACAAAGCGGATGATTCTTTGTGGTGAAACTGTGAATGCTGTTTTAGCTAAAGAGATCGGACTAGTAGAGGAGTTAGTTTCCAAAGGTCAGGCTAAAAGTAAGGCGATTGAGCTCGCTAAACGTGTCGAACAACAGAGCCCCACTGCGGTCGCTGCGTGTAAACAGCTGATTCAGAATAATCGAAGTCAGCATTGGGAATCTGGCTATAGATTGGAACGTGAACTGTTTGTCGATCTATTTCAAACAGAAGACCAAAAAGAGGGGGTAAATGCTTTTTTGAATAAGCGAACCCCACAATGGAAGAACAAGTGATTCATCGCTATGGTGTGCTTTAAGCCTTTTTATATCTTTATTTTTTAGACAGGATTGATAATGAGCTGTGTGTTGTTTCAGGAATATCCAACCCAAGATGGCAAAGTCATTGTAGAAATTCGTCTTAACGCTGAGCGTACACTTAATGCCTTAACGCTTGAGATGATCGATCTTATTCAGCCGAAGCTTGATCAATATAAAACGGATAATCGGATTGTAGCGATTATTTTAGACAGTGTAGGCACAAAAGCGTTTTGTGCGGGTGGTGATGTTGTTGGCTTGTATAAAGCAATTACCGACGATCCTAATTCATCCTTACCTGAAGCGTTTTTTACCCGTGAATATACCCTTGATTATACGCTGCATACTTATCCAAAGCCGATAATCTGTTGGGGTAGCGGCATCGTTATGGGCGGCGGAATGGGGTTGATGAACGGTTGTAGTCACCGAGTAGTGACGCAAACGTCACATCTAGCAATGCCGGAAGTCACTATCGGTTTATACCCAGATGTGGGTGGAAGCTGGTTTCTTAACCGCATGCCAGGCAGAACGGGCCTGTTTTTAGGTATGACGGGTAATCCAATCTATGCGGCTGATGCTCTTTTTCTGGGGTTAGCAGATTATTTTGTTAGTGCAGATTCTTATGCTCTGTTGTTAGAGCGTATGCAGAAGGCCTCTTGGTCTTCAGATCCGGAAAGCGTTGTGAGTGGGGTTCTGAGCCAATTAGAAAGCGAATCCCAAGGGCAGTTTAAAGAGGACTCGCCGGTAAAGGATCACTTTGACTTTATTCAGCAGGTGACTGACCAAGATACAGTCAGTGAAATTATTGAAGCGTTATTAAGTGCTCAAAGTGATGATAGATGGATCCTACGTTCTCAAAAAGCAATTAAGCATGGCAGCCCGTTGGCGCTCCATTTGATTTTCCGTCAGTTAAAGATTACTAAACAGATATCTTTAAAAGAGGTTTTTTGTGCGGAGGCTATCTTATCGGTTCAGAGCTGTCGTCATCCCGAGTTTCCAGAAGGCGTGAGAGCGCTGTTAGTGGACAAAGATGGAGCACCCGATTGGAAATATAAATCCTTAGAAGATGTTGATCCAGCATATGTTGATCAGTTCTTTAAATCACCTTGGGAGGTTCATCCGCTGAAGGGGCTTTAGTTTTATTTAAATGCCAGCTGATGGCTTTTTGTATTTAATCGCTGATGGCTCTTGTTTCATTTACAGCTGAGGGCTCTTATTTGAGTTAACTACTGAAGGCTCAATATCATCAAATCACAGAGAGGTTTAGTCAGATGCAAATACGACAACATGTTTTTGTGATTACCGGTGGTGCCGGTGGATTAGGCAGCGCTATGGCTGAATGTCTAGCGAAGCAAGGTGCACAGTTAGCACTGATCGATCTGGAGTCAGATAGTTTGAAAACGGTGGTTGTTCGTTGCAATCAACTAGGTGGAACAGCACGAAGCTATGTGTGTGACATTACGGATGAGACCGCTGTAGAACGGACATTTAGGAAGGTTAAAGCAGACTTTGGTGCAATTCATGGTTTAGTGAATAATGCGGGCATTATGAATGACGGGTTATTAATCAAAGTCAAAAAAGGTGTGTTAGAAGGAAAGATGAGTTTGGCTCAGTTTCAGTCTGTTGTTGATGTGAATATGACAGGGACATTTTTATGTGCCCGTGAGTGCGCGGGAATTATGGCGGTTCAGGCGAAAGAGGGCATTATTGTTAATATCTCTTCCGTGTCGCGTGCTGGAAATATAGGACAAACCAATTATTCAGCGACTAAATCGGCTGTTGCAACAATGGTGACTAGTTGGGCGGGGGAGCTGGCAAGGTATGGTATTCGTGTCGCAGGTATCGCTCCCGGAGCGATAGAAACCGATATGGTGGCGCAGATGAAACCGGAGTCGCTTGACCGAATGAAAGCCGCTGTGCCCTTACAAAGGCTAGGACAGGCTGAAGAGATCGCACACACGTTGCAATACATTATTGAAAATGAATATTTTACGGGTCGAATTGTGGAGATGGACGGCGGGCTGCGCGTTTAGGGCTGTCTCTTCTGAGTGTTTATATGCAAACGATGCTCGCAGTTTGTTACGGCTATCGAGCTATCGCGACGGACTTAATTTGCGCCCAAACCGTTTTTCCAAGTGTGAGCTCTAAATGGGCAACTGAGCGTCGGGTGAGTCGTGCGATGATATATTCAGAGCCTACTTTTAAACGAATCAGGGACATCGCTTCGTCACTGTCAGGGCCTATATCTGTAACCTGAGCTTCCAGTTTATTTAAGATACTGGAATTCTCATTGGGGGTTAATGCCAGACTGACATCTTTAGCCAGTATGCGTACTCGGACGGATTGATGTAGATCGTCCCCCCGATCGCGCACCCATAATTCTCCCCCTGAAAAAGCGATTCGTGATAAGTGCCATTCAGGGTCACGCTCACTGACCTCTCCTTGTAGAACAACACCGGTATCATCACCAAACCCAAAAGGCAGATCGATACGGGAAAAGACATCGGTCAGAGTCCCATGCGCCATTACCGAGCCCTTATTCAGAACCACTGTGTAGTCGGCTAAGCGAGCGACTTCATCGATAGAGTGACTGACAAATACAATAGGAATATCCAGGGTTGAACCTAAACGTTCTAGATAGGGCAAGATCTCTTGCTTACGTGCATGGTCCAGCGAGGCTAAAGGTTCATCTAACAGTAGAAGGCGAGGTTGGATTAATATAGCTCGCGCAATGGCGACGCGTTGCCTTTCGCCACCGGAAAGTTGGTGAGGGTAATGTTGCAGGATATCTTGGATACCCATGATATCAATCGCAAGGTTATAGAGATCGGTACTGACTCTTTTATCGGAACGCTTACGTGCGTAATTAAGGTTGCCCTCAGCGGTTAAGTGAGAAAACAGGCTCGCTTCTTGGAATACATAACCTAAAGATCGTTTATGCGTGGGAATAAAAATGGAATCGTTCTGCCAAGTGTCGCCATTAATGGTGAAATGGCCATGACTCGGATTTTCTAAGCCTGCAATACAGCGCAAAAGAGTCGTTTTTCCCGATCCAGAATGACCAAAAACAGCAGTAATACCTTTACCCGGAAGGGTTATGTCTACATCCAGAGTAAAACCTTTTGATTTATCATTATGGTGGTTTAACTGAAAGGCTGCGTGGATACTCTTTTCATCAGTGCTAGGTGTACTTTGCATAGAGTTTAATCCTTAGCTGATGAATGAATGGCACGTGGCGTAAACGCCGAGTGCTTGCGTTGGAACCAGTAAAGGCATAGTAATACGCTAAAAGAGAAAATCACCATCGCCCCTGATAGCGAGTGGGCTTGGGAAAACTCTAATGCTTCCACATGGTCATAGATTTGTACTGAGATAACCCGTGTTTCATCCGGTATATTACCGCCTATCATTAACACGATACCAAACTCCCCTACTGTATGTGCAAAGCCTAGAATTGAGGCGGTAATAAAGCCCGGTTTAGCTAAGGGGATCACGACTGTAAAAAAACTATCAAGTGGCCCTGCTCTAAGAGTTGCAGCGGCTTCTAATGGGCGTGTACCTATCGCTTCCATGGAGTTTTGAATCGGTTGGACGACAAATGGCATAGAGTAAAAAACCGATGCGATGACAAGCCCCCAAAATGTAAAGGGTAGGGTACCTAAGCCAAGGCTATGTGTTATTTGACCTATAAATCCACTAGGCCCCATGACGATCAATAGATAGAAACCAAGCACAGTAGGCGGTAACACGAGTGGTAAGGCAACAATCGCTGCGACAGGGGCTTTCCAAAAGGAACGTGTACGTGCCAGCCACCACGCGATTGGTGTACCTATCACTAATAAGAGCAGTGTGACTGTGGTGGCTAAACGTAAGGTGAGCCATATTGCTGAGATATCAGCTTCAGTAAAAGTCATTATTGAGCGGCTTTAGTTGTCAGAGCGTGAGTCGATGGTGCGTAACCGAACGATGCAATAATTTTTATAGCATCTTCACTACGCATGAAATTTAGCAAATTTTGTGCGGCTTCACTATCTTTCCCTTTTTGTAGCAGCACAGCGTCTTGTTTTATCGGGCTATAGAGAGCTGTTGGAATGATCCAAACAGAGCCGTTAAGGAGTTTTCCTTCTCGTAAAATCTGCGACAGAGAAACAAAGCCTAGCTCGGCATTATGGGTGCTAATAAATTGATACGTTTGTGCGATGTTTTCACCTTTAACCCATTTACCTTTAGTTGATTCGTGTAAATCTAAGTGGGTGAGTACTTCAATTGCAGCAGCGCCATAAGGTGCTAATTTGGGATTAGCTAAAGCAATTTTTCTTACATCCTTACTTTTTAACGTAGAAGCATCATTGTTAATAAAGTTAGGTTGGGCCGACCAGAGTGCTAAGGCGCCAACGGCATAGGTAAAGCGGCTGCCGGGTACAATCAGGTTGTCATCTTCAAGTTGTTTTGGTTTTGCTTGGTCTGCGGAAAAAAATACTTGAAAGGGGGCCCCGTATCTTATCTGGGCATAAAATTTTCCTGATGCACCGAAAGAGAGTTTAACCTTATGACCAGTCCTGTTTTCAAATGCAGCTGCAATACTCTTCATAGGCGCTGTAAAATTTGAAGCGACAGCGACATTGATCTCTTCTGCGTCAACATCACTCGTAAACAGGCTCACAATAAGTAGAAATAAAAGCGGGATTGAACCCATTTTATGGCTCCGGACTGGTGATGTTTAGAGGGTTATTGTTAACAAATGGGTATCAGGTCCATTTGAATGTACAGGTTTCTTAGGCCGTTTGGTATATGGCAAAACGAAAGTTCGGTAGGAAGCAATATATAGGGGGATTAATACCTATCTAAATCAGGGTCAATGAAGCCATTTAGGATGGTGATATTTTATAATCGTCGCTTAATAGTTCGGTAAAAACATTGTATGGAACGGGCTTACTATAGAAATAACCTTGTCCGAAATTACATGATCGTGTTGCTAGGTAGTCATGTGGTTCACGGGTTTCAACACCTAAAATACGGGACTTAATCGCAGGTTCCCTAATCGGGGTGACTATTTTGGGCGTCACCGTGGTTATGACAACGCTGGTCGGGCCAGTACATTAAATATGTTCTTGTTTGACCCATCTGTTGGCACCTGTTCAATTAATAGAGGTGTCTAATCCGGCGGTATCAGATCGTAAACTGAAACATCCGTGAGCTCATCTACTGATGAGCTGAACACTGCCTTGGTATTGCTTCTCAAAAGTTCACACTGTATTTAAATTTATTGGCTTATCACCTCGCTTTGAAGCTGTGCTTCTCATTAACTTGGGAGAGCCTTTTCTTCCCCTACAACGCAATTACGCCCTTGATCTTTTGCTTGGTAAAGTGCGCTATCGGCCTTTTTGATTAGCTCTCTAGATGATTGATCTTCTGTCGCCTCTGCTAACCCGAAACTCGCAGTAACTTGATCTACTTCTTCAAATAACTCTGCGGCTATGGCCGTACGTAATTTCTCTGCGAGACGGTAGGCCATTTTTGCGTTGGTTTCAGGTAGTAGAATCATAAATTCTTCACCTCCCCAGCGGCCTATTTTGTCGGTCTTACGGGTGTTATCAACTATGATCTGGGCAAATTGTTTTAAGACGCTGTCGCCACAGAGGTGGCCGTGTTGGTCATTAATTTTTTTGAATAGGTCAACATCCAATAGCAGAATAGTTAAGGGCTGTTTAAATTGCTGAAGGCGGAATAATTCTTCCTCAAGTAGAGTTTCTATATGCAACCGATTGTTTAAGCCTGTTAGAGCATCGGTTGTAGATAGAATCGATAGCTCATCATTTTTGCTGTTCAGCGTTTCGTTTAATATTTGAAGCTGTGTTTCAGCAGTTTCTCGTAGTCCTATCTCAAGCTTTAGCTTTTTATTTAGTCGGGATAGTTTCCAGTTCCATAGCGTGATTGCGGTGATGATAATGATGGCCGCAAAAATGAGCTTCCATATCAGATCATAATTAGTGTCATGCTCAAATTTTACGGATACCCAACGTTGGAATACTTTAGAGTGCTCTTCTTCAGTTATATAGTCTGTCGCCTTATTAAACATGGAGAGTAATTCGGGACTGTCATTACGGATGGCAACTGCAAGCTTCCAGTCTTCATCTAATCGACCGCCGATTTTTAGATTGAGGAAACGGTGTTTGCGTATGGCATGGCCTACAGGCGCAATAGCACCGATCAAACCAAAAATTCTTCCCTCCTCGACAATGCGCAAGCCATCGGCGACATTATCGACCTCAATTATATTTAGGCTTGGATAATCTTGTTTGAACTTATTAAGTAAGCCATAGCCTTTTGGTACACCGACGGTTTTGTCTTTTAAGGATTTAAGGCCATCTACAAAAAGAGAATCTTCCTGTATCGCAATCACTAGAGGAAGGCGAAGGTAGGGTTTAGTGAAATTTAATTGACGGGTGGCTTCTGGTGTTTCAAATGCAGCTGACATGATGTCGCAGCGACGGTTCTGAGCATATTCTAAAGACTGTTGGCTGTTTTCTGTTGGAAGCATCGTCATGCCAATACCGATGCGGTCAGCCATCAGGTTTAGGTAGTCTGCAACCATGCCATCGTGACGCCCCCCAGGACCGATCTGTTCTAAAGGCATCCAATCAGGGTTTGCGCAAAAGGTGATACCAGGCTGCTTTTCTAGGTAGTTTTTCTCAGTAGCCGTAAGACTTAGGCCGCTTCCTGGCCGGGCTATATAGTTTTCATTGCCCATCCAACGTTGTGAAATAGAGGCTACCTCATCCCGAGTGAGGGATTCTATCGCACGATCCATTATACGTTGTAAAATTGGCCAATCGGATCGAACACCTATACGGAGGTTTGCTAAATCAGGTTTTCCAACATCCACTTCGCCAGATACCGTAAGGTCATTCATCAGGTTTTTAGCGATTAAGTGATTAAATACAGCCGCTTCCCCTAGAGCTGCATCAGCCTTACCAATTGAGATTGCCTTAAGGCTTTCTAATGCATCCGTAACAAGGTGGAGTTTAACTTGAGGATATTCATTGGTAAGGATCTCTTCATAAAAAAAGCCCTTTGGGATAGCCACAGTTTTATCAAAAAGGCTCTCTATTGATTCATATTTTGTGCCTTTTTTGCTCACAATCACATTAGGGTTAACTGCGTAGGGCCTAGTAAAACGGATATAATTTCGACGTTCTGCGGTATTAACAATATTAAGCATCATATCCAATTTACGTTCTTTGGACATTTCTAAGAAATCACTCCAATTTGGACCGCTGATATATTGGATGCGGAATCCCGTTTTCTTAGCAATCAGGTTCATTACATCAATAGAAAAACCTTTAGGTTTCCCTTGTTCGTTATAGTTGAAAGGGGGCCAAGCCATCTCATTGTGAACGCGGAGAACGGGATGTGAAGATAGAAACTCTTGCTCCTCCTTATCGAGGTGTAATGCCTGCGTCCGTTGCAACCCGCCTTCAAGCCACCTGCGATTTAGTCTATCCCTCTCTTCTTTAGTCACTGATTCAATTGCTTTCTGTAAAATAGAACGGAAAATTGGCCAGTCTTCACGTACACCTAGACGCAATAAATTAGCAAAACGAGGATCATCTATACCGCCCACCACTTTGAGATTGCTCATTAAGTGTTTACGGATAAGATGATTTTGGACGGCGATACCTCCCATTGTTGCATCAGCTCGTCCAAATGCGACAGCTTTAAGGCTATCGACCTGATCTTTTAAAAGCAGCAATTGAATGCCGGGAAAGTGTTTTTCGATAATCTCTTGGTAGAAGAAGCCTTTGGGGATCGCCAGAACACGGCCATTTAAGTCTCTGAGGTCACGTACAGTGCGGTTATCATCACGCACAACAATACCTGAGGGGTTGTTAACATAAGGGTCTGTAAACAAAATGTATTTGCTGCGATCCTCTGTCTTGATGATATTAAGCATCACATCGAGTTCTTTATGGTCTAGCATATTGAGGAATTCACCCCAAGTTGGGCCTGTTACATACTTGATTTCAATATCTAACTTTGCTGCAAGTAGGTTCATGAATTCAATGGAATAACCCTTTGGGCGGCCAAATTCATGGTAATTGAAGGGGCCCCAGCTAACCTCGTTATGGACACGTACTTCCTGATGGTTCAAAAGCCACGTTTTTTCTTCTTGCGTTAAAACTATCTCATTCGCTTGAGAAACTGCACTGAATACCAGCATGAAAAGGGAGAGGATAAATGGAAGAAGTGCTTGTTTCGATATCACGAGAAGAATCCCTAGAAACTATGCTGTTATTTTTAGTAGGGTCTATCTATATCATTAAATAGTTAAGTTTTAAATTTATTCTCTGAATTGAGGCAGAAAGGTTCTATTTATTAGAAGTAGGGTAGGTTGTGTTTCTTTAAATACGAGGATATTGCTATCTACTGTGCATTAGATAATTCAGGTTGATTTACTTTTACTGGGCATAGTTAAAGCCTAGTTTTAGTATCTTGGTTTGAATGATGATCTCTATATACCCAATTTATCGTTGCAGTTTCTATTTTTGCAGCATATGTCGTGTTTTTTAAGCATATGTTGCATATCGTATTGGCACTTATTCTGTCTCATATCACAATCTACACGTTTTTAATCTTGGGCATACTAGGGGAATGATTCTTGCTTTCTAACTTTGAGTTTTAATAGAGTTTTTGGCTTATAACATTTTTTAATCTACGTGATTAATATTTATTGAAGGTTCTCAGTGGATAAACCAATAGAAGATTTAGAATTTGAAGTTGAACGCTTAACTGTTTTTTCAGAACTTTCATCTGATTGGTTTTGGGAGCAAGATGCCGATTTCAGGTTTAACCAATTCTCGGGACAAAATTTAAAACGCCTTTACGGTATAGATAATGAGTTGATGGGAAATCGTCGTTGGGAGTTAGATATTGTTGCAGTCCCACCTAGCGATATTGATGAGCATATTCGTTGTTGTAAAAAGCATGAGAAATTTACAGATTTTCAATATCAAATTAGAGATGAAAATAATGATATTCAGTACGTATCGGTAAGTGGTGTTCCTTATTTTAATGATAATGGGGCGTTTGCTGGTTATAGGGGAGTTGGAAGTAATATAACTCAACTCTATGAAGCTCAATTAGCACTCGAAAAAGCCAAAAAGTATTGTAAACAGATTGTTGACCGTAGCCCTATTGCTAGCTTTTCGATCGATGAAAATCATAATGTCACGCACTGGAATAGAAGCTGTGAACTGCTTTCAGGGCTCAGCGAAAGTGACATGGTAGGCACCACCGCTTGGAGGGGATTCTATTCAAATCCTCGTCCTGTTCTTGCTGATTTAATTCTTGATAATGTATTTGAAAACACTCTGAAAGATCATTACGGGAAAAGTGTTCGTCGTTCGTCTGTAGCCCCTGGTGCGTATGAAGTGGAAGACTATTTTCCTAATTTGCTGGGGGGATGTTGGCTGCTTTTTACGGCTGTCGCCTTATATGACGACCACGGAAAGGTTATTGGTGCCGTTGAAATTCTTCAAGATATTAGCTGTCAAAAAGAGCAAGAAAAGAAAATTTTACACCAAGCAAACTTTGATTATCTAACAGGTCTTCCTAATCGTTTTTTATCATTAGATAGATTGAAATTATTACTAGAAGAAGCCGAAAGGTCTAAAAATAAAGTCGCCGTATTCTTTTTAGATTTAGATGAGTTTAAAAAGGTTAATGATAATTTGGGGCATGTAGTTGGAGATGAATTGCTTGTTAAATGTGCCGATAGATTGAAATCCATCATGCGTCGTAGCGATATTTTAGGCCGCTTAGGGGGTGATGAGTTTGTTATTTTGGTTAAAGATTTCAAAACCATATCAGATGTTCAGGTGCTCGCGACCAAAATACTGAAGAGCTTCCGTAAGGTGTTTTACCTGGGTGAAAGGTCTTTAATGCTAACGGCCAGTATAGGCATTTCTGTCTACCCAGAGGATGGAAATAGCCCTACAGATTTATTACGTAATGCTGATGTTGCCATGTATCACTCAAAAAAAGAGGGGCGGAATTTTTCCAATTTCTTTTCTCCGGAAATGAATTTAGGGAGCTCTAGGCGTTTGCTCATAGAGGAGCAATTACATGGGGTTATAGGGCGAGGCGAATTAACCCTGAATTTTCAGCCTGTAGTTAATTTGGAAAAAAATGAAATCATTGGGGCTGAAGCTCTTCTGCGTTGGAACCATCCACAGCTCGGTGCGATTTCTCCTGAAGAGTTTATTTCTATTGCGGAACAGACCGGTCTAATAATACCTATAGGGTATTTTGTATTGTCTGAAGCTCTGCGTGTTCAGAGGGAGTTATGTCAGATAAAAGGGGAGAGCTTTAACATGGCTATTAACATATCCCCTATTCAATTTAGAGATGAAAAGATTATTTCTAAAATTAAACAAGCGCTAGAAGAAAGTAATGTCCCAAGCAATGATTTCACTATTGAAGTGACAGAAGGCGTGATGCTGAAAGAAACAAGTAAGATCTGTAGCTATTTAGATGAACTGTCTGATTATGGAATAGGTTTGTCGATGGATGATTTTGGTACAGGGT
>DJLT01000013.1:0-81790 GCA_002435145.1 Neptuniibacter sp. UBA6509
ATATCTGAGGGTACTCGGTTAGCTGATTCTTTTAGATGTCTGATAAAGTCAGGGAAGTCGAATATGAAAGATCAGAAGAAACTCAACTGAAATTGATTTTGCTGGTAAGTTTGAAAATGATCGGGCTTCTTTTCAAGATTATTACACGGAATTTCAAGAAGGGGCGAACCGTATAAAGGCTGAAACAGCGCAGCAGCTTATTGAGCGAGTCGAGCGCCTATCATCTGAAAAATGATAAGAGCACCTATGGAGTTTAGGGCAGTTTTCTGTCTGCTTACGACCTGCAAGCCTGAAGGGGTCGATGAGTCTACCCCGTGCCAGAAGAGGGCGTTAATCCTCATGCTTTATATAGTTGTGGAGGTAGCGCTCTTGGTGTTGCCAGCTGTAGTGATGCGATTTCGGCCAGCTCTTTTAGCTCGATACAGGGCTTGGTCAGCAGTTATGATAACGTCTTGAGCTCTTGTACTTCTAGCTGGCTACTGTGGTACACCCCAATACTAATCGTAATATTGATAGGCTTGCCTTCGAAAAGAAACTCATGAGATTCGACTAGAAAACGAATTTTTTCAAAAATAGAAGAAGCTTCATCAAGCTTTACTCGGTTTAAGAGCAAGAAAAATTCCTCCCCCACCTGCGCGGTATAGTTGATCACTTTCTCGTGTTGCCTTCGTCATGAGGTCTGACAACTCTTTTAATACATAATCACCCGCAGGATGACCTAATGTATCATTTACTCTTTTAAAGAAATCAATGTCCATTACCCCTAATGCAAACGGGATATGATTTTGCTCACTAGCTTTGATCAGTCTCTCTATATCACTTTCAAGAGTGAGTCTGTTCTTTAGTTTTGTTAGAGGATCGTGCGTAGCGATTTCTTTGAGTTTTCTATTTGCAGCTTCAAGCTTTAGGGTACGTAGCTCGACTATTTCTTCTAAATTTTCGAGACTGCGCTTTTTAGCTTTTTGAGAGGTTACAACCAATCCTGCCATTGGTCTGAAAATAAACAAAACCTCTAGGATTAACGCCATATAAGTTTTAACCCGTAGGAGGAGGCTTTGTGTATTACCCACATTAAATTCCTACATGAGAAAGATCAGAGAGTGGTGGAAGACTGCTCCGGCCATATACAGCAGGCTTTAAGCTACTATTTTTTCTCTTTAAAAACCTCAACTTTCCAATCAGCTCCTAACTCTTTTTCAATATATTCACGAATAAATTGCCTTACCTTCTGAGAGGCGGTGACGTCTTCTGCTGAGCAAAGTTTTTCAAAGACCGATTTCTTTTTAGGGTCGATGAGCAGAGTTAATCGAGCGGTTCTATTTTCCATTGTATACCTCTATGTTAATCAAATTAACATTGCATTATTTCCTAATAATAATAAGAATAACATTAAATATTTAATAATAAATCAAGAAGAATCATAATGCCTCATCGAGCTCACCTCTTTTCTTTACGTATAGGGCATGCTTTACGTGAATGTGTTTTTGAGTCTGATTACAAACTAGAAAGTTTGTTTAAAGATTTAATGGCAGGCATTTCTGTTGGGATTATTGCTATCCCCTTATCAATGGCTTTAGCTATTGCTAGTGGAGTGGCGCCTCAATATGGCTTGTACACAGCGTTTATAGCAGGCTGTTTGATTCCTCTTTCTGGTGGTTCTCGCTACAGTATTTCTGGGCCAACAGCGGCTTTTGTTGTCATTTTATATCCTGTGGTACAGCAGTTTGGGCTTTCGGGATTGTTAGTTTCCAGCATCATGGCTGGGATTATGTTGATTTTGATGGCGATACTAAGGCTAGGACGTTACATAGAATATATCCCATCAGCCGTTACTCTAGGTTTTACCGCGGGCATCGCTGTAGTGATTGCTATTTTGCAAGTAGAAAACTTCTTTGGCTTAAATGTTGACCCGATGCCAGAACATTTCACCGAGAAAGTGCTGGCTCTATTTGAAGCTCTGCCGAATTACACTGGAAATGAGTTATGGATTGGATCATTGACTCTATTAGTTTTGCTATTGTGGCCAAAATTGAAAACACCTGTACCTGCCCACTTACCTGCTGTCATCACTGGAAGCATTGCAGCCTTTATAATGAATGAAAGTGGTGCAGGTATAGAAACCATTGGATCAACATTTAGCTTTATTTTACCTGATGGCAGCATTGGAAAGGGCATACCCGCAATGTTGCCAGACTTTCAATGGCCATGGTTGCGAACACAGGGTGGGGAGGATGGATTAGTATGGAACTGGAAGGTAGTGCAAGAGTTATTATCAGCAGCATTCGCCATAGCCATGCTGGGAGCTATCGAATCCTTATTATGCGCTGTAGTGCTTGATGAAATGAGCGGTAAGAAACATAGTGCCAATAGTGAACTTTTAGGTCAAGGAATCGGTAACGTCATAACACCATTCTTTGGTGGGATTACTGCTACGGCTGCAATTGCGCGTTCCGCTGCAAATTTCAAAGCAGGAGCTCAATCTCCTCTGGCAGGAATTATCCACGCATTTGTTGTTTTGTTGGCTCTGGTTTCACTGTCGTCATTCTTGTCTTTTTTACCTATGGCCAGCATGGCTGCACTTCTGTTAATTGTGGCATGGAATATGAGCGAAGCACCAAAAGCAGTGCAACTCTTTCGCAATGCTCCAATCAGTGATATTGCGGTATTCACTACCTGTTTTGTGCTTACAGTGTTATTCGACATGGTGATTGCCATCACGGCGGGCATTGTTTTGGCATCATTACTGTTTATGAAGCAGATTGCTGACATGACCTTAGTCAGGGATATGACTCTAAACAAGAAACTTGTAGATGTTGAGCTTCCAAAAGGTTGGCGAGTTTATAAGGTCAATGGACCCCTCTTTTTTGCCGCAGCGGAAAGAGTTTTTGGGGAGTTATTACATCATTGCCATGAAGTGCGAGGGATTGTTATTTATCTGGATGCGGTATCGATTATGGATGCCGGTGGTGTGACTGCGCTTAATCGTTTTATCGATTTGTGTGCTCAAAATAATACACGATTAATATTAGCTGATTTTCAGTTTCAGCCACTTAAAACACTCGCGCGATCAAACTTTATGCCTGATTCTGAGGTTTGCAAAATAAGTCCAACGCTTAAAGAAGCTTTGCAAGACTTATCGAGTAAAGATTGTTTTGGAACGTCTGATCATAACGATAGAGGAACAAGGAAATGAAAATAAAAAAAGCTTTGAAGTTGAAGCAGAGTGGTAAGTTATTGGGGGCTCAGATTTGGAAAAATCCTAATGATATGCAACAGTGGTTTATCATGATAAATAAAAAAAACGGTAAATCTTTCATGCTAGTAGATGAAGACGAAAACGTTATAGTTGACCAGAATTTGAATGAATTAATTAAAACCCTCAGTAAAATAGGGTTAAAGCAGGCTGAGATGTTTTTTTAAAACCTTAATAGAATATCGAGCCTTCTATGCAATTTTTTTGCTCCTTTAGTATCGGCTCAAAAAGACCATTTCTTTAATAAATGGTATGCGTAAAATTCCAGTCACATTTTTTATTAGCGGCCTCTATCATGTCTGTTTTGCTCTTGTCACTGATCGCATTGGCGTTCGTACTCATCATTATTGAGGATGTCATACACCTCAACAAAGCTAAATCGACGTTGTTTATCGGTACGTTAGTTTGGATATTGGCTTTTATCTTCCCGGAACATGGAACAGAGCATCTAAAGGAGGGGTTGAATGAAAACCTTCTGGAGATTGCGACCCTATGGCTTTTTCTAATGGCAGCCATGACTTTCGTTGCCTATCTTAATGCGAAGGGCTTGATTACTCAGATGGTATATCGATTACTGCCTGAAAAGTTACATATGCGCTCATTGATGATTCTAATGGCTTTACTTGCTCTGTTGTTCTCATCTCTTGCGGACAACATTACAGCTTCACTCATTATGTTGTCCCTCTTGGCATCATTAAAACTTGATACGAAGCAAACGTTAAAGTTTGCAGCCTTGATTGTGTTTGCTGTGAATTCCGGAGGAGTTTCTCTTATCACCGGTGATGTGACCACTCTCATGATCTTTCTTGCAGATAAAGTCACTATTACAAACCTATTTTTACTGATAGGGCCGGCGGTAGCAGGCGTTGTTATTCTTGCTCTGTTACTTATGTGGGGCAATAACGATCAGGTTGAGTTGCCCAAATTTAAGCGCCCCATTGCATTAGTTGATAAGGCCATTGCTGCCCTCTTCCTCGTAACAATTATTAGTACGTTATTGTTCAGTGTGCTCTTTTCGGTTCCGCCGGTACTGACTTTTCTGTTTGGTTTATCCTTGATGTTCATGGTGCATAGGGTGATCTATAAAAGCGAATCAAAGCCGAACGTGCTGGAGTTCGTTAGAGAAATTGAGTTTGATACCCTGCTGTTCTTCTTGGGTGTGTTATTGCTCGTAGGGATGCTTAAGGAGCTATCTGTTCTGGATACATTGTTACAGCTCTATCAGCTCTTGCCTGCATATCAAGCCAACTATTTCGTTGGAATACTGTCGGCCTTAGTTGATAACGTTCCTTTAACGGCAGCAATTCTAAAATCCGGAATAGAGATGGATAAGGCCGATTGGTTGGGGCTGACTTATGCAGTAGGTGTCGGTGGATCCATATTGATTATCGGTTCTGCTGCTGGAGTCATTGCACTGAGTAAGCTTTCAGAGCTGACTTTCATTACCTACCTTAAGTTTTTTCACTGGCTGTTGGTGGCCTACACAATAGGTTATTTGGGTGTGATGGCAGTGGCTAGGTTGTAGGCCTCAAATAGTGGCGCTTCGATCCTGCTCGTCGTGGCGCGCCATTTTTTTGCTCCACCTATTCCTTGTTTCCTTACGAATACTGCTGGCTCATTCACTTGAGCCAAAGGCGCACCTAAGAACCGATTGCGGGGCGTATATCTTCGCTGGTCACAATCTGAATTCAGTGCTGGAGATATATGCAGTATTAAATGCGTAGAAATATCTATACTTGATAACTAACTTGATTCTTGCCTGATTGTTTCGATTTATACATGGCTTCATCTGCAGTTTTCAAAGCGGAATTTAAATTGTTGCTCTCATTTAACAGCGATGTTCCTATTGAAACAGTAACGGGTCCATGAGCTTCAGTGAAGCTAGGGATCATTAGTGCTTCTACTGAAGCTAAAACCTTTTCACAGACTCGTTTAATCCCACTTTCAGAACTATCAAATAAGAGAATGGTAAATTCTTCTCCGCCAAAACGACAAACTAAATCAGTGTCTCTTACACAGTTCGTGAGTGTTTCTGCAATTCTAATAAGCACTTCATCACCGGTGCTGTGACCGGATGTGTCGTTTATCTTTTTAAAGTCATCTACGTCAACCATGAGTAAGGTGAGATCTCTTTGTGCGCGCACTGCTTTTTTGTACTCTGATTCTGTCAGTTCAAAAAACTTTCTTCGGTTTAGTAAGCCGGTAAGATGATCTGTATTCGCCGCTTTAATTAGCTGATCAGTAGCTTCTTGTCTGATTAATTCAATCTGCTCATGAACCATTGAGGAAACGCAGATCATCAACACCATAAACCATGTCAGAAAGATCACGAATACAGCGATTACCGCAATATCTGACTGCTGTATGTAGGGCAGCAGGAAAAGACCTACAAGGAAAGGCAGGAACATGCCTATTAGTATTTGAATACGGACGATTTTGCCACTGGTATAAGGGCCTAAAACTGCTCGAAATCCTGCTTGGTTGGCGGTTCGTGATAGTGAAGACCATCCTAATAGAAAACCTAGCAGTGCTGTAGACAAAGACATGTGACTATAGAAGCTCTCAATACCATAGAAATAGCCAATGAATGAGAGGCAAGGAATCGCAATGGCAAAGAAAGCAAACAGTTGTGAAACAAGATACCGTCGTATGCATTCAAATAGTTGGGAGCAGGCGATGAGCAATAGCATTATATCAGTATTAAAGCTCAGATAGTTACTCAGGCCTCTGTCTAATTCTTGGTGAACAATATCGTCAAAAAAAAGTGTCGACGGTATTAATTGAACGCCGAATAGATATCCTATAAAGCCAAAAATGGTAACCAAAAAAACTGTGAAAATAAAAAATCGCCTAATAACAGAAGAGGTATTATTCTGCCCCGATATTAGGAGCAGTAGACTTAAGCTCAAGCAGAGATAAGCTGTAATCGGGTTCGTGGCAGGCCCTTCTGGAATTGGACGATACAGGTATTCGACGCCGTAGTTGTATCCGATCAAAGCAAGAACAGAGATGCAGCAGGCAGCAAGAGCTAATTGTATAGAGAGTAGGCGAAAGGTAATTGGCAATGTATTTTCTTGCCGTTGGTGCTGGACAGCATCCAGATGTAACTCCCCTACATCAATTAAGTTGGAAGTTACGAAAGCACTAAAGGCTGAGCCGTTCTTCGTTTTAGCCATATTCCGATTTATTCACTGAATTCATCGCTATTCTTCCATTTACGCTGCGCTGCACAATTAAAAGTAGTGAGTAAATTCCTCATTGTCAAATGACAAAATGATGTCAATGAAAGGTGAAAAGTTGCATAATTTTGCGTTTATCTTGATGATTAGTGTGACGAAAATCTTCTTCAATTGTTCAGCGTTCTCCTGAGAGGGAAGTGGATATGGATTCCTTTTACAATGCGTTACCTGCATTTTCTGAGTTAAAGATATTATTCAATGACGCCAACTATCAGAACATCCCTGACGATTGGATAGTTGTTGTTGCAGACGTCAGGGGGTCGACACTTGCAATTGAACAGGGGCGGTACCGAGATGTTAATTTTATCGGCGCTGCTATAATTACCTCCTTTCTCTCTCACGTCTCTCCAAACCTTCCATACTGTTTTGGGGGTGATGGCGCGACCTTGTTGATTAAAGTTGAGATGCTCAATCGTGCGGAAGAACTGCTTAAATCTCTATGCTACTGGTCTCAGGCCAGCTTTGATCTGGAGTTGCATGCGGGCTTTGTCTCAGCTAAGGAGCTTAAAGCCTTAGGTTCAGGGGTGAAAATAGCTAAATACCAGCTTAATAGTAATGTTTGCCAATCAATGTTTAGAGGAGGAGGTCTCACTCTGGCTGAAAAGCTAGTTAAAGAAGATCCATCCCGGCGAGTTATCCCCTCTCCTATTATGGATCAGGCAGCGGTTTTTTCTGGGCTCACTTGCCGATGGCGCCCTGTACCCGCAACCAAAGGAATTACCCTTTCTATGTTAGTTGATCCACTGACCGATGATAGTAATGTATTGACATCTGTTGTTACAGAATTGGAGGTGATTCTCGGGGGGGCTATTCAGCACAGTAACCCTATTAGTATGGAAGGTGCTAGTTATCATTCCTTTTTTTCAAATGTCAGAAGGCAGGTGCAGGTATCTGGCTGGCGATTTAACAAGCAATTTATAGGTGAAATTTCGGAACTTCTAATTACTTTTCTGGTGTTTAATCTGCGTTTATTTCGATTTTTCTCCACTCTGGATGATTATGTTAAGAAACTACCGCAGCATTGCGATTTTCAGAAATACGATGATACGCTGAGAATGGTGCTGGACTGTTCACCGCAGCAGTATGAGCAGATTTTAAGGTTATTGGACGCTCATGTTGCACAAAAACAAATTGTATATGGCGTGCACTGTTCTGATGCAGCTCAAATGACTTGCTATGTTGATAGTGTCAGCGATGGTGAGCATCTTCATTTTGTCGATGGAGATGGAGGGGGGTATGCACTCGCTTCGAAAATGCTTAAAGAAAACATGCGTAGGCAAAAAAGTTAAAATTGGTTATGTGGCTCTTTGCTTAAAAGCTAAGGGAAGGTCTCGGTTTTGAAAATACATTTTAATTTGGAAGATGCGAGCCAAGTCACTATTGGGGCTTTTGCAATGGCAGTGCCGATTTCATTTTCTGAAGAAGCATGGAAATTGGGTGAAACGCTTCCTGGTAGCAACTTGGTCATGTTGTTTCTTCTTTCCGTATTCTTTTTGGGGTTTTATGCCTACCAGAGCGTTTTTCAGGGGAATATCCGCTATCGTATACCCGTATTTATCTTTCGTATCTTTATCGCTTACCTGATTGCCGGACTGGTTGTTGCTCTTGTGCTTATCTCATTAAATAAGTTTCCCCTGCAAACGGATCCTAGCGGTGCGCTATCACGTTTACTTGTCATAACTATGCCCGCATCAATGGGTGCAATTATCGTGGATAGTTTTGATAAGGAATAAACAGGAAGTGAAATTGACTTCTGTGGACAGAGTAAAACTAACAAGGTAACCTTCGATTGAGTCCCGTATTTTAGGTGGTTGAACTGTCTGAATGGATTTCGGCTATTTTAAGACGTTTTTACCCCGTTCTGGAGCGTCTATGTGCAGTTTTACAGCATATAGACGGACTTACCCTAAGCCCTCATCATCTGATCCACCCGAACCCTATTAGCCAGAGCTAAAAGCATCGCTAATTTACTATCATTCTTCTTCAGCCCTCGATACCGAGCTTTAGTAAATCCAAATTGGCATTTAATTATCCTGAACGGGTGCTCTACTTTTGCCCTGATACTGGCTTTCATATACTCAATGCTTATCGGTACTTTATTGATACAAGGATGGCGTTTTAATGCGCTAACTTTTCTGGGGCGTTAGGCGATATACCAATTAGCCTCAACGTCTTGCAGCTCTGACCTCTTATCTGCATCTCGATAACCCGCATCAGCAAATATAAAGTGTTCTTCACCATACAACAGTCTGCTGGCTTGGTTTAGGTCATGCTCATTGGCAGAAGTGGTTGTAAAGCTATGTGTCAGACCTGTTCTTGCATCAACCCCTATGTGAGTTTTCAAGCCAAAATGCACTGATTCCCTTTCTTGGTTCGGTGCATCTCTGGATCACGCTCACCTGCCTTGTTCTTGGTGGAACTTGGGGCTTCGATAATAGTGGAGTCCATCAACGTACCCTCCTTAACGATGATCCCAGCCTCCGTCAGCCAAGCGTTAACGCCTTCAAAAATATGACGTGCTAAATCATGAGGCTCCAGAAAATACCTGAAATTCATGATGGTTGTGTGGTCAGGTATGGGCTTGTTTAATGATAGTCCTGTGAAAAGCCTCATCGAGGCTATTTCATACAAAGCAACTTCCATGGCAGTATCACTCAAGCTATACCATTGCTGAATGCAATGAATAGGAGCATCGTGGGTAAAGGATAAGGTCGACGACCGTTACCTGCTTTTGGATAGTGGGGTTCAATGATCGCTTCAAGGCGTTTCCATGGAATCCGCTTATCCATCCTGCCTAGAAACTTCTCTTTACGCGTCTGGCGGTGTTTGTGCTGATACTCACTATCGGCAAAGGATAACTGCTGTTCCATGTTCGATCTTTTTCAGAGTCTTACCCTGATTATTCGTTAAGTATAGGTGTGGCATCGACGGGGCCTGATCAATACATAAGTTTGGATGAGCTGTTAGCTGAAGCGGATAGAAAAATGTATCAAGCGAAAGATACTGTGGGTTCTTATATCCAATGCTAATTATAGGCCGTTCTAATAAGTATGCTGTGCAATCTTGTGGATAATAGGCCTATTCATATTTACATTTAGAGGATTACGAAGGTGACTGCTTGGCGTCGGTAAGCGACCTAATCGTTTCTGAGTCGTGCCAGATCAATCGTTCGCATCATCTCAGCACTAGACAGTACGCCCGTATCGTAAACGCTGGGTTATGAGCATTGGTCTTGATATTTCTTCCTATGCCACTCATTCAATGAGAAGAACCAAGCCCGCACTAATATACAAGCGGACTAAAAACCTGAGAGGGGTTCAACTTTTGCTAGGCCATACCAGCTGGAGAGCACTGTATGATATTTGGGAATAGATGCTGATGATGCATTGGAGATGGCAGGAGAAACTGAAGTCTAAAGTAAAATTTAAGCGACCACCCTGGTCGCTTATCGACACGAAGCAGAAGTCGAAGTGATTTCTGAAGTGGGTTGGTAGCTGACTGTGTTATTCTTTGACCAATGTTGGAGCTCCCAGTGTTTTAGTCGCAATCAGACCAGAAAGCTTACCGGAAGGTACAGTCCATAGTTTTTTCTAAAACTAAGAAACTATTCTCCGGTCCTGAGCTAGCAGCTAGATTGATGAGCTTACTTGAATTAAAAAACTCAAAATTACATAGTTGGATTGTAAACTGATAGACAGAATTTCCTGTCGTTAGACGCCGATCCGACCAGCTAGAGACCAGAGCTTAGAAACAAAAAAGGCCTGCATCTGAGTGCAAGCCTTTAAAGTAGTGGTGCCCGGAGACGGAATCGAACCGCCGACACGAGGATTTTCAATCCTCTGCTCTACCGACTGAGCTATCCGGGCAATCGTTTGAGTAGTTTTAGAGACAAGAAAGGCCTGCGATTTGATGTGCAAGCCTTAAAAGTAAGTGGTGCCCGGAGACGGAATCGAACCGCCGACACGAGGATTTTCAATCCTCTGCTCTACCGACTGAGCTATCCGGGCTACTCAAGTGGCGCGTATTAAACCGTCTTCACGTAAAACTGTCAACCACTTGTTACAAAAAAACTATTTAGAAGGTGGGACGTAGCCTTCTGCCTTCTCGTAATCACCGCCTGTCATGAACTTTTCCATCTCTGTTTGTAGGAATTCACGTGTAGATGGGTCCATTAAGCTAAGGTGTTTTTCGTTAATGATCATCGTTTGATGGTCAGTCCACTCTTTCCATGCTTTCTTCGAGATGTTGTCATAGATATCTTGGCCTTTTGGGCCTGGGTAAGGAGCTCGGTCTAGGCCTTCAAGTTCCTCTTGGTATTTACGACATAAAACAGTGCGGCTCATTTTTGGCTCCGAAACAATCAGTTCTGGTTAAATTCTTAGTTGGATAGGGTTTTCAGCAGCTTCTTTACTGGAGCTGCAAGGCCAACGTTTTCCGGCTTGTGTATGTTATACCAGAGCAGGGCCTTTCCTTCCATGACACAGTCTGTAGGGGTATTTACTTGGGCTATCACAGGAGTGATATCTAAATGGAAATGGCTAAAGGTGTGACGCATAGGTTCAAGTGTTTTAATCGATCCTTCATCAAGCTCCAGGCCTGTTTCATTTAATGTGTCTCGCAGATCATTTACTTGAGGTAAGCTCCATAAACCGCCCCATAGCCCACTCGGTGGTCGTTTATATAATAGAACTTCGTGTGGATTTTCCTGTTGAAGCAGAAGCATGTAAGTCTGCTTAACAGCAATCACCTTTTTAGGTTTAGGGATTGGTAGTTGATCTGCTTTACCTAATTCAAAAGCGGTACATTGTTTTTGCAAAGGGCAGAGTAAGCAAGAGGGCTTGCTTCGGGTGCATACAGTGGCACCTAGGTCCATCATGGCTTGCGTATATTCCCCCACGCGCTCACGTGGTGTGTTATTTTCTGCGTGTTGCCACAATATTTTTTGATTAGCGGTAGTGCCTGGCCATCCATCGAGTGCATAAAAGCGCGCTAGAACACGTTTTACATTGCCATCTAGGATAGGAGCCCATTTGCCCGTGCTAATGGAAAGGACCGCTCCGGCGGTTGAGCGCCCAATACCCGGTAGCATTTCTAATTCTGCAACAGTTTCAGGGAAGTTCCCTTGGAGGTCTTGGGATATGATTTGCGCTGTTTTATGCAAATTTCTGGCGCGTGCGTAATAACCTAGGCCGGTCCATAAGTGCAGAACCTCATCTTGGTCTGCTAAAGCGAGTGTTTCCACTGTGGGAAAACGTTGCATAAAGCGTTCGTAATAGGGAATAACGGTACTCACTTGAGTCTGCTGGAGCATGATTTCAGAGACCCAAGTGTTGTATGCCGTTTTGTCTTCTTGCCAAGGAAGGTTGTGACGTCCGTGCTGGTCAAACCAGTCCAGCACGGCGTGAGCGAATAAGTTAGATGACATCGCGCTTAGAATAAACCTTTCAGTTTGTCACCTAGCTTATCTTTGATCTTTTCTTCCACTTTTGCTTTCGCCTTAGCTTTTTCTTTTTTTACTTTATCTTTAACTTGTTTTTTCATTGCGTCGCCAATGAAACTAAAATCAGGCTTACATAGTTGAGCAGGGTCCGTATTAAAACTGCCTTTACAGTCAATAGGGATCTCCACGCCTTCGAGCTTATTAGGGAACGAGCAGGTTTCTTTAAAAAGGTTTTTTTCGACCATAAAGCCTAAACGGTAATCAAGGTTCTGTTTTGGTAGATTTACTTTACCTTTACCGCTTAAGACCATGGCGTCTAGTGCAGCTTTAAGATCTCGGCTGTCTACTATGCCGTTCTTGATTTTGACGGATGCTCCCATATTGGCAAAAGGCGTTGAGCGGTCAACTTCTTGTGTATCAATACCAAGAGATCCTACATTGTTCATGCCTTGGCAAACGGTTTGAGCCATATCGATGCCGTGAAGTTCACCATCTTTCATATTGACCTTAGCTTTACCTGTCATGCTATTAACGAATGCATGTACAGAATTACCCGTAACCGTAATGTTTGATGATGAGTGAAGAGCACCTGTTAATTGGTCGAAATCAGCCATCTCTTTAAGCATATCGCCAATCTGAATGCCTGAAACCGTTTTTTGTGAGCTAATTACCGGTGTTTTCTTGCGTACATCAACAGTGATTTTGTTTTTAACGCTTCCACTATATAGGTTGGCATCAAGTTGGCTGATCTTAATAAGTCCGCCGTGAGCACTTACTTTAACCGCTATATTGTTAACGTCCATTTTAGAAACGTGCAGGGCTTTTAAGCCAACGCTTGCATCTAATTCAAGTGTCTTAAGGGTATCTATTGGTAAAATCGGGTCTTTAGAATAGACGATTGCTGGCGCTTTTGAGCCTTTACCTGATGATGTTGATGCGTTTTTAGCTGAGCCTGTCGCCTTGCTATCTTTTGTCGTTGGAGGCATATAGCTATCAGCATTCAATTTATCGCCTTGAAGATTCAAAGTGATATTGCCGTTTGCCATGTTGAAGGCTGCGGAACCATCGAAGTTAGTTTTATCTAATTTAAGGCTTAACGTTTTTGCGGTAACCGTATTAGCTGGCCCTGAAAGTTCAGTATTAAAGCTAATAGCTGAAAGTGCTTTAGGATCAGTAGTTTTGACAGCGGGTTGCCCTACTGCTTTAAGTAGTTGATTGAGATCGAAAGCAGCCACTGAAAGTTTGCCGTTTATAACAGGGTTAGCAAAGTCGTTAACGCTGACGTTACCTTCTGCTTTAAGGTTGGCAATATTCATCTGTAGGCTATTAAGCGTAAGCAGTTGTTTAGTTAAGTCTGCTTCAATATCTGCTTGTGTGGATAGCTCTAAAGATTTCCCCGCAATTGGTTCTCCACTTAGATTAAGCGTGCTCTGTAGGCCTTTTATTTTGTATAGCTGATTGTCTAAATCTAGGAAGAAATCTGCTGATAACGAAGCGATTACTTTTATTTGTTCCTTGCCATTCGCCTTTTGAACAGCATTAAAGTTTAATTTTGCTGGGAAAAATGCGTTAGTGACAACCTGTCCAGAAGTCATGTTGAAATCACTAAGCGTTGTTTGAGTGCCCGCGCTATGGTCCAGTAGATCAACAATAGCGTTAGTAATTTGAATGCTATCGATATTAATATTCAGTGGAGCATTATTTGGCGATTCTGCGGTTGTTTCTTTTACTTCAGCAGTTTCTGGCGTTGAGTCAGCTGATTGCTTAGTAGACTTTGATTGGCCACTAGGTGCTGAAGCCGTCCAATTGGTTGCACCCTCTTTAGTTTTAACTAGATTTAACTTCAGCCCATCAATAACGATGCTTTGCATCTCTACGTTACCAGACATTAACGCGGGTAAACGTACTGAAAGTTTTGCTTGATTCAAACTGGCTAGGTCTTCTTTGCCAGGGAATTTAACATCGATTTTGTTGACCTCAAGCCCTAACCAAGGAAAAACGGACCAACCTATATCTCCGTTGATCTTAAGTTCTACTCCTCCCTTTTCTAACGCTACTTTTTCTATTTCCGGCTTATATTCATTTGGATCAAAGAACATACCTAGAATAGCGCCACCGGCAGCGATTAAAACGATAATTAATACGCCTAATCCGGCAATAAATTTGAGCAAACCTTTCATTATTCTCTCCTTGGCGAGGGTTCTGAAGTGTGAGGATAAACTGTATTAATGAAGTTTCAATGCTTTAGGCTGAAGTAGAGATGAATAATTACTAATCGCAGACTTGGTTTTTACCATTAGCTTTGGCTTTGTAGAGGGCAACGTCTGCTTGTTTTAACATTTTTCCACTATCAGAAATCTCATTATCTAGTTGGCTGACGCCCATACTCGCTGTGATAGTAATATTTTCCCCATCGCTGGAGAGCACGTTAACACTATGTAGCTCTTCCAGATAGCGCCTAGCGATATTCAAAGCTTCTTGGGCGCAGGTCTCCGGTAATATGATCAAGAATTCTTCGCCACCATAGCGGCAGACAAGGTCATGTGCTCTTGAATAACGGTCTAAACACTGAGCTGCATTTTTGAGGATAAGGTCCCCAAAGCTGTGACCGTAGGTGTCATTTATACTTTTGAAATCATCTAAGTCTAATAAAATAACGGAAAGAGGCCTATTCTTACGTACCGCATCTTTACATAAAATTCCGAGCTGTTTACGTCCTTCTCTTCGGTTATAGATACCTGTGAGGTCATCATATGTGGCGAGACGTTGGAATTTTTTCTCGAGAATTTTTTGTTCTGTAATATCAATGATCGCCCCGATGAGCCCTGCTACAGATCCGTCCTGATTATGTACAGTGGCTTTATGAAATTTCACATAGGAAGTTGTTTGGTTGGAGCGTTGGACGGGTGTTTCAAATATTTGAATGCCAGGATTATTTAGTAACTCTTGGTCTGACGTGGCGAAAATACTCGCGGGGTTTTTTTCAAATACCTCATATACAGTTTTACCGATTAGTTGCTCTCGACTGATTTCAACATATTCTGCATAAGCTTTGTTACAACCAAGATATTTACCTTCCGTATCTTTGTAATAGATAGGGAAGGGAAGTGCGTCTATGACTAATAGCAACGCTCGGTGGTTAGCTTGCAAAAGTTGCTGGAGGTCAACATCATTCATTTAACTAGGAAGCCTGATTGGATAAGGAGTAATTAAAAGATAGCCTACTCAATCTATATTTGCCTGAAAGTCTTTATATAGTAGGACGCGTTATATTTATCCGAAACCTGTGATCAACGGTGCATGGATGAAGGGATGGTTGTATAATCGGCGCTCTGATTTAACTTGCGGGAGATAACCATGGCGGAACGTACAGCCAAGGTAAGCCGAAATACTCTAGAGACACAAATAACTGTGTCGGTAAATATTGATGGATCTGGCCAGTTCAAGGCAGATACCGGGGTGCCTTTTTTAGAGCACATGATGGAGCAGATCTCCCGTCATGGTCTTATTGATTTAGATATCTATGCCAAAGGTGATAACCATATTGATGATCATCATACGGTAGAAGATATCGGTATCACTTTGGGCCAAGCGTTTAAAGATGCTGTAGGTGATCGTAAAGGGATCATGCGTTACGGTCATGCTTATTGCCCTCTAGATGAAGCGTTATCACGTGTTGTTATCGACTTTTCTGGCCGCCCAGGTCTTGAGATGAACGTTGAGTTTACACGTGGCAATATTGGTCGTTTTGATACTCAGCTTTTCTGGGAATTTTTCCAGGGTTTTGTTAACCATGCGGGTGTGACTCTGCATGTGGATAACTTAAAAGGCTTTAATGCCCACCATCAGGCAGAAACGATCTTTAAAGCGTTTGGCCGTTCATTACGTAATGCATTAGAAATTGATGCGCGTGCGGCTGATGTGATGCCATCTACTAAAGGATGTTTATAGAATTATGTCGAGCGTAGCTGTCATCGACTACGGAATGGGGAACCTCCATTCCGTTGCCAAAGCATTAGAGTTTGTTGAACCGGGTGTGGAAGTACGTGTTACTGCTGACCCGGCGCTAGTTGCGAGTGCCGATCGGGTTATTCTACCGGGTGTTGGTGCTATACGGGATTGTATCGCAGAGATGTTGCGCCTTGGTGTAGATAAAGAGGTGGCTGATGCGATTAATTCAGGTAAGCCATTCTTAGGTATTTGCGTTGGTATGCAGGCGTTAATGCAGCATTCTGAGGAGAACTCAGGCGTAGAATGCTTGTCGCATTTTAGCGGTAATGTTGAATACTTTGGTGATGATCTAGAAGAATACGGAGATCGCCTTAAAGTACCTCATATGGGTTGGAATGAAGTTGCTCAAATGACAGACCATCCATTGTGGAAAGATATTGAAGATGGCAGCCGTTTCTATTTTGTTCATAGCTACTACGTTAAAGCTGAGCAAAATGAAGTGGTTTCAGGCGTTTGCCGTTACGGTAAAACGTTTGATGTGGCATTAGCTCGAGATAATGTCTTTGCTGTTCAGTTCCATCCGGAGAAAAGCTCAAAAGCGGGTTTGCAGCTTTTAAAGAACTTTCTTAATTGGGATGGTCAGCCTGAACCGGCTGTTTTGACTGAAAATACGTTGAAACCATCATCTTAAATAGCACTTTTTGGTCTTAAGTTATTGTCTTAAAAGTGTGATGTAGAAAATTTAGATTAAAGGTAGATACTGATGGCATTGGCAAAACGCATTATTCCTTGTCTCGATGTAGAAAATGGCCGTGTAGTTAAGGGTGTTCAATTTGTAGATATCCGCGATGCGGGTGACCCTGTTGAAGTGGCAAAGCGTTATGATGAGCAAGGTGCGGATGAGATCACCTTTCTTGATATAACGGCTACTCATGAAGGCCGCGATACGATGGTGCATACGGTTGAACGTATGGCCTCTCAAGTCTTTATCCCACTCACTGTGGGTGGCGGTATTCGTACCTGTGACGATATTCGCACTATGTTGAATGCTGGTGCAGATAAAGTTTCTATCAACTCTGCAGCTGTTTTTAACCCTGAGTTTGTTAAAGAAGCAGCAGATCGTTTTGGTTCGCAATGTATCGTTGTTGCTATTGATGCTAAAAAAGTCTCAAAAGAGGGTGAAGAAAACTGTTGGGAGATTTTCACCCACGGTGGTCGTAAACCTACAGGCATTGATGCTGTAGAGTGGGCTAAGAAAATGGTTGAGCTTGGTGCCGGTGAGATTTTACTTACATCAATGGACCAAGATGGCGTTAAAAATGGCTATGATCTTGAAGTGACGCGCGCGATTAGTGAAGCGGTCAGTGTGCCGATTATTGCTTCTGGCGGTGTTGGTAATTTAGATCATCTTGTTGAAGGCTGTATTGAAGGTAAAGCGGATGCTGTACTCGCGGCGTCGATTTTCCATTTTAATGAATACACGATCCCTCAAGCAAAAGAACATATGCGTGATAAAGGAATTGAAGTTCGCTTGTAAGCTTACTTCATAACTAAATAACGCGTTAAAGGCCCTTCCGTTACCGGTGGGGCTTTTTTTATGGCTGAAATAGGGAAATACAGAAGCTGATACTGGTGAGCTAATGAAGCAATCCTTAGTGAGTGGTTGGGATAGCTGCGAAGTGAATTTAATCTGCAACATGCTGTTGCAGAGAAAAGCATGCAAATCGTTTGATTTACATGTTTTTTATAATCATTATCAATCGCATGTGGTGGCTATTAAGACGAAGGTAGTGCATTATTTTGTAGCTAAATATAAGGTTTAAGCATCACTTGAGCACCGATTTTAAAAGGTAGTTTAGGAATTAGCCTTACGCGTTTTTGTAGGAAAAGGCCCTGTGCGTTTTCTAGGAAAGAGCCTTGCGCGTTTAGTTGAAAGTACGCTCTAGCGCTATGTAAGAAAACGCCGAAAGCGCTTCATAGGGAAAAGTTTAGAAAAAGCTTAGGGAATAATGATGAAGCAAGTAGTCGGTTGTCTGTTTTTTTGTGTTAGCTCCATCTCTTTTGCAGCAACTTCGGTAGTGGTTAAGCCTCTATCTGAATTGTTGGCTGCTTCCTATCAGAGCGCCCCAGCTCAAGTGATTAATGATGATCATGCGGTCATAAGTGCGCGGTTAGCAGCTAATGTTGACAAAGTATTGGTAAAAACAGGTGATATTGTTGAAAAGGGCCAAGCTTTAATTCAGCTTGAATGTCGTGACTATCATTTAGCAGAGCAGCAATCACAAAGCGAACTCAAAGCGCTTCAAGCTCAGGCACGCTTAGCGCGACAACAGCTTTCCCGGGCCGAAAGGTTACTTAAACAGAAAAATGCTTCATTAGAACTACGTGATCAGCGCCGTGCTGAACTCGCCAGTTTATTAGCCCAGGAACAGGGGGCTAAGGCTGGGCTAGCTACATCGGAACTCATAGTTGAACGTTGCTCTCCTAAAGCGCCATTTTCAGGTGTTATCACTACACGCATGGTGAGCGAAGGCAGCTTAGTCACGCCCGGAACTCCCTTGGTTAAAGTGTTAGGCCATGAGAGCCGTGAAGTGGCAGTGCATTTAACGGAAGCACAGTTAGAAAGCCTGCAAGCGCTTGATCTGAATTCGCAGGATTCAGTTCATTATCAGTTTGCAGGACAGCGCTACCCTGTAGAGCTTCGTTCTGTTGTTCCATTGATCGATACCCGGGCGCGTACTCAAGAGGCACGCTTCTCGTTTATGGGGGATTCAGTTGCTTTAACGGGTAGCAGTGGGCGTGTTATTTGGAAGGAATCTACAGGTCGCTTACCTATCCAATATGTTGTTTCACGCAAAGGCGAGTTAGGTTTAATGCAGGTTGTAGAGGGTAACGCTGATTTTATTCGCTTACCTAATGCAATCGAAGGGCAAGCCGCGCAGGTAGAATTACCATCAGAAACGTTAATCATCGTTGAAGGCCAACATGGCATTAAAGTCGGTGAGGCGGTTGTCGTTGCTGCTGAAGTTGTCGCTGAATAAGGATAGTCGACTATGTTGAGTCGTTTGTTTAAGAACCATGTACTTGCGAATCTAACCTTTGTTTTAGTGCTGCTGATAGGTTTTCTTTGCTATAACTTGCTACCCCGTCAACAAGACCCAACTATCAATTTCAATTGGGTTATAGTGACTACTGTTTTGCCCGGTGCGAGCGCTGAAGACATTGAAAAACGGGTCACTGACCCGTTGGAAGATGTGATCCGTAATATTTCTGATATTAAGTTTGCTTCCTCTAATAGCCGTGAGGCGGTTTCCAGTTTATTAATTCGCTTTGAAGATATTGATGAACGCACTTTTGATAAGCGTATTAATGATCTACGCCGTGAAATCCAAAATGTAGAAGACGAGCTTCCAGCGAATACAGTTGATCCGGTTATTTTAGAGATCACCAGTGCGAATGCGTTTCCAAGTGTCACGTTAGCGGTGACTGCATTGGACGATGATGACAACCTTCGCGTTCAGGCACGTAATGTCGAGGAGGATCTTGAGCGGATGGCTGGGATTGATCGTGTTGATCCCGTTGGCCTAGATGATCCCGAACTCCAAGTAAATTTTGATCCCGCTGCTTTAGAGGCATTGTCTCTTTCTCCCACCGTCTTAGCCGATACTGTATCCGTCTGGTTTAGAGATATCTCTGCCGGTAGTGTTGATGTGGGTGGGCAATCTTGGTTGGTGCGAATGGTAGGGCGAAGTGCGGACCCTGATAAAGTAAAACAGCTTCCTTTAGTTGGCTTACAGGGCGATGAGATTTCCCTCGGGCGGGTTGCCAATGTGCTACAAACGCGAGAGAAAGCGGCTCAAGACGCCATAATTGATGGCAAGCCCGCTGTTGTTTTAGCTGTGATGAAAAAGTCGAAGGCAAATACGATTGATCTTGTTGAAGAGGTCAAAGCCTACATGGCACAGCGAAATGAACTGCAACATGCAACAGGGGTTGAGTTAGTACTGGTTGATGATCAAACCATACCGACCCGAGAAGCGATCGATCTGATGCAAACTAATGCCTTGATCGGTTTGCTATTAGTTTTGCTTGTGGCCTGGTTGTTCTTAGGGGCGCACATAGCGTTTCTGACTGCGATAGGTATCCCATTTATTCTGGCTGGAACCTTTTGGGTGCTGTGGGGGATGGGTGAAACCCTGAACGTGACTGTGCTGTTGGGTGTGGTGATTGTGCTGGGGATGTTGGTAGATGATGCAGTCGTGGTGGTCGAAGCAATCTACCATCGATTGCAGCAGGGAACCCCTGTTTATGAAGCCACAATGGAGTCGCTTCGTGAGGTTGGAAGGCCTGTCACCAGCGCAGTATTAACAACGATGGCAGCGTTTATGCCGTTAATGTTATTGCCAGGGATTCTTGGGGATTTCATGCGTGTCATTCCTATGGTGGTAACTATTGCATTGGCAATCTCCTTAGTGGAAGCCTTTTGGATGCTGCCTGTACATGTCAGCGTATCTAAAGTGAAGTTTAGTAATCCCGGACGTATGCAGCGTTTCAGAAAAAGAATGACGCATAAGATCCAGATCACTTATGTGCGTACCTTGATTAAGGCGATGCGTCGTCCGGTCCTGACGTTTAGTACGATAGGTGTTCTGTTTATCGGCTCAATGGGAGCGCTGGGGGCTGGCATGATTAAGATGGATTTCTTTGCCTCTGACCCGCTACGTTTATTTTACGTCAATATTGAGATGGCGCCGCAAACCTCGTTATCCGCTACCTTAGACAAAGTTAAGCAGATGGAAACGGTTGTTCGTAAACATCTGAAAGATGAGGATGTGCGCGCTATTGTTGGTTACGCTGGGCAGCAATTTACGGAAACCTCTCCTATGTTTGGTGAGCACTATGGGCAAGTTCTTGTGGGCTTGAAACCTAAAAGTGATGATAACCGTACAGTTGATGAGCTGCTCGCTGCTGTACGTGATGATCTGCTTGCCGTTCCTGGACCAACGAATATTACCTTTTTACGTTTAGCGGGTGGTCCGCCGGTCTCTAAGCCTATCAGCATTAAAGTACGCGGGGATGAATACGCTGAGATTCGTGCAGCTGCTGATGCACTTCAAACCTATATGTCATCGGTTGAAGCGATTACCGATATCACCGATGATGCTGGTGGCGGGCGCATGACGTTAACGCTATTGCCTAACTACGATGCAATTACTCAGGCTGGCTTGAATCCAATGGAGGTTATCCGGACCGCTCAATTACTAGTGGATGGTGAAATTGTTGCGGATATGCAGCATGAGGGTGAAAAACTCGAGGTTCGGGTCAGAGCTCAGCCACAAAGCTTTACCGATATTGACCAGCTACTTCAATTTAAGTTACCACTGCTTGATGGCGAAATGATTCCGTTGTCTAACTTGGTGACTTATGAACGGCAGCAGGCCTTAGGTAATATCCGTCATTACAATTTCCGCAGGGCGATTACGGTTGAAGCGGACCTTGTTCCTGATTCAATTGATACTGTGACCGCGAATGGAATGGTGGTTGAACATTGGAATACACAGCTGCAAGAGCAATTTCCTAATCTTGATTTGGATTTCTCTGGGGAGCTAGATGATATCCAAGAAAGTATGGATGCGATTGGTATTCTGTTCCTTTTCGGCATCGGCTTGATGTACCTGATTCTAGGCACGCAGTTTTCGAGTTATGTGCAGCCTCTTATGATCTTAATGACAATTCCTATGGCGTTTACGGGTGTGGTTATGGGGCTTTTGATTACCCAGAATCCACTGAGTTTGTTTACTATGTATGGGGTGGTGGCGTTGGCAGGCATTGCAGTAAATGCAGCAATAGTATTGATCTCTGCGGGTAACCAGCGTTTAGATAAAGGGATGTCGGTGAAACATGCGACGCTTTATGCCGCTAGACGTAGGGTCATTCCTATTATCATTACATCATTAACCACCATAGCGGGTTTGTTCTCATTGGCAACGGGTCTAGGTGGACACTCTCTTATATGGGGGCCTGTGGCGACAGCAATCGTAAGTGGTTTAGCTTTTTCGACTGTACTGACCCTGTTTTTAATTCCCATGCTCTATCGCATCTTTATGCAGTGGTCTTGGCGGAGCAAATAACTTTTTAGATGGGTTATCGTTAATGTCGGTTGAAACATAAACGTTGCGAGGTCGCTTCCGAAATTGTTTTTTGGGAATGGATTCCCGGTAGCTTAGTCGATACTGCGCTGGGCAGTTAGCTTCGCGCAGTTAATGCTTTATAGTTTCAGAGGTTTAAGCCATCTTGACGACTTGGTCGACAAGTTTACGAATACCCGCTGCGACTTCCGTAATAGAGCCCGCAAGCATGTACGCGGGAGTTGTCACCACTTTCAGTGTTTCATCAATGACAATTTGATCAACACTACAATTGTTGTGGGTGCCGCCCATCGATTCAATTGCGCCAGCTGTTTCTGGGTCTGTACCGATTGTGAAGTTTACGCTGTCACCAAAAAGCAGAGGCGTCATCGCTGGAGCAATACACATTAGACCGACAGGCTTGCCTGCGTTGTGAATTGCTTGAGTGAATGCAACAACATCAGGGTTAACCTGACAGTTTGAGCCATTCAGGGCAAAGTCGGATAGGTTTTTAGCGGCGCCAAATCCACCTGGGATAATCAGTGCATCATAATCAGCAGGGTTCGCTGTAGTGAGGTCGATTATTTCACCTCTGGCTAGGCGAGCAGATTCAACCAGCACGTTACGGCTTTCACCTTCTGAAGGCTCTCCTGTGAGGTGATTAACCACATGCATTTGCTCAATATTAGGAGCCATACACTGAGATTCCGCACCGTTTTCAGCAATGCTCAGTAGTGTTAAAACGGATTCATAAATCTCTGCGCCATCATAAACACCACACCCGGAGAGAATAACTGCCACTTTCTTCATGTTGATAAGCTCCTAAACTAGTCTGATATGCGTTCGGTCATACCCTTTTGGGTAAAGATTACGATAAGATCTACATTATTACTATGATGATATTGACGATGTGCAAAGTCGTAAATTACAAAGGTTAGCTATCTTTGTCATACGTTTGTCATCTTTTTTATGTCCAATTCACCTTTGCATCTTATAAGGAAGTTGCCGTGTCCTTTAATAACAGTCAACGCTTTTACCCTGAAACCCGTATGCGCCGTATGCGCGCAGGTAATTTTTCTCGACGCTTAATGCGGGAAAATGTTTTAACACCTGATGATCTTATCTATCCCGTTTTTGTTATCGAGGGGCAGGGTGAGACTGAACAGGTGGCTTCTATGCCGGGCGTTGAGCGTATGAGCATCGACCTGTTGGTAAAAGAAGCAAAAGAGCTGAACTCTTTAGGTGTGCCAGCGATGGCCCTGTTTCCTGTTACCCCAATGGATGCAAAAACTGAGTTTGCTGAAGAAGCATATAACCCAGATGGGCTTGCTCAGCGTGCGGTTAAGGCGATAAAAGATGCGTGCCCAGAGATGGGGATCATGACCGATGTAGCGTTAGATCCTTTTACGACGCATGGTCAGGACGGCATTATCGATGAAACGGGTTATGTTCTGAATGATCGTACGGTAGATACGTTGATTCAACAGGCCGTCTCTCATGCGGAAGCCGGTGCAGATATTATCGCCCCAAGTGACATGATGGATGGCCGTATTGGCGGCATTCGTGATGAGCTTGAGAGTAACGGCTTTGTTAATACACTCATCATGGCTTATTCAGCCAAGTATGCAAGTGCTTACTATGGTCCGTTTCGTGATGCGGTAGGTTCTGCAGGTAATATTGGTAAAGGTAATAAATTCAGTTACCAGATGGACCCGGCCAACAGCGATGAAGCCTTACATGAAGTGGCATTGGATCTGGCGGAAGGTGCCGATATGGTGATGGTTAAACCGGGTATGCCATACTTAGATATTGTTCGCCGTGTAAAAGACGAATTGAAAGCACCGACTTATGTTTATCAGGTGAGCGGTGAGTATGCGATGCATATGGCTGCTTTCCAAAACGGTTGGTTGGATGAACGTAGTGTTATGCTGGAATCGCTACTTGCGTTTAAACGCGCGGGCGCAGATGGCGTACTGACTTATTTCGCTAAACGTGTTGCACAGATGTTGAACGAATAGTTCTACGAATTGATCGTAGGATAAATGCTAATAAGGAAAGAAGGCTGAGTAGTTATGGTTGATGTTATTGAACAGAGTGAAGCGGCAGCGGCGTTATTAGAAAGTCGAGAAAGTGTGGCGATCACTGAGCAAGAAGTAGAGGAAACCCCGGTTGACCTCAAAGCACCGGAACTCTATATCAACCGTGAACTCAGCCATTTACAGTTTAATATACGCGTACTTGAGCAAGCGTTAGATGAGAAACATCCCCTACTTGAGCGGTTAATGTTTCTCTTAATCTTCTCTAGTAACTTGGATGAGTTTTTCGAAATCCGTGTTGCTGAACAGATGACTCAGTTGAAATACGGACGTGAGGCCGTAGGTCCTGACGCGATGCATCCGAAAACGGTGTTAGAGCGCATTAGTGAGATCTGTCACCTTACGGTAGAGCGCCAGTATAAAATCCTGAATGAGATGCTGTTTTTGGAGATGGAGAAAGAAAATATCCATTTCATTCGTCGTCATCTGTGGACTGCTGAGCAGCGTGAATGGGTAGAAACTTATTTCCAAGAAAAGGTTGTGCCGGTTATCAGTCCAGTAGGGTTAGATCCCTCGCACCCATTCCCGCGCCTCGTTAACAAAAGCCTTAACTTTATAGTTCAACTCGATGGTAAAGATGCCTTTGGGCGTGAAACGGGGATGGCAATTATACCGGCCCCTCGTTCATTACCGCGCTTAATTCGCCTGCCCGATGAGCTGTGTGAAGGTGGTGATAATCTTATTTTCCTCTCTTCCATTATCCATGAGTTCGCGGATGAACTGTTCCCCGGCATGAAGGTTGAAGGGTGCTTCCAGTTCCGTATCACACGTAATGCGGATATGACCTTTGATGTGGAAGATGTAGAGGATTTAGCAAACACCTTACGTGGTGAGCTGCATTCACGTAAGTACGGTGATGCGGTTCGTTTAGAGGTGGATCAGCGAACACCTGAAGAGCTAATTGAATTCCTGCAAAAAGAATATACGTTGGATGAATCTCAAACCTATCGTGTGGATGGCCCCGTCAACCTTACGCGTTTGATGGCCGTTCGGGATCTGCTGGAGCGTAATGATCTACGTTGGAAACCTTTTTCACCTGGTATTCCGGGTAAATTGAAAGGTGATAACGTATTTGAAGCTCTGAAGTCTGGTGACCAGCTTTTATTGCATCCGTTTCAGTCTTTTACCCCTGTCGTGGATCTTTTACGTCAAGCGGCTAAAGATCCCGATGTCGTTGCGATTAAGCAAACGTTATACCGTACCGGTGTGAAATCAGACATTGTAAATGCGCTGGTTGAAGCGGCCCGAAGTGGTAAAGAGGTCACGGTAGTGATTGAATTGCGCGCCCGCTTTGATGAGGAGAGTAACCTGCATTTAGCGGCAAGGTTGCAAGAAGCGGGCTGTCTCGTGGTATATGGCGTAGTTGGTTATAAATGCCACGCAAAAGCGATGCTTATAATACGAGAGGAAGGCTCTAAACTGATTCGTTATTCCCATTTAGGTACAGGTAATTATCATTCGGGTACTGCACGTTTGTATTCTGACTATAGTTTCCTCACAGCTGACCAAGCGGTGGGTGAAGATGTACATAAGGTCTTCCAGCAGCTGACTGGAATGGGCAAGATTCAAAAACTGAAGAAGTTGTATAACGCGCCGTTTACTCTGCATGCCAAAATGCTCGATGCGATTAAAAACGAAACCCGTTTAGCTAAATCCGGTAAACCGGGCCATATCATGGTTAAAGTGAATGGGTTAACTGAGCCTAAATTGATCAGAGCTTTATATGAAGCATCCGCAGCTGGCGTGAAAATAGAGTTGATCATCCGCGGGATGTGCCGATTACGTCCAGGCATTGAAGGGTTGTCAGATAATATTAAAGTGCGTTCGATTATTGGCCGATTCCTAGAGCACACTCGTGTGTATTATTTTGGCAATAATGGTAAACCTGAGGTGATCTGCGCCAGTGCCGATTGGATGGAACGCAACATGCTTAACCGTGTTGAAACAGGTTTCCAAGTGTTTGGTAAGCATGCGGAGCGTCTTAAGCGAGAGCTGGACTATTGCATGCGTGATAACTGCCAAAGCTGGGAGCTACAAGCCGATGGCAGTTATGTTCAAAATCAGCCTGCAGAAGGCGAAGAGATATTTTCTTCTCAGCAAACCCTATTAGAAGAGTTTGCCAAGTAAATTATTCTGCTTTTAATAGCGCTTTATAGCCTTCTTGGTAATTGGGGTATTTGAATACATACCCTGATTTTCTTAGGAGGCTATTATCACATCGCTTGCTGCCGGTAGCTCGAGATACTGATTCTACTGTAGCTGTTACGTTTAGCTGTTCTGCAAGCCACGAGGTCACATCGTGCAAAGAGACCGGCTGATTATCAGAAGCTAAATAACACTGCTCAAGCTTATCACCATTAAATTGCTTGTTAATAAGATGATAAAGCACGCCCGCACAGTCATCCCTGTGGATTCTATTGGTATAGAGACAGGGCTCTAATGGGGCGATCTCTCCTTTCCTCACTTTGTTGATTAGGTGATTACGGCCAGGTCCGTATATGCCACTAAATCTAACCACGGTGCTAGGAATCTCTCCTTTAATGACGTTTTGCTCAGCCTCAAGCATTAATTTACCGTTGAATCGAGTTGGCTCACATGGGCTTTTTTCGTCGATAAGGCTCTGATCTGCTTGATGGTAAACGCCTGTACTGGATGTAAAGAATAAATACTTAGGGCGGCAGGGTAGTGCTTGGAGTAGATTGCAAAGCCCATCAATATAAGCGGCTTGATAGCCTTCTTCGCTATGATTTGTGGCCGCTGCGCTATAAACCAGTACATCGCAATCAGAAATATCCTTTAGGGCTGATGTTAATGTGTCTATTTGGCATAGATCTGCGCTTATTCCTTGGATGCCTTGCGGTAGCTGGTTTATATTACGTCGTAGGCCAAGTACCTTTTCTCCTTGTTTTAGAAGCAATTGGCCAAGGGTCGAACCAACATCGCCGCAGCCTGCGATTAAAATCGTGCGTTGTTTTGTATCAGGCATAGGGCCTCCGATTTAAGAATGAATGGCATCATAGCAAAAGGTAAAGCTGCATGACCTTAACAGAATTACGCTACATTGTTACCTTGGCCCGAGAGCAGCATTTTGGCCATGCGGCTGAAAAATGCTTTGTCAGCCAGCCTACCTTGTCCATTGCGGTTAAAAAATTAGAGGATGAGTTAGGTGTTCCTCTGTTTGAGAGAAGTAAAAATTCAGTACAAGTGACCCCTGTTGGGGAAAAAGTGGTCCAACAAGCGCAAAAGGTGCTTGAGCAAGCAGATAGGATTAAAGATCTTGCCCTAGAAGGCAAAGATCAACTTAAAAGCCCTTTAAGAGTCGGTGCAATTTATACGATTGGCCCTTATCTGTTTCCGCACCTTGTTTCACAAGTTCAGCAGTTGGCACCTGAGATGCCGCTCTATATTGAAGAGAACTTTACTGAAAACCTTAGGCTGAAAATTCGTAATGGTGAACTTGATGCCATTATTCTAGCTTTACCTTTCAATGAGCCAGATATTTTAACGCGGCCTTTATACGATGAAGGCTTTGAAATGTTGATGCCAAAAGGACATCCCTGGGCACAGCAGAAAAAAATTAACAGTGAAGATCTGCCACAAACTCCTTTGTTGTTACTGGGGGAAGGTCACTGCTTCCGTGATCAGGTTCTGGAGTCTTGTCCTACGCTGACTCAGGCGCTACATGACCAACACACTATTACGGAAGGAAGCTCTTTAGAAACTATCCGTATGATGGTGGGCTCAGGTTTAGGCTGTTCTGTACTTCCTCAATCTGCGGTTTATGGTTCCATTGCATCTGACATGGTGGTAACTCGCCCATTTAAAGAGCCTGTACCTCAGCGGACCGTGGGTGTGGCATGGCGTGCTAGTTACCCAAGACCACAAGCTATTGATGTATTGGTCGAAGCTATAAGCAGCTTCGACCCAGCGAGTAAGCGATGAGTGTATCTCTAGCCGATATATCGGTTGGTGAGTTAAAGGGGGTAGGGGCAGCACTTGAGCTCAAACTTCATAATTTAGGTGTTCGTAATTTACAAGATCTCTTGTTTCACCTGCCTCTACGCTATCAAGATCGAACCCGCATTGTACCTATGGGCTCTCTCCGGCCGGGTGATGAATGTGTTGTCGAAGGTGAGGTCAAACTGGCTGATGTCAGTCGAGGAAAACGGAGAAGCTTGCTCTGCCGTATTCAAGATGGCACCGGTATGATCACACTTCGTTTTTTCCATTTCTCCGCGTCACAGAAGAATAATTTAAAGCTAGGTGTGCGAATTCGCTGTTTTGGTGAAGTCAGAACCGGTGCAAACGGTTTAGAGATTGTTCACCCGGAATATAAGCGTGTTGAGAGTGATGACTTAGTGCCCGTTGAGGAGCATTTAACACCTGTTTATCCCACGACTGAAGGATTGCATCAAGGGCGTTTAAGAGCGCTGACTGAACAAGCACTGCAATATCTAAAAGATGGAGCACTGCAAGAACTGGTACCTGAATCTCTTCGGCAGGGGTGGCAGTTTCCAGGATTAGATAATGCTGTGGCGTATCTGCATCGTCCACCCGTTGATGTGGACCAACACCTATTATTAGAAGGGATGCATCCTGCACAGCGGAGGTTAGCTTTTGAGGAGCTGCTTGCTCATCATCTTTCATTACTAAAGCTGCGTCAGAAAACACGTAAAAAGGGAGCGCCTGAGCTGCCCGGAAACGGTGAGTTAAAAAACGCATTCCTCGCTCAGCTACCTTTTCCCTTAACGGGGGCTCAAAGTCGCGTCGGGGATGAGGTGGCTAAAGACTTAGCGCAAGGCTTCCCAATGCTACGTTTAGTTCAGGGGGATGTAGGTTCCGGTAAAACCGTTGTTGCTGCTTTAGCTGCGATCCAAACGGTTGAGAGCGGTTTGCAAGCAGCGATTATGGCGCCAACAGAGATTCTTGCTGAACAGCATTACATCAATTTTACCCAATGGCTGGAACCGCTCGATGTAAAAGTCGCTTGGTTAGCAGGGAAACTAAAAGGCAAAGCACGTAAAGAGCAGTTAGAACTGATTCGCAGTGGTGAGGCCCGTGTTGTTGTGGGTACCCATGCGCTGTTTCAAGAGGAGGTTGTTTTCTCTGATCTGGGATTGGCCGTAATTGATGAGCAGCATCGTTTTGGTGTGCATCAGCGTTTATCTTTACGCGAAAAAGGGCGTAATGGTGAGTTAGCACCGCACCAGTTGATTATGACCGCTACCCCAATCCCACGAACGTTAACGATGAGTGCGTATGCCGATTTAGATTGCTCTATTATCGACGAGCTTCCGCCGGGACGAACGCCCGTGAATACCGTTGTGATCGCAGATACACGGCGTGATGAGGTGATTCAACGGGTGCGTAATGCTTGTAAAGACAAGCGTCAGGTGTATTGGGTTTGTACGCTAATTGAAGAATCTGAAGCGCTTCAATGCCAAGCGGCGGAAGTCACCGAGCAAGCGTTGCGGGAAACCTTACCCGAGTTAAATATTGGGCTGGTACATGGGCGAATGAAACCTGCAGAAAAAGCGGAGCTGATGCGTCAGTTTAAAGCAGCCGAATTGGACCTTCTGGTGGCCACTACCGTGATTGAGGTCGGTGTTGATGTGCCCAATGCCAGTGTGATGATCATTGAAAACCCGGAACGATTAGGATTAGCACAGCTTCACCAGCTACGTGGCCGTGTAGGGCGAGGTTCGGTGGAGAGCTTTTGTGTGTTGATGTATCAAGCGCCTCTATCGAAACAAGGCCGAGAACGTTTAAGCGTAATGCGAGAAACAACGGACGGCTTTCGTATCGCCGAAAAAGATTTAGAGTTGCGCGGCCCCGGAGAAGTATTAGGTACACGCCAAACAGGGGTTATGCAGTTCAAAATGGCAGACCTTCAACGTGATTCAGATCTGTTAACACGGGTTAAAAGTGTTGCCTCACAGATGCAAGAGTGGCCGGACTTTGCTGACTCATTGGTAGAGCGTTGGTTAGGACGTGGTGAGGATTATGGCAACGTTTAGTCGCTATTTTGGTTTGTTTTATGAACCACTGAAAGCCTGCATTTTTCATTCGTAAGAGCCTTCAGGCTATAATTGACTCTTATCTTTTATTCACACCCTTAAATTTTAAATTGAGATCCACATTGAAACTGAATAAGCCAACAGAGCAACAGCTAGAAATTATCCGTCAACAGTTAGGCCGAGAGCCAAGAGGGTTAGCCGGTATTGCTGTGCAGAGTGAAGAAGGTGTTCCGCTGGTGTTACAGATGGATGGTTTGGTTGATGATAAACCTTTTCCTACCCTGTTTTGGCTATCAAGCAAGGATATCTATCAGGCGATTGCTGAGATAGAAACCGCAGGTGCGGTTAAACTGCTTGAGCAAGAGTTGCAAGATGATGAAGAGTTACGCGCTGCCCATTTAGCCGATCAGCAGCGTTATGTTGATCTACGTTGGTCAGCTATTTCGGATCAACAAAAGGCACGTATAGAGGCGCTTGGCTTTACTCCGTTATATAGTAAATACGGGATTGGTGGTATTTCTCAGTGGGATAAGATTCGTTGCCTGCATATGCAGTACGCTTACCATTTAGCACAAGGTAGCGCGATTGGAAAGATTTTGGATGAGCGGTTTGGTTTAGCCTCTCTTTCGGTCAAGCAATAAAATGATATCAACATCTACTTAAGGTAAGCCGGTAACATCTTGTTTATACTGAAAAGATAAGCTGTAAATAATCGCAGTAGGAGAGATGATGAAGCGTTGGTTGTTTTGGTTCTGTTTCTTACTGATTGCTCCCCTGCAATCGGTCTTTGCTGCGATTGCGATCGATAATACCTCCAGTAACCTTTTCAGTAATAGTTCCTCACTCACTGTTTCACATACCACCGGGAGTGGTTCCGACCGCTTTATGCTGGTGGGCATCTCTTTCTGGAATGAAGATCTAGAAACTGTTTCTAGTGTTACTTATGGCGGTGTTGCGTTAACCCGTATTGGTACCGCTCAAAACTCTGACGATGGTCGGGTAGAGATATGGAAGTTAGTCAATCCATCTTCAGGTACTGCCAATGTAAGCATATCTTTCTCTTCTCGTGTTCAGAAGGGGGCAGGTGCAGGGGTCATGACATTTACAGGTGTTGACCAATCGGACCCCCATGATTCGTTTCAGAGCGATACGGGAGTGAGCGGGCAAGCATCTATAACCATCTCTTCTGTAGCCGATGATCTGGTGTTTGCTGTTGCTGCGTCTGAGAATCAGGATGATCCCTATGATATTTCTGAAGGAACTGAACGCTGGAATGTCAAAGTTAACGGCAACAATAAGTTTGCTGGGGCTGGGGCAACACTAGCGGGCTCCAACTCAACAGAGATCGCTTGGGATCTAGATTCTTCAGATGATTGGGCAATTGCGGGCGTTTCTATTAATCCGTCAGCGGGTAGTGGGCCTATTCCTGATCCAATTCTTGAATATCGTATGGATGAGCTTCTTTGGCAGGATCTAGCGAATGAAGTGGTCGATAATACGGGTAATAGTCACGACGGTCAGGCCAAAGGCGGGGCAAGTACAGTTGAAAATGGTGCGATCTGTCGAGCAGGAAGTTTTGATGGTACTGATGATTATGTGTCTGCAATTGATCTATCTGTATTACGGGGAACGGCGAGCTTGAGCTATTGGGTAAAAACCTCTCAAGTGGGTGATAGTATTACTTACCTATCACCCGGAATCACGGGTGTTGAAGTTGTTAGTAGCACAAATGATATTTTTTGGGGCTGGCTAGACAGTTCAGGGCGTGTAGGGCTGAGTGTAGGCGATGACGCTAGTACTAAATCTTCTAGCGCGATTAACAGTGATACCTGGCGACATATTGTTTTGACCCGTAATGCCTCAACGGGAGCTTATCAAATCTTTATTGACGGTTCTTTAAGCGCAAGCGGCGGCGTGGCCGCCGGCACGATAAGCACAAGTTTTAGTAGTATTGGGCGTATTGAAGATGGTGGCGGAACACCTGAATATTTTCAGGGTCAGTTGGATGAGGTTCTTGTGTTTGACGAAACACTGACACAAGATCATGTCACTGAAATATATACAAATCAGGCCGCAGGTAGAAATTGGGATGAAGCGGTTGATCTTCGTTCGTGCCCAACTGCATCAGTGCCCATAGCCATTGCTGAATATCGAATGGATGAGACCAGTTGGAATGGCACTACTGGTGAAGTTCTTGACAATATTGGTACTAGTGATGGCTCTGTTGTGGATACCGGCAGTGGTAATGTTACTAATATCGCAGATGGTAAAATTTGCCGTGCTGGAAGTATTGGGCAAAATACTACGGCTAGTGCTCAATATGCAATCGATACTGGCGTTGATGTTGATGATGATATTGGTGACACCGGAACGATTAGTTTCTGGTATCGATCATCTACAACCTGGGGTACTGATGGTCGAAAGATATTGTTGAGTGCTTCAACAGCAAATCCTAATAATAAATACTTTTTTCTAACAGAAGAAACAAATGGGCGCTTAAGGTTTGGCTTAGAGAATACATCTGATGCAGATTATCGTTATTCCTCATCGAGCGTATTTAGCTATGGCAGCTCTGATTGGGCACATATAGTCGTAACTTGGGATATGCCTAATAGGCAGATGCAACTGTTCGTCGATGGTGACCAAGAAATTAATGCGACGTTTGGCTCAGACCGCTCAATCGGTGAGATGCTGTCACTGTATGTGGGTGATAACCGTAGTAGTTATACCGCAGGGGAAGGTGCGAATTCTGCGAATGGTGATGTCGATGAGGTTTTGATATTTGATTCAGTCCTGACAAGTACCGAAGTGAGCACCATATATACTAACCAGGAAGCTGGGGACAATTATGATGGTACAAGTCGAGGTGATTGTACTGAAGTTACGTTACCCCCAGTTGCTGATTGGCGTTTCGATGAAAGCAGTTGGGGAGGGACAAATGATGTCCTAGATTCTAGCGGTAATGATTATCATGGTACTGCTGTCGTTGCGTCACCGGACAGTAGTGATGCTCAATTGTGTAATTCTTTAGACCTTTCTGCCGCAGGCACCACTGATTATCTGTCGATGAATAAAGATGCGATGGATGGTTTGTCTGACTTCACTGTTATTGTGTGGGCGAAAACAACGGCTACTCAGGACTCTACCATTTTATCTGTGGCTAGTGCCGACAGCGGGTTAGGTGCAAATGAAGCCGTGTTATATTTTGAAGACAATAACCGCTTTTGGCCGACGATTACCTCGACATCCTTTCAGAATAATACGAAGTTAGCTTCAACGACTCCCACAATGCGCGATGGAGACTGGCATCAATTGGCCTGGACGAGAAAGGCGTCATCTGCGGAAAGCTGTTTTCTGATTGATGGGGCAAGTCAGGGTTGTGTTACCCATACGGATGGGGATGATACAAGCCCTCTAAGTGTATTAACCGGTGGTTTAATTATTGGACAGGATCAAGATGGCTTAGGCGATGGCTTCGATGGTTCACAGGATTGGGAAGGGCATCTTGACGAGTTTTTGATTTTTGATTCTGTACTGAGCGAAACACAGATCAGTACTATCCGTACAAACATTATGAATTCTAATAACTGGGATGGTACACCGAGGGTTTGCGGAGCGGCGATTGATCATTATTCAATTTCTCATGATGGGGCAGGTGTGACTTGCTTGCTAGAAGAGATTACGATTTCAGCGCATGACAGTGCTCATTCTGTTGTGGATGCTCTGAGCAGTAGTGTTAACTTATCCACAACCTCCAACAAAGGGGATTGGATCGGAATTGTGAGTGGTGGCACGGCTCTTAACAACGGTACGGCTGGCGATGGCGAAGCAAGTTTTACCTTTAGCTCCGGCGCGACAAGTGCTGTATTAACTTTTGCTCATCCAGTATTGTCGGCTGATACTGAAACATTTGGCTTTAATGTGACTGATGGCACTATCACTGAGGAAAGTGGCAGTGCGATTGCGCTGGATGATCCCGATATTGAATATTCGTTATCTGGCTTCCGCTTCATTGATTCGGCGGGGGATGAGCTAATCGGCACGCAGATCTCAGGAAAATCATCCTTTGATGCTCCTGATGGAGATACTTATTATCTCCAAGCCGTGCAGGCTGGTGAGGATAACCCTTCTCTTTGTTTAGCTGCTTTTTCGGGACAGAAAACTATCAAAATGGCGGCTCAGTGTGATGATCCCGCGACTTGTGTTACAGGGCAAACGTTCAATATTAAGAGCGGTAGTCATGCTGCTGTCGATTTAGCATTAAATAATACAGCTCCTTCAACCCCGAGCTCTTATTCAGATGTGGTCATGACATTTGATGGTGAAGCGAAAGCTCCTTTTGTCTTCACCTATTCTGATGCCGGGCTGATGGATTTGCATGCCTCCTTTGTGGATACCGGTGCAGAGCCTGCTGCTGAATTTGTAGGCAGCTCTCAATTTGTGGTTCGCCCTTTTGCTTTTGGTTTTACACAAATATCGGCAGATGGTGAGGACAATCTAGGGGGGGATGAAACCGGGGGAGCTGGGTTTACGTCTGCTGGCAGCGATTTTGATGTGAGTGTGAATGCGTATCGTTATTTGGCGACACACGATACGGATAGTGATGGCGTGCCAGATGACGGTGTTGATGTGACGGGTAATGGAGTCACACCTAATTTTGAAGGGGATGTTGAGTTAGCGGTTGATGCTTATACACCTTCAAGTGGCACTGAGGGAGCTTTTTCGGGTGGCACAACATTAGCCTTCACTGCGTATTCAGTACGTGCTGGCGCTCCTGTAACCACAACACTTCAATATGATGAAGTAGGAAGTTTTAATATAGAGGCGTCGCATTCTCAGTATCTGGGGGATATCGCAGGTGATATTTTCAGTGCCCCAGAAAAAGTGGGGAGATTCTATCCAGACCACTTCGTGCGGGTTAATTCCAGTGTTACTGCGGCATGTACACCTTTTACATATATGCAGCAGCCATTCTCCAATCTTAGCTATGAACTAGAGGCTAGGCCGAAAGGTGCTACTGATGCTACGGCTGAGGCGCAGCGTATAACTCAGAACTATTCAGAAAGTTTGTCATATGCATCTACTGCGGTTATGCAGGGAGAGGCAGAAAATAATAATTCAGGTGATAATTTGAGTAATCGCTTTAGTGGTTATTTATCGAGTGATGAATGGGTACTTGGTGTTTATTCTGTTGATCGAACGGATTCTATTTTTCTTCGAGACCCTAGTGCTACGGGCTTAGAAGATGGCCCCTTTGATAATTTACAGCTTGGTATCAGCATTAGTAGTGAGTTAGATAATAGAGGATTCGAGAGTAGTCAGCTTAATATGAAACCCGATGATAATAATGATTGTGTCTCAGATGGTGATTGTACAGCGGTGTCTATTGGTGATGAGCAAGTTCTGCGTTATGGCCGGTTAGAAATTAAGTCTGCGCATGGTCCTGAAACAGAAGATATTTCGGTACCTTTTACGACCCAGTATTGGGACGGGGTTGCCTTCGTTACAAATATTGATGATAGCTGTACCCTTTTCCCGTTAAACCGTATTTCGTTTGATGGCACGCCTATTAGTGCTGCGGTTGCCGATCGAACAGTGACAGTCGGCGATGGCACAACCGTGGGTAGTATTAATACGTCTGGAACGAATACGGAAGCGGTTTCAGGAAATTTTAATCTTCTGTTTACAGCTTCTGGCGCGGCAGCGGCAGGAAGTGATAATACGGGCTATTTCCCTGTGAGTGTGATTAACCTTGATGAATGGCTACGTTACGATTGGGATCAAGATGGCGATGCCAGTGATTCGAGTGTGCCGGATGCGATTATTACGTTTGGCCGTGCCCGGGGGAATGATCGAATGATTTTTTGGCAAGAACGTTATCAGTGACGACTAAATAATGAACGGTTGGTCAATTTATACCCAGACTATATACTGGCTGAAAATTGAGAACTTAGGACAAGGATATGTCAAAAGGTGCTGCCAGACTTGGCGATACAGCTAGTGGGCATGGATGCTTTCCACCTCCCCCTATTATTTCTGCTAGCCCCAATGTTTTTACAAATGGGCTTCCTGCTGCCAGAGTGAGTGATCCTGCCGCTGCTCATGGGTGTTCTTCATGTTCGCCCCATAGTCGGGCAATTTCTGCTGGTTCCAGTACTGTCTTTATCAATGGGTTACCTGCTGCCCGTTTAGGGGATGCCATTAGCTGTGGTGGTGTGATTATCAGTGGTTCGGGTAATGTACTGATCGGTGATCAAGTTTATTCCGGTAGTTCGATGCCTTTTGGGGATGTGTCCTCTGTTGTACGTCAAGCCAGCCTCAAATACCGATATGTAACGCAATCGGGGAAAGAGTTATAAGACGTGCCATTTTTAACCGAACAAGCAGGACAAATAACTAAGCAAGTTCACGTGAAAGATAATCGTAGTTTTACCGATGGACACACTAATATTGTCTCGCGGGTATTAAACGAAGCAATTGATCTAAATACATCGTGGTCGAAATTTAATTTCAAAAAATAGAGAAGGATCTCTGAATGGCTTTAGATGAACCGATTAGGGCGGTAAATGATACGCCTGACAAAGTGGTTGATATCGTATGTGATTGTGACTTTCTCTGGTCAATGGCCCACGTGTTTTGCTATAAGCGCCTCTCGGAAGAAGTGAATGATAATGAGTATAACTTCCTTGATCTATACAGTGCCCGTGCAAAACGAATAGCCGCGACTTATGCACGTTTCTATTTAGAAACAGAAGAAAACGGTGAACCGGCTAAGAGAGGGCGTTATTACTGGATGGCGCTTGGAGCCTTCGCCAGTAAAACGGTTGCTTGTTTACTGGACGATCCAAGGGTCCAAACCTCTTATTTTGTCGGTTATGTTGGTGGCGAAGAGTATTTGGATCATGAGGATGTCGCCAATGGTTTAACTAAAGGTAATGTATGGCTTTTTCTAGATATTGCCGCAAGCCACTGGTTTTACAATACTTATCCAGATGAATTCCGCCAAGGTATGTACTGCGAAACTAAGCGTAACGCTGACACTCTAGAAAAGCCGATTAAAGAAGTCACGAACCAAATACCTTGGGCACAAGAGGTGTTACCTAAAATTAACAACTTCCAACCCTCCGCCAAGATTATGCAAGGTTTTACCCATATACAGAATATAGAGGGGCTACTTGAAGGCTCGGCTAAGAAGGAGAAAATTCAAAGCGAACAGTGGGAGAGCCTGCTAAAAATTGCGGAGCATGAACAATATGCTATTTTGCAAAAAGTGATCTATAACGATCCAGAGTTTAGCTATTGGGCCGAGTTCGAACGCCACCCGCTTGTGCCTAGTTTTATGTCGCCAACCTACCAGTTAGTGTTTAACCACCAATGCACTATAGATGATTCCGAATTAAAATCAGTCGCTCCGGATGATTTAATTGTCGAAGATTATCGTAACCGGATGGATTGAAAATGCGGCAGGAAAGTTCCATGGTTTAATGGATGAGAGCACCGATTATATGGAACAAGAACTTGAAACAATCGCTAGTTGGGTCAATGAGCCCGATGCACAGTGGGTGTATTAATGAAATATTGGATATTTATTGGGTTGTTCTGCCTATTAAGTGCTTGTGACAATGAAAGAGATAAAAAACAGGGAAGTCAGATGCCATCACCTATCTTAGTAGTCGGCAAATCAGGGGACGAGTTTGCTCAACTTAATGGACTAGACCTTAAAAGCAATGTTGATAGACAGCCTGCGGGCTTAAATTTTTATGAAAACAGATTTAAGTCAGGTCAATTACCAATAGCGCATTTTGAGCATGGGAAATACAGTTTTGATATACCGAATTTATTGAGTTTTTCTGCTACGGAAAATATAGAATATTTAGAACGGGGGGTTGCCAAACTTCGTGCTAATTGGGGCTTCACCAATAAATCAGAAAAAATAAATAATGAAGAGGCCAAAAACCGTTTACTTCAGTTTATGCGCTATTTGCTGACCCTAGGCTGGCGGCAAGTTCATTATTTAGACGACCCTCGACTCTTAGGTGATGAGTCGTGGGAGTATAAACTGAATACCTATCATGGCTACCAGTCTGATATCTCTGTTACCCCAACCTTAGAGACTTGGTTAAAGCTAAGTACTGCCCGTACTTTATGGCGCTTTTATGCGGAGGGTGTTTTTATTGAGGTGGGTTTTATGCGTAACAGCCGCATACCAGCGGATGATCCCATGGGTGAATATCTCTTAGTCTTTTCAGCTTACACTCAAGATGAATTTGCGAGAAAGCAATTTAGCGGTAAAGACCGTGAACGTTGGCAAGAGCTTTGGGTGGAAGAGATCAAAGATTCTAAGCGGATACGCTACAAAGCCGAAGAAGAGCTAAAAGCGAAGGGCTATACCATTGATACTGAGTATCAAGACCCTAAAGTTCATCCAGCTGATCCGGTGGAACCGTAAGTTGAGAGTAGTTTGAGTACTTTGTTGTTAGTTCAGGCCCAAAAACAAAAAAAGCAGGCATCAGCCTGCTTTTCTATTTTGCTAAGGAAGATTAACCAGTAAGTTTCTGGTATTTCTCCATTAGCTGAGCTTCGTTTTCCTCGTGATCTGGATCCTTAGGGATGCAGTCTACAGGGCAAACTTCAACGCACTGTGGAGTATCGTAGTGACCTACACACTCAGTACATTTTGAAGGCTCAATTTCATAAATCTCATCACCTGGAGTGATTGCCTCGTTAGGGCATTCCGGCTCACATACATCACAGTTGATGCATTCATCAGTAATGATCAACGCCATGGTGGCTACCTCACTGTCATTTATATCAATTAATTAATGGCCTAGGTGCTCAGTCAGGGCCTTTGACACCGCAGGATGTACAAACTTACTTACATCACCACCTAAGATAGAGATCTCTCGGATCAGGGTGGATGACACAAAAAATAGGTTTTCTGCCGGTGTTAAAAAAATACTCTCTACGTTGGGAGCTAAATGTCGGTTCATCGTTGCGAGCTGAAACTCGTATTCGAAATCCGATACCGCACGTAATCCACGTAGGATAATATTCGCATTCTGTTGCTCGAGTAGTTCAGCCAACAGGCAATCGAAGCCTGTGATTGAGACGTTATCAAGATGAGAAGTCACTTCGTGAACCAGTGCAACGCGAGTTTCTAGCGGTAGCATAGGCTTCTTTTTAGGACTTTCAGCAACTGAGACAACCACTTTGTCGAAAAGTTTGGCTGCGCGCTCAATCAGATCCATATGACCATGGGTAATAGGATCAAATGTTCCTGGATATACAGCAATATTCATATATGGTTCACAGGAGTTAGTGTCTACTCAAAACTTATATAAAATGGATCTTTTGGATTATAAGTTTGCAAGTGCGGAATACTATCTGAATTGTACGGGTGGTACAAATATTATAATGGAATGTATTGATTTCCATCGGTTATAAAAAAGTTAATTTTTATTACTAATGACTATAAGTGTTGCAGGGGTATTGTAGTGACGTATACGTTGAGGATGGGCGCGGTTATCGCCTTATTAGCGATTTTATCGGGTTGTCAGGCGCTTCAAAAGGTTGACCAGAGTTTATACCAAGTTGCCGAATCTGTGAGTGAGCGTGATCGGGTGACGGGGCAGCGTAGCTTGAGTATGGCTAACCGGAGTGCGCAGATTCAGCAGGGTAACGCCTATGTTGAAAAAATTATTGCTCAGGAAAAACAGAAAAAGCGTCCAGTTAATGCTGAAATTAGCCGTAGCCAATACCAACGCTTAGTCCGTATTTTTGACCGTGTACATAAGATATCCCACCTAAAAAATGAACGTTGGCAGCCACTTCTGATTAAACGTGATTCTTTTAATGCGTTTACGACAGGGGGTACCTATATCGTTGTTCACTCTAAATTGATGACTGATTTGAAAAGTGACGCAGAGTTAGCCGCTGTTATAGGGCATGAGATCGCGCATACCGTGGCTAACCATGTATATGAACGCCAAACTCATGCACAGATAAGCGCATTGGCCGGTTCCAATTCTGCCAGACGTAGTGGGTATCAAGCCGCTTTTACACATGAAGGTGAACGTGAGGCCGATCGGATCGGTATATTGTATTCCGCATTGTCTGGTTATGACCCGATGGCGGCAAGTCGGATCTGGCAACGCAAGTATGCTGCTGAAGGTAATGCCCGTGCTTTGTTTCATCATGATCACCCTGTTAACGAAGAGCGCTATAAAGAAGCGAAAGCGGTAGGTAAAGCGGTGTTGCCTTACTATAAAAAGGGACAGATCAATCCGCGCTCTGCTGAACTCTTAGACAATAATGTACTGTGGCGAAAGAACTCGAATGAGGTTGCTGCTGGAGAGGGTGGTGGTGTAGCCGCTTTGTTATCAACCGCATTGGGTGCCTATGTTCAGCATGAGCAGGCCAAGGGAGAAGAGCGCCGTCAGTTAGAGCAAGCCCGTTTTGTTAAGGCTGTGGAGCAGGTATTAAAAGTTGAGTCCACACGTAAAGCAGGCACACATAAGTTAGAAACACGTTGGCGTTACGCGGGACAGGGGCCGATGTTGAAAAATGTAGTGATTGGGCTGTATTTGAAGCGTAACGGCAAGGTTGAGCGTTATGTTGATCATGTTAAGGGTTACATCAAACCCGGTCAGGTGTTTGCGGCTCGCTTTACGCTACCGTCGAATCTTAAAGTCGATGATCTAAAGAAATATGGCGCAAAACTATATTTGGATGATGCTCAAGCGAGATAAACTGGTTTTATCGTTGTGTTAACTGCTTATGTCATTATTTTTATTGAGATTTTAGCGAGACTTAATCTTTCTGTAACTCATTTCTGGCGCTGAGTTTATATACTGACAGGCTTTATTAGTATCAGGGTACAGAATATCAATGCCAAGAAAGACGAAAGAAGAAGCGGAAAAAACCCGTCAGCTGTTATTGGATACTGCGCTCACGCTGTTTGCTGAACGAGGAATCTCTACAACAAGTTTAAAAGATATCGCGGCAGCGGCGGGGTTAACGCACGGTGCGCTTTATTGGCATTTCAAAAATCGTACAGATTTAGTTGCTGAACTTTATGAAAGCAGTCGACTGCCGTTGGACGATCTTTTTTTAGATCAACTGCAGTCGGCACGACAAGACGCTTTGGCCTCTTTAGGCGATTTTATGGTTCAGTGGAGTCAGCGAGTTTTGACTGAAGACAGGCCTGCCAAAATTTGGAAAGTCTTTCATCAAGGTGTAACCCATACCCCTGAGTTACAAGCAATATCAGCAGATATTCAAGAAGAGCATCGAGACTGGCTTACACTATTAGCGAAAATGGTTAAAAAGGCGAGAAAGCAGAAGCAGATAGCGCCCAAAACGACTAAGCATGATGATCCTATCCCTGCTGCGGCCCTCGGTGTTGTGATGGGGGCAACGACAAGCGTTCTTAATATGTCATCAGACCTGGTGAAGAGTAAGCGACAGATTAAGTGCCTTACTCATCACTTTCTTTATGGCTTGGATAGCTAGCCTAGAGGATCTTCTCGTGTGTACACACGGTAAGTAACTTGGCCTGCCGTTTTGCTTCGATGCTCATGCCAGTGTGGAGGAACGTCAGGGTCAGTAAGTTCTGATTCTGTCTCTACATAGATCAGAGCACCCTCTTTTAATAGATTCTTGCTTTCAAGCAGTAGACAGCATGGCGCGACTAAGTTTTTTCTAAAGGGTGGGTCCATAAAGACAAGATCGTACTTACTTTCTAGATCGGTCTGTCTCGTTTTTAGCCATTCAACGGCATCCGCTTGAATGACCTCAGCATTTTGCGATTTGAGGTGCTGAATATTACTATTTAGCTGACGTGCTGATGCGATATCTCGTTCAATAAAGGTAGCACGTTCGGCCCCTCTTGATAGGGCTTCAAAGCCTAAAGCCCCACTTCCGCTAAATAGATCTAAGCACTGGGCGCCGGGGACATCAGCCTGTATCCAGTTGAATAATGTTTCTCGGACTCTATCAGGGGTTGGGCGTAGGCCATCTATCGTCAAAAAATCCAGTTTACGCCCTCGCCACTCTCCTCCAATAATACGTAATTGAGAACGAGAGGGAGTGCTTTTAACATTTTGGCGGCGTGGGGGATGCTTACGACCCATGTGTATTCCTTAAGTGCCCTCTTTCAAAAGGGCTGACGAAAATAAGTGATGTGTAATTAATATAGTCGCACGCGGTTTAACGCTGCGGAGCTTTCAATATGCTTATAGGTTGAGTGATCTGCATCGTTTGTTTAACGGTTTGAATCACCTCATCTGGATCTTGGTCCAGAATCATATCGATATACTCTTCCATTGTATCAGTTGGCAGTTGATAGAAGGCGATCAAATTAAGCGCTTGAATTTGGTTATCATCTTCGCGCATACGTTCCTCCCAAGTTGCTGCTAAGCGGTTCTGGCTTTGCTCTATGACTTCATCCGTAATACGTTGCTGTAACTGGGGCAGAATCGGTTCTGGGTTATGCCTGCCTTTAAGAATCAGTGCCTGATAGCCCGTCGTTTTTAAAGCAGACCAAAGAATTCGGAAGTCTAGCTGATGTTGGTATTTATACTCTGCCAAAACATCTTGTAACACTTGTGCGGTAATACGTTCAGTAATAAAGCGCTCAGAGTTTCGTTCCGAAATTGCTTGTCCCATTAGTATGTGAAAATCCTGATTGTTGCTTACTTCTCTTTGTATCGGCTGTTTTGCAATCTCTAATTGAACCGCGTTGTCGATATTGGGCGACTGATGAGTGGCTATATCTTTCGCGAAAAGTTCCTCGACCATTTCTGCATAATCTTCCGCATCTTCTCCGCTTATGGCGATGCTAGGCATTGTGAAAAGGTCGGCGTAGGCACGCTCTAATTTGCTTAAAGGTGAAGAAGGGTCATTGGGCTGTAATTGATGATAAAAACGGTTTATCAGTTGCTGCTCTTCAGATTGAGCATCTAAATAATGGCGTGCTTGAATGTTTTTAAGGGTATCTTCCCAGCGAGAGGTCTCAACCGGTGCGCTTAATATTTGCCAAATCGTTTTTAGATCAGGAAGTTCTTGATCACTCGCCCACTGTATAGCGATTTCAATACGATCTTGTCTCGGTGTTACATTAAAACTATAAGAGGTGCTGGCAAGCGACCGTAAGCGTTGTTGCAACACCTGACTTTTGAGTTGCTGTAATTGCTGTCGCTGGGTGTTTAGCGCGGGAGGTGTTTGCAGCAGTAATACCAACTGCATGGGCTGATCATCCAGCTCCATCCAATAGATGTTTTTGCTCTTATTTGTTTCAACTTCATGGTACTCAACAGACCCTGGCCCCATAGACGAGAGAATTAAAATGGCGATGAGGCTGAACCACATTAGGCCCGTAATATAATTCCGGTTAAAAAGGGGGCGATATTCGTTCGTCATTTAAATTGATCTCAGGCGAATAAAAGGCTGTTAAATCTTAAATATTTACGCGCAATAGGTAAAACTTTTGAGCTATGTTCACTTTTGCACGTGCTTGCTTATCTTATCTGGGTTATGCGGTTGTTTTACTGTGATAAGATACCAGACTTTCTGGATGAACTGCGGATTTTTCCGGTAGTAATCATCGTGTTTTGTTGGATTTTGATAACGAGTAACGGATGATAAGTTTACAAGAGATGTTTATTAATAATGGTTGGGATACCAGTTACATCGGTTATGCGGGCGGATTCGTTACATTGATCGTTTTAGGGGTTATCTACCGTTACATTAGTGATGACAATTCATCAGATTAAAAGATCCAAAGCAAAATAGAATTTTATAGGTCAGTGGCTCAGCATTACGCCATTGTATGGGGAAGGTAAATGTTTAAAAAACTCAAATCCATGTTCGGTGGTGGTTCAGCTGAAGAGAGCAAACAGCCGAGTCATGAACAGGAAGAGCAACTCAGTACTGAACAGCAATCAGTAGAACCGAGTGAATCAGCTTTGGTTGTTGACGAGACTCAAGCTGAAAAGGCTGCTAGCCCTGTTGCGGAGAGTATCACTACTGTTGAACAGGCGAATGATAATGCAGAAGCTGAATTAGCTCCTGTAGTTGATGAGTCGGCAGCATTCGAAGCGAGTGAAGCCAATGGTACAAGCAGGGAAGAGAAACCTGCTGATGAAGTCGCTGAGATAGATGCGAATATCAGTGCGAAAGAGTCTGTTGAAACTGCTGAGTCAATCGATGAAGTGGCTAGTGATGTCGCTGATGAAACTGTTGATAAGACGGCAGATGACATTGTAGATGCCATCGTCGAGGAAGAGCCTGCTCCAGTAGCTGCGCCAGCAACTGTTGCAGAACCCGCTCCTCCAGTTGAAGAGAAGAAGGGTTTCTTTGCTCGTATTAAGTCGGGTTTAAGTAAAACCAAAGCAAATCTTACCGAACAGCTAAGCAATATTTTCTTGGGTGCAAAAGAGATCGACGACGATCTTCTAGAAGATATTGAAACGCTACTGCTGACCGCTGATGTGGGTGTGGCCGCAACGTCGGACATTATTAGTCGTTTAACCGACAAAGTTGCGCGTAAGCAGCTTAATGATCCGCAAGCGTTGCAAACAGCGCTTAAAGAGGAGTTAGCCGCTCTACTTCACCAGTCTGAACAGCCTTTAGATACCTCATGTAATGATGGCCCTTATGTTATTTTGATGGTGGGTGTGAATGGTGTAGGTAAAACCACCACTATTGGTAAACTGGCGAAGAAATTCCAGAGCGAAGGTAAATCCGTCATGCTAGCGGCTGGTGATACGTTCCGTGCGGCGGCAGTTGAGCAGCTTCAAGTGTGGGGCGAACGTAATGATGTTCCTGTTGTTGCTCAGCATACAGGGGCTGATTCTGCATCGGTTATCTTTGATGCGGTTCAATCTGCTCAAGCGAAAAATATTGATATCCTTATTGCTGATACGGCAGGTCGTCTACAGAACAAAGACAACCTAATGCAGGAATTAGAAAAAGTAGTGCGCGTCACTAAGAAACTTGCCCCAGAGGCTCCGCATGAAGTGATGTTAGTGCTGGATGCAGGCACAGGCCAGAACGCTTTAAGCCAAGCGAAGATCTTTAAAGAAAGTGTAGGTGTAACCGGCATCTCTTTAACCAAGCTTGATGGCACAGCAAAAGGTGGCGTTATTTTTGCCATCGCTAAGCAGATGGATCTACCTATTCGTTTTATTGGTGTTGGTGAACAGATCGATGATCTGAGACCATTTAAATCGCAAGAGTTTGTTGACGCACTTTTTGACTAAGTGCATATCCCAGGATGGGTGTGATCTGTAGCGATGATTAAGTTTGAGAATGTAAGCAAACGATATCCTGAAGGGCATGATGCTTTGCGGGATGTCGACTTTACTCTGAAACGGGGTGAAATGGCGTTCCTTACGGGGCATTCTGGCGCGGGTAAAAGTACCTTGCTTAAGCTCATTATGCTGATGGCACGTCCTACCCGTGGTCAAGTTTCTATTGCTGATCAAAATCTCGCTCAGTTTAGCCGTGATGATATCCCTTATCACCGCCGCCGTATTGGCGTTGTATTTCAAAACCATCAGTTGTTATTTGATCGCACGGTTTTTGATAATGTTGCGTTGCCTTTACATATCTCCGGCTATGATGAGGACGATATCGGTAAACGTGTTCGTGCGGCCTTAGATAAAGTGGGTTTGCTGCATAAAGAGAAACTCAATCCTATTACCTTGTCTACAGGTGAGCAGCAACGTATCGGTATTGCTCGTGCGATTGTGCATAAACCGCAAGTACTATTAGCGGATGAGCCGACAGGTAACTTAGATCCCGCGCTTTCAGAAGAGATCATGCGTCTGTTTATGGAATTTAACCTTCACGGAACGACTGTGTTGATCGCAACCCATGATTTGGCGCTTGTTTCTCGCATGCCTTACCGTAACCTTCAGTTAGATCAAGGACGGTTAATCCATGACTAACCGTGAGCCGGTAAAACGTGGAGCTGAACGACAGCGCCCACCTGTTGAAAACGCCTCTACAGAAAGTGCTGTACCGGCGAGTAAAGGCGCGGCTAAACATAAAATAGATTTAGCCTCACAAAGTAAAAGTTGGTTACGCCACCATAAAAGCACGGCTCGTGAGTCTTTATTGCGCTTATTGTTAACGCCTCTACCGAGTTTAATGACGCTTGCTGTACTGGCGATAGCATTGGCACTGCCTGGTCTTATGTTTGTCGGGCTGAAGAATATTCACCAGTTGAGCGGTGAATGGCAAGGCGACCCGCGTATTTCGTTATATCTACAAAAGACGCTGCCCGTTGAAGAAGTCGATCGCTTTAGCCAGAAAATGCTACTACGTACAGATTTGGCTGCGGTTGAGTTAGTTACAAAAGAGCAGGGCTTACACGAATTTCAGCGTATATCTGGCTTTTCAGATGTATTAGAATTTTTAGATAAAAACCCACTCCCTGCGGTCGTGGTGGTGCAGCCGTTAGATAATCAGAAAGCCTCATTAGTAAAACTACAGCAACAGCTCAGTGAACTGCCTGAAGTCGAAGAGGCGGTACTGGATATGGTTTGGGTAGAGCGCCTTGCGTCATTTGTTCAATTGGCTAACCGATTGGTGTTAGTACTCGGTGCGCTACTCGCACTCTCTGTACTGTTAGTCGTGGGTAATACGATCCGCCTTTCAATTGAAAGCAGAAAAGATGAAATCCAAGTGGCCAAGCTGGTTGGCGCGACGGATGCTTGGGTTAAAAGACCCTTCATCTATACGGGTTTTTGGTTTGGTCTGATCGGGTCTGCTATCGCTTGGTTGTGTGTACAGGTAAGCCTTTTATTAATTAATACTCCCGTAGGAGATCTAGCTGCCTTGTATCAGACTGATTTTGAGCTACAAGGGCTTGGTTTTATTGATAGTTTATCCCTTATTGGAGTAGGTATTTTGCTGGGTTTATTTGGTGCAAGATTGGCTGTAGGCCGTCATCTACGTGAAATTGAACCCCAATAATTGATTTAATCGTCCTGTCATATTTGCGTTTTATCCTTAACCTCGCTATATTTTCCGGTCCGTTATATTTTTAGCGGAAATTAGATTGAACTTTTGTATTAAATATTGAGTCATACTTGCGAACTTTTTAAGATGCAGAATGATGAGAGGTCATTAATGGGCACTAGCTTACAAGTTGTTGAAACACTTTCTCCTGGGCGCAATCTTGATGCGTATATGCAGTCTGTTACTGCTATACCGGTATTGAGCGTCGAAGAGGAGCGTTCCTTGGGTGAGCGTTTGCATTTTGATGGTGATGTTGAAGCAGCACGTCGCATGGTTATGTCTCATCTACGTTTTGTCGTACATGTTGCCAAAACCTATTCTGGATACGGTTTGCCATTAGGCGATCTAATACAGGAAGGTAACGTAGGTCTGATGAAAGCGGTTAAACGCTTTGATCCAACTATGGGTGTTCGCTTAGTCTCCTTTGCCGTGCATTGGGTTAAGGCTGAGATGCATGAGTTTATTCTAAAAAACTGGCGTATCGTAAAAGTTGCGACCACTAAGGCTCAGCGCAAATTGTTCTTTAATCTTCGCTCTAAGAAAAAGGGCCTAGGTTGGATGAACAATGATGAAGTTAATTTGATTGCTGAAGACTTAGGTGTAGACGCTAAAACAGTACGTCAAATGGAAGGCCGTATGGCATCCATTGATACCGCGTTTGATGCACCTGAAGGTGTGGATGATGAACAAGGGGCTTGGGCACCGGCACATTTCTTAGAAGATAAAAGTGCAGACCCATCTCTACTGGTTGAAGACTCTAATTGGGAACAAGACTCACAGCGCCGTCTGATGAGCGCAATGTCAGAGCTGGACGAGCGAAGCAAAGATATCTTGGCGCGCCGCTGGTTAACAGATGATAAAGCGACTCTGCATGAATTGGCTGCTGAATACGGTGTGTCTGCTGAGCGTATCCGCCAGTTAGAGAAAAATGCGATGAAGAAGATACGTGTTTCGATGGAAGCTTGATCTTCTTAGCGCTTTAAAGAAGCCGCTCTTGAGCGGCTTTTTTGTTTCTGTAATAAGCATGATGAGATTGCAGTATCAGCGACGTAAATTCGGTATAATCTCTCATTCTTTTTAATCGGTATTCCTAATGAATAAGGAACCTATCATACTGGTTTCAGCCCTGAGCGGTTTTTTAGCGGTTGCTTTGGGTGCATTTGGTGCGCATGGGTTAAAAGATATACTAGAACCCAACTTATACACGGTTTACCAGACCGGTGTGGAGTACCAGTTTTACCATACGTTAGCGTTGTTATTTATAGCGGTAGCGCCAACTCGCTTTTGTGAAAAGCGCCTAGGTTGGGCGGCTATTGCTTTTATCGTAGGTATGCTGCTGTTTTCTGGCAGTTTGTATCTATTAGCGTTAACCGGTATTCGAGCCTTAGGGGTGATTACTCCCATAGGCGGCGTCGCATTTTTATGCGGTTGGTTACTGATTGCCTACACGGCATATTACTCGAACAGGAGATAAATCAATGCAGATTCAGGTAAATGGTGAGATGCTAAAGGTGCAGGAAAATATTAGCCTGACTGATTTGGTTTCACAGCTTGAACTGGGCGAAAAGCGTATCGCAATCGAGTTGAATTTAGAAATCATTCCTCGTAGTCAGCATGCAGAAACAGTTTTAAAAGATTCAGACCGAGTGGAAATTGTTCATGCCATCGGTGGCGGTTAGCACAGCGAACTTACACACTGTAATTGACTCATAATCATAATAATTTTGGATACAGATCATGTCTCAGCAAAATGACCCATTAATCATTGCAGGTCAAAGTTATAACTCCCGTTTACTCATCGGTACGGGTAAATATAGAGACCTTGAAGAAACACGTTTAGCGATCGAAACAAGCGGTGCGGAAATAGTCACTGTCGCTGTTCGCCGCACAAACATTGGCCAAAACCCAGATGAGCCAAATTTACTGGATGTGATCTCTCCAGATAAATACACAATTTTGCCAAACACTGCTGGCTGCTTTAATGCAGAAGATGCAGTACGTACCTGCATGCTGGCGCGTGAACTGATGGACGGTCATGATCTCGTTAAACTAGAAGTACTAGGCGATCAGAAAACCCTTTACCCGAACGTTGTTGATACGATTAAAGCGGCGGATCGTTTGGTGCAAGATGGCTTTAAAGTCATGGTATACACTAGCGATGACCCAATCGTTGCTAAAGAGTTAGAAAGCTTAGGTTGTGTTTCTATCATGCCACTAGGTTCAATGATTGGTTCAGGTCTAGGTATTTTGAACCCGCATAACATCAACGTAATCATGGAAGACTGTAAAGTTCCTGTATTAGTTGATGCTGGTGTAGGTACAGCTTCAGAAGCGGCTGTCGCGATGGAGATGGGCTGTGAAGCGGTATTGATGAACTCCGCTATTGCCGGTGCTCGTAACCCAATTCTAATGGCTTCTGCGATGCGTAAAGCGGTTGAAGCGGGTCGCGAAGCGTACCTTGCAGGCCGTATGCCACGTAAAAAATACGCAAGCGCTTCCTCTCCGATGGAAGGGACTATTGTTAGTTAAAGAAGAGTTGGTTAAACAAGTGTAGGCTAAGTATTTACCGCTAAAAAGCGGTTAAGCGTTACTTTTTTATTTGAAATATTTTATAGCCTGATCCTCAGATCAGGCTTTGCTTTTTAGGTTAGATTGATGTCAGAAGAAAACAACATCAAACAGCAGGACATAGAAAACACTGCTGAAGAGAAACACATGCGTACGGTCAAAAGCTTTGTTCTACGCGCTGGCCGCATGACCGAAGGTCAGCAAAAAGCGATGGACGATGTTTGGCCAGAGATGGGCCTAGAGGTGACTCAAGGCCTACTTGATCTAAATGCAGTGTTTGGACGTGAAGCGCCTGTTGTTTTAGAGATCGGTTTTGGTATGGGCGATTCATTGGTTGAGATGGCCAAAGACCAGCCTGAAAAAAACTACATCGGTGTTGAAGTACACCGTCCGGGTGTAGGCCGCTTACTCAGCAATGCTGAAAAGCAGGGCCTTAAAAACATCCGTGTCTTCTGTGAAGATGCGATCGAAGTACTCGCACAATCTATCCCAGATGGCAGCCTTGATTGCATTCAACTGTTCTTCGCTGACCCGTGGCACAAAAAGCGTCACCATAAACGCCGTATCGTACAGCCAGAATTTGCACAAACACTGCGTAAAAAGCTAAAAGACGGTGGCGTATTCCACATGGCCACAGACTGGGAAAACTACGCAGAACATATGATGGAAGTGATGAGTGCTGCAGAAGGCTATAACAACGTAGCTGGAGAGGGGCAATACTCACCTCAGCCAGAATGGCGTCCAGTGACTAAATTCCAGAAACGTGGTGAACGTTTAGGTCATGGGGTTTGGGATCTCATGTTTGAGAAAACTAACTAAGTTATTCTCGTTTTAGATTGATATTTGGAAAGGCTGATACGGTGTATCGGCCTTTTTTTTGCTCAGTTCCTGAGCGCCGTTTTAAATTCTTTTATAGACCTTCGGCCCTTAAGGGAAAACAACAGCTCTTTCCCTTAAAAGTACATTCTCGTAAAACAGCCGCCTGTTCCTTGTTTCGCTCCGCTCAATCCCCTGCGGTTCTCTAACTCAATGGGACGGATATAAACTCGCCTTTTATCTCTAAAGAAGGCTCAGACAAATATCCATCTATTCCAATGAGTTATGCGATACTCGGCTGCGTCAAAGGGGGGAGGGTTTGCGCCAGTTTGAATATCCTCACTTTGTTTGAGGTAGGAAATGACCCTCAGACTTGATAGATACTATCAAACGGCCTTATAAAATCTCATCGGCTAGTTCTGGGTGGTGATCCAGAACAAAGAGTAGCTTAGAGACCGCTTTAGGGACTTGAACCTCACCTTGCTCATAACGTGAGAAAGCATTTTTTCCCCCTCCGAACTCATCACCTGCTCTGGCTTGATTAAGCTTTAGCTTTCGTCGGATACGTTTAATCTCAAGCGGGGTAAGCAATCCATCAATTTTAGATTTCTCAGTTTGAAGCTGTAGTCGGGTTGCCTTCAAACCTTCGGGTTCTAATACGGCTTCACCGCAGCTATCGCAGTAAATGCCCGGTTGCAAAAGGCTGAAAGAGCGTCCTTTGTAATCGTAATCTACCAACCGCTCTTCTCGAACGGCCTGAGCGCCACAAAGTTCGCATATATGCTGACTCATTGCTGTTCTCCTTATCGTTCTTTAAAAGAAACAACAACTTGACCATTAGCTCCAAGTTGAAATTTCACATAAAGCTGAATGCCTTTATAGTACGGTCTATAAACATCCTGCCATTGAATAAACCCCGCTTTTGGGGCTCCATCGACTTGTAGAAATCGATAGGGGTTAACGCTTGTATGACTTGAATAGCATCATCTTCGTCGAAGCCTAAACTAAACATCGTTTGGCGAGCACTCAGAGTCATTCTAAGTTTTGTTACAGAATTCAGCGCGTGCTTTATTTCATCCAAATCATAAGTGGGCTTTTTCTGTTCCATCAGTAAATAAGCTCCTTTTAGATTATTATTACCCTTAAAGGGGTATTTGTAAAATGGAATTTAATGTTGGAGCTCAGCCTCAGTGCGAGTTTTTGATTTTTATTCTTTAGGCTTTCAGCCTTTAAGGGGGAACAACAGCTCTCCCCCTTAAAAATCCCGTAGCTGCCTATTCCTTGTTTCGCTCCGCTCAATCCCCTGCGTTTCTCTAACTCAATGGGACGGATATAAACTCGCTCCGCTCAGACAAATATCCATCTACTTCCATTGAGTTATGCGATACTCGGCTGCGTCAAAGGTGGAGGGTTTGTGCCACTTTCTACATCTAAAGAAGCTGTCAGGTTTCTTGTTTTGTTATTCGGACTGCGTTAAAACAATAAGTGAATTAGACAGGTGGATGTCTAGCATGGGCGGGTATGCGGAGCCTTTGACTGGAAAACAAATAGGGGCTAAATATCGGGATTTAATTAAGAATATTGAAAGATTAAAGCCCAAGTGCTCTGAACTTGAAACTGAGAAAGAAAAACTGAATGAGGAAGTAGCGAAAAGGGAGACTCTACTTGCTGATTTATCGGAAAAAAAGACGAATAGAGCTAATGCGTTTGAAAAAGGCATTAAAAAACTGAATAGGAAGTTGAAAGGTAATTTAAAAGTAAATTATTCAGCTGAAAAAAATAGACTTGGATTGATAAAACTTATCGTTAGTTATCGCTTATCTGATGTTGCTGAGGGGAGACTTTCATGGATGAACGATGTAGAAGAGTTTTCGGCACCTTTATTCGCAGAGACTATTAAGAAAGGGCAAGAGGCGTTATTAGGCAGAAATTGGGGAATGACTCCCACAACCGCTGATAGATTGTCTAAACTCAGCCATACACAAATAATGGAAATCGAAGAATTTAAAATCGATGATTTGGTTAGTATTGAGCTAAATGTTTCTAGTAGTGAAGAGCCGTTGTATAAAAAGCTAGATTCTTTATCTACAGGGCAGCAATGCACAGCTTTGCTGCATATGCTCTTACTTGATAACCAAGATCCACTACTACTAGATCAGCCTGAAGACAACCTAGATAATGCATTTATTGCAGAGCGTATTGTCACTCAAGTCAGAGACGCGAAGCTAACTAGACAATTTGTTTTCGCTACACATAACGCAAATATACCTGTATTTGGTGATGCGGAATGGATTGGTGTTCTGGAATCTACAAATGAAAACGCAACATTACCTATTCAAAACCAAGGTTCAATCGATCAGCAAAATATTCAAAGTCTTGCTGCCAAAATTCTTGAAGGTGGTAAGGACGCTTTTAACCGAAGAAAAATATGGTTTTGAGTAATGGTTACGTAGCAATTTACTCAAGAGAAGGAAAAGTTCGGCCTAGTATTTTACACACATTAGTAACGGTGTTATGTATCAATTAGGGACTGAGTATGGATAGCAATATTTGGGAAGGCATTGTTGTTGGTGCATCAGGAGGGGCGATAGCTGGCTTAACTGTTTATATCGTTCAATATCTCCATGAGAAAATTCGTGACGCTAGGGAAATGAAGCGGGTGAATAAATGGCTTGAAGTAAACTCAATGGGTGGAAAATGGCGAAGCACAAGGGCCATTGCTAGCTGGACCAATCTCACTGAAGATAGGGTTCAATATCTATGTAGTAAAAGCGAAGCAGTTCAACTTTCAACTGGTGAAAATGAAGGCTTGTGGGGGCACCGTGATTCCATAAATCGTACGGACTGCTAGCAATATAACATGCCAATTTACGACGCGCGTTCGACACCTGGGGGCAGTGAAACTACGTCGGTTATTGAAACGTTCTGATCTTGATAAGTATCTTGCGGGTAAGTCTTACAGTGTGCAAAACCTCAAATTGGCACGGCTTCATCACCTTTGACGCAGCCGAGTATCGCATAACTCAATGGAAGTAGATGGATATTTGTCTGAGCGGAGCGAGTTTATATCCGTCCCATTGAGTTAGAGAAACACAGGGGATTGAGCGGAGCGAAACAAGGAATAGGCGGCTCAGGGATTCTTAAGGGAAAGAGCTGTTGTTTTCCCTTAAGGGCCGAAGGTCTAAAAAGAAAAGTAAATCCCTGCTCAGAGGCTAAACGCCAATAACGCAAAACCTTGTAGAACCCCTCCTCATATGCGATTTTGTTTCCCCACTCTGCATCAAGCAAATAAAAACTAATCAGGAACTGATGAATGTCTAAAAAAAACGTTACTTTTGAATACGAGAAAGAAACCAAAAACAGTGTTCGCTACAAGGAGGTTCCTGAAGAGGGAACGGCACCTATTGTGGGTTCTCTGTATGTGCAGAAATGGTTTGCGGGTGATAGCAAAACGATTGAAGTAACGATCGATAAAAAAGATTAGTTTAGCGGATAAAAAAATCCCCAGTTGTGTGGCGCACAACTGGGGCGAAGGACTTTATGATCTACTCATGAGCATATCTACACATGACGAATAGGCTCGTGACCAATAGGTTACTGAGAGACCACAAAGCAAGTGGACGGTTATAAATAAACGTTAAGCTTTGAATTGGGTTGTTAGCAGGTGTTCGCTCTATTCGCTTGCTGCGATCAAGCTAGCATTACCCCCTGCGGCCGTTGTGTCGATGCACAAGTGACGTTCAATAACAAACCTTTCCGGTTGTTCTATCTCGGTGATCAGTGGTAGCAGCGCACCTTCACGTTTGGAAAGGGCAATACGAACCTCACGTAGCTGTGCTGGATCGGCGTTATAGCAAACCGCTGCAAACCCTTGGACGGATTGGATAGCGTCTACGGCTAGGCTGCCTTCAGCGCCAAGAAGGGGCAGTTTGTGCTGTGCTGCGGTCGCTAACAACGTTTCAATTCCTGATGCGATAACAATCACTTTATTGCCTTGGCTTAGCGCTATCGCGGCTTGTTGGCGAGCGCTGTGCAGGTCGGGACCTAAACATAAAACTACGCCGCGGCCTTTTTCAGACAGCAAATTCAGTTCGCCTGTCGGTCCAGGTAGCTCGGTGGCTTGTTCTGGGCTAAGTGGCAGTGATGCTAGCTCTTTGGTAAACAGCGTAGATAGTTGTGCTTCAAGTTCCAGACGCGGTGCTATCTGCGTGTTTTGTAGTTTCTCGATAAGGCTGGTGAGTTCATTACCTTTAATGAAATAACGGTGTTGATCTAACGCCGTGTATCTGTTTTTTGGAAGGGTGAAGCGTTTGGCATAGTGTGGCCCGCCTGCTTTTGGACCTGTGCCGGATAAGCCTTCACCGCCAAAGGGCTGTGAGCCAACAATCGCGCCGATTTGGTTACGGTTAACGTAGATATTACCGACTGCTATCTGGCTTGTGATCTGCTCTACACGGTTATCAACACGGGTGTGTAAACCAAAAGTAAGGCCGTAACCTTTGGCGTTAATGTTGCTGACGACTTGATCGATCTCATCGGCTACAAACGTTGCGATATGCAGAACGGGGCCGAAGATCTCCTCTTCAAGTTCCTCGATACCTTTAACTTCTATCACGCTGGGTGCAACGAAATGGCCTTGCTCAGGGGCTTTAAGCTGCTCTGGAACTTCAAGCTGCTTAAGGAGTTTGCCTTTTGCTGCAAACAGGGCGCAATGTGTGTCGATCTTGTGTTTTGCATCGGCATCAATCACGGGGCCAAGATCTGAGTGAAGCTGCCAAGGGTTGTCGATACGTAGTTCATCCATCGCGCCAAAGAGCATCTCTTTGAGTTGTACGGCAATATCTTCTTGCACATAAAGCATACGCAGGGCGGAGCAACGCTGCCCTGCACTTTGGAATGCGGACATAACCACATCACGTATAACTTGTTCCGGAAGTGCGGTTGAGTCTACGATCATCGCGTTCATTCCGCCGGTCTCTGCAACAAGAGGGGCAGAAGGAGCCAGTTTTTCAGCCATGATTTTGTTAATTGATTGCGCAGTCTGTGTTGAACCCGTAAAGCAAACCGCTGCAATACGTGGATCAGAGGTTAAAGGCAGGCCTACGTCTAAACCAGAGCCGGGAAGTAGCTGAATAACATCTTTAGGAATACCTGCTTCATGCATCAGTTCAACCGCTCTGTTTGCCATCAGTGGCGTTTGATCTGCAGGTTTTGCAATTACTGCGTTACCTGAGGCGATCGCTGCGAGTACTTGGCCGGTAAAGATGGCTAAGGGGAAGTTCCAAGGCGAGATGCAAGTCACAACACCAAGCGCTTGTTGGCTGGCCAGTTTTTCCGCTTCGTTGGCATAATAACGGGCAAAATCGATCGCTTCGCGTATTTCGCCTACGCTGTCGAGCAGTGTTTTACCCGCTTCACGGCAGGCAATAGCAAAAAGTTCTGGGGCGTGTTGTTCAAATAGGTAAGCCACGCGACGTAAGCAGTCTGCACGTTTAGGTGCGTCCGTTTTTGACCAGCTTTGGAAGCCGTGCTCTGCTGCGGCGATGGCTGTACTTATATCTGATGGATTAGCAGGAGTTACGCTGCCAACTTGGTCATTGAGATCTGCGGGATTAGAGATCTCTTCTTTGGTGTCACTTCTGCTTAGGGTATCTGCGTTTACCGATGATGTAGCGCCCGCAATTAGTGGCTTCGCATGCCATTGCTGAGATTGGAATTTGATACGTTGAGCATCTAAACGCTCTAAAGTCACTTTGTCAGTCAGATCCCAGCCTTTTGCATTTAAGCGTTTTTCCCCAAAAATCGCCACAGGCCTTTTAATTGCTTGACTAGATAAACTGCCGCCTATGCTCGCAATTTGAGCAAAGGGGTCAGCTGCTATCTCTTCAGGGGTGATACGTGTATCAACAATCTGGTTCACGAATGAGCTATTTGCGCCATTTTCAAGTAAACGGCGTACTAAATAGGCCAGTAGATCCTGATGAGCACCTACTGGGGCATAGATACGGCAGCGTGTATTGTTCGCTTTCAGTACTGTGTCGTGTAGGGATTCACCCATGCCGTGTAAGCGTTGGAACTCATAGTTATCCACATCGTATTTCTGCGCCATATATAAAATAGACGCGACAGAGTGAGCGTTGTGCGTGGCGAACTGTGGATAAATACGATCACTCATGTTGAGTAGTTTTTCAGCACAGCACATATAGGATAAATCTGAATTTACTTTACGCGTAAAGACAGGGAATCCATCAAGGCCAAGTACTTGCGCACGTTTGATCTCGGCATCCCAATAAGCACCTTTAACAAGACGTACCATGATCTGGCGATCAAGTTTCGTCGCGGTGGCATAAAGCCAATCCAGCACGTAGCTTGCACGTTGGCCGAAGGCTTGGACGACAACGCCAAATCCATTCCAGCCACTCAGGCGCTTATCGGCTAGCACGGCTTCGATCACATCTAATGAAAGATCTAGGCGATCGGCTTCTTCCGCATCAATATTGAAACCCATATTGGCGTCTTTTGCTTGCAGAGCTAGGGCTAATGTACGCTCAACAAGTTCATCCATCACTCGGTCTTGCTGGCTGACTTCATAGCGGGCATGTAGGGCTGATAGCTTTACGGAGATGCCTGGGTTTTGGCGTATATCATCACTTGTGCAGCTAGGGGCAAGTTCTCTAATCGCTGTAGAGTAGGCCTGATGATACTTAAGGGCGTCGGTATTGGTACGCGCGGCTTCACCCAGCATATCGTAGGAGTATGAGTAGCCTTGTTTTTCCAGTTTTTTAGCTCGCTGAGTCGCTTCTTCGATGGTACGACCCAGTACAAATTGGCGGCCTAGCTCTTTCATTGCTTGAGCAACGGCGGTGCGGACTAGAGGTTCGCCTAAACGTTTAAGCATGCCTTTAAGCGTAGTGCTTAGGCTTTTATCCTCATCGTTTTTAAGTAGCTTACCGGTGATGAGCAGCGCCCAAGTGGAGCTGTTAACTAAAGAGGAGGCTGAATGACCTAAATGGCCTTTCCAGTTACCGGTAGCAATTTTGTCTTCGATCAGCGCATCGATCGTGATGCTATCTGGAACGCGAAGTAAGGCTTCTGCTAGGCACATTAGGGCCACGCCTTCTTTGGTCGTTAGCCCGTACTCTGCAAGAAACTTTTCCATCATTGAGGGAGAGCTTTCATTACGCACGAGTGTCACTAATTGCGCTGCGTTGCGAGAGATGGTTTGCCGATCTTCTTCAGCTAGTGATGCATTATTTAGCAAGCGATTAATAGCAACCGTTTCGTTGGCTAAATAGTTAGCACGAATATCTAAGCGGAATTGTTCGATGGATAAACTCATATCTCTTCACCTCATTTCATATAAGGCATATTTTATAATTAGATCATTAGGTCGAACTCTCTTAAATTCTGTATTTTGTAGTCGTTAAGTTCTAATTTTTATCTGTTTTTAATCTATTTGTTTTTTCTTTGCTTAAAATATAGGTTATTCGACTTCTGTGTTAGTTATAAAAAAGCCCCGAGAACGCAAAGTAATCGAGGCTGATGTAAAGTGTTGCTTAGCTAGAACGGAGCTAGCTTTTTATTTCAGCATCTACTTCGTCAAAGCGTGCCTGAATCGTGGTTGATGGTGGCGGTGTGAGTAATGACGCCACAACAATCGCGATAAAAGCAAACAGAACGCCTGGAATGATTTCATACACATCAAACCAGCCGCCCGCTAACTGTTTCCATACAACAACGGTAATACCTCCTGTCAGAATGCCTGCAAGGGCTCCCATTTTTGTCATACGTTTCCAGTATAGAGAAAGAATCAGTGCTGGGCCGAAAGCTGCACCAAAACCTGCCCACGCGTAAGAAACCAAGGTTAAGACTTTAGAATCTTTATCCATCGCCAATGCGGTAGCGATAAGCGCAATGACAACAACGGCAATACGACCGACACGGATTAATTGTTCTTGAGATGCATTTTGATTAAACAGCGCTTTATAGAAGTCTTCTGCCAACGCTGAAGATGAAACCAATAGTTGAGAATCCGCAGTACTCATCACCGCCGCTAAGATTGCCGCCAATAGAATACCGGCGATTACAGGGTGGAATAGTGCGTCGACTAAGACCATAAATACCGTTTCAGTATCGCCTAAGCCTTCAGGAAGGTAACCAATAGCGGCCATACCGATTAGGCAAGCGCCAGCCATAGAAACCGCACTCCACAAAACCGCAATACGGCGTGCAGCAGGAACGTGGTCTTTACTTTTAATCCCTTTAAAACGAGCAAGGATATGCGGCTGACCAAAATAACCAAGACCCCAGCCGAGTAAAGATAATGTACCAATTAAGGTGATATCTTTTCCGTCTGCGTCGGTGAACATATTCAGCAGTTCAGGGTTTTTCGCTTCCATGGCTGAAAATATCCCGCTTAGGCCGCCAATTTCGCCCATGGCAAAAAGAGGCACCATAATCAGTGCTCCCACCATCAGTAAGCCCTGTACAACGTCGGTCCAAGAAACCGCGAGGAAGCCGCCAAATAGAGTGTAAGAGATAATTGCGATAGCACCGATGATGACAGCAATGCTGTAATCAAAACCAAACACCGTTTCAAATAGCTTGCCGCCAGCCACTAAACCGGAGCTGGTATAGAACAGGAAGAAAACTAAGACAAAAATCGCTGAGATTACACGTAAGCTATGACTGTGATCTTCAAAGCGTTTTTCGAAAAATGCGGGGAGTGTAAGGGCATCATCAGCGCGTTGTGAATATACTCTTAGGCGCTGCGCGACTAACAGCCAATTTAACCATGTGCCGATGAGTAGGCCTGCCGCCAACCAGAAGGAACCGAATCCTGCTGCCATTGCATAGCCGGGTAGGCCCATGAGTAGCCAGCCGCTCATATCAGATGCGCCGGCGCTGAGTGCACTTGGGATAGGACCTAAGTTTCGACCACCTAGGACATAGTCAGATAGATCGCTAGTACGTCGATACGCCACAATGCCGATGGCAAGCATGAGCATTAAATAAAGTATAAAAGTAATGGTTACCGTAACCATGTAGAAGCCTCACTGTCATATATTATGCTTATTATAGTTCCTTCCTGAGCGATGCCACTGACCTCCATCCGCTTAGAGAAGCTCATTTCTTCTAAGGTAAATTTCATAGGCTGTCTGAAAAAAAGGATAATCTGGCTGTGATAAACCAAGGTTTATACAGGGGATTATCCTTTTTTGACGGCTGGCATAGCCGTATAAAATGTTACTCGCTTTGTTGTGGATATTTGCACTGTATTGTTGGCATTGTTAGTTAATTGATCTTTTTTAAACCCGATTTATGAGGGATTGTTCTGCGGGATGCTGTTTCACGTTGTTTTTGGGCCTTTTCGTGCTTTGACGCTCGTAAAAACGCTTAGCCCTAAGTTGTCGAATTAGAGGGGATTAACTATATTCGAAGATAAGAAACCTGTTTTACCTCCTACCTCAGCGGACATTAATGAATGGATAATCTCGATAAACTGGATATTTCTATCCTACGAGAGTTACAAAAAAACGGCCGAATTACGGTGACTGAGCTCGCCAATCGGGTGGGTTTATCAAAGACACCTTGCCAAGTGCGTATGCGACGTTTAGAAGATCTCGGCTATCTTCTGGGCTATACCGCGATTATTGATCAGAAGAAGCTGGGTTCAAAGCATGTTGCTTTTGTCCAAGTGACGATGAGTGATACTAAAACTAAGGCTTTGCAAGCATTTAATGATGCTGTTCGATTGATTCCTGAAGTCGAACAGTGTCACATGATCGCGGCCAATTTTGATTATCTTTTAAAGGTGAGAACCTCCGATATCGAGGGTTATAGAGAGGTATTAGGGGAGAAGATTTCCAGTTTACCTTACGTAAAGCAAACCAGTACGTTTGTGGTGATGGAAGATGTTAAAGATATTGCATCTAAAGCGATCTGATGTATGAAAAAAGCCCGCTTTTATAAGCGGGCAAAGGAGCCTGTTGGGGTGGCCCATGGCAATGACATGAATGTGGTGCTGAGGGGCAAGGGCAAGTAGCAACGTTAGAAACCCAAGCGTCGCCTAAAGGTAATAAACATTTCTAGTGTTGTTTACCTGCCCTTGTGTCTTAATCAGTGCCTCTAGTGGCACTTTTTTTCGCCATGATGACCTCGTTTGCCTTCTGAGTGACGTTTTGACATTTTCTCACCCATTTCGGCCTTTAAGGCGATAAATGACTTCTCTTGTTCCGGAGTTAGTATTTCAAACAGCTTTTCCTGTGCGTCTGCTTTCTCAATAATCATGCTTTTAGTCTGTTCTTGTGCTTCTAGTACTAAACTATTCAACTGTGTTTGGTAATCTGCTGAGTTTGGATTTAGTTTCAGCAGTTGCTTGAAAACCGATTCGCGGTTTTGATGCTTAAGCTTCATGCCTTCATGTTGGCTTAGCATCTGCGCTTTTAGCTCCGTTTGCTGTTTCGGTGTTAGCTTTAGCTCTTTGGTTAAATGCTCTACCCGGTGTTCCATACGACGTTCCTTATGCTGCTCCCCATCGGTGGCATGAGCTACTGTAAGGCCTAATCCTGATACTGTGATGACGGCTGCTGTAATGCCTGCAATAAATTTAGTGCGCATGTTTTTATCTCCTCACTTGCTCCGGCTAATTTGCCTTTAAAAAGTTGTTTACCTTGATGCAGTGAAGTGTGAATGATGTCACTGCTAAGTTGGGTATCGGAGTTGTAAAGTTTGGTAAACACAGCTTAAGCGTTAAGTTTTTTGAATCTAAAAGCTTTACTATTTAGAGGTCGCTAGAGTCTTATGTGATTCTATATTGGCCAATTAAACAGATAAGATGAGAATACCTTTATGAGCAATACCAAACAGCGCCTGTTGATGGTGGATGATGATACTGAGCTGTGTGAGCTGATCGGTGACTACCTTAATCATGAAGGTTTTCTTGTTGAGTTTGCTCCTGATGCGGATAGTGCTTGTGAGGCACTCAAACGATCTGAGCGTTATGACCTGATGATACTCGACGTTATGATGCCGGGTAAAAGTGGTTTGGAACTGTTGCAACAGATAAGACCCAAGGTTCAGTTGCCCGTGATTATGCTGACAGGGCGCGGCGAAGGTATTGATCGCATTATCGGGTTAGAGATGGGTGCCGATGATTATCTGAGTAAGCCTTGTAACCCTAGGGAGTTGCTTGCACGTATCCGAGCTATTTTGCGGCGTGTAGAGCCGCAACAGAAAGCGACACTGTTTCCCGACTTATTGGTTAGTGTCAGCGGCGTGAGCCTTGATCCTGGTCAAAGAGAAGTCACTGTACTTCAGCAGCCGGTAGAGCTGACAGGTACTGAGTTTAATGTATTGGCTTACTTGATTGCCAATGCAGGCTCTGTTTTAGATAAAGAGCAATTAACAGAGTTAGTACTGCATAGAAAGCTGATGGCCTATGATCGTGCAATTGATGTGCATGTGAGTCGCGTTAGGCAGAAGCTAGGGCAGTATTCGTCGAATAAAGAATTAATTAAGACCGTTCGGGGCGTAGGTTATCAATTTGTTAAAGGTGCAGAATGAAGTGGTATAAGCGCCTTTTTTGGAAAGTCTTTGCATCGATCTGGTCGGTCAGTTTTTTAGTGTCGTTGGCGACAATTGTGTTTGTCGGTGCTATTACCGAAAAAGATCGTTTTAAAGAGGTGATTACAGCAAAAGCCGAAGGCTATGCTGAAGTCATGATTGAGCGCTATGAACGCAGAGGGGAACGCACGCTTAGCGTACGTCCACCGAAAAAGCCTGACCGTAGAGATGATAGAGAGAGTCATTATAAGAGTGATTATGAAAGGGATGAGCATGATCGCAGGGAATTCGAAGATAGAGATCATGAAAGTAAGGACCGACATGACTTTAAACGTACTACTTGGCTAAGTATTGCTGAGCGGGTTTATATCACGGATCTAGCACGAAATAAGAAAGTGGTCGGTCTTGATAAGTTCCCCCGAAGTTTTAATCAGGACCCTAAATCGTTTTACTTATTTAATCTGAGGTCCGAGAGTGGAAAGCTTTATCAGGTGAAAGTTAACCTGAAATGGAACTCCTCACCTTTTAGGCATCTTTTAGCCACGATCTTATCGGTGCAAATGGTTCTGATTATTTTGATCGCTTCGATGGCTGCATTGTTAGTGTCCGCCATTATTGCTCGGCCTTTAAACCTACTACGTGAGCATAGCCAAGCGATTTACCGTGGCGAACTCGATAGGCGAACGGATGAAAAACTTAGAAAAAGAGGCGATGAGTTAGGTGAGTTAGCACGAGATTTTGATCGAATGGCTGATTATGTTCAGCAGACCATTACCTCTCACCAGCGCTTAATGCAGGATGTGTCCCATGAACTACGTGCTCCTTTGGCACGCTTGCAGGCGGCGGCAGGTATTGCTGAACAGCGCATGGGTGAAGATGATAAAGCGGTTATGCGAATTAACCGGGAGTGTCGCAACTTAGATCAGTTGATCGGTGAGATATTATCCCTGTCTCGTTTAGAACAGGAACAAGCATCCGGTGAACGAGTTTGGTTATATTCTTTACTCCAAGAGTGGGCCGATGATGCGCATTTTGCTTATCCCAAGCGGCAGATAAACCTAGAGATGAAATCTGACTGCGAGGTTTGCGTTAATAGCAAACTGCTGGAAAGAGCCGTGAATAATATTTTAGGGAATGCCTGCAAGCATACGGATGATAGTACTGCTATTGATCTGTCTGTGGATAAAAGCGATCGCTGTATTATTTGTATTCGAGATCATGGAAAAGGTGTTTCCGAATCTGAGTTAGCGCAGCTTTGTGATCCCTTCTATCGAGGAGATAGCCAAGAAAAGGGCTATGGTTTAGGACTTAGTATTGCGCAAAGAGCGATTAAACGCTTGGGTGGTGAGTTAAGTTTACGGAATCATCCTGAGGGTGGTTTGGAAGCAACAATTACTCTTCCCTTAGCGACGAAAAGAGGTTGAGTGGCGTTAAGGGTAATGAGTATCGCTTTAGTCTTTTAACATAAGATTCTGTAACTCTGTCAGTGCTATATCGATCTCTTCGACTAGCTGATAGTCCTGTAAGTCGGACGGGGTTAGTTGATCACGATAATGTTTTGTTATCCACAGGCGCAGTTGCTGGTAGCGCTTTTCATTGAGCAGAATTGAGGGGTTTACGCCAGCTAGTTCTGTTTCTGTGATAGGGATAGACAGCCTTAAGCAGGCGGGACCACCTCCGTTATCCATGCTTTGTTTTAAGTCGATAAATTTGATTTGAGTGACAGGGTTATCGGCTTCAAGAATCTGCTGACAGACCTTTTCTGTCGCTTGTGACTGACGGCATTCTTCAGGGGCGAGCAGAAGCATCCCTCCAGCAGGTAGTGCGATTAACTGACTGTTAAATAGATAGCTTGTGATCGCTTCTTTTAAGCTGAAGTCCCTATCTTTGATCTCCATAATGAACAATGGTTTCTGCCAGTGCCGAGTGCGCTTGGTTAATGTTGTTAATATGCCTTCTTGTTCTGAAAAGGCGGTTTCATGAAGCAATAAAAAGTTATTTAGCCCAACGGCAACCACGTCATTATGAAAGGCTCCATGATCTATTGCTTGTGGGTTCTGTTGTATTAGCAGTGCTTTGGCGTGTGGTATCTGGTGGCGTCTAATGAGCGACTCACAGGCTGTTTTACTCTGTCTAGCTGGATAGCGTTGAGTCTTCTTAACCATGCTTATATCTTGGCCATAAATAAATAGGTTAAGCGCCTCGTCAGAGAGAGGGTCATTCAAACGAATGTGATTAGCAGCTCCTTCATCGGCAAAATTTGCATGGCTAGGTAGCGGAGAGTGGCAATGGAACAGCGCGTTATCAGAAAAGAAATGGCGAAAGAATGAATCGGTTGCTGGTGATTCAAGAGAGCGGTGTAACTGGTTTTGTAGGTTTGCAGGTGTGATCTGAAGCTTATTGGTCAGGCTATCACTCGACGCTGTAATTGTTGCGCTATTCGCGGCCCACATTGATGAGGCTGAGTAACAGGCTTCCAATAGTTCGGGTGCAGTTTTGAACGCTTGTTGTAAGATTTGTTGTGGGGTTCCTCTAAAGCCAGCTGCTTGAAGTAGGCAAAAGTTTGGCCGTGGTTGGGGAGGTATAAATCCTTGAGGAATACCTAGACGATAGAGTATCCACATCTTTTCCAGCCCTTGTAGGGCCGCCTGTTTGGGCGAAGATAGCTTTCCTGTATTTTTAACTGATGCAATATTCCCTTTCGCCAGCCCTCCGTAGTTATGGTTTGGGCCAACTAGACCGTCTAGATTAAGAATTTGGCTCATGAGGGAGCCCAGATATGCCCTTCAATCTGGATTCCAGGCGGTAGGCTTTCTGGTAGCTCTATACTCTCTGATTGCAGTGATGCAACAGGGTAAGCGCAATAATCAGCTGCATACCAAGCGCTTGCGCGGTGGTTACCACTCATCCCGACCCCTCCAAAGGGTAAAGCGCTAGATGCGCCGGTTAACGGGCGGTTCCAATTCATAATTCCTGAGCGTACATGGCGTTGGAAATATTTAAATACCTCCGGATCATCACTTAGTACTCCGGCAGCTAACCCATAGCGGGTATTGTTAGCTAGCTCGACCGCATGCTCTAGATCCCTAACTCGGTAAAGTTGTAACAGCGGGCCAAATAACTCGATATCAGGGGGTGTTTCCACAGTGCTACAATCGATTAATCCTGGGCTGAGTAGAGCGCCTTTATCAGTAAAACGCTGCATGCTGATGAGGGATATCGCACCTTGTTCTACTAATGATTCTTGAGCGGAGAGTAGTTGTGTCATCGCTTGCTGGCTGATCAGCGATCCCATAAAAGGAGGGGGTTGCTGATTGTAGGTGCCTACTTGGATCTGCTCTACTGCTGCGCTTAAGTGCTCCACAAATTTATCACCCTGGGCCCCTTCTGGGACGAGTAGGCGACGTGCACAAGTGCAGCGCTGTCCTGCGGTTATATAGGCGGACTGAATCGTGTTATAGACGGCTGCGGGTAAGTTTTTGGTTTGGGTCACAAGCAGTGGGTTATTTCCACCCATCTCTAGGGCAAGAATCTTCTCAGGCTGACCACCAAATTGTTGATGTAAATAACAGCCTGTATTAGCGCTGCCAGTAAAGTAAAGACCATTAATAGCAGGGTGTGAGGCGATTAACTTTCCTGTTTCTTTGTCCCCTTGAAGCAGATTTAAAACGCCATCAGGTAGATCAGCTTTTTGCCATAGTTTTACCAATAACTCTGCACTTTTAGGCGTCAGTTCACTGGGCTTAAAAATCAATGTATTGCCCGCGAGGAGAGCGGGCATTATATGGCCATTAGGCAGGTGCGCAGGAAAATTATAGGGACCAAAAATGGCAACAACGCCGTGGGGGCGATGGTGTAAAGTCGAACGAACCCCATTATTATTTTCATCTATTCTTTTGCAGCGCTCTTGATAGGCTCTAATAGTAATTGCGGCTTTACCCTGCATCGCAGTCACTTCACTAAGCGCTTCCCAAAGAGGTTTTCCTGTCTCTTCACCGATGCATTCTGCTATCAGTTCTTTGGATTCGCCAAGTAGTTCGGTAAAGCGCACAAGGTAAGATGCTCGTTCTGCAATGGGTCGATCAGCCCAATGGGGAAATGCCTCACCGGCCGCTTCTATTGCCTGATTAACTTGTTGATCACTAGCTGAGTAGCCTTGCCAGATGCGATCACTGTTACCAGGGTTTAATGACACCATTTCATCGCCATCACCTTGTAGCCATTCGCCATTAATGAGGTGAGATAATAACGGGTTCATACTCGTCTCCCTTTTAACTCAACTATGCGTGCTGTATCGCCTTGCTTGAGTTGTAATAAATGTGCGGTTTCAGGGCTTATTTCTGCAACGCCGGGTTGTTCGTAGGCTAAGCCTAAGCAGCAACGAAAGTTCTGTGATGATCTATTGCTGAGTAGATAGCTTTGGTAATTTTCAGGATGGTCAATCGATGGGTTGATCATTAATTTGACATAACGGCTCTCTCTAACAGCGCGTATTTTTTCTAAGGGGGCTGTGATTGTGGGGCCCGCATCAAAGATATCCACATAGTTTTCGAAGCGAAAACCTTCGCTTTCCAACATATTGCGCGCAGGTTCCGTATTTTTGTGAACTTGACCGATGACCTTTTGGGCGTCTTCAGGCAACAGGTGGATGTAGATACTATTTTTTGGCATTAATTCGGCAATGAATACTTTGTTACCAGAGCCCGTTAGATAGTCTGCTTCAGAGTAATCCATGGCAAAGAATTTACGCCCGAGTCCTTCCCAAAAGGGAGATCGACCCTCTGCGTCTGAGTAACCTCGCATCTCTGCTATGACACGTTTAGAAAAACGTTGAGGGTTTTCTGCCATAAACAGAAAGCGACTTTTTGATAGCAGGCTGCCATTTTGAGAGTGCCGGTGTTCTGGATTAAGGTAAAGGGTGCATACTTCGGAGCAGCCTGTGTAGTCGTTACACAGATAGAGTGTTTTAAATTGATTGTGAATATTGAGTTCGCGTGAGGCATGAACGACGGTGCCGATACGGTAGTGATACCACGGATCTTTCAAACCGACAGAGGCTTCAATGCCGGTCGTGCCGACGACCTGTTGCGTTTCATCATCGACGAGAACAAAAAGATAACTTTCACTGTTGGGTGTACTGATTTGATACTCAAGTGCAGCAAGACTATGGCTTATCTTTTCTTCAAGTAACTCAGTGTTCTCGGGCAGAGAAGTGAAGCCTGGTCCCGATTCCAGTGCGATCGAATAGAGGGTATCTAGATCTTTTATCTCTATAGGGCGAATGAAATACATATTCGATCTCCTTTGCCTTATTTCTCGATTAGCGCGTATGTGTACTTTCAAAGATTTTGTCGGCAGAAGCGGCGACAAAACCTTGATATAAACTTCCATCGGGCATTGGGAAGCGTTGTGCAAATTCGTAATAACAACTTGGAATTTCCGCTGTTCTATCTGTAAATTGAACTGAAATAGAGTTAGCCAGTGTTGAGGATTGGGCTAAATATTCCTCTGCTCCCCCTTTTATCTCCCCGCCAGCAGAGTTGAGCTTAAAACCTTCTGCTTTTAAAAAGTCATTTATGCTCTCAATGCTGTTATGGGAGTCCAACTGATTAATAAAAATAGTGAAATGGTTTGGCCGGAAGCCGAATGCAGCAACCCATGCGGCGTATTCACTTTGTACCAGCAGTTGTTGATAGTCAGCATAGCTTAAATTCCAGTAACGTCCGGAATAGCAAAAATCTGTTTGTCCGATTTGAGCCTTAGGTATCTGTGAAATTAAGTTGTGGATAAGTGTTTGGTTGGCTTGGTTTAAAGACTCAGTGAGCAATTGGCTAATAAAGACTTTAGGTAGCTTAGTGTCTATATGTTGAAGATGCTTGGCGTACAGATGTTTCACTGGAAAGTGGTATTCGTCGGCCCAGTAGTACCCGGCTGAAAGAAAAGGGGCGGCAAGCACTTCAATATTGATGGATTCAATATCAAAAGTGCGTAACGCAATATGGTCATTAATTATGATCGGGTTTTGTCGTTGTAACAGCTGGTGGATTTTTTGAGCTTCAGGGTTTAAGCGCAGGTAATCTATCCACATATCATTTAATAGTTTGAATATGTCGGCTTTATTCATTTTATGCCTCCAGTTCTGCTCTGTTTAAAGGGAAGCCCATGTTGAGCAATGTGGAGTAGAAGGAGTGCGCTGAGTTGCGCTCGGTCGGTCAGGCTTGGTAGCTGTATGTACTCATTATGGCTGTGTATAAAGTCGCCCCTAACACCTAAAGTATCCACATTAGGAAGGCCAACAGCGGCTAAATTATTACCGTCGCAACAGCCTCCTGTTGCTGCATATGTTAAGGGCCTGTTGAGTTGTTTTGAATATTCTTGCACAAGTGAGTACAGCGCTAAGTGCTGAGAATCGAGCTGCTTCGGCATGCGCCCAAAGCCACCGTGCAACTCGGCTTTGTAGCCATCATGCTCATTGTATTGACTGATTAGTGTTTCTAAATGCTGAGTACACCAGTGTGCATCGTCTTTCGTTTCTATTCTGATATTAAATTTAAACACCGCGAGGTCGGGGACTTTATTAGTCGTTTCGCCGCTGTTTATCATCCCTGTATTAAGTGTTAACCCGGGGCGTGCATTGTTAAGTTGCGCTAGTTCTAAGATTAATTCAGCCGCTTTGTTTATCGCATTGCGTCCTAGTTCGGGCTCTCTGCCCGCATGGGCTGCTTTACCATGAACGCAACAGGTGAAATTACCACTGCCTTTGCGAGCCCCCGCAAGATTTCCATCGGGTAGAGCCGGTTCATAGATGAGACCTAGGTCATGTGTTTTGGCTTCTTCTTCTAATATGGCTGCGGAAGAGGGCGAGCCTATCTCTTCATCGGGATTAAGAAGAACGGTCCAGCCAATTTGTTGAGCCAGTGGTGTTGATTCTAATAACTCCAATGCGGAAAGTAGAACCAGTAGGCCTCCTTTCATATCTGCTGCACCGGGTGCGTTTAAGCATTCAGCTTGTAGTCTATTCGCTTTTTGGAAAGGGCTAGATAGAGGGAAGACGGTATCTAAATGGCCTGTTAAAAGGATCTGATATTTTGCGTGAGGGCGTTTCTTTATTCGCCATAGATCTCCTAAGGTTTGTTGTTGCACCACCCCTTGGAAATCGACCCTTTCCCATGGGGGCAAGTGAATACGCTCTATATCGTGGCTAATCTTGTTGAAGGCATTAGCAAACCATTCTCCAACTTCATTAATGCCTTGAGGATTGAGGGAGCTGCTGTTGATCTCGACGAGTTCAATTAACTGCTCCTCTCGAAGGGATTGTTGTGAGGCGATAGGTTGAACCCAATTCAATAGATCGGAAGAGGTGTGTTTGCATATATCTGCAGCTTTATTCATCGCTACCTCTCTTACGTACTCATCTATTCTTATTGACTTGATTTACTTCGTGCGCAATAAAGCTCTCCATCGCTTTTTCAAAGTGTTTCATTCCCTGTGTAATCTCTTCGTCTGGAATAATTAATGACGGGGTTAGACGTATCACATTTAAGCCAGCGATTAACACCATAACCCCCTCATCAAGTGCAAGTTGCAGCAGTTGTCGTGCCTTGCCTTGATATTCAGGGCGTAATTCACACCCTATGAGTAAGCCCTCTCCTCTGATCTCTTTAAACAGAGGATAGTGCTGATTGGCTAAATGAAGTTTTTCAACGAACAGCTGATGTTTGCTTTGAACCCCTTTTAACACTTGGGGTGTATCAATGATGTGAAGTACTTCGTTTGCGACAGCGCAACCTAGAGGGTTACCACCATAGGTGCTGCCATGGCTTCCCATATTGAGAGATTGCGCGACCGCTTCTGTGCAAAGCATTGCAGCAATAGGAAATCCGCCCCCTAGGGCCTTAGCTGACGTTAAAATGTCGGGTGTAACGCCACTGTGTTCATAAGCGAATAGCTTACCTGTGCGGCCTACACCGGTTTGAATCTCATCATAGATAAGAAGCGCAGAGTGTTGATCGCATAGTTCTCTGGCTGCTTTTAAGAATTCTGGATCTGCCGTGATGATTCCGCCTTCACCTTGAATCGGTTCGAGTACAACTGCGCAGGTTTTATGACTGATAGCATCGCGTAAGCTCTTTATATTATTAAACTCTACATGGGTGATGCCCGCGGGGATGGGTTTAAAACCTTCACAGTATTTAGCCTGGCCTCCGACTGAAACGGTAAAAAGGGTGCGTCCGTGAAAGCTATTGATACAGCTGATTATCTGGTTTTTATCAGAGCTATGATCGTCTAGTGGATCATGATCATAGGCGTATTTTCTGGCCAGCTTAAAGGCCGCTTCATTCGCTTCTGCACCTGAATTGGCAAAATAAACTTTGTCTGCAAATGTTTTATCGCAAAGGGTTTTGGCTAATTCTAAGGCGGGTTCGTTTGTGTACACATTACTCAGGTGCCAAAGCTTATCGACTTGCTGGTGAAGGGCGTGTGTGAGAGTCGGGTGGCAGTGGCCTAATGCGGTGACGGCGATCCCACCGGCAAAATCGATATACTCTTTTCCGGATTGGTCCCAGACTTTTGAACCTTGGCCTTTGACAGGAATAATGGGCAACGGTGAATAGTTAGGTACCATGACCTGTTCAAAGATATCGCGTGAAATTTTATGCTGCATCGCTCACCTCCTTAACGATACATAGTTAGTATAAGTTTAGTAGAAGGGGAGGGATAACGGATTTTGGATAATAAAAGCTTTATTTATTAGCAGGTTAGTTGTGTGTTAATTAACGTATTCGCGTTGTTTTAAAAAGCATGGTTGGAAGTATTGGTTGCTTCCATACTCTTTACTGAATTGTTCAAAAGAAACGGGGCGACTGATCAGGAAGCCTTGCATCGTTACACAATTATTTTTTTGTAAGAAAAGGATCTGATCTTGTGTTTCTACACCTTCAGCAACGACGCCTAAGCCTAGTTGTTTTGTCATTGCGATAATGGTCGAGGTAATGGCCATGTTGTCATTATCTTGTGGGATATCGTGTAAGAAGGAGCGATCTATTTTCAATAGATCGACCGGCATTTTCTTTAAATGGCTAAGAGAAGAGTAACCGGTGCCAAAATCATCAATAGCTAAGCTTATCCCCATCTCTTTAATACGATTTAGGGTATCTATCGCACGCTTAAAATCTCGCATTAACATACTTTCCGTGATCTCAAGTTCTAGCCATTTAGCATCAAGCCCAGATTGATCAAGTGCGTCTTTAATGTGTTCGATCAGAGTTGGGTCATCGAACTGTCTTGCGGATAGGTTGATACATACTTTTATGGCAGGTAAGCCTGACAGTTGAAGCTGTTGTGCGTCTTTACAAGCCTTCAATAAAACCCAGCGACCAATTGGAATGATCAGACCTGTTTCCTCTGCGTGAGGTATAAAGTCTACGGGAGATATCTCTCCATCAATCGGATGGTTCCACCTCAATAAAGCCTCTATGGCGGTAATGCGACCATCATGTGCATCGATCTGCGGTTGATAGTTTAAACGCAGTTGTTTATTCGATAAGGCATTTCTTAGATCGTGTTCAATACTTAATGTGCGTTTAGCAACGTCACCCATGTGCTTCTTATAAAAAGAGAATGTATTACGACCTGCTTTTTTGGAATAGTACATAGCTAGGTCTGCGTTACGAAGCAGATCACTGGCATCATGGCTGTCGACACCGATGAGTGTAATGCCAATGCTTACGGTTATCATGACTTCATGAACACCGATTTGAATCGGTTGTGCGAGCAAGTTTAGGATCTCATTGACTCGATCGACAATTAACTCACGTTTTTCAAAGTTTTGTAGGATGATTGTAAATTCATCGCCGCCTAAGCGAAAAACAGCCGTTTTGTTCTGCAAGCAGAAATTGAGCCTGTTGGCGATGGTATTAAGTAAGGCATCACCCGCTTCATGACCCATGGTGTCATTGATTTGTTTGAAGTGATCTAAATCTAGTAGCAATAAGGCGTTTAAGCCTGTTTGCTTCTCTTCGGGCACATCCAGATATTGCTGCAAGGTCCGTTTGAAGTTTCTGCGGTTACCTAAATCGGTTAATGGATCAAAATAAGCCATTTTCTCCATCTGTTGATCATGTTCTTTTATCTGAGATATATCCTCACTCACTGATACAAAGTTAGTGATGTTGCCTAGTTCATCAGGGATGGGGGATATATTCTGCAAAGACCAGTAAACAGTTCCGTTCTTTCGTTTATTCAGTAAGGTACCGCTCCACTTTTGGTGGTCAAACAATGTGCTCCATAGGTGTTGATAAGTAGATTTAGGTGTTTCACCTGAGCCTAAGAATGAGGGCTTTTTACCTTTAATTTCATTAAAGCTATAACCTGTAATATCACTGAAACTCTGGTTGGCATATTCAATATCCCCTCTATTGTCAGTAATCAGAACAGCGCTTCCAGTGTTTTCTACAGCGTTTCGAAAGACCTTAAGCTCTTTAGCTAAATGTGCATTTTTGCTGGCATTTCGAATGGTAAGAAACAGATAAGGACTACCTTCATGTTGGGTATTAGGTCGGTTTATTTCGACTTTTAGCAGCAGTTCTTTGTCATCAAGGGTGGGTAAGAGCAGGTAGGTAGAATATTCGTTTCGCTGAGGACTAAGATTATTTAGCTGCTTTGAAAGTTCAAGCTTAAAGTCCTCAGGTAGTTGTTCTGTAGTGTTTAATGTTAAGCGAGTCCAAATAAGCTCTGAGGCATAAGGTGTGCTTTCGATACACTTTAATTCTCTATCTAATAGGAGCACCCCTACAGAGGATTTATTAAGCCACTCTAATGGAATACTGCTCTCTCTATTATAGGGAAATTGTGTATTAGACATATTATTTGTTTGAATTTATTTTATTTATAATGACCTATTCTGCGACAAATTTAGTTTGAATTGTTTAGATGTTAAAGAAAACTGTTATCGAGTTGATATGGGTCAATATAATGAAAGGTGTAAAGTGTTTTTACCCTATAAAATCTAATCCTTTAGTGAAAAGTTCTTCTCTAATAATGGCTTAGTTGTGTATTGTCGGTATTTTAGGTGATTGATCATTCAAAAATCAGGATGCTTTTTTAGGAGGTTTTCATCCTGATTTATAGAATGATCAGGTAATTTTTTATGGAGTACTCCATCCTTTTTGTACGGATGGGCGCAGGTTAAATCGCTCTATATATGTTGTTGTTTGTTTGAATTTAGCTAATTCGACGATAGATTCAGCTTTATAAAATCGTATCAGTGAATCAAGCCAAGGAACGATAGCTATATCGGCTATGGAAAACTCTCCTGCAATCCAATCTTGGCCTTCTAGTTGTTGGTTTATCACGTTAAGTAACCGTTTTACTTCGGTTGCGTAGCGTTCTTTTGGTCGAGGATCTTCGATGTCTTTACCTGCATAGGCATGAAAGTAGCCGAACTGACCAAACATAGGGCCTACACCGCCAACCTGAAACATCAACCACTGTAATACCTTTGCTTTCTCTACAGCATTGCGCCCGATCAGTTTGCCGCCTTTCTCAGCAAGATAAACTAGGATTGCTCCGCTCTCAAATAAACCGATAGGTAGCCCGTCAGGTCCGTTAGGATCAATAATGGCGGGTATCTTGTTATTGGGGTTAAGGGACAGGAATTCTGTACTTTTAACGTCACCCTCGGCCAGAGTCACCTTATGTGCTTCGTAAGGCAATTCGAGCTCTTCAAGGGCGATCGAGATTTTCACGCCATTGGGAGTGCCCAGCGAATAGAGCTGTAGCTTCTGCGGATCTTGTGCCGGCCAACGCTGTGAAATTGGGTATTGATCTAAGCTTGGATAATCTGCGGGGTTACTCATTTTAAGATACCTTTAGTTCTGATAGGTCTAATTTGGGGTAATCGTTATAGCCTTCAGGGCCCCTTGTATAGAATGTGTTTGGATCTGCTTCGTTAAGTACAGAATTGTTTTCAAAACGGGAAACTAGATCCGGATTGGCAATAAAGGGCACCCCAAAAGCGACCGCATTTAGCTGCCCTTCCTGAATAGCAGTATCAGCCTCTTGATGACTGTAGCCCATATTTCCGATCAGATTTCCTTGGTAATGTTCACGTGCAAGGTTAATAACATCGCTGCTTTGTTGTCCCAGAAAGTCGGAACGCATAAGGTGCCAGTAGGCTAAGTTATAGTTGTTTAATCGCTCTGCTAGCCAGAGGGTGAGGCCTAACGGGTCACTGTCTCTCATGCTGTTATAGCCGTTGAGGGGAGAAGTACGCAGGCCAACTTTATCGCTTCCCCATACATCACATACTGCATCTAATACTTCTAGTAACAGGCGAGCGCGGTTCTCGATATTACCGCCGTAGCTATCGTTTCTCTTATTGCTACTGTCGCGTAGAAAGGCATCTAGAAGATAGCCATTGGCCCCATGCACTTCTACACCATCAAATCCTGCGGCCTTAGCGTTAATAGCTGCTTGCTGAAAACCGTTCACGATATTAGGTATTTCAGTCAGTTCTAAGGCGCGCGGAGTGGTATAGGGTTTCTTCCCCTCCCGAGTATAGACCTCGTCTTCAATCGCTATCGGGCTGGGAGCTACGGGTTGAATACCTTTGTTAAGATCTGGATGGCAGGCTCGACCACCGTGCCATAGCTGTAAGAAAATTTTGCCCTCTTTTTTATGTACCGCATCGGTTACTTTACGCCACCCTTCTACTTGCGCTTCAGAGTAGATGCCTGGTTCATTGATGAAGGCGCAACAGTTTTCCATCACCATAGTGGCTTCCGTGATGATTAACCCTGCACTGGCTCTGTCTGCATAGTGTTGTGCAATGAGTTGACCGGGAACATGCTCAGCGTCCGAGCGTGCACGTGTTAAAGGTGCCATCAAAATTCGGTTAGCAAGTTCAACCGAGCCTAGCTTGATTGGGCTAAATAGAGTCGTTTTAGATAACATGTGTCGCTCTTTAAAAGTTGGTTTGTTTTTCGTAATGCTATTAAAGAGTTAAAAGTAGAACAGAAAGTTCCCATGCAACAGATTGTTGCAATTATCGCTCGTTAAGGGGGGGATGTATGAGGAGCAATAGTGGATGTATAAAAAAAGCGGCAGTCGCCGCTTTTTAGAAATCTTGGTGTACTTACAACGCGTCAGGGCCGCTTTCGCCAGTACGGATACGAATCACCTGCTCAAGGGGTGATACAAAAATCTTACCATCACCAATTTTACCGGTATTCGCTGTCTTCGTAATCGATTCGATAGCTTGGTCAACCATGTCCGTATCTACAGCGATCTCGATTTTAACTTTAGGAAGAAAGTCGACAACATATTCTGCGCCGCGATAGAGCTCAGTATGACCTTTCTGACGGCCAAAACCTTTGACTTCGGTTACAGTTACGCCTTGGATACCAATTTCAGAAAGAGCTTCGCGTACATCATCAAGTTTAAACGGTTTAATCACCGCGGTGACTAGTTTCATAAGACTATTCCTCAGTTTGTGCCTGCATATTAAGTGCTTAGGAGCACTTTGCAGTTGTAACTACAGTGAACTATAGCGATAAGTATACCTAGAAATATGAAGCATGCTATACGAGATTAATCTAAGTTTGCGCAAAATTATGCTGAAAAAACAAAAAAGGTGCCGAAGCACCTTTTTGTATATCCAATGGTTTAGATTATTTAGCTGAAGTGAACTCTGGGTATGCTTCCATACCACATTCAGCGATATCTGAACCTTCGTACTCTTCCTCTTCAGATACACGTACACCGATCACAGCTTTGATTGCTAACCAAACAACCAAGCTTGCACCGAATACCCAAGCAAAGATAGTTAGAGCGCCGATGATCTGGCCAGAGAACGATGAACCGTCATTTGTTACAGGTACTAATAGTAGACCTAGTAGACCAACAACACCGTGTACAGAGATTGCACCGACTGGATCATCAATTTTTAGTTTATCTAGCGTTAGGATACTGAATACAACCAACGTACCACCAATTGCACCAAACAGTGTTGCCTGAAGAGCAGAAGGTGTTGATGGTTCAGCAGTAATTGCTACTAAGCCTGCCAACGCACCGTTAAGTGCCATTGTAAGGTCAGCTTTACCGAATAATAGACGTGCTACAACAAGAGCCGCGACTACACCACCGGCTGCAGCAGCGTTGGTATTCATGAATACAACGGCAACAGCGTTTGAGTTTTCAACATCAGATGTCGCTAGTACAGAACCACCATTGAAACCGAACCAACCTAACCAAAGTACAAATGTACCTAGAGTTGCAAGTGGAAGGTTTGCACCTGGGATCGCCGCAACAGCACCATCTTTCGTGTATTTTCCTTTACGTGCGCCTAGTACAAGTACACCCGCTAGTGCAGCTGCTGCACCTGCCATGTGAACGATACCAGAACCTGCAAAGTCAGAGAAACCAAGGTCGCCTAGGTTGTACATACCGAATACATCGTTGCCGCCCCAAGTCCAAGAACCTTCCATTGGGTAGATAATACCTGTCATTACAACAGCGAAAGCAAGGAATGCCCAAAGCTTCATACGCTCAGCTACTGCACCTGACACGATAGACATAGCCGTCGCAACAAATACAACCTGGAAGAAGAAGTCAGCTGAAGGTGCGTACGTCGCTGGTTCTTCAGCGCCCGTGAAACCATCGCCCGTAATACCTGAAAGAAGGTACTCACCGCCGTACATGACTGCATAACCACATACTAAGTACATGATGCAGGAGATTGCATAAAGAGCGATATTTTTTGTAAGAATTTCAGTGGTGTTTTTAGCGCGTACTAGACCCGCCTCTAGCATGGCAAAACCTGCTGCCATCCACATAACTAATGCGCCACATACCAAAAAGTAAAAAGTATCTAGGGCATATTTAAGCTGAGTAACATCAGCTGCTGTTGAATTTAATAGTTCTTCCATTGGTCGGTTCCTCCAGAAGCGGTCAGAAAATTAGTCGGTATTAAAGTGCTTCAGTGCCGGTTTCACCGGTACGAATGCGGACAACTTGTTCAATTGATGTAACGAAAATTTTACCGTCACCAATTTTTCCTGTTTGAGCTGCAGTGCTAATCGCTTCGACAACTTGTTCTACAATGTCACTTGATACTGCTGCATCGACACGTACCTTAGGCAAGAAGTCGACAACATATTCAGCACCACGATAAAGTTCGGTGTGTCCTTTTTGACGTCCGAAGCCTTTAACTTCTGTCACGGTGATACCCTGTACACCGATTTCAGAAAGAGCTTCACGTACATCATCTAATTTGAACGGTTTGATGACAGCGGAGACCATCTTCATTTTGTTACCCCCATAAATTCTAATTTATTGCTTAATTCGTAAATCGTTTAGCAATAGTTCATTAACGATTTCTGCCCTAGAGATAGCGAAGGTCGTGCCAGTCTTTATAAAGTTCTTTTAAAACAATTGGTTATGGCTTATTGGCTTTTGTTGTTCATATTTTATGCAATATTATGGGGCGCAGAAATATGTGCTGACTCAGTAGATGCTCTTTTTTAGTGCGCGGTTTTGGTGCGCTATTGATTGGTATGCCTGAGTTGCTATAGTTGTGGCAGTTATTGTTTAAATTTTGAGGTGAAGATGATTAATCCACAGCTTATCGAAGGCTTAACTGAACAGTTTACTCAGCTACTATCTGGAGAAGCTAAGTTACCTGGGCAGGGTGAGATGAAAGAGCAGGTGAAGTCATTGCTCCAAGGTACTTTTGATCGTTTAGATATTGTCAGTAGAGAAGAGTTTGATGCGCAAAAGGCGGTTCTACTGCGCACCCGAGAGCAGGTTGAAGCGTTAGAGCAGCAATTACTCGCCTTAGATAAGGCAGCGCAAGATAAATAGAGCACGAGTTAAGTAAAATTCATCCGGAACTGAGTGGGCTTATTTTCCATGATCGAAAACTATGCACAGCAGCTTTTCCTATATTCACCTCAAGCCGTCATTGTGATGGATGTTGAGAGCAAGATACTCGAAGTAAACACGGCTTTTAAGCAGGTGTCTGGTTATTGCTTAGAGGAGGTTGTTGGACAAAGCCTGCACCTGCTGAGTGCAGCTAAGCTTGCTGATGATTTTTATGAAACTATCTGGCTTGAATTGATGAATCATGGATCTTGGCAAGGAGAGGTATGGAATCGTCATAAGGACGGAGCTGTTTATCCAGCTTGGTTTAATGTGATTAAGATATCAGATGATTCAGGCAATCATTCGGGCTATATAGCACAATTTTTTAATAGTAGTTATTTGAAGTCGGCGGAATCCACTAATCAACAAGTGGCGCAGTATGATGAACTAACTAACCTTCCTAATTGGGATATGTTTCAAGATATCCTGTCTACTCGGATTACACAGAGTAAAGAAGCGAATGAACAGTTAGCAGTAATGCTGGTCGACCTCGATCGCTTTAAGTGGATCAATGATAATTTAGGCCGTGCAGTTGGGGATAGTTTATTACAGGAAGTTGCGCGTCGTTTGGGTTCTGTGGTCCGTGATGAAGATGCATTAGCAAGACTGAGCAGTGATGAGTTCGTTATGATGCTGCCAGCGGTTGAGGGCGTTGAATCCGCAATTAAAGTCGCGCAGCGGGTCGTTGAGCAGTTATCACATGGTATTTTTGTGGATCATCGTGAGATCTTTATTAGCGGCAGTGTTGGGATTTCAATGTACCCAGAACATGCTGAGCGTGGTAAAGACCTAGTGAAAAAAGCGGATGTTGCTATGTATGCCGCTAAGCAAGGCGGCCGCAATACCTTTAGGGTATACAGTGAGCTAATGGAACGCAGTAAGGGCCCGCAAATTCTACGTGAAGAGGATCTTATAACCGCGCTCGTCAGTAATGAAATCCAGATGTCCTACCTGCCTGTTTACAGTATCTATAGCCATCAGGTGGTGGCTGTACATGCAAGCCCATACTGGTTGCATGGGGAGTTAGGTCTGGTTTCTTTTTCTGATTTTTCTGCCTTGTTAGAAAATCCCGATTCTATAAAACAGTATGAAAATTGGCTTAACCAAGAGCTACAATCACTCAATGTTATTTGGGAGCGCTTTCCTAGCCTACGTTTTATTTCACTGCGTATAGAAGCTCAACAGCTTAATAGTAAAGATGCTATTCAGCGTTGGGTCTCGCAATTGAGTCAGCATCAAAAATCAGGACGATTAATGATCGATGTTGATATTCAGACGGCTTTGGAAAAAGAGGGCGCTGTTTTTGACCTATTGACCAGCGATGCATTGTTATCAATTACTGGTTTTGCATGTGAAAGCCCCGCACTTGAGCAGATTCGAGATGTGCAACCCGATTTTATTAAGATTGATGCTTCATTAGTGACGACCATGAGCAATGATGAAAGGCGTCGTAAAATAGTGGACTCTATCTTAGCGATCGCTGATCAATTAAATATAGAAGTGTTGGCTGATGGGCTTAGCACGGCTGGGCAACGTGGTGAACTGATGGGGCAAGGGTGTATGCTGATGCAAGGCCCTTATTTTGGCACACCGCTGACTTTGGCACAGTTGCTGGAACATTTAGCAGTTGAGCATTGATAGGTATATTGTTTATCTATGGGGTCTTGAGGATTAGATAAGCCTCATCTTTAAATTACATTTTATAACTCTTCCAAGGATGGAAGCTTATGTCTCTAGCGATTGCGTATACCCGTGCACAGGTAGGTATTGATGCCCCTTTGGTCACGGTCGAGGTTCATCTCTCTGGTGGACTACCTAGTTTTTCCCTTGTCGGCCTGCCAGAAACAGCCGTTAAAGAAAGTCGTGAAAGGGTGCGCAGTGCCCTGATCAATTCGGGTTATGATTTCCCCCAACGGCGTATTACTGTCAACCTCGCGCCAGCTGACTTACCTAAGGATGGCGGTCGCTATGATCTTGCTGTTGCGATCGGAATATTGGTTGCGAGTGGGCAGCTTCCAAGTCAGGCGATAGAGTCGGTTGAGTTGGTGGGCGAGCTCGCGCTATCGGGTGAGTTAAGGCCTATTTTTGGTGTGTTGCCGGTCGCTTTAGCTTGCCGTGAGGTGAAGAGAGGTTTAATACTCCCAGCTAAAAATGCGGAGGATGCTTTACTTGCCTCCGGGTTAGCTATTTTTCCAGCATCACATCTACTTGATGTGTGTGCTCATTTAAAGTCAGAAACGCCTATTTCACCCGCGCAGGCATCCGCTCAAACGTTTGCTTCCAGCAAGATTTATCCTGATCTGAATGATGTCAAAGGACAGCTACAAGCTAAAAGAGCGTTGGAGATCGCTGCGGCTGGATCACATAACCTGTTGTTAGTCGGGCCGCCGGGAAGCGGAAAAAGCATGTTGGCGAATAGGTTGCCCGGTTTGCTACCAGAGATGACAGAACAGGAGCGTCTTCAAGTTGCAGCCATTCATTCCATTGCACAGACGAGCAGTAGCGGTGAACTTCTTTGTCAGCGACCTTTTAGAGCGCCCCATCATACAGCTTCCTCTGTGGCGCTGGTCGGAGGGGGAGGCAATCCAAAGCCCGGTGAGATCTCGTTGGCCCACCAAGGCGTGTTATTTCTTGATGAGTTACCTGAATTTAGTCGTAAGGTTTTAGAGGTGCTACGTGAGCCCATTGAATCGGGTGAGATTCTCATCTCTCGTGCGGCTAGACAATCGGTATTCCCCGCTAGATTTCAATTAGTGACGGCAATGAACCCGTGTCCTTGTGGTTATTATGCAGATGGCACTGAACGCTGTCGCTGCAGCCCTGATCAGGTGAGGCGCTATCAATCACGGGTATCAGGCCCGCTGCTTGATCGTATTGATCTTCAGCTAAGCGTACAGGCATTGTCTCAAAAAGAGTTAATGGGGTTTCCCGATAGTATTGAAGCCAGTGTGCAAGTGAGGGAACGAGTCGTGGAGGCTAGAGAAAGACAGTTAAAGCGGCAAAAACAGCCGAATCAGTTATTGGCAGGGCGGGAGTTAGAGGCCCTGTGTCGCATTGATGAATCGGATAAGGAGATGTTGGCGAGTGCGCTGGAAAAGTTGCAGTTATCCGCACGGGCTTATCATCGTATTTTACGGGTTTCCCGTACGATCGCGGATCTTGAAGGCGCCGATCAGGTGATGCGAAAACACTTGATGGAAGCACTGAGTTATCGGGTATCTGCTAGAAAGATATTGAAATGAGAGGGGAACATCTGATGAATAGTTAGTATGAAACAGGGGGGCTATAGAGCGACTATGATTTGGGCAACATCCTTTTGAACTCTTCGAAAGGGACCGGAGGGCTATAAAAATACCCTTGGATCTGGTCGCAATCGTGCTTGATTAGGAAGTCGAGTTGCTCGCGCGTTTCTACCCCTTCAGCAACAACGGCAATTTTCATATTCTTTGCAAGGCTGATAATTGAGCGAACTATCTCAGTGGCTTCCGAAGATTCTTGAACTTGGCTGACAAAGGACCAGTCTACTTTTAACGCGCTGATGGGCAGCTTATGTAGTAGCGCAAATGATGAGTAGCCCGTACCAAAGTCGTCTAACGAGAAGGTTATTCCCTCTTCTGCTAAAGAGTCTAAACACTCGCGTACATGGTTTTCATCGTTAAAAAGGGCAGATTCTGTGAGCTCAAACTCCAAAACTGAAGTATCTATAGCCTCTTGTTTGATGATTCGTTTAATCGTATCGACCAGCATGTCATCTTTAAACTGACGGAATGA
>DJLT01000013.1:82162-105330 GCA_002435145.1 Neptuniibacter sp. UBA6509
AGGTGAAGGGCTGCTTGGTGGATGGTCCAATAACCAATCGGAACGATTAAACCATTGTTTTCACAGATTGGAATAAATTCCCCGGGCATAACGAGCCCTTGGGAGGGGTGATTCCAACGGATCAACGCTTCTGCGCCCGTAATCTTGCCTGATCGTAGATCGATACGCGGTTGATAATAGAGCTCAAATTGCTCGGCCCTTAAGGCGTTCATTATGTCAGGTTCAAGCCCTGCTTTTTGCTCGTGGCTATCTTCCATACTTGGGCGAAAGAACGCGTAGCTACAACCATGTATCTGTTTTGCTTGCATCCGAGCGACACTGGCGCGTTTGGTGAGTGTATCTACTTCATCACCTTGCTCTGGCGCAAGCACGACCCCGATGCTACAACTGAGGTTAGTTTGTGTGTCAGTGTGTTGGTATGGCTCTGTCAGAGAGGCAATGAGCTTCCCTAAAAGCTGTTTAACGGTTACTAATAGATCATAGGTTTCGGGTAGATCGAGAATAATTGCAAACTCATCGTTCCCGGTTCGCGCGACGACCTCATCTGTACCTATATGGTTCTGAATACGCTTACCTAGTTCTAAAACAATCTCATCACCTGTGGAAAAACCATAGCGATTATTAAATTTTCGGAAATGGTCTAAATCCACTGTTATTAAGGCGAGTTGGCGTTTTTGCAGTGCTAATACATTGAGTTTATGTAAAAGGGTACGATAAAAAAACTGTCGATTCCCTACAGGGGTGAGCGTGTCAGAGTGTTGCAGTAATTGAATCTCTTCATTCTGTTTTACCGTGAGTTCTGCATGTCTCAATGTTCTGAATAGCGTGTCAGGGCAAAGATTTTTTGTGGATAAAAAGTCTGTCGCTTTAGCGTTAATTAACTCTTGGCCTTGCTCTTCATTGATAGACGAACTCAGCGCAATAATAGGCGTGTAAAGTTTGTATTTTTGTAGGTCAGAGATAATGGTAGGGCAAGGGAGTGGGCTGCTATTGCAGCTTAATAAAATAACGTCCACAGGAGACTCTTGCAAAAGCAGTATGGCTTCCACATGGTCATTACAGCGCGTAAGTTGATATAGAGAATTTTGCTCTAGTATCGACTCAAGCCTGTTCTGGCTCTGCTGACAATGATCAATCAGCAATAGCCTTTTGTGTTTATCGGGTAACTGCCGCAGCGCCGAGCGCATCGCTTACTTCCCTTGGGTGCTACATAGTAATACAGAACACATTATTATTTTCAGGAATCTCTCCCTACAAATTTTTTCGTGTCATAATTACGCTTTATATTTACTTGTGCAGATTAACACCCAGAGAAATATAATCAAACGATTGTTTTAATTTATATGTATCAATAGGTTATCTGGTTTTTTAGTCGGTTTTACCCGAATCATATCTATAAAGTGTCGGCCTTGTTGCGTGAAGCTTTAGTTTTTTTGAAGGTTTTTAAAGAATGTCTCGATTGAATCCACGACAGAAAGAAGCTGTGGACTACATAGGTGGCCCCTTATTGGTATTAGCAGGCGCTGGCTCAGGCAAAACCAGTGTGATCACCCGCAAAATCGCTTATTTGATTAATGAGTGCGGTATTGCTGGTCGTAATATTGCTGCGGTTACTTTTACCAATAAAGCCTCTCGCGAAATGAAAGAGCGTGTCGTTTCGTTGCTAGATAAAGGTGCAGGTAAAGGCCTAACAGTGGCAACGTTCCACAACCTCGGTTTAACCATTATTCGTCGTGAACATAAAACCTTAGGCTTTAAACCTGGCTTTTCTATCTTTGATGATCAAGATACGAAAGCGTTACTTAAAGACTTAATGCTGCAAAATAACGAAGAGAGTGATCAGGTTGATGTCGTGCAAAATCAGATATCAAGCTGGAAGAATGAGATGTTAACGCCTGCACAAGCGTTAGCGGCAGCACAGTTACCACAAGATATCCTTTGCGCTCGCGCTTATGAAACTTATGAACAACATCTACGTGCATATAACGCTGTTGATTTTGATGATCTTATCTTAATCCCCGTCCGCTTATTTGAAGAGCACCCACAAGTCTTAGAGCGTTGGCAGAATCGCCTGCGCTATCTGCTGGTGGATGAGTATCAGGATACAAACTTATCTCAGTACCGCCTCGTACGCTTGCTGGTAGGACACCGAGGAGCGCTTACGGTGGTAGGTGATGATGATCAGTCTATCTATGCTTGGCGTGGTGCGCGTCCAGAAAACCTTGTACAGCTGGAAACCGATTATCCAAGTTTAAAAGTTGTTAAGCTGGAGCAAAATTATCGCTCTACAAGCCGTATATTGAAGGCGGCGAACACCTTAATCGCTAATAACCCCCACGTGTATGAGAAAACACTGTGGAGTGAGATGGGCATGGGTGACCCTATACGAGTTATCCACACCCGCAATGAAGATGCAGAGTGTGATCGTATTGCCACAGAGGCTTTGGATATTCATCTGCGAAGAAACGTCCAGTTTAGGGATATGGCGATTCTCTATCGAGGTAATTTCCAAGCGCGCTTATTAGAGATGAAATTACAGCACTATCAAGTACCTTATAAACTGAATGGCGGCACCTCCTTCTTTGCTCGCGCAGAGATCAAAGATCTGATGAGTTACTTGAAAGTCTTGGTTAACCCGGACGATGATAATGCGTTTTTGCGAATTATTAATCTACCCCGTCGAGAGATCGGGCCAAGTACTCTGCAGAAGCTTGGTCAGTATTCGGTTGATCGTCAGATCAGTATGTTTAATGCCTGTGAAGAACTCGGGCTAGAACAGGTTATGCCTGCCAATGCAGTGGAGCGTTTACGTCGTTTTTGTAAATGGATGCAGCATATCTATCGTCAATGCCAACAGGCAGATCCGATCGCTGCGATCCATGAGATGATGCGTGATATAGATTACGAAGGTTGGATTGCGCAAAACAGCTCAAGTGAAGCGATGGCTGAAAAGAGAATGCAGAATGTCTATTTTCTGATGGATTCACTTAAATCTACAATGGAACGCTTACAGGAAGATGATCCTGATGCCGGTATACAAGAAGCGATTAACCGTCTTGTCTTGATCGATATGTTAGATAGACAAGAGGAAGAGGATGATTCTAACCGCGTTCAGCTAATGACACTTCATGCGTCTAAAGGTTTGGAGTTTCCTCATGTCTTTTTAATGGGTATGGAAGAGGAGCTACTGCCCCATCGAAACAGCATTGAAACAGACAATATAGAAGAGGAACGTCGTTTAGCTTATGTAGGTATTACCCGTGCTAAGCGCTGTTTAACTATTACCCTAGCAAAACAGCGTAAACAATATGGTGAAGTACTGGATTGTTTACCTAGTCGTTTTCTCGATGAGTTACCTTCTGAGGACCTAGAAGTCGAAGGCGCAGGTGAAAAGTGTGCCGTTCAAAACCAAAAGCGTGGTAGGGCGACATTAAACAGTTTAAAGGACATGTTTGACTAAACTCAGTTGGATTTCAGACACAAAAAAAGCCGCATATTGCGGCTTTTTTTATGTCTATTGCGTAACTGCTTACTTAGAGCTATCTAGCATGTGCTGAATTGCACCTTGTAGTTCTTCATCAGAACAATCCATGCAAAGACCACGTGGTGGCATAGCGCCTACACCGCTGATCGCTGAAGCAAGTAAAGACTCCATGCCTTTAGCGCCACGGTCAGCCCACTCAGGTGTGCCGTACTTTGGAGCACCTGCAGCGCCAGTTGCATGACAACCTGCACACTTAGATGTATAAATTTCTTCAGAAGAGCGTGTGCCGCCAGCTGCTACAGGAGCCGCTGCTGCGCCACCACAGCTATCATCGCCTTCAATACATACAGAACCAACCGCTTTAATACGCTCTGCTACAGCTTCATCGTTAGATGTCGCCTGTACAGATGCACTTAACGCAATACCTAGACCTAGAGCTACCAATGCTGAAGTGATTTTTTTCACAGCCACGACCTCTTAATAAACTACAATTTTAATATGTGCAGTGCGATCTGATAAGGATGCCCAGCTTAAAAAAGCTGCTCAGGGGCGGAGAATCAGACTCGACTGCTCAAAGTTTCACCGGCTGCGGATTATAGCGATAAATAATCACAACTGAAATGGGGCTTTGGCACGAGGAGGCATGAAACAGCTGATTTGGGGCACTTTTTTATAAAATTAAGGCTTAAAATCTTTTAAATAGCAGAATAAATATAAAAAAATAGATTTTTTGAGATCAAAGGAGTACAACTAGACTAATACCAAGGTCTAAGTGGCGGTAAAAGAATGACCCGTAATGGAATACATGACAGTTGTGGTTGCCATCTGCTCAAAGGTAAGCCTGATCAGTCAGAAAATTTAAAACTCCTCAGCTCTATTCCTAATCAACAGATCTACCGATGTTGTCGTTGCCACGCGTTTTTATCTTATACCGAAGACCGATCTTCTTGGGAGGTCATGACTCAAGGTAACCTAGAAGAAGAGATAAAAAGCTTATACAACCCTTCCGCATTACAAACTTCTGCAATTTAAACTTTAAAACTTGGCGAATGCTAACCGCATGGGTAGAATACGCCACGCAAACCTTCTTGAGTGCGCCTGTAGCTCAGCTGGATAGAGTAGCAGGTTCCGATCCTGTTGGTCGGGGGTTCGAATCCCTCCAGGCGCGCCACTTTTTTTCATCTATCTTGTTGATTTTTAGTCATAAAGTTAAAGATTTAATTTTAATATACCCTGAAATATACCCTAATCTAAAATAGGTGCTCAAAGTTTAGAAGCTTCCTTGTTGAGCGCGTTGGCTTTAATATTAGTCTGGGCTCAATATTGCTCTGTGTAGCTTACTGTCTAATCTCGTCAGGCTTGTTCCACCCAAGTTCATAGATCTCTGCTATGTCCTTTTTTTGAAGGCTCAGAGGACCAGTTAAGCAGTCTCTGCATCGTTACTTTAAACTCGTCATCATCATCGAGGGTATCAAGGAAATGTTGAGAGTTGTTAGGCAGCTTATCTAACTGAACATATTGATCTACAGTCACTACGCCTTCAGGAAACCAGCTATTAATTTCTTCCAGCTCAGATGGTTCAAAGTACTTACTGGATAGCTTTATTTGCCTTAGTCCTGACAGTTTTGACAACCCTTTAGGTAGTTTTGTTACTTTGGTATCTCGTAGGTCTAAGGTTTGGAGCTTATCCAGTTTTACAAGCTCTTCAGGTAGTTCAACTAAAGACTTGTTATCGCACAACACCAGTACTCTGAGTTGTTTAAGATTACCAATATCACTAGGTAGGCTTGTAATAAAGTTGTCGTGAAAGAAAAGTTTACGAAGGTTGGGCAGCTCTGTTATTTCCTTAGGAAACTCTTCAAACATATTTTTACCCAGGCATAGGTGCCTGAGCTTTTTTAACCTATTGATTCCTGAAGATAGATTCTTAAGCCTATTGTTGGTAGCAGTAAGCTTAAGAAGCCTTTCTGTAGGCATATTGTTGAAGGGTAGATCTGACAACAGGTTGGTAGAGATATTGATGTCTCTAATATTCTTAAAGTCTTTAATCTTGTTCGGAATAGCCTCTAGTTCACAGGCAGCTAGATCCAGAGCCTTAAACTGCTCACACTCACGCTGCTCAAGCATGAAGACTTCAGGGTTACGGATATATTTAATTGTGTTCATATAACTACTCCCTGTTATTTGATAGTGAAGATGATTTGCGGTTACTATCAAAGCTCAACGCCCCGTGGTGAGCATTTAATCACAGGAACTGCCAACTAAGTTACTACCCCACTTGAAAGACTTTATTCTACGGTGAATAGGTCAGCTGGTCCTTAAAGGATTAATGTTAAATATAGAGTAATGGAATATACGATATGATATTAATTTTCAGCCCTAAGTTAAAAGCAGTTCAGCATATTATACCCCTGTTAATACTTCTATTAGCGCCACTAAAAAGCTTTGCTTGGGAAGTTAATTCTTCAGGTCCTAGGGCTGTTACTGCTTATCAGAGTTATTCTAATAACGCTGTTTTGAAGATTAGCTATTCATGTTCTGGTGTTTTGGGAGTGTCTCCTTCCTCGCTTGAGATAGATTTTAAAGAGGTTGATGAGGTTAGGAGGCAGCGCTCAGAAGCTGACGTGAAAATCAAGATAGATAGTGCGGATGTTTATAACACTGGGTATCAAACTCAAGCTATTTACCCCAGCCTGAGGATTCTGTTAGATCAATCTTTAATCACTAGGCTTAAGAAAGGGTCTTCCTTGCGGGTCTACTACGATAGTATTTCTAACCCATATGGTAATGCTAAGTTTTCAACTGGGTATAATTTAGGCGGCTCTGCAAAGGCGCTTAACATAGCGGAAAAAGAATGCGCTATGAAATCAGCAAGAAACAAGAGCAAGGCTGAAGAAGAGCAAAATAAAGAGGATACACTGGTAGTTGTTTTATTATTAACTGGCCTTGTCGTCTTTTATTTTTTGGCTAGATTCTTGTTTAAAAAGTCAAAAAAAGTGACTAAAAATATTGTTAGTCAAACCAAAAAGGCTGCACATGCCGCACATCAAAGAAAAACAAATAAGATTATTCAAGATGCCTTTTTAGATGAGTTGGTTCGTGAGGCTGTACGCTATGCCTTCAGAGAAGGGTTGAATTCAGAGGCTGTAGAAGTATGCGATAAATGTGGTGGCAAAGGGTGCTCTAACTGCAATGATAATGGATGGCTGATTGATGGAAAGGCTGTAAAAAATAAATAATTAAATAGATGGCTTATGTTATTGATTTGTCGTCACATTAAAATAAGGCCAAGACTTGATATAAACACGTACTTCCATGTACGTAATATAAGCCCTACAACAAGATCTAGAGTATAGGTTTCTCTACCCTTTGAGATGCCGAGTGAGCGCAATTGAAAATTGTGTTTACGCAGGTATCCGACAACCGAAGGGCGTCAGTAGATTTGTTAGCAGAGTGACGTAACAGGAACTTGGGGGGGGATGTTTAGAGCATTGTCAGCAATTAGATGAGTACGACTCTCATACCAAAAAACAAAAACGTAACACGAACTTGGACTGTATAGCCATGTACGTTATTGCTTTTGTATGAGAGGGCACCCATTTAAGAAAAATTAACTACTGACAGTTAATGACCCCACCAACTACAAAACAGTTTGTCCCATCAGAACCTGTAACTGTATTTCCGTTTATATTGTAGTAGTTGTAGATGCTGGAGCTACCACCATAATTCCTGTTTGAACTTGAATTACTGCGGCCGTATGGGTCTGTATTGTAGTTATAATTCTGACTACCGACAGAGTTAGCAGCATTCCATGCACTCTGTGAACGTTTATTTAAGCCTTGGTTAAATGAGTTAACCGCATTTGTCAAAGAACGGATGGCAGCACTCGTTTCCTGTTTTTCTTTTGCTTTGGCTATAGCTTGCTGCTCTCGTTTTTGCACCCATTGATCATATTGATGCTTTCTTTTTGTTAGCTCTTCTTTTCTGGATTTATTAATTTTGTCGACATAGCTTGAAAAGTAGTCAAAGTCACCGCATATTTCCTTATATTCATTATTAGGAATAAAATCTACAACCACCTGATTTTGACAAGTTTTTCTGATGTAGTAATCAATCATCCCCAAAGATTTTTTCAGCTTTTCCTGAGTCTCGTCCATGGCCTCTACCATCTCATTAATGGAAGTCTCTGCATTATCTATGTATGCCTTAGGAAGAGTTGTTCTAGCCCATTCGTTATGTCGACTCCGCTGAATATGTATCACTTCCCCATCTGCCATCTTGTGAATCTCAAATGTACCATCCAGATAGCGAGCTTTAATATTGTGATCTTCAATAGTATAGAATCTGGCTGCATTATTGCGATCAACTACTTTCCCATATAAAACATCATTATTTAAACTAGTCGTTAATCCAGTATAGATATAGCCACTCTCTTTTATTTTTCCATAGTTGTAATATTCTGTTGAGAGTGAAACAACACTTCCATCTTGTTTTAGTAACCTATCTATAAAATGTTCCTCAGAATCATAAGCATTGATTCTTGCTCTGTTATTGACTCTATCGTATGTATACAAATAAGTTGCTGCTACCCTCCCTCCTTTGTAATGAGCTAGGTCTACTACATCTACAGGCCCATCATGAATCATCCCTTTTACGAATTCACGCCCAACCCCAAACGCATATCCATCCTTACATCCTCCGTCCCAAAAAATCTCTATGTCTTCTGGCCATCCCTCATCGAAGCTGAGCTTGCAGCTCTCTTTTTTATTTTGGGGCTGTCTCCACGAGATGGTTTTTTCTTTACTATCTTCTTGGTTGGCTACTCTGTTTTTTTGTAGCTCCGCTGTGGCGCCTAATGTGCGTTGAGGTGCAAGTGCATCTTGAACTGACACTTTGGGTGTATTGCCAACACAGCCCGTAATTGAAAATGATATTCCTAATAAGAGAAGTCGTTTCATCTGTAGCATGCGGGGTCCTTTAGTTTTGAATTCCTTGATGTTCTACTGAGCAGCCTACTATTCAGAGGTATTATTTACTACCCACTACCTACCGTTTACGCCAACTTAGCGGTCATCTTTCACGTGTTCCTTTAACCATAAGTTCAAACAGGAACGAAGTGACTGCTGTAACGCAATGAGTTAAGAAGGCAAAGCGTGATAGATGATGACTCTCCGAAGGAGGGGCAAGCAGGTATGCTAAATAAGCCTAAATTATATAAACATTCAACGGACGGACGGATTTTCCCTAAGGGGTATCCGTCTGTCCGTCTTGGTATCTATGAATCCTAGTTGATTTCATAACAATCATCATTAGTGACTGATATCCTGCCTGCTTTAATTAACCCATCAATAACCCCTCTAAAGCGCTTCTTTTTCGAGTCTGTCTTTGACTTGTCTTCACAGACTTCAACAAATGCTTCCTGCCATAAGCGCTTTTCTGAATTAAAAGTATCAATAGCTAATTGCTCGTAATCGACCCCTTTGGGCATTGCAAAGCTAGGCATCTCATTAGCTTCAACGATACAAGCTCCCGTAATAGCGTTTCCATAGCTATCTGCTTCCCCTAGATCAACTCCTTTAATCAGGAAGTGTTTAGCTGGTAAGTCATCATCAGCATCTTTCTGCTTGTCGCAGGTCAATCTGCATATTCTAGAGTCATCCTTTTGTACTCCAAAGCTAAAGTCGATATTAGCTTTTAAGGCTGAAGCACCTCTGGCTTCTTGTCGATCAGACTTCCCTGTATGGTGAACAACGAGAATTGTGCATTTATATGTATGCCTTAATTGTTCAAGCCTGTTAATGAACTGTGCCATATCATCATTACTATTTTCTGCGCTTTGTAATAGATGACGGGACAACGTATCAATAACTATTAAATCTAGCTCTTTGTCCAGATTTTCTATAGCTGTAACGGCATCGTCAAAGCCTGTATCAGTATCTAGCCCTATAGGTCTCTCTGAGAAAAAAATCCTGTCAGGGTTGATGGTGATTTCATGCTCTACCTGTATGGCTCTCAGTCTTCTTTGTAGGCCGTTATTTCCTTCCCCTGCCAATATTAAGACATTGCCCTCCTTAGCTCTTAGACCAAACCACTCGGTCCCGTTAGCTATAGAGACAGCTAGACTTAAAACGATATGAGACTTACCCGACCCAGAAGCACCAAAAAGCATGCCTATCGAATCTGAAGGGATGTAACTTTCTACCAGCCAATCAATCTGTAATGGCTGACTGTATAACTCGTCTAATTTTATGAAGTTGTAATCAGTAAATTGATTCATTGACTGTTCTCCTGACTACCTTTGAAGAAAAGTGGTAGGGAGCGGCTTATGGCACTCTCATAGAACAGCGTGTATTCAGCTTGCATTACCCAATATGGGTTTTCTAAGCTATTTCTCTGAATATATTTAGTTCTAATGCTATAGCCAAGCTTTCTGAGTCTGTAGATTACTGCGCTAGGTGACTTAACCTCCAGGGAGTGGAACTGATCTGTAGTTGTCGGTCCTTTTATTTGAAGTACTGCTAGTACTAGTTCGGTTTGGGTATAGTGCTTAGCGGGTTCGTAGCTCAGTAGGCTTGTTCTGATTCTGAAAAGAGGCATTACGCTACCTCCTGATCACGTTGAGCGATACGAGTATCTATCCAGTCCTGTACTTCAGAAGCTACCCATGCACTTGAGCGTTCTGTTAGCTTTACCGGTTTAGGGAATTGCCCTTTTTGAGCTAGGGCGTAGATGTGTGAGCGTGAAACGCCAGTGGTTTCAATAACTGTTTTTAGTTTGATTAAGTGGTTCATAAAACCTCCTTTAAATAATTGATTTATGAAAAACGCAAGGCAGCTTGCGTTCGTCAGAATCGATATTTGCAGAGGTCTAATTACTTAAAAATTGGTCAACCTAACCCAAGTTGATCAGTCTTTTTTGACCATGCTCAAAGCCCTGTAGGTAAAGGGCTGTAGCAATATGGTCAATAGTTGAAGAATCACTTTCGACCAGGTTTGAACTCGATTATTTTTTGTAAGCGGAAGAAATGCTTTTGTTCCCCCATGAATAAGTGCGGGTCAATGCTCCTTAGTTGTTCTAGCACATCCTCTTTTTTCATCTCAGCAACGTCAGAATGATCTTTGTCTTGTAGCCAAGTTAAAAACACTTTTTCACGCTTTGTTTGCTTTGTTTCTTTGGTGAAAGAGGCTGGGCTTTGAGTGTCAGGGAGTGTATCTGGTTCTTCTTTTTCCTTTTTGAGGGTCTCGTATAGTGAAAAGACATCGTCAGTCTTGAGGTAAATATCATTAAACGAAATTGTTGGAAGGTTGAATAGTTTTGATGTTTGCCCGTTAACATATGTGTATGCAATCTTATTCTCAAAACCAATTAAGGTTAGCAATAGCTCATGTTCGCTTAGTAAATTTCTTGCTAATAAATTAAGAAAGTCAGCATGTTCAATTTTTATATAATTGCCTTTTTCGATAGATTTTTTATCGCATTCGTCAATAGGAATTGACTTAAACAGAAGGTATCTAAAGGTTTTTTTAATTTTCGATGATTTTTTGCTGTCAACAAAGAACATTACTTTGTCTGTTTGGTTCAGATAATAAAGTGAAATATGTTTTTGTAACGCTCTTAAAACGACATCTTCCTGGTCAAGACCAAACTTCTCTTTCAATAAAGAAGCAGGGCAGTAATCAAAATAGAAATCATCCATTCTTTAATCCATCCAAATAGTCAGCCCATTTTTGCATCATCGCAGTTCTCTCTGGCAATAGCTCTGCTTTGTTGTAGGTCGCTCTAATGCGATCCTTAGATGCGTGTGCAAGTTGTAGCTCTATGGCATCAGAATTGTAACCTAGCTCATTAAGCATGGTTGAGGCGGTATGCCTAAAACCATGAGAGGTCATTATTCCTCTGCCGATGGGCTCGCCTGTTTGCTCATCTTTAATGCGGATAACGGCTTGGTTAAGAGTGTTTTCACTCATTGGTTTACCGGTTCTCAAACCATAAGCAGAGAGAAAAACATATTCATTCTTTTTTGAAAGATAACTGGCTTGATTCAATATATCTATCGCTTGGTTTGATAGTGGAATTTTATGTTCTCTCTCCATCTTCATCTCGTCAGCAGGGATTGTTACAAGCCTGTTTTCTATATCTACGTACTCCCATTTCATAAAGCGTATGTTATAGGGACGTAGCATGACAAGGGGCATTAATTGCAGAGCATGTTTGATTGATATGTCACCTTCATAGGTGTCTATGCCACGTAGTAACTTAGCAAGTTCTTTTGGGTTTGTTATGTGTGCGAAGTTGGCTGATTTCTTTGGTTTGGGTAGTAGTTCAGCAATTGTGGCAGCAGGGTTGTTCTCTATTAGTTGGAGGCTTAATAGATAGTTGAATGTTTGGCGGCAGTACGTAGCTAAATCTTTGGCGGTTTCTCGTTTTCCTTTATCAGCAATGGGCTTTAATAAGTTAAGTAAATCAACTGCCGTTATCAGGTGAACTGGCTTGGTATCAAGTGGTTTGAATAAGTGCCGTTCCATTTTAGCTAACTTCTTTTTTGCCGTTGTAGGTCTGAGGTCCTGCGTTGACATCATCTCTTGTGCATAGAAGCTGAAGGGTTGCTCTAAGAGTTTCTCAGCGTCTTTTTGTGCTCTTGGGTCTATGTTGTTTAGGACTTCATTGTATGCCTTCTCGTGAAGTTTGCGGGCCTCTGAGAGAGATAGGTTAGGGTACTGCCCAAGTGTGATAGTGGCGTACTTGTCTTGATGCTTGAAGTCGTAACGAAAAGACTTGGTTCCTTTGGTGTTAGTGAACACATAAAGACCACCGCCGTCTGCTGTCTTATAGCCTCTGTCTTTGGGCTTTAGGTGCTTGATCTTGGCGTCTGTCAGCTTTCTTTGCATGGGTGTGTCCTGTAGCGTCTGATACCCTAAATAATACCCTAAATTGATCTGGATTTGTTAGGTTTCTATTGGACTGAAGAAGATTGAATGTGCAGTAATATAGGGGTTTGTAGGTCGGTTTTGGATAGTTAAGGATTTTAGTTTGACTTTCTCCAGGCGCGCCACTTTTTTATATATCCTCACATCTTTCAGTCCTTTCCGATCCGGTATTTAGAACGCTAAACTGGAGGGTGAGATCCCCCGTTGGGTTCGAGCCGAGCGAAGCGAGACAACGGAGCTTGCGACGGCCCGCAGGGTGAGCGCAGCGAATAATTCCCTCCAGGCGCGCCACTTTTTTGTTCCACCTATCCCCTTGTTTCCTTACGAATATTGCTGGCTATCCAACTGAGCCAAAGGCGCACCTAAGAACCGTTTGCGGGTCGTATTTGTGTGTTGGTCACTCTGTGGTCACATTGCCGGAGGAGCTATAGCTTGTCATTTAATTTCCAGGTTGTATTTTAGCGTCACTTTTTATTACATCGATTACTGCTTGCCTAAATTCTGCATGGCCATTTTGATAGCGTGGATGAGCAATTCGAAAACAGGTGGCGTTTGCTGCGTTAAATTGCCACATTTTTTTTGGGAGTACTCTTTCTGTAGAATATCCACCGAAGTGACTTTCAAATAGTTTTTTTATGACGCTATCACCAGTGACTCCTGTTGCAAAAATAATGTAGTCTGGTTTGAATTCTTTGATCTGGATTGACATCAATTCAATAGAAAGTTCGATTATCTTTTCTCTATCTTTGTTAGGTAATTTTAGAGGGGCTCCCTTATCATAATCCCATGAGAGGAGGTTTGAATAAATCATGGCTTCCGGCTTTAAGCCTAGTTCGTTAGCTACTTTCAAATAATAGCGCTTAAGATGGCTAGTCTCTTTAGTTTTGACTTTGCCATCCGCTTTATCTTTTAAATGCCAGCTATAGCGTTGTATTGCTTCATCGATTATTGAATTCAAAGAGCCATTTTCATTGGCTGTAATAATTCGTTGCATTGTGTTTTTCTTGTTATCTGTATTCCAGCCACTGGTTTCCCTGCCTACGAAAAGAATTTTTGGGGTGGTATCTTTGTATGCAGGAAAAGCAGTTGGTAAAAAAACACCAGAAAATTTATCTTCAACAGTCCATTTGTAATCGGATGAAAGTTTGCTTAATACTGAACGGTATTCTGTACGTAGATCATCGTTACTCATAATTAATCCTAAAAACTGCTAAGTCTGCTTGCCTGGAGAAATGTAAGCTTAGGTCCAAACAAAGTTAGCTTACTATCAATGACACTATATATATCTGATATCGCAATAACATCGTGCTTACATGTGCATGCTTTCTCAAGATGTCTGCTGCACTCAATATAAGCTAAGTAACTGCTGAAAATGAAATGCAGTTGAGCTTCCATTGGCTCAAGCTCAAATGAATGTATACAGGCTATCCGGGCATCGATATAGAACCCATAACGGTCTATGCTGGATAAGCTTGCTTCGTCGATGTTTGAAGATTCAATACCAAGAATTTTTCCGACGACGGAAAGGCTGCAAGCATTGGGGTGTACTTCTAGAAGTGATTCCAATGAGTCTATGTTTAAATCATCAAACTCAATGTTTGCTGCATCCCTATTTTCTTCGAGTCGATCCAATGACATACGTATGTTGATGTCACTTAACATTGCATCGAATGCACTATCTTTTGGGTATTCTTGTCGTGCTTCCTCAAGGTCATGGACTATCAATTTGCAGTTTAATTGCTCTAGTTCGCTAAGTGCCTCAGAAGCAATTTCACGCCTCTCACCTTCATATAAGAAAGGTAGTGATGCAATAACAGTCGTTTCGTTGTCTCCTTTGCAGCACTCTTCAATAACGGTTTGGGCTATTGTTGAACCGGTGCGGCCTCCTAGCCCAATGAACACAGTAATGCAGTCATATTTAAAGACTAAATGATTTAGTTTTTTCTTAGTTGAAGCCGGTAGCTGTGATTCTAATCGAATAGCTTTCAGATCGTTTTCTGAGATAGAAAAATCTGATGTGTGATCATCCTTTTCTCTAGGGCAGGGATTAAGATCTATATAGATTTTTTGATCAATATCCAGACAGTTCATCTGTTTCAAAATATTGGTACCGGCACCGCCTATCCCTATTAATAGAGTTGATTCAAGCTCCATTGTTATCGCCTTTACAGTCAGTAATTTTTTATATGACTTTAAATTAAATGAATAGTGCGACATCTGGTGTCGCATTTAGGTGCAATGATATATCTTAAAGGTTAGAACCGGTTCTTGGATGGAGCAGTGATTGAATGGATACGGTGTTAAGGCATTTAGCTTTGCTAAGACAGATACCTCATTATCCCCGCAAAATTAGTTTGGGTGAGATGAGAGAGAAGTTAAGCAGCTTAGGTTATGAAGTCAGTGATAGGACTATACAAAGAGATCTGCAAAAACTCAGTCGAGCTTTGCCATTGGTATCCGATGAACGAAGCAAACCGTATGGATGGTCTTTTGAAGAGCATTCAGATGTGTCTTTAGCTGCGGTTAGCCCTCATGAGGCATTGACTGATATTTTAGCGAGTAAATTCTTACAGAACTATTTGCCTCCTACAGTTAAAGCTCATGTGATTAAGAATGAGAAACGAGCATTTAATGCTCTTACCTTATCAACACGCCGGAGTTTGATTGATTGGCCAGATAAGGTTTCCCATATTCCAAATGGCATGCAGCTGTTAGCCCCTGAGTTGGAAGGACAAACAGTGGAGGCGCTTTATACCGCCCTATTTTCCGAGTTGAAAGTTGAGATCAAGTATAAAAATAAAGACGGGCAAACTGTAAGCCCTTTGGGAATAGTTGTACGTGATCAGGTGATCTATTTGGTGTGTACGTTTTGGGGCTACAAAAACTTACGGCATATAGCGTTACATCGCATTCAAAGTATCAAAATTCTTGAAGAGCATGTGCAGTATCCTGAGGGCTTTAATTTAGAATCGTACATCGCTGAAGGCGGATTTCAGTATCCCCAAAAGGCTGGCCTCATTGAGTTGGAATTAGAATTTACAGACAAAGCAGGAAACCATTTACTGGAAACGCCACTGTCAGAAGATCAAGAGATAACTGAGATTGAGAAAAATCATCTGCGTGTTACTGCAACTGTCGAAGACACTAAAGAGCTGAGATGGTGGCTGTTGGGTTTTGGGCAGTATGTGGAAGTTATCTCGCCAGCTACCCTTAGATCTGAGATGCGTTTGAAAGCAAAGCAGATGTATTTAAATTACAGTGATTGAAAAGGATGCTAGATACCATGAGGCACCCTCTGGTCACAGTGCCGCACGATAACCCACTGTGTTAGCTTCACCTCCGGAATTCAGTGTAAATGGCTAACCATGATGAGGTCTGGAAATCGTTGCTTAGAGCGGATTACAGAGTGTTCTCCGGCAGGTTTCGATCCTGTTGGTCGGGGGTTCGAGCCGAGCGAAGCGAGACAACGGAGCTTGCGACGGCCCGCAGGGTGAGCGTAGCGAATAATTCCCTCCAGGCGCGCCACTTTTTTGATCCACCTATCTCTTTGTTTCCTTACGAATATTGCTGGCTATCCATCTGAGCCAAGGGCGCACCCAGGCACCGTTTGCGGGGCGTATATACCCGCTGGTCACTCTGTGGTCACAGTACCGGAGTAGGTGGGGGATAGATCCGTCTCCGGTGGAGACGGTCTACAAGGGTGTTTTTGAGTCTGCTAACGACACAAAGCAGTCATCAGTGCCACTAGAGCCTCTCAGTCGTTTTTCTCATTCACCATAGTAATAGGTAAAGGCTGTGTATGTTTACCTATGTATAAACTGGTATGAGGATATGGAATCTCAATTCCCTTTTCATCCAAAGCGTTTTTAGCTGCAATGAGTAATTCACTCTTAGCGTCCTTTAGTTCAGCCCTCAATACCCATACAGATAATTGTAGATCTACAGATGAAGCGTTAAATTGTGTCACGATACAAAACGGTTCAGGGTGTTCGATAGCTCTTTGATGTTGACTGACCGTTTTCAAAAGAATTTTTTGCGCCTGTTCAATATCTTCGTTATAAGCAATACCAATCACCAGATCCACTCGCCTCATCGGGAAACGAGATAAATTAGTAAACGTCGTTTTGATAAGCGTTTCATTAGGCACCCTTATCATCACGTTATCGAACGTTCTTAACTTAATAGATATCAAATCAATAGAAATAACTTCTCCGGTAAATTCATCCAGTTTTAAAACATCCCCAATCTCAAAAGGCTTTTCAGCAATTAAAAACAGACCACTAATTAAGTTTGATGCTGAAGTCTGAGATGCAAAACCTACGGCAACCGACAACACACCGGCAGCGCCCAAAAGCACACTCATACTGAAGCCGATTTGCTTGAGGCCTGACAAGAAAAAAATAAAAAATAGTACGTAAAAAATCAGCATACTGCCGAGCAAACGGTGATGAGTGCTTAACTTATTTTCGGTGGCACTGCGAAAAAAACGAGCAGCCAACTTGGCAAGAATGAATCCAGCTGCAACTAATAAACCAGCTCTTAACCATTCGGCAATACCAATAGTGCTGATAAGCTCTGGCATATTTCACCCCATTAATAAGTTCATCGCCGTGCGAAAGCGGCCTGTTTTATTAGTATTTCTAGCTTCAGAAATTTTGATTAAATCTCCAAGTTCTTCCGGCGGCTTTTGCGCAGCTACGACTGTCGTCTCTCCTGTTTCAGGGGTAATCCTATAACGTACTGATTCAGTCCAATAACCACTTTCTTGTGAATGGTAAAGGCCCAGCATATTAAGAGGTAAAGACAACCTATCTATTGTTAGTACCTCATACCCATCATTGATCAACTCTAACGCTGTCAAAGCTCGATGTTTGTATTGCTTTACATCTGCAAAAACTGATGGGGCTGACGTACGCGTACTGTAGCAAAGCCCACCTTCAGTGGTGTTTGGCCCTACCCAGCTCAACCGAGGGTGAACCGTAGGGTACTCAACCAAAACTTTGCCTCCCTCTTCCAGCCTCAACTGCAACCATAAAGGTGTGCTCACGTAGAGAATCAGTCTGGATTTAGGTGCAATTTTCACATCAGCAGCAGGGTTTACTTGATAAGGTTTATCAGCAAGCTGCAACGTCATTGCAAGACGCTCTGAATCCTCAGATAGATATATCTTTTCCTTTATCTCAAGTGCAGCAGGCAACTCAGTCACTGCCGACATAGCACTTGATAAGGGAGGGTGTGATGATGATTGGTAGTCGAATGCGGTCCAATATGCATTACCCTTTTTCATCACATAGAAAAAAAGGTCCCCCAATTGCAGCTCATGCCATTGCGAGTCCAACAAGGCTAGCCTTTGTTCTTCAAACGATTGAGTATTCATTTATCAGCTTCACCTAACAAATTCTTAAATTCTCCTGAATAGATTCATTTCTGAATCCTTAAATCAGGAGAAGTGTCCCTAATCCTAAAAATGTTACAAACCCAAATACATCGGTAACTGTTGTGAGTAGTACTGCACCCGATAATGCGGGATCTATTCCAAACCTTGTTAACAATAAGGGTAGATACACCCCCGAAACCGCCGCTGCTTGGATATTGGCGAATACCGCAAAGGCAATCACGAAACTGAGTTCAACATTATTAAACCAGTAGAATGAAACCACACCAATCACGATGGCCCACCCCACACCATTAATCATCGATATGCCCAATTCTTGTTTACAGAGTGCCAAAGCATTACCCAATGTCACTTGCCCCATTGCAAGCCCTCTTATAATCAGAGCTAATGTTTGACTACCCGCAATTCCTCCCATCGAAGCCACAACGGGCATCAAAACAGCCAGCGCTACCACTTGGCTTAGCACATTCTCGAACAAACCGATGGTCCAAGAGGCCAGGAAAGCAGTTAACAAGTTTATTCCCAGCCAAATAGCACGGTTACGCGCGCCCTTCATTACAGGAACAAAGAGATCCTCTGACTCAGCCATACCGGCTTTAGCCATCAATAAGCCTTCATAGTGCTCTCTTAACACCCACAATGCCGTAGGATGCGTGATACGACCTATTAGCCGACCGGTATCATCAATGACTGGAAGGTTTTTTACTTCAGCATGTTCTAGTTCATCTATTGATTCCATTAGAGGAGAAGCCGCAGACACTGTAGGTATCGAGGTATCTATTAATCCCCTGACCATGCGTAACTCACTCTTTTCACAAAGGATATCTTTTACTTTTACAGTGCCACGAAAAACATTATTGCGGTCCAATAGATAAATATGATCTAGCGTGTTTTGCTTCCCCCGCTTAATCGCCCTTACTGCGTCTTTTACTTTAGCATTTGCGGCTAACGTGAGAATTTTGTGGTCTACAAAGCGTCCAATTTGGCTAGCTTCATACTGGTTGGCACTTTCAAACCACTGTTTCTGTTTACTATCTAGATAGCCTAAAGCCCTTTCTATCCATTCTTCAGATAATTGATCCGCTAGTTCAATAAGACTTTCAGCATCCAGTGCTTGTAAAAACTGCTCAATTTCCTCTTCTTCCATCGCCGATAAAATTGGTTCACGGGCTTGTGAACGCATTTCCACGAGCACTGAGGGTTTAATTTCAGCGGGAACTTGCTGCCATCGTAAAATCCTTTCTTCAATAGGCAACGCTTCTAGCAATAAACTTAATTTGGCAGTCTCGAGTGCCTCAACAGCATTTTCAAAAACCACCTCATTCGGATACTCCTTATCATGCAGTTCCGTTACAAATTGCTGAAGGCCTTCAGACTTAATGTACTCTTCCATCCTCTCCACCCTTGAGGCTTTTTACTCTACTGAAGAAAGTAACTAGTTTTCTAACATAAAGGTTTGTGACGGATCGACCAACACTCTTTCCCCCATACCCTGTCTACCAAGTAGCATTAAATAGCTCATGTCGGATCTGTCTGTTAATGAAAGCTCGATGTTCCATGATTTATCACCTAGATTCATCAGTGTTTTGATAATGTACCGTTCTTCAGATGCGCCATTAGAGGATTTAATTCTCCTTAAATCATGCAATGCCGATTCACAATGCGTCACTGTCTCTATGTTGTATACATCTGGATGGATATCAAAACGCACCCATGGTTTGCCTTTCTGGGTAAACTTTTCCAAGTTATCGACATGCAATGATGATGTTTTTGCACCTGTATCAACACGTACTGGTAAACTTAAAATACCCATATCTGGCAGATCACATACTTCTATACTGCCAACAACCATTTTTTCATTCATTTATATTCTGCTCTGTTGGGCTAATTATCCTTAACTAGCTATGACTGGCGCTTCCTCAGGAATCAATGAGTCTTGCATAATTTCTATGTTTTCAATCACTTCATCTTCTTCAGAAAAATAAGCGATATGAAACATCGCATCCCCTTCTTGAACGAGAGGTATGTTTTGTTTACCAATGATGATGCCTGAACGGTTGGCACATACTGTTTCAAAAATGTCACCGAAAGGGCTTCCAATCTTAGCAAGCGATTGACCTTTTTTTACATTATCACCGAGGTTCTTCAGATTATTCACAATGCCACTCGCATTTGCGCGCGTCCAAGCACTCGTATTAGCGATAAACGGTGTAACAACCGCTTTCTTGGCTTCAGTCCGTACTTTTCGTCGAATCATGCCTAGGTGAGCAAGCACATTTTGAATACCTCTTACTCCTGCCCGTATAGACAATTCATCAAAGCGCAAGGCTTGTCCTGCCTCGTATAATAAAATTTTCGTACCCGATTCAACGGCTGCTTGACGCAGAGAACCATCTCTTAGTGTCGAATTCAGCAGTACCGGAACTCCAAACGCCTCCGCTAATTCACGGGTTTCTGCATCTTTCAAGTTTGCTCTAACCTGAGGTAGATTTGAGCGATGAATAGCCCCGGTGTGTAGATCTATACCGTATTCACATTGCTTAACTATTTCAGACAAAAACTTATTAGCTACAATGCCTGCCAACGATCCTTTTGCAGAACCCGGAAAGCAACGATTAAGATCACGCCGATCAGGCATATATCGGCTTTGATTCAACACTCCATATACATTCACCATCGGCACAAAAATAATCGTACCCGATACCAAGCGTAAGCTTTTTTGGTTAATCAAGCGGCGAATAATTTCTATGCCATTTAGCTCATCACCATGTACTGCAGCAGACACAAAAATCGTAGGCCCAGACCGCTTAGACCTTATTACATGCACTGGCATTGATATATCTGTATCAGTGTAAAGTCGCACAACCGGCATTTCGATTTGCAATATTTTACCCGGCAGTATCGTATGCCCACCAATGACCAGCTCATCCATGTCGCTAACCTTTCCCAACAGTTCTTGTTTTATTAGGTTGAGCTTTCGCTTCGATAAACTCGAAGACCATCCCTGCAACATCTTTATCTGTTGCTGACTCAATACCTTCTAACCCAGCCGATGAATTCACCTCCATAACGACAGGTCCATTTTTGGATTGTAAAATATCCACGCCACAGAAATTTAACCCCATTGCTTTCGCTGCATTGACCGCCGTTGCCCTTTCATCTTTGGTTAAACGCACTAACTTTGCAGAACCTCCTCGGTGTAGGTTTGATCTGAATTCCCCTTCAGCCCCTTGTCGTTTCATTGCAGCAACTACTTTACCTCCAACCACTAGGCATCGAATATCTGCGCCACCCGCTTCTTCAATAAATTCTTGTACGAGAATATTCGCTTTTAAACCCATAAATGCTTCGATAATCGCTTCAGCTGATTTATTCGTATCGGCTAGTACAACACCAATACCCTGAGTCCCTTCTAGCAGTTTGACCACAAGAGGAGCACCACCTACATTTTTGATCAAATCAGGGATGTCGTCTGGTTTGCTAGCAAAGCCTGTCCGAGGTAAACCAATGTCCTTTCTCGACAGCAGCTGCAAGGAACGCAATTTGTCCCGCGAACGGCTGATAGCAACAGATTCATTGACACAGAACGTGCCCATCATTTCAAACTGTCTTACTACAGCTGTCCCATAGAATGTAATAGACGCTCCAATACGAGGAATGACCGCATCATAACGAGGTAACTGTTCCCCTTTATACCTAACAGCAGGTTTACTGCGCGTGACGTCCATATAACAATGAAGCGTATCAATAATATCTACCTCATGACCTCGGGCCTCTCCTGCTTCTTTGAGGCGACGAGTAGAATACAAATTAGGGTTACGAGATAAAATAGCAATTTTCATTAGAGCAGCCTCAAAAAGTTAATACGTGTCACTCACGAAACTTCTTACGCAAAATAACAGGTATGCGTGCTTATTATTTGCACGGAATAACAATCAAAAATAAAGCAAAAAAAAGCAGCTAATCTGAGAGGTTCTCCCCACATATTAGCTGCTTGTGAAAAATTGGAATTATTGTCTAGCTATGTCTCCACAGCTTTAGAGACATAACGATTACTCGTCTTATTATGGTTTATTGAAGCTTTCGTATATCCATAACAACATTCGACGAGTTCTTGTTCAATAGGTAAGATAGGCATAGGCTTCCCAATGGCAAACGCGCTAAATGCGTGTTCATCATCTTTCTCAAAAAATGACCTAGGCTCAGAGTTGATAACATCATTTTCACAGAACACTTCTGGAAGATTTTTGTCACCACTTAAGCTAAGTCTAGTCGGGAAATCAGCTTGAAACATTGTTTTACCAACACACCACACAAGGTGTCCTAATTGCGTTTAAAGATTACGATAGATTATTAATGCAATTACATTTTCTGTAAAACGATGTTTTTTTATTCTAACAATCGATTTTTTAAATGGTCACATAATGGATATAAGCCTGCTCCGCACCTTTCTTGAGGTATCTAAAACACGCCATTTTGGTCAGGCTGCAGACAATTTATATCTGACACAATCCGCTGTAAGCTCCAGAATAAAACAGCTTGAAGATCTGGTAGGAGCGCCACTTTTTTTGCGTCAGCGACACAATATCATGCTCACCATAGCGGGCGAGCGGCTAATACCTCATGCAGAAAATCTGCTGGCATCATGGCAGTTAGCATTGCAGGACGTGGGATTGCACGAACAACAAGAGATGCATCTCTCTCTAGGTGGTATATCAAACCTTTGGGGAACTTTTCTTCAGTCTGCATTACCTAAAATAGCCGAATCATTTCCCTTGTTATCTATAAGAACAAAAATCAACTCACATGTTGAGTTAACCCAAGCATTAATCGGTAACCGGCTCGATATGGCCGTATTGCTTGACCCTCCCAATATAAGTGAGCTAAAAACCACGAGAATAGGTCAAATTGAGTTAGCTCTTGTATCGAACAAAGAGGGCATAAAGTTCGGTGAAATCGATGAGTTAGGTTACATCTTTGTAGATTGGGGTACAGCGTTCAACCTTAAGCATGCGAAGCTATTTAAAAAACCTGTGACACCGACACTTCATACGGAACAGAGTCAAATTGCACTCGAGTTTTTATTAACGAACGGAGGCGCTGCCTTTCTTCCATTGAGCCAGCTAGCCACCTACTTAGAAGAAAAACAGCTGTATTTAGTTGAGGGAGTCAAACCTGTTAAACGTTCTGTATATGCTGTTTACAGTAAAAATAGTCCTGACCACCTTTACATCAAACAAATTATTGAACTACTTAATGAGGTCGAATTAAAGCCAGAAGCCGTTCTACAACCCACAGAATAAGTCTTGTTATTGTCGGCCATAATGACCTCTTTTGGCACAGGCTGTGTGAAAACTAACAA
>DJLT01000021.1:0-25298 GCA_002435145.1 Neptuniibacter sp. UBA6509
CCCCTAACTATGGGACAGCAGTGCCACAATTGTGGCCCTTTTGGTGTTGTCTTTATTTAAACGCCTTTGTTCTATAGCAGCTCTGCTTTCTAGACAGTAGTTGTAGTTTCGCTCCAGCGTTATGTGCTCGTGGTTTTACAAACAATGCTTTGAATACCATGAGAACGTTAAACCTTGGGCTAATCCCTATTTATTGTCTGATTAATTTATGTACACTTGTAGTAAGTGTTTATAGAGATGTAATCAAAAAGCCGAAAAGTGCTTTATTAATAATTATAAAAAAGGAGAAGACGGTGAACGAGAATAGAGAACCTGGATTTTATAAAGTTCGCTATGGTAGACGATGGATTGCTGCGTTTTGGTGCGGTGAGCTTTGGGGCCTTCCTGATGAATTGAAACCTGGTGAAGAAGGCTGGGAATCCGAACTGGATAGCGACCCCGACGAAATTGGTGAATATATACCTATGCCATTGGCAATGAACGGTTGAGCCAATAGAAAAGATGAAACTGCCAATTCATTGTCAGTTTCATCTTTAATTTATCTGCTTAAGAATTTTTTAGGCTTTAGGTTCTTATGTTTAGGTAGCTACTTATGTTTACGCAATTACTCTAGGCCTAATTACAGAATAAACTTTCCTGCTGATGCTATCACGGCAGTAAAGATGCCCAGTATTAGGTTTATCCCAACAATCATTCTGATTTTATTTAATTGTATCGCCGCATCAGGCCACCGCTCTTCTGACACTGCTGCATTAAGTTTGCGGTAGGGGTTAAAAAATAGATGGCCAAAAAGCGCCATCATTAGATAGCCGCTGGCAAGCATAATGTGAATATGCGCTCCGATATTACTAAATCCCCCGAACAGTCCAATCATGCCATGTCCGCTTATGATAAGTAGTGCTATTGATAGCCATACCCATTTAAAAAAACGCTTAAATACTTGAGTCCATAAGGGTAAACGCAGAGGGGGATCTAATAATTCAGCCGCTGCAGGTCGAAGACAAACATAGGCGAAGAACATTCCGCCTACCCAAGCTATAGCTGAAAGAATATGTAGAGAAAGAAAAACTGACATATGTATCTCGCTTATCCTATATTAAAAAGGGAGGCTCAAAGAGCCGTTTTTGAAGTGTACCATGCACTAAAGTTTCAGTTATTCGCATAATTAGAAGGATTTTGTAAAAAAAGGCTGTGCGTTAAACTTTGGTCTTAATTGTCATAAGAAATATTATAAAAACTAATAGGTGAATAGGTGAATAGGTGAATATTAAAATAGGCCAGAAAATAGGTTTAGGCTTTGGTTTTGTTATGGCTCTACTCACTATAGCCATTGTTTTTGGTATTTTTGGCCTAAAGGCATCTGAAGATGGGGTGAAGTCATACACTTTAATGGCGGAAGAGACCCGATCTGCAGAAATGATACGCAGCGACATGTTTAAGGCTCGACTGTCTGTCGTGGAATATATTAAGACGCATAATCTTGACGATTTGAAAGCGTTTAGTGAGTTGATTTCGAATGTGGAACATAGGCTTGCAGAGGGAATTGGGCAACTTGAATCGGCTTCTCGTTCAGAATTATTAGCGAATACGTTGGCGCAATTGAGCCGCTATAAAGACGTTGTTAAACAGGTTTCTGAAAAAATTGTTGCGTCAGATCTGCTTATCTCCGAACAGCTAACACCGAGCGGTGAGCAGATGACCTTAACGATGAGTGAGTTAATACAGTCATCTAGTGATGATAATAATACGGAAGTTATGCTGTATGCGGCTGAAGTTCAACAGGCGTTAATGGGGGCTCGTTTATATACATCTGCTTACTTAGATAGTCAGAAAAGCGCAGATTTCGAATACGCGTTGTCATATATGCAAAATGACGTAAATGAAAGAGCTGAGGAATTAAACAGTACACTTGAAGCAGCGCATCAACGTGTTCGTTTTAGCAATTATCAGTCTGAAAGTTCATCTTTTCTTGATGCGATGCAGCTTGTCCATGACGAATTACAACAATTAACTGCATTAACGGATGAATTACATCAGGTAGAAAAAATAGTTTTCAAAAATTTAGAGTTAAGTACAGCTGAAGTGCAGACTCAACAAGATCAGTTAGGACCTATGCTGCAAGAGCAGGTTTCGAATCGCATTTACTTACTCGTTTTAATCACTTTCAGTGCGTTGGTAGTGGGGGCTCTTTTTTCACGTTATATGTCCCGTTCAATTAGTCAGCCTCTTCAAGAAGCGGTAATGGTAACTCAGCGTATTGCTGATGGTGATTTAAATGTTCAAGTAGATACTCAGCGTAAAGATGAGGTGGGTCAGCTTCTTAAAACGTTGAGTGAAACAACACAGAGTTTAAAAAGGATGATTGGCGAAATATCCAACTCAAGTCGTGATTTAGGTAACTCAACAGAGAAGCTGTCGATGACTGCGAGTGAATCTTTTGCTGGTATTTCTAAGCAGCAAGCTGAAACAGATCAAGTCGCAACTGCGATGGAAGAGATGGCTTATTCTGTATCTGAGGTTGCAGGTAATGCTGCGCAGGCTGCGGAAGCTGCGGAGCAAGCAAATAGTGACGCTGCACAAGGACATGAAGTTGTACAGCTTACGCAAGCTGCCATTCAAGAACTAGCAAATAGTGTGACTGAAACTGAAAGTCAAATAGAAGATTTGGAAACGCAGAGTCTTAATATCGGCGGAATTTTAGATGTTATCCGTGATATAGCTGAGCAAACAAACCTTTTGGCATTAAATGCTGCTATTGAAGCCGCAAGAGCTGGAGATCAAGGGAGAGGTTTTGCTGTTGTTGCTGATGAGGTGCGAGGGTTGGCTCAGCGTACACAGCATTCTACTCAAGAGATACAAAATCTAATTGAACGTTTGCAGACTGGGGCGAAATCAGCCGTGAACGCTATGCAGCAAGGGAAAGAAAGAGCTGAAATTAGTGTAGAGAACGCGGTGAAAGCAGCGACAGCTTTGGATGCAATTACAGGGGCCGTTGGTTTGATTAATGAGATGAATATGCAAATTGCGGATGCGGCTAAACAGCAAAGTAGTGTTGCAGAAGAGATAAGTCAAAGTATTTCAAATGTACGTGGTGTAACTGAAATGAGTGCTAATTCCGCAAGTGATACCTCTCAAGCTAGTGCGGAAATAAAAACTATATCTACAAATCTTCAGAGTATGGTATCTCGTTTTAAAATTTAGTGCTTTTGCATTGAGTCATTGAAATGGGTTCTAAAGTTTGGGGCTGTTATAAAAATATAGCCCCAAGTTTTAAATGAACTATTTAGAGGCTTTGACCGCTTTTAAAATCACGAACTTTTTGTTGTTAGCAATAGTCATGCAATTACCAAATATTTTTTTAAGTGTCACGTGGTAGCCTAAATGACGATTACCTATAACCCAAAGCTCACCACCTTTTTCTAACGCTGTATATGACTCGCGAAACATCTGTTTAGCAATGAAATCACCAACAACATTTTGCTGGTGGAATGGTGGGTTGTTAAGGATAAGATCATAGCTATTTTTCGGTAAGCCTTTTAAACAATCAGTTGTTAGAAAGTGGGCTTTTCGCTCTTCACCAAATGCACTTTCAAAGTTTACTTTAGCTGAGGCTACAGCCATGAAAGACTCATCTACGAAATTGAGTTCAGCACTGGGATTTTTTTCTGCTGCAATTAAACCGACAATCCCATTACCGCAGCCTAAGTCGATAATTTTTTTGTAGCTATTAGATACTGGCAGATGCTGCAGAAAGAAACGTGTACCAATATCAAGACTATCTCTTGAGAATACTGCGGCATGATTTGTAATCTGGTGCTCGGTATTTTCTAGAATATAGTTTGAAGGGTAGGGTGAGCTAGCCGGGCCTACCTCAAGATCGACAGTAGGTAAAATCAGGCGTGCTTTTTTCTTGGCTAGGGAAGTTTTAGTCGGCCCGATTATCTTTTCAAATAATTTTAAAGTGGAGTTGTGGATTGATTTAACCATAGCGCCAGAAAGCACTACGCTGTTCTCATGTAATAGCGGTTTTACGCGGATGAGTTGATCTTCAAGCATCGCGAGGCTTTTAGGAACTTTGATAATAACGAGATCAAACTGCTCATTTGGATAGTCTAAGCTGTTATGTAGCTTAATCGTATCTGGGGAGATGCTATTGTCGAGAAGGTTCTCTTTGATACCAGCATGGGCAATCCAAGAATCACTAATAGATTCAAGTTTGTAACTATTTAGCGAAATAGATAACGCCCCAAATTGATCATTAATGATTAAAACGCGGGAATGATCATTGATTAGCTGCTCTTCAGCTATGTGCTGAAGAAGGTATTCATCGGCCGCATCCCATGCTCTAAGTAGCTCTTTGCTCCTGCGAGGGAAACGTGAAAGTTGGAATTCACCAAAGGAAGTGTTGAGTATTTCCATTTCGACCTATGTACCTAAATATGCGGAATTGGCATGATTTTAACACAGGCCGAAACGTAAATACTCGAGCTTTACTCCTGATCTATTACTTGCTGTAGGTCAGGTTGAAATTTACAGGTACAGCAAATGAGATAGAAGGAAGTTTTGCTACTTCTTTTAATGCTGTAACGCCGGCATCAAGTCCGAAATCTGCCGCTTTAATTGCAATAGGTTCTGCCGTAGATACCATGATCTTATTATCTGTAAGCTTGATAATATTCACATCTGCGGATAGTTCTTTTTCTATGCCGTGCAGGCTAAGCGTCCCAGTGATTTTTGTGCTGACAATATCACCCGCTTTTTGCATATCAATTTTTGCAGGATCAAGCTGGGTTTTAAAAGTCGCTTGGCCGAATGTCGGTGTATCAAACAGCATGCTCTTCATTCGCTCATCACGTATTTCAATACCAGTTGAAACTGACGTTAGATCGATAGATAAGGTGGCGAGTCCTTTTGAATCGATTTGGCTGTCAAAGTTCGTAAAGCTATGAGATTCAAGGACGGTACCTTTTTTAATAGAAGAGAAACTAAAATCAGATTCTGAAGAGTTTAGTGACCAATCAGCTGAGGCGGTGCTCGCTAGAAGCAGTAACGATGAAAATGTAACTATTTTACGCATGATTTATATCCATATAATTTTGTTGGGAAGAATGAATTTTAAACGCTTGTATTAAATTGTCTATTTGGTTTTTTTAAAACAGGGTGTTTGGTCTGAAAAAAGCATCAAAACTTATTTTTTGTATATATGAATGATATACAGTTAATGTGCGTTGGGTATGCGTAAGCTTTGCTGTATTCTTGTAGGCAGACGATGATTGAGGTCATAGAGTAATGCCTGGTAAAAAGAAAACAAAAGCACAAAAAAAGAATAGCCAATTAGTTATTCGTATCAATGATGAGCAGAGAGATGAATTTGTTGCTTTGTGTGAAGAATTAGATACCAGTGCAGCGCGTGAGATTCGACGTTTTATACGTGGTTTTCTAAAAGAACACGAGCAAGCTGCCGAAGAAGGCGCTGATTAGTAATTCTTACCTAAGTATTTTGAAGGCTAGTGGTTCATAGATGTGAGTTATCTAAGAATTGCGCAATACTGATAGTTTTGATTTGAGCAATTAATGTATACAGGATTTAGAAGCTTATATCGTAAATCACAAGCGGCCTAATAGAAGACTTTTATCCGCAGTTCAGTTTTAGAACTGATGGGTATGAATGTGCTCTATTTTGTGTTGACTGGTATGAATAAGTTTCTAAGGTTGGTCACTTTTAAAGGGAAATAAAAATGTTTGGATTGGAAATAACCGCGGGTGTGATAGTTGTATTTGCACTCATTTTAATATTTTCTGGTATTAAGATGGTTCCACAGGGATACAACTGGACCACTGAACGTTTTGGACGTTATACAAAAACCCTGACGCCGGGTTTGAATATCATTATCCCATTTATTGATCGTATTGGTGCCAAGCAGAATATGATGGAACAGGTATTAGATGTTCCTCCTCAAGAAGTTATCAGCGCAGACAATGCTCAAGTAACGACAGACGCCGTGTGTTTTTATCAGGTTTTTGATGCTTCCCAAGCTAGCTATGAAGTGAATGATCTTTATCGCGCAATGCAAAACCTAGTGATGACAAATATTCGTGCGGTTCTAGGTTCAATGGAGTTGGACGAGATGTTATCCAACCGTGACTCCATTAATAGCCATTTGCTTAACAAAGTAGATGAAGTCACAGATCCTTGGGGCGTAAAAGTTACACGAGTGGAGATTAGAGATATTTCACCACCCAATGATCTTGTTGAAGCGATGGCTAACCAAATGAAAGCTGAGCGTGAAAAGCGTGCCGCAATTTTAACGGCAGAGGGTGAACGTGAAGCAGCAATACAAGTTGCTGAAGGTGAAAAACGCGCAGCTATTTTAACTGCTGAAGGTGAAAAAGAAGCCGCTTTTCGTGAAGCAGAGTCTCGTGAACGATTAGCAATGGCCGAAGCGCGGGCAACAAAAGTTGTTTCAGAAGCGATTGCGCAGGGTAACCCACAGGCACTTAATTATTTTGTCGCACAAAAATATACTGAAGCGCTTCAAGGCATTGGCGCGAGTGAGAACTCTAAAGTCGTTATGATGCCACTAGATGCTAGCAGTGTAATGGGCTCAATTGCAGGGATTAGTGAACTGCTTAAAGACACCAAAGTAGGCTCATAGATGATAGAACAGCTTGAATCTATAACTTATTGGCACTGGATTGTTTTAGCAATTGTACTTTTAGCCGGAGAGGCTTTAGGTGCGGCGGGCTTAATGATAGGAATATCCTTATCTGCATTTATCGTGGCAGGTTTGATGGCTGTCGGTTTGCTGCATGATTGGCAGATCCAGTTTCTGTTATTTTCGCTTTTCTCCGTATTGAGCAGTGTTGTGTTTTGGAAGTTTTTTAAGAATCAAAACGAACAAGACAGTGCGCGAATTATCAATAATCGAGCCGCTCAACTCATTGGTCGTAAGCTTACATTACAGGCGGATATTGATCATGGGCAAGGACGAATTCAAATTGGGGATACCCTTTGGAAAGTGAGTGCTGAGCACGATCTCCATGCGGGGGCGTTGATAGAAATCTACTCTTCTGAAGGAATGACGCTTCATATACGGGAAGTGTGATTTAATGATAAAGGGCCTAATGTATATGGAATGCATTAGGCTTTTTTGGTTTAGGTGGTTTTAATTATGACCGCTTTCGATTAATAGACGCCAGATAAATAGCTAGATCCTTCTCACCCATATGACCTCTCTTAAGTATTTGAACCATTACCCTGATCACGTTAAAGCTCAAGTTCAGCAGTTGATCGATCAAGATAAGTTAGGTGCCTTTTTGAGCAAAAAGTACCCTAGCCGACATCAGTACCAAAGTAATCGTGCACTTTATGATTATGCAATAGAGCTTAAAAATAGCTATATGCGTAAGTCTTCGCCTATTAGTAAAGTTCAATATAGCGATAAAGTTTCAGCGGTTAATGCCTTAGGGACACATAGTCGAATCTCCCGTGTGCAAGGTGGTAAGTTAAAAGCGAAAAAAGAGATCTTAATTGATAGCTGTTTTAAGCAAATGCCTGAAGAGTTTCTGCGCATGATCGTCGTTCATGAATTAGCGCATATTAAAGAGATGGACCATAACAAAGCGTTCTATCAGCTATGTGAATACATGGAGCCGAACTATCATCAGTATGAATTCGATCTGCGTTTATATCTTACATTGAGTGATAGTCTCTAAAAGAACCTATAAGTTAGTTTTCTCTTATGTTTTTTTGCTCGGCTTTGTAAGTCTTTCTTGATAACAGTAGTAAAAGCTGTAGTGTCGCATATCTTAACTTGTTCTATGCTGTTAGTAGGATATTAAGATTATGGATAAGTTTTATGAAACGAACTATTGTCGTTTTGTTATTCAGTTTTATAAGTTTTGGCTGTAGTCATCTGCCTCAAGAGTTAAGTGTGGCGGAGAAAATAGAGCTCTTACCTTTTGATGAAGTAGGGGATATGGACTTGGTTCCTACAAACTATCAAGCATTGTGGGGGGGAGTGATTGCAAAGACCGTAAATTATACAGATCGAACGCAAATTGAAGTAGTTTACTTCCCTTTGAATGATCGCGGCGAGCCGGATGAAACCCAAGAGAGTCTTGGTCGGTTCAAAGTTTATATCGGCGATTTTGTTGACCCTTATGTCTATAGGCCAGGCCGTTTAGTTACTGTTTTGGGTACATTGGGGGTGCGTGAAAAGGGTTACGTTGGTAATTATTTTTATGACTATACAGTTCTGCATGCTTTAAAACTGCATCTCTGGGAAGGTAAAAATGTATTGCCTTTCTTACCATCAGAAGAGCCGCTGGAAAAAGTGCGATCTCGCCCTCTTTTTAGTTACCAGTGATTTGTTTAAGAAAGATTACTCCTGTTTTATATAGGACCCTCCTGTTCTATATAGGATCCTCACTATTAAGTAGCTCCTTTTTAAGGGAGAGATTGCTACTTTGGAAGCTAAATGAATCCCAGCCTAAAAATTCAGATGCTTTCTGCTTATACACTGGGTAATATTGCCGCCTTATCAGGTGTAAGGTTAGAAATGTGATAGAGCAAACATGGTTATATCTTGCTGCGGGCTTGTTGTTGAGTGTGCTGCTTTTAATTCTTTTCAAGAAAATATCAGCAAAAAAGCCGACTCTTCAGAACCTGTCTCAGAAAGAACGTATGTTCACATCTGTTTTAGAAAAGGCGGTAGGCGATGGATATGAAATTCATTGTAAAGTGCCTATGGCTAATGTATTTAAAACGTCTGCTGAACAGTCTGAACGTCAAAAAAGCAAAGCCATGAAATCACTGCAAGGCCTCCAGTTTGATTACATTGTTTGCGATCCTGTAACTAATCGAATTGTATGTGCTGTTGAATTAGATGATCATCAATATGATCACAAACGACATAAGAATCAGGATCTTTTTATTGAAGATCTGTGCTTTGAAACGGAACTGCCTCTATTAAGAGTAGCTCCGCAAAATGGTTATAATTTAATGCAAATTATTGAGCGTTTTGAGCAAACTATTTCAGCATCAACACAAGAGAAGTTACCTCTCTCGGGTAATAAATTTAATTTACGGTTAGCCACATCCTTCGCTCCTGAAAGTTGCCAGGCTGCTTAAGACAATCTGTCTTAGGCTTCTTAAGAGATTACGAAATAAGAGACTGCTTGAGTAATTTCTCAGTATTCGTCGTTTTAAATGAAAAAACCTCCGCTATAAAACGTTACTCAATAACTATACTTATATGCAGTGCTTAAAAAATGCATTGAGTTTAGGGATGCTTGCAGGTCAGGTTGAGGCTTCAGGCCTCTTATAGCTTTTTTGTGAATTGTCCCTATTTAAATTTTTACATCATATCGGATGTATTGATTGTTGAGGGGCTGAAATGAATAAGCTGTATACAAATGTAATATCAGGTTTCGTGTTAAGTGCATTGGTGGCAACCAGTGCAGTCTCTGCCCCATTCGAACATAATCTGACAGATCAGGTTATTGTTCAATTCAATGAAAAGAATGCCAATGGTGTTTTGAAGGCACGTGGTTTATCTGCACAAATTAATAAAAATTTGTCTTTTGTTCGAAAGACATCTTTAGGGGCTTATGTATATAGGCTTCCCTCGATGGAAGAGTTACCTCAGGTTAAAGGATATATTACTGCACTGAGTGCCGTTTCCGGTGTTAAACATGCTGAAGCTGATCAGATGATGTTTGCAATTGGTGACTTAGCCATTCCCCCTACTGAGGGAATTACAGGTTCATCTCAAACCCCAATTTATGATTTGCAGTGGCATTATTTCGAATCGCTAGGTGGTATGAATGTAGAGGGTGGCTGGGGGCAACTAAGTAGCACTGACCCTGTGGTGAATGTCGCTGTTTTGGATACTGGGATTACTGCACATCCAGATCTGATAGGGAATGTAGTGGGGGGGACGGATATGATCTCGACCACTTTTGTTTCTAATGATGGTGACGGTAGAGATTCAGACCCTAGTGATCCAGGTGATTGGATTGAGCAAAATTATTGCGGAGGTGGTGTACCTGCAGCGGATAGTAGTTGGCATGGGACCCATGTTAGCGGAACAATTGCTGCGGTAACGAATAATAGTAGTGGTGTTGCTGGTGTAGGGTATAACTTGTTGAAAGTAGTGCCTGTTCGAGTCTTAGGTAAATGTGGAGGCTATACCTCCGATATTGCAGATGGAATAGTCTGGGCGGCCGTCGGTACTGATAATCCAAACAAAGCGAAAGTTATTAACATGAGCCTTGGAGGAGGAGGTACGTGTAGCGTGACCTATCAACAGGCGATCAATACAGCGGTTGCCGCAGGTACCACTGTCGTTGTTTCGGCCGGTAACTCAAATGCTAATGCTGCGAATTACAGTCCAGCAAGTTGTGATAATGTTATCAGTGTTGCTTCAACTGGTAGGACAGGTGGAAAAGCTTATTACTCTAACTATGGCTCCGTAGTAGATTTTTCAGCGCCTGGCGGTGATATGAGCACAGGGGGAGCAAACGGTGTGTTATCTACATTGAATGATGGCACTACTACGCCTAATACATCTATCTATGCGTATTACCAAGGAACCAGTATGGCTGCGCCGCATGTAGCGGCAGCAGCGGGTTTGCTCTATGTTAAAAAATCAAATGTGACGCCTGCAGAAGTGGAGGCCGTATTATCTTCTAGTGCACGTTCGTTTCCTTCGGACTGTAATCAATGCGGTACAGGGATTTTGGATTTAGGCTCAGCTATAGCCGCTCTTGATGGAAGTACTCCTCCGCCCCCTTCTGAGACTGTACCCGCAGCACCGAGCAATTTTGTTATAACTCCGGGTAATGAAATAGCTGACTTGAGTTGGTCTGATCAAAGTGTAAATGAACAGGCTTTTTATATTGAGCGCCGTAAGAAAAATCGTCGTAGATGGACAGGCTTTAGTTCCGTCGTGACTACCGATGCAGATGTTACAACCTACCAAGATTCGGGTTTAGATGGGACGTATCAATATCGTATTCGTTCCCAAAACAATGTAGGTGTTTCTGCGTGGGTTGTGAGTGGTGAGATACAGGTGAGTTCTGGCTCAGGTGGCGGTGGTGGTGAATGTAAAGGGAATGGTAAAAAATGTAGGTAAATTATCAAACGGGTCAGAGTTTGAGGCTTTAGGTGTAGCTGATGGTCATCGTAAAGCAGATCTTCAGTATTTCTGATTGCTAATCAGCCTATGTTTGAATTGAGAGGCGTTGCGTTTTATCATGTTGTTCATTCGGTAGACAGTACGTTCAGTTTCTTGATTTTGGATGTTTGCCATTCAGGTAGTCGATAGGGAAGTATAATGAAAATTAGTCATTTGAAATGTATACCATTGGTTGGCTTAGCTGCGGCCATTTCGTTGAATGCTGGTGCGGCTGTGGTTGAACATAAACCTACAGACCAAATTATCATTAAGTTCTCCAATGCAGGTGTTGATGGTCGCTCTAAGGCCAGTTATTTGTCGGGCCGTATCAATAAAAAATTGGCTTTCGTACGTAAAACTTCACAGGGATCTTACGTATTTAAACTGCCCGCTCGAGAAGAATTTTCCAGCCTTAAAAACTACCTGAAAGTGTTGAAAGCCGTATCGGGCATCAAACATGCTGAAGCAGACCAAATGATGTATGCCATTGGTGATATAGAAATTCCACCAGCAGAAGGAACGGTGGGAGCAAGGCAGAAACCTATTTATGATCTGCAGTGGCATTATCATGAATCTACAGGTGGTATGAATGCTGATGGCGCTTGGGCTCTGTTAGATCTTACTACCTCGGCTGCCGTGAATGTTGCTGTCTTGGACACCGGTATTACAGCGCATCCCGATTTAGATGATCACATCATTGGTGGTACTGACATGATCACAGCAACATCTGTTTCTAATGACGGTGATGGGCGCGATGCAGATCCAAGTGATCCGGGTGATTGGATCACTAAAAATGAATGTTATTTCGGCTCTCCAGCATCTAACAGTAGCTGGCACGGCACCCATGTAACAGGCACTATCAGCGCAAGTACTAATAATGAAATGGGGGTTGCTGGTGTTGGTTATAACTGGCTTAAAGTGGTTCCTGTGCGAATTTTAGGCAAATGTGGTGGTTATACATCTGACATCGCTGATGCCATTGTTTGGGCTGCAACGGGTGTCGATAACCCAAATAAAGCGAAAGTTATTAATATGAGTATTGGTGGCGGTGGTAGCTGTAGCGCAACCTATCAAAACGCAATTGATACAGCTGTCGCAGCTGGAACAACCGTGGTTGTTGCTGCGGGTAACTCCAACGCTGATGCGGGTAATTATACACCGTCAAGTTGTAACAATGTGATTAGTGTGGCCTCAACGGGCCGAACAGGAGGCAAAGCGTATTACTCTAATTACGGTGATTCTGTTGATTTAGCGGCTCCAGGCGGTGAAACAAATGTAGGTGCAAAAAATGGAGTTCTTTCTACGTTAAATGAAGGAACAACTTCTCCTGTAGCACCTACTTATGCTTATTACCAAGGTACGAGTATGGCCGCGCCTCATGTAGCCGCTGCGGCAGGCTTACTTTATCGGAAAAAACCAAATATTACGCCAGCAGAAGTTGAAGCTGTACTTACGTCGACAGCGCGAGAGTTTCCAGCTAAGTGTGCTCAGTGCGGTACAGGTATCCTCGATGCAGGGGCAGCGCTTGCTGCTCTTGATGGAAGTACAACACCTACAGTTCCTGATGCGCCAAGTAACTTTACGGTACAAGCTGGAAGTGGGGTTGTTAATTTAACTTGGTCTGATCAAAGTGATAATGAGACTAGTTTCTATATCGAGAGACGTAGAGAGTATCCCCGTGCATGGACTGGTTTCCGTTCTGAAGTGACTACAGCCGCAGATGCGACAAGTCATCAAGACTCTGTTGTTGGCGGTACTTATCAATACCGTATCCGTTCTCAGAATAGTGCAGGTATCTCTGCTTGGGTTATTAGCTCTGAGGTGACGGTTACTTCGGGTAACTAATTGAGTATATGAAATAAGCTTCTTCTATTACATAAGGTGATAGAAGGAGCTTTTTGATAAATGAACTTTTTGTAAAAAACTACTTTCCTAGCGCTAACCAAAGCCCAACGGCAATCATCAATACCCCGGACACTCTGTTCATAAGACGCACATTATTTCGTTCCATTAATATATGACGTAGTAATTTACCTCCACTGGCATAAATCAGTAAGCAGAGAAATTCGAGCAGTAGAATTAGAGTAATTAATGCGGTCAACTGCGGTGCCATTGGTAATGAAGCATCAATAAAAGGGGGCAGTAATGTTACAAAAAAAGCCCAGCCTTTAGGGTTAGCCACAGCGGTTAAAAAACCATTAAGGGCAAGCTGTTTATTTGAATAAGCAGGTGCCTCCCCCTCTGTTTCTGTTAGCACTAGCTTTCCCCGTGAGCAGAACATCTCATATCCAATCCAACATAGATACGCGCCCCCTCCAAGTTTTAAGAAAGTGAAAGCTTCAGGGTATTGCAGCATTAAGGTAGCGACACCCAGTGCTGCAGAGGTTGCCACGAGCCCAACTCCAATAAGTTCACCCCACATCATGTGTAAGCTTCTCTTGATGCCTATAGATAAACCTAAGCTCAAAGCTAATGTCATACACATACCGGGGGTGATAGAGACGATAAAAAAAGTTGGAATAAATAAGTAAAGTAAGGTTAATGACATCGACTTACCTAGAAAATATATGAATCCCTTAGAGATACTATATAGAGCCTTAGTTGATCAAGAAAAATCAAGCGGCATATCGATTAAAAGAATAATTATCCCTGAGGGATAAAAAATAAACAGATCTTTGAGACCTAATGTTTATAAGGCTTGTAGAGGATACCCATAATTAATCTACAGTCTTATCCACAGAATATGGGGGTAACATTTAAGGTTAAAAAAGGGTTGACTTGGTTGTTTTTTGTTCATAATTTTACTTAAAAACCGTTAACTGTATTTTTCTCAAAAAAGTGTTGCATTTCGATGACAATTAATAATTCGGTGGATAGGGTTAAAAAGTAGACAGTTCCCTTTAGGCTATGTATTACGGGGCTTATAGAGGATGTCCATAATTAGTCTACATACTTATCCACAGTTTTTGGGGAGTTCTTTACTGTATTTTACTTATTTAGGGTAAAGTTATTTATAGTAAGTACTTTTAGCCTTAAATTTATAGAGTGACGATGTAATGGCACTTCATTCTATGAGAAGTAAGTACTAGATATCATTAAATCAGAGGACGAATTGATGAATAGAAGGAATAGGGTAATCGGTCGAGCTTTATCTTATGTCGTTGGGCTTGTTACTGTATTTAGCTTGGCCGCTTGCTCAATGAATGGTTACCGCAACCAAGTGAGTAAAGAGTACTATTTACTCGACATAGAGAAAGGAAAGCTTTGTTTAGAGCACCGTTCTGAGTGCTATTCCCTATCGTTAATTGGTCCCTCACATCGTGAGCTGATTATTGCGGATGCATTTAATTTACCCAAAAAGGCGTACCGCTGGGATGGTCAGAAACTCATTCAGTTATTAATTGAGCCTCCTTCCGCTGAATACAGCGTACAAGTGTTAAATGAAAAACTATACCGCTTGCCTCCACATTATGCTGTTCACAGTGTTTGGGACGTATTAGCTTTAGAGTATTATGAATTGTATGAAAAAGGCGACGATCACTTTGAAATGTTACCGACGCCTAGACGTTATTGATCCGTATTATAAAATCAATGGCTGAGTATCCCGATATATAGACCCGCCTTACTTACCAGTAGGGCTAAAACATGCTACCTTTCGCGGCCAATTTTTTATTGACGAAAGATCATGATTGCTGGATTTGATTACGGAAGTTCTAATTGCGCTGTTGGCGTTATGAATGCTTCAAATGCTGTTGAATTAGTACCCCTCTATAAAGATCAATGCTTCTTGCCTTCAACATTGTATGCCCTGTCTAGGGATCTGATATGTGAAGGTGTTGCACATCAGATTACAGATACTCATATGCGAGATAAGTATCTTTCTGAACGATCCAATCAATTGAGACTCGCCGCATCTACACGTTTAGCTGAAGGGATCTTATCCCATGAACAAACATTGTTTGTGGGTGAAGAGGCGATAGAAAATTACATAGATCTTCCTGAAGAAGGTTATTTCATCAAATCCCCTAAATCCTTCCTAGGAGTGAGTGGATTACAGCCGCAGCACTTGGCTTTTTTTGAAGATATTGTCACGGCCATGATGTATCAGATCAAACAGGCAGCAGAGGTGCGCTTAAACGATAAGATTAAACATACCGTCATTGGAAGGCCTGTTAATTTCCAAGGTCGGGGTGGTGAAGCGGCAAACCAGCAAGCCTGTGGAATCTTACATCGTGCTGCGGAGCGGGCAGGATTTGAATCAGTTGAGTTACTTTATGAACCCCTTGCAGCCGGCATTGATTACGAAGCAGGTTTAACTGAGAACAAAACAGTGCTGGTGGTTGATGTTGGCGGTGGTACGACAGACTGCTCTGTTGTAAAAATGGGACCTGATTACCGTATAAAAACAGATCGGGAGGCTGACTTTCTAGGCCACAGCGGAGCACGTGTTGGAGGTAATGATCTAGATATTAATCTAGCTTACCGTGGCCTAATGCCGGTATTAGGTATGGGGGGGCGGTTAAAGAATGGTTTACCGCTTCCTTCACAGCCTTATTGGAATGCGGTATCGATCAATGATATTCCCTCTCAAGTTGAGTTCAACAGCTTACAAAATATTGAGCTGATGCAGCAGATGAAACGAGATGCGGTTGAGCCAGAAAAGCTAGCGTTGCTTTTAAAGCTGCAATCTCAAAAGCAGAACTATCAACTTGTACGAAGCGCTGAGTTAACCAAAATAAAGCTATCGAGTGAGGCTGATTATTTAGTCGATCTTGATTATCTTGAAAGTGGATTAGATCACCGCGTTACACGTGATCTGTATGAACTTGCGATTGAAAGGCCAGTGGCGAAAATAACCGATCTAATGGCTGAAGTGCTTAAGCAAGCACAATGCACACCTGACTTAGTTTATGTCACGGGTGGAACGACTAAATCACCGGCGGTTAGACAAGCTATCGCCTCAATGTTGGGTGATATTGAGGTTGTAGATGGTGACTATTTTGGCAGTGTTACTGCAGGCTTAACTCGTTGGGCGGAAAAACTGTATCGCTAATCTGCGATAGCTTTTCCGAAATATAGTTTTCTCTATACCTGCTTAATAGAGATTTACTGTGAGCTAGGCCTAATAATAGGCCTTCCTCTTTCCAGATAGACACTTCCACACCTTGTTCATTTGTTATGGAACTTATCGCTGCATCAAGCATCAGCTCATCAGGATATTCAGCCTGATAAAAAGTGTAAATCTTATTATCCTCACGATTAAGTACTTTAAGTTGTGCCGCAAGTTCGCCATCAATAGAGCAGTAGCTTCCTCCCAAAAAATCCCATACATCACTACTCAGTTTGCTCGAATGAATGAGTGCGAAACTTAACTTACTCAGCTGATTTCCAATCTCACTTATAGATGAAGATTTAATGTTAATACTGCTGGGTTGTTGGTGGTGACCCGCAATCTCAGCAAGGATAGAAGGGCCGGACACAGGCATTGGCATCAATGTGATAATGAGTGCGAAAAGGCTGATTGAGGCTAACGCATAGACTGGGGCTTTAAAATGAAAATAGGATAGGAAGGAATCCTTAGTGTGTTGCATCCAAGAACGCTTAGTTTGAGGTCCGCAAGGCAGGTCTGAATCTAAATCTGAGGTGGCCAGCGGCTCTAGAGTTGATTCCTGTTGCAAGGCAAGTAACTTATCCAGTTTATTTTCAGAGAGGGTTTTCTGTTGATAATGCTTTTTAAACGCTGATTTAAGTGACGTTTGCTTAGGTTCACTCATAGCATCACCTCCATAACTTGAGATTCTTGATAAGATAACTCGTGCTTTATACGTTTATTAAGTCGGTGCATTCGTGGCAGTAAGGTTCCTTGAGAAACACTTTGCAGTTCAGCTATTTCTGCAATGGTATATTCCTCTACTGCCCATAGATATAACAACTCACTCTCTTCAGCGCTGAGAAGACCGAATAATATTTAAACATCACGTTCTTGAATAAAAAGTGTTCCTCGGCCTAATCGAAGAAACAGTGCTGCTTGATTGTAATTATCATGGTTGGTCATGTGACGATCTACAGCGTGATTATTTACACTGTGATCAGAAGCGTTACCCATTGAATCCGTTACCTTATGAATAATTAAAAAAATGCCCTGGCTAGCAGAAGTGACAGTAGGCTAGTCCAGGGCTTAATGATGTGTATCTGTAGTAAGGATGGATCAGCATGCTTTTTGATTGCACAGTGCGCATAAAAATTTAGAAAAAAAGGTGAAAAAAACTGAATTAAGTTACTTATTTGCTCTGTAAAGACTTGACACTAACTTTGTTGGAACTGTTTTTTATAAAAAATAAGTCACAGGGCTAAAAAGTGATCAGATAGGCCGGAGCCTTTGATTTACGGGGTTTTAGAAGACTGTCCCAAAATAATATACATACTTATCCACAGAAAACTGGGGTAACTTTAATACCTATAATAGGAACGTTGTGAAAGGTGCTGATAAAAGAAGATATTTCAAACGTAAATAACTTTTGTCACTGCTTATCGTTCACCTTAAACTGATTTTCTATTGAGGGTTTGGTGAGCTGCTAATTAGATCAAGAGCATTTTCGTGAAATTGTTCTTCTCTGATCTCCCAGAGGGCTTTATTAAATTCAGCTTTTCGCTCGACCCAGCGTGATTTAGACGACAATCCAAGATATAGATCTACACTATTTCCTGGTTTAAAAGTTGCCTTAGTGACCGCCTCTGACAGCCCCCTGAGTTGTAGCTCATAGTCCGCTTGACAGTCCGTTCCTATAAACGCATCAATACGCTTATTTAAAAGAAGATCAGGCAGTACAGCCTCCTGAGTAACGCTTTGTTTATTGATATCAGAATCTCTATCAAAAGCTTCATAATAGGCAGAGCCACTCACTATGCCTATATTCATGCTATGCAAGTCCCTATGCTTGCTGATAAGGCGAGCTTGCCCTTTAGGAAGATAGAACTGAGTACTGCATTGGTAATACGAAGGGGCTGTATAGGTAATGTATTCAGCGCGCTCTTTACGCCAAGCGAGCCCACTCATACCATCTATTTGGCCATTTTCCATCATCTTCAAGCAGCGTTTCCAAGGACATAATTGGTATTGCACTTTAAAACCCATTCGTTTTGCGAGCTTTTTTAGTAACTCATTATCAATGCCGGAAACCTCGCTGCCGTTTATAAAGCGAAACGGCGGCCACGAATCCGCACCCATAATTAATGTGTTCTCACGATCTTCCATCACAGATGTGTCTGCATAAGCAAAATTGAAGAGAGAGAAAAGGGCAATGCAGCACACGGAGCGAAGAAACGAAAATGTAAACAATATCGTCGACCTGTATCGGAATTAAATGGCTTTCCATTGCTCATAAAAATTATATCTCTGTCTTTTAATATAGCGCAAATCGGTTGTTTAGTGACAGCCTAGATTAGGCGCTTACGTCTACATTAGGTTGTAGAAAGAATTGAGATAGAAGGCGGACAGTAAGGCCGGCAGTAAGATGGATAGTAGGATGTTAATTGGATGTTAGGACAATATAGAACGCTTCCTAAAAGAAGCGTTCTGATAAGCTCGATCAATCAAATGGGTTTGCACAGGTAAGGCCAGATAACGCGTGTATCTGCGGGGTGCAGGCTGCCGTCGGTTGACATGAAACTGATATCAACTGTTTTGTCTTGGCTGGGCAGTTGTTTTAATTGATTCGAATCTAGGCCTTTATTATGAAAAAGTGACAAAGGGTCTAACCACTGCCCCTGTTTAGGAATGAGTACCTTTGTAAAGGAGTAGTCTGGGGAATCGCTCCAATAAGCTGTCATATGTAGGTGATAAAAACCACTAGCGCCGAAGTGCCCTCCAGTTGTCCCACTATTGCCTGTTTCACCCACTTTTTGTCCCATTTTGACCGGTGTGCCTGCCACTAAATCAGGAAGCTTATCTAAATGTTTATACTCGATGAATAACCACTTATCGAGCCCTGTTTGTTCTGGGCTGTGACGCATCCAAATACCTTTACCACCAATGCCGCCTTCGTTACCTTCGTGCCGTATTAAAAGTTCGCCGTCCGCCATAGCAACAAGAGGCACGCCTTTAGGTTGTGGGATATCAAAGCCGCCATGTAACCCTCTAAAATAACGGGGGTTACGACTTGAACCATCGGAGCGATAAGGGGTTGCAAAGCCGGACAATGATTTTGGGCAGCTGAAACTATCAGGATAGCTTGGCTTTAGACCGGTAGCGATAAACCCATATTTTTGCATGACTGCTTTTGTCGCCATGGGTGGAATAAAAGCTTGGGCTTTCTCCATTTTTTCCGGGGATAGCTTTTCCTCTTGCTCCGATTTGTTTTTGTTTGCTTCCATCTGAGCTTTCTTCTTGCCTCCTCCAAAACCACCACCGCCGCCTGCGCCACCGCCACCTCCGGGTTTACCTAGCCCGTAGCCAAAGGATGTCGATGCATAAACAGAAAGAAGAAGAGTAATTGAAAAATGGGTAATGGCAGATGTTTTAAACATTTTAAGCTTCCTGCAAAGTGGTGTCGTTATGTCAGTTTAGATGAAAAATAACAGACGTTAAGTGCCAAATTCGTCTAGTAGACTGTTTTTTGGTCAGCTGTCTGCTGGGAGAACTCTTAACTAGCGTTATTTAGCATCAGCTAAGGAAACTAAGTGGGCCTCAAGGAGTCTCACAGTATTCAAATGTGTGCATTTTTTATAGAGCATACCGAATAATGCATTAGCTAACATAGCAATGTGTAGCCAATAAACTTAATAAAGGGAGCTAATTATGAAAAACGCGATAGCCATGGCAGCCGTTGGACTTAGCCTAAGTGCAACTGTCGTTGCTGAAGAGGCACAGGTCGATGGTTTTATCAGTGTAGAAAGTGCGCATAGTGTCAAAGACACCGCAGATAAATTGGAAACGGTACTAAATAGTAAAGGCATGATTGTTTTCAATCGAATTAATCATCAACAGGGTGCAGAAAAGGCAGGGCTTCAGTTGAGAAAAACAGAAGTCATATTATTCGGAAACCCTAAAGTGGGAACACCGTTAATGCAATGTGCGCAAAGCGTAGCAATTGATCTTCCGCAAAAAGCACTGATTTGGAAAGATGAGGCCGGAAAAGTTTGGTTAAGCTATAACGATCCTGCTTATTTAGCAGCGCGACATAATATAGAAGGTTGTGAAGCTACCTTAAATAAAGTCTCAGGTGCGTTAGCAAAATTTGCAATGGCCGCTTCTAAATAACTGTGCAATTAATCTATGTTGTTTTCTTATGATTTTAGCGGGAAGTTGGGTTCCCGCTGAACATCCCTGTCTTGCATAAAATTAACATAACTAAAGGGTTTCAAAGGTTCTTTAGATCGCTGCTTGTATAAAATCGCCTAGCAGAAAAAAACGTCTATACTTCAAAGATAGTGTTTATCTGTGACATTAAATGGAACAGGGAAGCAACTGACTGTTACGACTCTAATAGGGCAGTGGGTATTAGTGTATCTATGAATTTTACTAGATCGGCTTTCTTGCGAATTTTTACAGCTCTTGTTTGTCTAGCAGGATCGTATTCCTCTCAGGCTATCGCACAACCTGATTTAAAGATCATAACTGAAGATTGGGCGCCTTATAATTATGAGGAAGATAAGGTTGTTAAAGGACTTTCTACTGAAATAGTTCAAGCCATTATGGATGAGTTAGGTGAGCATTATCCTATCCATATATACCCCGGACCAAGGGGGGATAGAATGCTAGATACCGAGCCAAACATTATGTACTTTTCGATCTTTAGAACGCCAGAACGAGAAGAGAAGTATAAATGGATAGGACCTATCTCGGATCAAGCGATCTATTTCTATAAACATAAAGATAATCCAAAATCCTATAAAACAGTGGATGATATTAAACAGGCAAGCTTAGTATCGGTACCCTATAAAGGGCTAGTGACGGATCAGGTGGAGGCTCAAGGCATAACGAATGTGATTAGGCTTCAGTCACGTGAAAGGCAACTTGCGATGCTGTTTAAAGACCGCGCAGAATTAGCTGTAAATACAAGCCCGTTAGGGGTGGCATACTATTTAAAGCAAATGGGAAAATCGGCTGATTCTTTAGTGCAAACTGAAGTGAAACTACTTGAATTTCCTCTCTATATCGCCTGTTCAAAAGAGATCCCTGATAGTGCCATTGAGCGATGGCAAGAAGCACTCGAACGCGTCCAAGCATCAGATAACTATGCGAATATATATAATAAATACCCATTTCTAATGGACCCTCATTAGATTTGCTCCTTTAACTGTATCTACTCCTCCCAGCGTTTATTGAATCTATTGCTAAGGCTGCACTCTTGGCTAATACCTATTATTAATAACGACCCATTCGTACAGTTGTCATAAGTAGTTCTTATAGGCAAAATGTTCGGATTAAAGGCCATGATGGCCGTGGATGATGTTCGTCAGAAGGAAAGACGATGGAATGGATTTGGATTGTACCAGTGATGATGTTCATCGCACTGATCTTGTTAAAAACGCTTGAAGCTAAACTGAATGGCGATTCAGAGCAGTCTCCTGCGGATGCTTTGGGCTATAGACAAAAGAAACTACTCTTCAGCGCAGCTGAACGCTCGTTTTTAGGTGTGCTTGATCAAGCGATAGATCAAGACAGATACCGAGTCTTCGGTAAAGTCCGCGTAGCAGACCTCCTAGAACCCCAACCCTCAAAAAATCGAAGTGAATGGAAGAAAGCGTTTAACAAAATAAGTGCTAAACACTTCGACTACGTCATCTGCACCCGCGATACCTTAAGTCCTGTTTGTGCGATAGAGCTAGACGATCAAAGCCACAACCAAGAGAAACGCCAGCAACGCGATGAACTATTGGAATCTGCGTGCAATGGCGCGGGTCTACCGCTTTTACGTGTACCTGCAAAACGGACGTATAAGCCCGAAGCATTGAAGGCAATGTTGGCCAAAAGGTTTGCTGCAAAGTCGCAGGCAGAGGCGAGTAGTGAAGCGTTAGAAGATGAAGTGCTGGTGGGTGAGATTGGTGGGGCCGTTAGGTGAAAATCTTTTTGCCGCTAATTTACAAGTATTAAAGGGGTTTCGATCCCTCTGCGTGTTCCCAATAAATCAAGTCATTTTTTAAATACTCTTTAAGGATAAATAATGAAAGCCGTACATAATAGAATAACCTACTTGGTTGGTTTGCTATCAATCTTAATACTGTCTGGTTGTACTGCGTCACCTCCGCAACCAAATGTAAGTTTAAATACAAACTTGTTGGCCCGAGAAGATGTCAAAGTTGGTATTTACTATGCGGCTCCTGAGGATAAAGCGACTACTCATATTTGGGGAGCAAACTGTCTTATCTGTTATGGTGTTGCTTCGGCATTAACGGGGGGGCTTGATACGCATTTGGAGAGCACTATATCAACTGAAGAGCTAGATGCTATAAAAGAGCTTGTTCACTCTAAATATTCTGCCCGTTTCAATAACGTCCAAATGGTGGATCTTCCAGCTCCTTTAAAAGAAATGAAGGACTTTAAGGATCAACTTGGCTTTCCAGAAAAAGATTTTAGGGGGCTCAGAGAAAGTTTAGACGTTGAAGTGTTGGTGATAGTACAGATAGGTAGCCATGGTGCATATCGTAGTTTTAGTAATTACATCCCGAATGGTGATCCTCAGGGGTACATTGGAGGGTTGCTCTATTCAGTCGATCTGAATACGAATGCATATCTTCAATATTTAAGCATTGATGAAAAAGTCCAGCCTACAGGTGAATGGGATGAACCACCTCGCTACCCTAGCGTGACGACTGCATATTATCAGGCTGTTGAAAATGCTAAGCAGAAGATTGAGAAGTCATTTTAATCAATAGCGAGCTATTTTAATGCGAGTATTAATAACTCTATTAATATTTATCTCTTTGATAGGGTGCGTTAGCGCACCCTATCGTGATGACCATACTGCTCATATCAATACGATTTCTGAGCAATATGATGCAAGCGACTTGCGTTTTGTTCTGGTGGATGGGCCTGCGATTGATATTCGAGGAGTTTATTCCGCAGATAATACGACAGTATCGTCTTCGATAATGTATCAGGGAGTTGGTGGTATTGCGGGTCTTCTTGCCCAAATTGGTACCCACGCTTCACTCATAAATTCTCAACGTAATACTAAGCTAGCAGATGCTCAAATGAGAGCGAATGAGGAAATATCCTCATTAATTAGTCTCGCCCCAGAGATAGATCTTCGTAAGCTTGTTAAAGAAGCGGGGTATAAACTCGAAGGTCATAATCACACCGAAGTCTCTTCTACCCTCGTTAATATCAAACCGATTTTCTTTGCTTCTAAAGCAATGGATAAAATATCTTTAAATATGATTACTTGGGTTGGTGGAAATGGAGGCGCTGAAGGCAGTAAACCTCAGTACCAGAATCTTGTACAGGTATTCAGTCAGAACCTTTCTGATCAGCAGAAAGCTCGTTTGGAAAAGGGGGATAAACAGTTTTTATCTAATTTGATGCTGATGTTATTGGATACATCGCTGACGATTGTCACAGCTGATTTAGCTGGGAAGTATTCTTCCATTGATACGCCTGATAAAACTTTTTTGGTCGAAAAACATTTTGGAAAGAAAGTTGTCCGAGGCACGGTTGTGGATAATATGTGTAATTATATTGTGATCCGTGATTTGAGATCTTGGTTTGTAGCGCACATGGAACAATCGATAAGTGTTAATGGCAATGCGCCTGAAGAAGGGCAGAAAAGATGTTCATCAATGGTAAAAAATGAGACAGCCAAATTATGACGCCATCTTAAGAAGTCTTCGGGGCTATCTCTGGCATAGTGCAGAAATCTAATTAGTTACCAACTGGCACAGCCTAAAACACCTTTGACGCAGCCGAGTATCTTTAAAACCTCGCTCACGCACCCCTTTGGGCATAAAGGGTGACTTCCAACAGGAATCTCGCGAAGCGAGACAAGGAGTAGGCGGTTGTTTTTAAGAAAGTGTATTCTTAAGGGGGAGAGCTCTTGTTCCCCCTTAATGGGCGTAAGCCCTGTTTTACTCCAACCCCAATTCCCTAATCGCCGCCTTCGCCAAAAAGTTTGATCTATTTCCATATAAACTATTCTCCGCCACGGCATTATCTATCTTGCTGATAAGCCTTCCTGGTAGGGTGACATTAATTTTCTGAGCTTTTCCCAAATAAGAGGTGATATCTACATTCACCAGTGCCCAGATACCCTCTGTATATTCTTTGTTATTTTGAAAAGCCTCTAAGGTGCTGCCTATTGGAATATCTTCGCCTTCCTCAGCTAACAGCTCTAAGTGTCCTTGGATAGCATCTTGTGCCATAAAGAGCGCTTCTTCATAGGTTGATCCAGCGCTAAAACAGCTGGGAATATCTGGCACAATAACGCCATAGTCACTATCAGGCTCTTTTTCTATAAAGATCGGATACAGCATTGGCGACCTCTTTTCATATATTTCTGCTGATTTCATTTAAGGCCTGCCTGTTTAAAAATGCTATTGAGTGTTCCTTTTGGCAGGTCACGCTTTGGGTGAGGAATTGTCACGATTCCCTTTTTCTTCTGGTGTTTCTAGTGGTGATGACTCCCACGAGTCCTAACCAAAAACCACCCGTCAGCTTCCAGCTGCTTGATTAATTCACGGCTATCCATGCCAAATCCTTAATTATAACTCCGGAGTTATAGCTCGAGTTTAGTTCACAAAAAAGTCCAGAGCAAGGTCTGGGTTTTGGAAGGGAATGTATGATAATTGAGATCAGAACAAGCTTAGGTACTATAAATGTAATCTATTAGGTTTTATCGATAAAACTCTATACTTTGATATGGCACGGTCTCAAACACCTTTGACGCAGCCGAGTATCTTTCAGGCCTCGCGCACGGGGTGGCTTCCTACAAAGCTGGTTCGTTGTAGGAGCTCAGCCCTCTGAGCGAATGACACGCAACCGGCTGAAGATCCTCCGAAGCAACTCAATAGGTCTGCTTTCTACCAAAAAGATAAAAAACCAAAACCTCGCACATGGGGTGGTTTCCTACAACAAAACCTTAAAACCAAAAACTCGCACCCCTGCGGACATAAAGGCTGGCT
>DJLT01000021.1:25638-28321 GCA_002435145.1 Neptuniibacter sp. UBA6509
TCAGCCCTCTGAGCGAATGACACGTAACCGGCTGAAGATCCTCCGATGCAACTCAATAGGTCTGCTTTCTACCTAGAAGATAAAAAACCAAAACCTCGCACACGCACCCCTTCGGGCATAAAGGGTGGCTTCCTACAAAAAAACCTTAAAACCAAAAACTCGCCCCCCTGCGGACATAAAGGCTGGCTTCCTACAAAGCTGGTTCGTTGTAGGAGCTCAGCCCTCTGAGCGAATGACACGCAACCGGCTGAAGACAATCAGAAGCAATAAAAATGGTTCTGTTTCCTAAAATACCAAGAACCTCGCGCAGTAGTACCCCTGCGGGCATAAAGGCTGGCTCTCAACAGAAACTCGCGAAGCGAGACACGGAATAGGCGGCTGTTTTTAAGAGTTATATTCTTAAGGGGAAGAGCTGTTGCTTCCTAGGATCTGAGCTCCTCTTTATAGGAACTCAAATAGGAGCTCAAAAGATCAACAGCCTAGAAAGCTAGAGCAGTATGGAATATCAGGGCGAATTAGAGAAATTAATGGCGTGTTTGTTGTTGAGGGTAAGCCAGCATGTTGAAGAAAGCATCGGCATACCAATGGGATGCGCTCATTAGATCGTTAACAGATTCGGACTCAAATACACGTTCTAAATAGCACTCAAATAAAGCACTAGATTCTTCGAGCAAGTTTTCTGTATCTGCAATGCTGTAATTCATATTCACCTCAATAATCGTTAGATCTAAACACTACCTCGTTCCTGAGCATTTTGATGGCGAGCCACCAAAATCTATTTATCACTATCCTTTCTAATCCTGAGTATTTTACTCGGGATTTAGACTTTAGTCAAAGCAAGAGAGTAGCTAAAGGCTTTTGTTTATAAGTTCTTGTTTTTGCTTGTTGCTGAGTGACTCTATGGGCTGGTCGGTTAGGCTTTCTAACATCTCATTTAAGAGGTGGGCGCATTGATCGCCAGACTTTAAGGCATTGTCGATCAGCTCTCCAATGGTCATATCGGAGTCGTTTTTAAGTGCTTGTTGATCATCCATGCACTGGAGATAATTTTTCATGTAATTAGAGCTCGTGGCGGTACGTTCTTCCAGAATGTTAGGTAACTGGAAAAGCCACTCTTGCCATTGCTCTGTTTTATCTTCAGCGAAAGTACTAAAAGGAGTCAATAAGCACAGAGATAGGGTAAGCCTTACTAAATGTTTCATTAAATTAACCTTGTGCATAATAGCTAATATTCTAAGTGTAGAGGGCTTAAGCCGAAATGAATAGAAGAGCGGCTGGAAGGCTTTCAATCCTCTTGTTGATGAATAGCATCGACTAAGATCTCTTGGCTGGAGATACGAAAGCGGATGTTTAGATCGTGCAGTGTTATTCCGTAGCTTTTGTCCGGATCGTCTTTCTTATAGGCGGGGCGAGGATCACATTTTAACAGCTCTGATATTTGATCTTTAATCGGTTGTTTCAAACGGGACTCTGCATCTGATAACGCTTGTAATGCTTGATTTGAGAAGAAGACATTTTGCGGCAGTGGGTTTATTTCCTCGGCAATATCAAAAGAGGCATCAGGTAGGATATCGGAATAGGGAAGATAAGGTTTGATATCAAGGATCGGTGTGCCATCCAGCAGATCAGCGCCGCTGATTAAAAGTTCAATAGAGCCCTCTTTTAGCTCTGTGGAAATTAGTTTAACAGGTGATAAGCCGATAGGGTTGGGTCTAAAAGGAGAGCGCGTTGCCAATACCCCTAAGCGTTTATTACCGCCTAATCTAGGTGGGCGTACTGTTGGCTTCCAGCCTTTATCAACACATTCACTAAATACAAATATCAGCCAGATATGGCTGCAGCCCTCTAAGCCGCGAATGATCTCTGGGGAACTAAATTCAGGAAGAATCTTCAGAGTTGAAACCACGCTATTTGCCAGACCGGGCTGCCGAGGTATTCCAAACTTCTCCTTATAGGGACTGGAGATGATGGCGATGGGCTGTAAGTTGTATGAGTCTGACATAAGTGAGTTAGGGTATTCGTAGATTGATTGATATGTACCCCCTAAATGACTCTGCTTGATTTAGGGCATTAAGGAGCTGTTTTCGAGCTATTTTATATTATTTTTCACTGACCATTCATGATTGATATAAAAACAAGATCTTTTAGTTAGGCGTTCGGGCAATGACGATGACATGAACGCTGGTGGCCCCTGCTTTGAGCAATACACGAGTGGCCGCTTCCATGGTTGCTCCCGTCGTCATTACATCATCTACAAGTAATATATGTTTGTGCTTTAGATCATCGCATATAAATACGCCACGTTGGTTTTTCAGTCGTTGATCTCGATCTAACTCCATTTGTGGGATTGTTTTCTTGGTTTTTTTTAGGGAGTGGGTATCTATTTCGATACCTAGGTAATTGCTCATCTCTTTAGCTAGTAATTCAGCCTGATTGAATCCGCGTTTTTGTAAGTTAGATCGATGCATAGGGATAGGAATAATAAGATCGACTGTGCTTGGGATTGTCGAACTATTTATAAGCAATGAGGCGAGTGGGCCAATGTATTGTGGTTTCTTATTGTATTTTATTTTGCCGATAAAATGATTTATCGGAAACATGTATAAAAAAGGGGCCTGCACCTTTGTGAATGAAGGCTTTGATTTTAGACATTTTCCGCAGATCAGATGATCGTACTGAGCAG
>DJLT01000075.1 GCA_002435145.1 Neptuniibacter sp. UBA6509
TGTGATCGCTTTTGTTCCCGCCATTATTAGTTGGCAAACGCCAACCATGGAGCAAATAGGCTGGTTATTGTTAATGGCCTGTACCTCTACCATTGCTCAGCTATGCTTAAGTAAGGGTTATGCATCAGCCCCCGCAGGCCAGTTAGGGCCTTATACCTATACCTCTGTAGCAATTGCTTCCTTATTTGGCTAGTGGTTATGGGATGAAGTGCTCAGTATTAACAGTTTGTTAGGCGTTGTTTTTATCATCGTGGCAGGTGTTTTGACGGCATTTTCGCGTAATACAAAAAGCGCTTCAAACAACAGTTGAACACAGAGTATTCAATTTTTATCGGTACAAAGATTTTTTAGCAAGATGGGAAAAAGTACTTGTATTCCTCTGGAGGAATGGTACTACTGTAAGGGTACAGGGGAGTTAAAAAACTGTTTTTTAGGTTCTCTAATAGCAACATTGCTTTAAGGATTTATACATGAATATAAAAATCACTCACCGCAATGCAAAAGTTTCAGATAGTGTAAAAGAAAAAGTAGAAGCTTGGCTTAACACTAGTCAGGAGCGTTACGAAGTTATTACTAGCGCGCATGTCATTATTGAGAAAAAGGAACGTGAAGAAATAGCAGAGGCGACTGTACATATCGCTGGCAAAGATCTATTTGCTAAAGCAACAGCTGAAAACCTTTATTCTGCACTTGATACTTTGGCTGACAAAATAGATAGACAACTGGATAAAATTCACCAGAAAAATGTGAATAAAAAAGGAGTTCAGAAACCAGTTGTGAACACGCCTGAGCCAGAAGGTGTGGATGTAGATGAAGAGTATGAAGAGTACGATGAAAAGATGACTCTCGCTTAACTCAAATGTAATTTTTCAATAGATTACATACTGTAAAGAATGCCCAGCCGATGCTGGGCATTTTTGTTTCTGATCCTCCTATTTTTTTAAATCCACTTTTTATGTTTGATAGGCTTGATTAATTCTCTATCTGTAAGATAATGATAGTTGTTATCATTATTGTTCAGATTTATAGGGGGGGGTTAGATGAATACCGTTCTTTTTTATGGGACAACGACAGGCAATACAGGTGACATTGCTACTGAATTAAAAGAGCAGTGGTGCGCTGGGGAGATAGATCTATTTGATGTTGTGGATGTATCTCTTAACATCGTGAGTGAGTATGACACTGCAATTTTTGCCATACCTACGTGGGATTACGGTGAAGTGCAAGAAGACTGGCAAGATGTGTGGGACGAAGTTGAAGGTATCGACTTCTCAGCTAAGCACGTTGCTTTTATTGGCTTAGGTGATCAATTTGGCTATCCAGAATGGTTTGTTGATGCAATGGGCATGCTACATGATAAGGTTGTTGCTCAGGGCGCATCGGTGGTTGGTTATTGGTCCACTGAAGGTTATGAGTTTGATGAGTCTAAAGCGTTAACTGAGGACAAAAAGCACTTTGTCGGCTTGGCTTTAGATGAAGACTGGCAACGTGAACAAAGCGCAGAACGGCTTGTGAGCTGGCTTAGTCAAATTAATCTAGAGCTGGGGATTGTATAAAACTTAACTTCGTTTAAAGGACCCAAACGAAGTTTGTTGTGTCTGCTTAATACTGACCTATGCTTTAAGCACGCATGTTTATCTTTTGCGTGAGGGTATTACTGCTTATGGTCGAAAACAAGCAACGATCAGACGTTAAAGTCACCGTGGTGATCAGTTCACTGTTTTTGTTGTTTGTTTACGCAAACCTTCATTTTCCCTTTCTACAGCGCCTTGATAATATTTGGTTGGATTTTACCGTTCAACAAAGGGCTAAAGCTCATACGGCATCTGATCAAATTGTTGTGATTGATATTGATGATGCGAGTTTAAGTAATCTCGCTCCGATCGCTGGTAATTGGCCCTGGCCTAGAGCGATTCATGCCGAACTGGTTGAATTGATCGAGCAACAGGGACCTAAAGCGATTGTCTTCGATATTCTATTTGCTGATAGGGATATCTTTAATCCGCAAAGTGACCAATATTTTAGCGAGGTGTTGGCCGCTACAGATAATGTCTATCTACCTTTTTTGCACCTGAAAACCGATTCCGATGCGCTTTTCCCACGATTAGATCAATATCCAGATACAGTGCCAATTATAAGTCCTGCTGGGGATACTGCTGTGCCTCATGCGAGCCTGGTTCTACCTAAAGCGGTTGACCCTGAAGTCTGGCGTTTAGGCAGTATAAATTTCCATGTGGATGATGATGGAGTGGGCCGAAGGTATGCTTCATCGCACAGAATCGGCAACTGGGGTATTGAGACTATGCCTGCGAGATTGGCAGACGATCTTAGCGGCTATAAAAATCAGCAGAAAGATGTGTGGTTAGATTGGTACAGCGGTATGGAGCAGCCATACCAGCGTCTACCTTATGCCGAGGTATATGCCGCGTTGAGTGAAGGGCGGGATTATCTTTTTCCTGATTTCTTTTCAAATAAGATAATTGTTATCGGTTCGACCGCTGCGGGTTTGCATGATATTCAAGTCACGCCAATTAGCAGTACTTATCCCGGTGTTTTTATCCTAGCAACAGCCATTGATAATTTCTTAAATCAGGATTTTCTACATAAGGTTAGCAATACCGTAATTCTGCAATCTCAACTCATTCTATTTTTGCTATTCGTTATTCTTCTTTTACGTATTAAAAATTTAGTGCCCGCGTTACTCACTCTTATTACTGCTGCTGTATTGCTTTGTGCTTTTAGTTATTACCTGATGCTGTTGAATGCCATCATTTTCCCCGTGATTAGTTGGATAACGGCTTATCTTTTTTTAGCGGCGATTTTCTATATCAATCGTATGCTTAGACAACAGAGAGAGATAAAAAAAACGGTCGATGTATTTGGTCGTTTTCTTGACCCTAAAGTGGTCAAAATTTTATTAGAACAAGGGTTAACTGATCAGGCATTGGCGGGTAAAAATACAAGAGTGACAATTTTGTTTACCGATATTAGAGAGTTTACCCAGCTGTCTGAATACAGAACGGCGACAGAGATAGTCGCTTTGCTTAACCAGTATTTCTCTCGTCAGGTCGAAGTGATTTTTAATCATCAAGGGACTTTAGATAAGTTTATTGGCGACGCAATAATGGCATTTTGGGGTGAGCCTGTTGAAAGTTCCTCACAGGAAATTTCGGCGGTCAATGCTGCATTGGACATGGTTGATCAGATGATTCAGTTTCGCCGTGAGTGTGGATTATACGATTTTGATATTGGAATTGGGCTGCATACAGGAGATGTAGTTGTTGGGGCCATTGGAACGCAGAGTCGTTATGATTACACCGCTATTGGTGATGCCGTTAATGTGGCGAGCCGAATTGAAGGGTTGACTAAAGAGACTGGGCGCAGAGTGCTAGTGTCAGAAGAAACAAGAAAAGCGTGTGGTACTGCTTTTGACTTCGAGCTGATTGGTGACTATAAGGTTAAAGGCCGGGAAGAGTTAGTCACGGTATATCAACCAAGGAGGTTGAGTGATGAAAATTAAATCCCTGATGGTTGTTTTGACATTTTTTCTCTCTACACAACTTTTTGCCTCACAGTTAGCCTATACGGTTAGATCGGTTCCTCTATTACAGTCCCCCTCAACTACAAGCACCATTATTGCCCAGCTAGATAAAGAGAGCACTCTACGACTGTTGAAGCGTCGTGGGGGGTGGTATCAGATTAGGAGTGATGTAGGAGAGGGCTGGATAAAAATGATTTCAGTCCGTTTTGTACCTAAAGCTAACCAGCAGACCGCTGTCGGTTCTGTGAAATATCAATCTAGTACGACTCTGACTACCGGTGTAAGAGGGTTAGATGAGGTTGGCATGGTATCTGGAGGTACAGGGGTCCCATTAAAGCAATTGGAAAAGTATGTGGTATCTAAAGAAAGTGCAGCTTCCTTTGCTAAAGAGGGCAACCTATCGTCTCGGGAGGTTGATTATGTTTATTAATAAGCACAGACAGCCTAGATCCCTGATAATCATATTAGTGGGCATATTAGTAAGTGCTTGTCAGGTTAACAATATTAATCTGACACCGTTAATGGATGCGACAAAGAAATCGTCAGACTTATTTGAGAAGTCTTTAGAAGAGGAAGTTGAATTAGGGCAAGAGGTGAGCCGTGTTTTATTGAAAAATGCCTCAATTTATAATGCCAAAGAGGTTCAACGTTATGTCGGCTCAGTGGGTATATGGTTGGCACAGCATACGATGCGACCAGATATCCCTTGGCGTTTTACTGTTATCAGAGATGATAGCTTTAATGCATTCGCGACCCCTGGAGGCTATATCTATATCACTACGGGCACGTTAGAGCAGCTAAGTAGCGAAGCTGAATTGGCAGGTGTACTAGCGCATGAGATAGCGCATGTTGTGGAAAAGCATCACTTAGCCGCCATCCAGAAAGAAGCTAAAGTAGGAATGATTGCAGATCTTGCTCGATTTCTTAAAGACAGTGACGGCGACTCAAACAATAATACGGTTATGTTAGGTGATCATTCACTCGAAAATAAGCTCCTAACGACGGTACAAGATATCTATAGTGATGGCTTAGCCCGAGAGGATGAGATAGAAGCCGATTCGATGGGAATGGTGATAGCGGCGCGTGCAGGCTATGACCCTATGGCTTATATAGAGGTTTTGCAGAAAATAGATGCGCATCAAGATGATGGGGCGTTCTGGCAATCTTTTTCAAAACGTCATCCTTCTGCACAATCACGCTTGGAAGAACTCGAGTCAACAGCGGATAGATTAACGCAAATACAAGGCAAGGAGCTTAGCCAGCGTTATAGGAACATGCTAAGGTAAGTTTTATCTGACTTGTAACTATTTAGCGAGCCTATTGCGATGGCACTCGATTGTCATACCTCTATTGCATCTAAGCAGGATTTAGATCAGGTTGTTCATTGTTGGAAACATCTTACTATAGAGCTTCCTCTTCATCATATTCAGCCCTTTGGCAAGCGTCTGCATGAGCATCTTGATCAAGAGCTTAGGCCCACTGCTGAGCAGTGTATTGCACGAGACGATGCTCAAGTTTGGATATTAAAGTCACATAAGGACCGGTTACTCGGTACTGTTTCAGTTGTTCTGAATACACAAATTGGTTATAGCCAGCCAAATAGTGGTGTCATTTTTAATCTTTGGGTTTTTCCAGATTCGCGGGGGCGTGGTTACGGACAGGTTTTGGTTGCAGAGGCTAAAAAATGGCTACGCTCACAAGGAGCAACATCTATTCAGGCGGGGTGGCATCCGGGAAATACTCAAGCTGATCGATTCTGGAAAAAGCAGGGATTTGAAGCATACGAAACAATAGCCGCAAGCAAACTATAAGAAGGTTTATGAACGAACTACCTAAAGCTCAAGTTAAATGGGATAAACGCTACCAAGATAAAGCGGCTGCACCTAATTCACCTTCAGCCCCTCAATATCTGCAACGAAACTGGAAGTCATTACGGTCAGGTAGAGCACTTGACCTAGCTGCAGGGGATGGTGCTGTGAGTCTTTATCTAGCAGATAAGGGATTTGATGTATCTGCTGTAGATATTTCCACCGTTGGTCTTTCACTATTAAATGAGAATATGAAACAGCAGGGATATGAGGTTTCTACATCTGCAATGGACCTTGAGTGTGCTGAGGCAGATCTCAGTTCTTTAGGGTTGTTTGATTCAATTGTGATCTCTCGTTATAAGCCTATAGATCTGTTATGGCCAAAATTGATAGATCTGCTTAAACCTGAAGGCACCTTGCTAATCACGACATTTAACTTGATGCATCATCAAAGAACGGGTTTTTCACAGCGATTCTGTTTACAGCCCAATGAGTATATTGATCGATTTAACGGTTTGTCATTGCTGAGCTATGAAGCTGATATTGATGCATCAGGTGAGGATGGTTATCTTTTCGCTAAAAAGAGTGCCGAATCAGGCTAACAAATCCCTTTTAAAGTAATGTATATACATTGGTATGCAACTAATTTACAAGCAATGCGCTATGTATATCTCGAAAATGTCCGAAATCAAATATTTCAGTTTTTTTACGGTTAAATGACTAAATTGTAACAAAACTGTAATTACTCAAGGTCATAATTCCGTCATAATCCGCTCGCCTGAATATGTTAGTCATATTCAAAATTGTTTACCGATTTATAGGGTACGTAGTATGGTTTCCACCAATAGTCCGTTTTTGCAGATGTTTGCGCGTTCGCCGTTTAAACCAATGCAAGAACATATTGCCAAAGCTCAAGAGTGTGCTGTAGAGCTAATTCCTTTTTTTAAAGCTGTTATTGCCGATGATTGGCAGGAAGCTGAAAAAATTCAGAATCGTATCGCCGTTCTTGAAGGCGATGCTGATGTAATGAAGAAGCAGATTCGTCAAAACCTGCCAAAAAGTATTTTTCTTCCAGTACCTCGTACCGATCTACTTGAAGTCGTAAGAATGCAGGACAAAATTGCAAACCGTGCAAAAGATATTTCGGGTTTGATGCTGGGGCGCCAGATGTCTGTGCCTGAGATCATGCAGTCGGATATGACTGAATATGTTCGCGTAGCCTTGACTACATCTGAACAAGCTTTAACTGCTTTAAAAGAGCTAGATGAGCTTGTTAATAGTGGTTTTGGTGGACATGAGATCGAAGTGATTGAAAAAATGCTGGATAAGTTAGATCAGCTTGAACATAGCACTGATGAGCATGAACGTGCCATGCGTTTAAAGCTATTCAGCATTGAAAAAGATCTTCCACCTATCGATGTAATGTTCCTTTATCAGGTGATTACATTAATTGGTGATTTGGCAGATCGCGCTCAACAAGTAGGTAGCCGCTTGCAGCTACTTGTAGCCCGCTAACTTAGTTCGGATATTACAATGGAAATTATTGCTCAGTACGGCGATATCATCGTCATTCTCGCATGTGTATTTGGTTTCTTTATGGCTTGGGGTGTGGGAGCCAACGATGTTGCCAATGCAATGGGAACGTCTGTAGGTTCTAAAGCTTTAACCCTAAAGCAAGCAATTATTATTGCTATCATCTTTGAATTTTTAGGTGCTTACCTAGCGGGTGGTGCGGTAACCGCGACAATCCGTAAAGGTATCATCGACCCAAGTTTGCTATCCGGAACGCCTGAACTGCTGGTGTTTGGTATGTTGTCTGCGCTATTGGCAGCAGGTATCTGGCTATTAGTGGCAACTCATTTCGGCTGGCCTGTATCTACAACTCACTCTATCGTGGGTGCGATTGTTGGTTTTGCTGCAGTTGGTATCTCTGTAGATGCAGTAAACTGGGCCAAGGTCTCTAAGATTGTTGCAAGCTGGGTGGTATCGCCTGTCACCGCCGGTTTAATAGCCTTTTTCCTCTTTAAGAGTGTGCAAAGGCTCATATTAGATACGGATAATCCGTTTGCAAACGCCAAGAAATATATCCCTGGTTATATGTTCCTTGTAGGCTTCATGGTTTCTATGGTGACTTTCACTAAGGGATTGAAGCACGTAGGTTTGGATTTCAGCTGGGGTGAAAGTGCTGCAGCGTCTGTTGCTATTGCGGTTGTCGTTATGATTATCGGTATTCAGATGCAGAAACGTATCACGCCGGATCCAGAAGCAGACCGCGAACATCACTTCTCAAGTGTTGAGAAACTGTTTGGTATCTTGATGATGTTCACTGCTTGTGCCATGGCCTTTGCTCATGGTTCAAACGATGTGGCGAATGCTGTAGGTCCTTTAGCTGCGGTTGTAGGTGTTGTTGCTGCGGGTGGTGAAGTTGCCCAGAAAACAGCGATGCCTGTTTGGATCTTATTGCTAGGTGGCGGGGGTATCGTAGCCGGTCTTGTGATGTACGGTCATAAAGTAATTGCGACCGTGGGTAGCAATATTACTGAGTTAACACCAAGCCGTGGTTTTGCCGCGACCCTTGCTGCTGCAACTACTGTTGTATTTGCCTCAGGTACGGGTTTACCTATCTCTACAACACACACGCTTGTTGGTGCTGTTCTGGGTGTAGGTCTAGCGCGTGGTATGGCTGCCCTTAACTTGCGTATTGTAGGTACTATCTTTGCTTCTTGGATTGTAACCCTACCAGCGGGTGCAGGCTTAGCGATCATGTTCTTCTTTATGTTTAAAGGCATCTTCAGCATTTAAGCTACTGTCTTTAAGCAAACTCTTAAAAACCTGTAATTTAACGATTACAGGTTTTTTTTGTCTTAAGAATAAAAATAAGGACACAACAACATCATATTGATGTAAAATTTGTGCCCAATTTTTCGCCTAGGGCGATACCTAAAGATAACCTGCGATATCCGGAAAGACGATGCATACAGTTGAGAAGATCGGCGGTACTTCAATGAGCCGCTTTGAGGAGTTGATGGACACCATTTTGGTGGGTAAACGTACTACACCAGAGGAACTGTATAACCGTATTTTTGTTGTATCTGCGTACGGTGGTATTACTAACTATCTTTTAGAACACAAGAAAACCGGTGAGCCGGGTGTTTATGCTCGTTTCGCTAATGCCGAGACTGAGCAAGCATGGATGGAAGAGCTAAATAAAGTTCAAGCGCGTATGCAGGAGATCAATGCTGAATTGTTTTCTGCTGAAGACGCAGAGTTTGAGCGTAATGCTGCAGACAGCTTTGTGATCGAACGCCTAAATGATGTGCGCGATTGTATGAAAAGCTTGCACCATTTATGCACTTATGGCCATTTCCAGTTAGATGAGCACTTAATGAAAGTGCGCGAGATGCTGGCGTCTATTGGCGAAGCGCACAGTGCCTATAATTCTGTTTTAGCACTACGCAAGTCAGGTATTAATGCGCGGTTTGTGGATCTTACCGGCTGGCATTTAGATCAGCCTTTGCCATTTGAAGAGATGATTCAGAAGCAGTTTGCTGATGTAGATATCGCTTCAGAGATGCTAATTGCTACGGGCTATACACACTGTGAAGAAGGTCTGATGAAGACTTTTGATCGTGGTTACAGTGAAATGACTTTCAGTATGATCGCTACAGTTACCGGCGCAGATGAAGCTATTATCCATAAAGAGTATCACTTAAGCTCTGCTGACCCGATGCTGGTGGGTACTGATAATGTTGTAACTATTGGTGCTACTAACTACGACGTAGCGGATCAGCTGTCTAACTTAGGTATGGAAGCTATTCATCCTAAGGCTGCTAAAGGTTTACGCCGTAACGGTGTCAAATTGCGTATTAAGAATGCGTTTGAGCCGGATCACGAAGGTACGATCATTAGCCAGGAATATCATAGCGATGCACCTCGTGTTGAAATTATTGCGGGCCGTAAAGATGTTTTCGGCATCGAAATTTTTGACCAAGAGATGCTAGGTGATGCAGCTTATGACATCGAGATCTCTAAGTTACTGGCACAGTTGAAGCTTTATGTAATTAATAAGGATGCGGATGCCAACAGTATCACCTATTACGTAGGTGGTTCGCGTAAAATGGTAAACCGTGCAGCTCGGTTGATGGAAGAGATGTACCCTGAAGGTCAAATTTGCCTTCACAACCTTGCTATCGTTTCTGCGATTGGTTCGCATATGAAAGTGAAGGGCATTTTGGCGCGCACTGTCAGTGCTCTTGCTGAAGCCGATATCAATGTTATGGCACTGCATCAGTCAATTCGTCAGGTTGAGATGCAATGCTTAGTCTCGGAAGAGGATTACGAGCAAGCTATCATTGCCTTACACGCGGCGCTTATTGAGCAAAGCGGTCAGAATGTTAACTCTGCTGCATAGAATCTTTTCTTTGTTGAGTTGAGTTGATAAAGAGATACCTGTATCTAATGATACGGGTATTTTTTTATCTACGCTCTATGGAAGATAGGATTGTCGTCGTAGAGTCACGCATGTAGACTGCCACAATATTAATACAGGTGCGCTTATGGATCAGGATATCAAAAGCAGTAAGCATATCGATATCAGTCAGGAGATACGTGATGACTTTTATCAGGTGCTTTATGGCCGTCGTGATGTTAGAGGGCAGTTTTTACCTGATGAGATACCGGATGAAGTGCTGACAAATATTTTACATGCGGCTCATCATGCGCCTTCTGTTGGCTTATCTCAGCCTTGGAATTTTATACTAATTCGTGACAATGAGCAGCGTAAGCGTATTTATGATGCTTTTGTTGAAGCGAATGATGAAGCTGCTCAAATGTTTGAAGGTGGGCGTCGTAGTCACTATCAAAGCTTAAAACTGCAAGGGATTCTTGATACACCACTCAATGTTTGTATCACCTGTGATCGTGAAAGAGGTGGTCCAGTCGTACTGGGCAAAACTCATCAGGCTGAGATGGATCTTTATAGTACGGTGTGTGCTGTTCAAAATTTCTGGCTTGCCGCTAGGGCTGAAAATATAGGGGTTGGCTGGGTTTCTATTATTCAAAAAGAGAAACTAACAGAGCTATTAGAACTACCTGAGAATATTGTGCCCGTTGCATATCTATGTGTTGGCTATGTCTCGGAGTTTTTAAAGAAACCCGAGTTAGAATTAGCACAATGGGAAAAGCGTCTTCAGCTTGAAGAGCTTATTTATGCTGATAAATGGGGCCGAAAAAAGTAACAATCCTTCCTGATTAATTCTCATACTGAACTTTCTGCTTAAAAAATAACCTATATTTTATATATTGCTGTTTTTAGATTGGCTATTAACAGTGCATAGGTTGGCTGCAGGAGGTTTGTATGCGTTTCATCCTCAAACTTGTGTTGTGCGCTTCTATTTGTATGGCAAACATCGCAAGTGTGATGGCAGTCGAAGTAACCGATTCCAATACATTTTACCGTCCAGTGATAGAAAAGCTTGTGCTTCAGCACATTGAGCCTGTGATTGCCGAGCTGCCCTTGGAACAGCGTACACGCTTGAATGACGTTCAAATATCGATTGTTGAAAACATGCGAGCTCATGCCATGGCTTTAGCATTAGATGAGACACCTCCACGGGTATTGATCAATGCGCGTTTTATTAGCGATCTTTCTGCATACGCCGAGGCTTATCAAGTTACACAGATTACGGCACGCAGTGAGTTTATAGAGCATTACTTTCATTATTATTTCAGTGAAATTTCACAGGGCGTTCATCACACGAGTATTTTGAGACCGGTGATTTGGGCAGAACTAAGTGAGCGAGAAGCTGCACAGATTATAAGTTCACAGCAGCCTGTATTTGAGGGGGTGTTACTGGATGTGTTGCTGCATGAGTTGGGGCATCATGCAGAGAAGGCTTTTTACAGCTACCGGGCGAGTCAGGCCATAATAGAAGATAATGAAGCGCTGGCGGATCAGTGGGCTCAGTTTGTTAAAGCAAAACACCTTCCATCAATTAATCCGTTAGGGCAACTAATATCGATCGCTTTTATCTTTGAAAGGGATCGTTGGGTTATTCTAGCTAAGGATAAAAGCTATCCTCGAATGCTTCCAATGATTGTCGGACGCTTACCAAGCTTGTGTAGAGATTCGGTAATGACGGTTAAAGAGTTTTGTGAGCGCTTAGAAGATAACATCGGGTCTTACATGACCAGCCGTATTGAAAGAGCCTATAGCCAACGAATAGAGCAGGGTGAAGATTTTGCGCGTTTTCCTATGGCGCAGATTTTATTATCCAAGAATAACTTCGTAGAGGCGTGTAATTATTTCAATGAAAGTTTGATTTACGGTCAAGTGTCACGCGCTGCTATATATGTCGGCTGGTGTTATCAGAAAGGTTTTCTAGAAAACTCCCCCCCAGATGCGGAAGTATTGGCTATGGCTAATCTACGAGGGGGAACCGGTTACGGTTATAGCGATAAGATTATGGTTGAGCACTTTTTCTAAACCCTTATGGGTTGAAAAATCCCTTTGAAGACTCATCTTATGTTTATGGTAAATACTTACTGGACGTTAATACATGCGCCGGGTAAAGTTGCGACAATTACATAAATTTATTATTGGAGTTTCATAATGGCACGCGCTACAGCACGTCACATTTTGGTCGATTCAGAAGAACAGTGTAATCAGTTAAAAACAGATATCGAAGCGGGTACTGATTTTGCTGAAGCAGCAAAGAAGCACTCTACTTGTCCTTCTGGTGGTCAAGGTGGTGATTTAGGTTCTTTTGGTCGTGGCCAAATGGTTCCTGAGTTTGATACTGCGGTTTTCACGGGTGAAGTTGGCGTTGTACAGGGCCCAATTAAAACTCAGTTTGGCTATCACCTACTAGAAGTGACTAGCCGAGAAGACTAAGCCTTTATATTTTAAAGGTGTTCAGAAAAGGGTCTTGAGCAATCAGGGCTCTTTTTTTATGCCTAGAGATTGGCGGGAATTTTTTAACATATAGATTTATATCAATTGTTTGGTATTTCTTCTTTCTGTTAAGGAAGCAATAATCTTCTTTAGGCTATAGTTTTAAGGTTACAGTATTGCTAATGCTGTATCTTAAACTGACCCTTTGGTCGCTGTTTGGGACTAAACAGCTTTTTAAATCATAGTTAAACCAAAGTTAAATCAAAGCATGGAAGGGAAGAAGCACATTAAAATGGAATTACTCACACTCATAATACTGGTTACAATCGTACTGGTTTTTTGGTTTATGGCGATGGCTTCGCAAGAGGGACGTGCTATCGGCCTTGTAGATGGTCAGCTCGCAAGATGTAGTGAAAAACCTAATTGTGTATGCTCCGAATACCCAGACGATCAAGAGCATTTTATAGAGCCTTTTGTTATACCGGATAGTTTTGATAACCCCGAGCAAGTCAGTCACCTTATTAAAGGGGTGTTAGAGAAAGCGGGCGGGAAAGTTCAAATCCAGTCAAACTCATATCTTTCTGCCATCTTCGAAAGCCGGTTTTTGGGTTTTGTCGATGACGTTGAAGTACGTATTGATATGTCTTCTAAGCGAGTCTATTTGCGTTCAGCATCCCGTGTGGGCTATTCAGATCTAGGGGCTAATCGTAACAGAGCGACTGCGATCTATTCATTATTAGATAAGCAGACCACTACTGCATTTTGACAGCTAATGTACGTATAAGCATACCCTACTGAATGTAAAGCATGTTCAGGTTGTCTATTCGCCAGCTACATTATTTACTTTTATTGTTCACCTTTATTCATCACACTGAAGTTCGGGGAGATTAGAGAAGTACTGTAAAGCGTGAGGATTGGCTAAGGCATCCTTGTTGGTCACCTCTTCACCAAGCACTGTTTTTCTAATAGCCAGCTCTACTATCTTTCCGCTGATAGTGCGCGGAATTTCATTCACTTGAATAATGATTGAAGGCACGTGGCGGGGGGTTGTGTGTGCCCGAATCGTTTGTTGAATCTCCTTCTTTAGTTTGTCATCTAATGTAACGCCATCTTTTAAGACAACAAATAACACAACACGGGTGTCATCTTCCCAAGGCTGTCCAATACAAACGCTGTCTATAACGCTGCTTATACGTTCAACTTGTCGATAGATCTCCGCTGTTCCAATGCGAACACCACCTGGGTTCAGCACAGCATCAGAACGGCCATGAATAATCATGCCTGTATGCTCGGTGATTTCACCGTAATCACCATGGGCCCATATATTTTCAAACTGTGAGAAATAAGCTTTTTTATATTTCTCCCCATCTGCATCATTCCAAAAATAGATTGGCATCGAAGGAAAAGGTGATTGGCATACTAATTCCCCTTTCTCTCTTGTTATGGATTGGCCTTTATCATTGTAAATAGCCACATCCATACCAAGACCTAAGCATTGTAGTTCCCCGGTATAAACCGGAAGGCTTGGATTGCCTAGGGCGAAACAGGAGATGATATCAGTGCCGCCAGAAATCGATGCTAAAAGGAGGTCTTGCTTGATATCCCGATAAACGAATTCAAAGCTTTCATGAGAGAGTGGGGAGCCAGTTGATAGTATTGCTCGTAAATTATCTAATTGATGGGTCTCATGAGGTTTTGTTCCCGCTTTCTCAAGAGCGGACAAGTATTTCGCACTGGTTCCAAATACACTGATCTTTTCCTGCTCAGTCATATCCCAAAGCGTCGTAGCTGAGGGGGCAAAAGGTGAACCGTCAAAAAGCACAACGCTACAGCCTGAGGCGAGCCCGCTGATAAGCCAGTTCCACATCATCCAGCCGCAAGTAGTGAAATAGAATAGATTATCTTCTCTACGAATATCTGTATGTAAACGGTGTTCTTTCAGATGTTGTAATAATGTTCCACCAATACCATGAACAATACATTTAGGCACACCAGTGGTGCCTGATGAGTACATGATATACAGGGGATCAGAAAAGCTCATAGGCTCAAACGTCAACGTCTGTTTTGGTTGATCAAGAAAGTGATTAAGTGTGCAAGCGCCAGGAATGTTATCGGGCAGGGGGACTTCGTCTAAGTATGGAACAAACACAATTTGTTCTGTGTTTTCAAGCTGCTGTGAGATCTCCTCTATTTTACTGCGGCAATCTATAACTTTACCGTTATAAAGATAATTTGAAACGGTAAAAAGCACTTTAGGTTTAACCTGCCCAAAACGATCAATAACCCCTTGTATGCCGAAATCAGGAGAGCAGGAGGTCCAGATTGCTCCGAGTGATGTTGCAGCAAGCATAGCAATAACAGCGTCAGGAATGTTAGGTAAAAGCCCTGCAACTACATCGCCTTTTTTAACGTTAAGCGCTTTTAAGCCGGATGCACATTGCGTGACTCGGGCGTAAAGTTCTGTATAGCTGATCTCTATACGTGTATTGCTTTCATTTCTGAATATTAACGCTGTGTGGTCGTCTCTAAATCGCAGTAAATTTTCAGCAAAGTTGAGTTTAGCTGAGGGAAACCATTGCGCCCCCGGCATTTTGTCACCATCCACTAAATAGGGCCCCTCACCTTTGCTACCAATTACCTGGCAGTAATCCCATATATCTTCCCAAAAGTGTTCGCTATGCGTAACTGACCATTGATGCAGAGTCGAGTATGAGCTGAGCGACAGGGAGTGGGATTGATTGATCTCCTGCATAAAGTGATACAAATGGGTTTGTTCAACGTTTTTCTTAGAGGGCTGCCACAAAGGCTGGGTCATATTGATTACCGCTTAAAAGGATATGACAAGTATAGAATATAATAATTATAGGGCACGTGAATTTAAACTTTTAAGTTATGAAAGTAGAACTTTTATACGGAGTATAAGGGGGTAATATTGGAATAGATTTTACTTTATAGCTAGTTGAGGAAGGGGATAACCGATCTAAATCTGAGTTTAGATCGGTTTTATGACTAGCTTCTATCTCAGGTAATTCTTACTGATCTCTCTAAATGTATCTGTGCCTGATTTTTGCATCCATTCGAATGCAACCATTTCACGGCTTACGATATAGATTCCACATTGACGCATACGCTCTAATGCCAATGCTTTATCTTTAGGATCACGGGATGAAACGCAATCTGCGACGATATACACTTCACGTGCTTGCTGTTTTAACTGAATAGCTGTTTGTAATACGCATACATGGGCCTCCATACCGACAATCACAACTTGATTGGGACGGATAGCATTGATCGTCTCATTACAGCTTGGCTCAGACATGCAAGAGAAATGAACTTTCTCCATGACTGTATCGGCAGGGGTAACTTCGGCAATCTCACTGATGGTATGACCAAGGCCCTGAGGATATTGTTCTGATGTTAAGACAGGGACATTAAGTTTTGCAGCGATTTCGGCAAGCCAGCGCGCATTGTTCACTAACTCTTCTTTTTCGTGGATAGCTGGTACTAATTTGTCTTGGATGTCAACAATAAGAAGACAAGATTTATTTGGATGTATCAGCATAGTGTATGCCCCTTTGTTAATCGTTAACTAAACTCAGTGCTCGGTGTCGTTGATTCAACCGCGAGTGTCGCAATGATCTGATCGCTATGTTCGCTCTCATGAAAATGAGGCCACAACTCTTTCACTACAGGCCCATGGGAAGCCAATGTATGACAGGTGTCTAACATTGGGGGTTTGATCGTACCATCTTGCCAATAGTTTTCCAGCTTCTCTCTTTCTTGATGTGTTGCTTGGAAAGCGGTTGTCGCAAGAGGGCCAAGCAACTCCAGTAGGTGAGTACAGCCTAAGTGTCCTGAGAAAAGCTCTTTTGTTCGGCGGGTAAAGCCTTTGGCAATCTGTAAGCCAATGAGCTGTTTATAGGTATCAGAGATGCTTTTGCACGCATTGAAAGGTGTGTAGTCCATAACGGCGACAGCGTCTTTAATATTGAGCTCCATATCGATGGTAATTCGGACAGACATACCGTGAAAAGGCTCACCTGGTGAGATTACGCCTTCTTGTCTATCTTGGTTATCAATAGGGAACGTCTTAGTATCGATAAGATGGGCTTCAATATCCCATAAACCGTCATCGCGTTTAAAACCTTCGCAAATGACTCGACGGGTGTGTTGTAGTGAGCGTGCACTAGGTGTTGGTAATGGCATAGAGATAAACACTGTGGTGGGTCAGATCTAATGTCTGACTTAATATATTAAGTAAGGGCTATTTTAAGGCCTATTGGGTGGGAAAACACCCTTTATACGTATTTTAGTGGGAATAATTAGCAAAAAAGCAGCACTAAGCCACTGCTGTCCCATAGTTTT
>DJLT01000104.1 GCA_002435145.1 Neptuniibacter sp. UBA6509
TTAAAAACTATGGGACAGCAGTGACAATTGTGGTCCTTTTAGTAAGCAAGATGACCGCTGACAGATAGGGGAAGGTGACAACAACCTCAACAGCGATTTATTCGATTTACTTCTTAGGGTCGTTTTCCATTAGGTCTTTAATCTTGAAACCGCCCCAAACCATTGCAACAGTCATAACAGCAATCATCGCTAAACTAGGAATTAAAGTTTCCATACTGTATACATCAAACATTACGAAGCCCTCAAAAAATTTATTTCATCACTCAAAATCATTAATTGAAGATTACCCCGTTGCACATTAGTAAATATTGATACAGCTCAAGAAATCGCCCTGCCTGGAACCCTACAAATATTTTTATTGATCTGAAGCAACTTTCTGATTAAGTAACTTTCTGAATAACAGAACCCTCATCTGTTTTTCTCACACTCCCCTTCCCAATGCACTTTACACAAATGGGCTTTATGCAAATGAGCTTTACCAAAAGCATCAGGTATCGATCTATCCAGCACTAAACATTTAGCTAAAAGCATCCTAATTAATGCGAAATCTTACAAATCCAGCAAAGACAAATCAAATTCAAGTATTGATAAACCAAAATGAATAAAAAACATTTCAAATCATCATTTTTACTGCAAAAACGACCACACCCAAGACGCAAAAAAGTACTTATATATCAATAACTTAAAAAGAAAGATTCAATAGCAAAACCAACTCCCGAATTTATTTATTTTCTTCTTATTTTTCAACGACTTACATGCATAAAAATAACGAAATCTACTTGCGATTATTCACTATTTAATATAGACTTATCAATATAATTTAAAGAATATTCATTTGAGAGGAAATGAAGATGCAAGAGAAAGAAGTGAGACTATTATTCAAAGCGGGTGTTTTTGATTCATGCCAAGCAATTCCTATCTCTATGGCACGAGGATGGACACTTAAATTTGTGACTAAGCAGGAAGAAGTTTTTACTTTGGAACTTCAACGCTCTAAAGCAGAACGTGAATTTAAAAGCCTTGATGGCGCAGCTGCCGTCGCAAAGCGTATTGGCTTTGAATGGCTGAAAGTACAAATTGGTGATCTAGAGTGGCAAGAAAAGGTTAAATGACAGGCATAAAAAAACCGCTAGAAAGCGGCTTTGATGTGAGCATTTAAGAAAGGTAGTGAGTACTACTTATCTAATGCATCCTTTATTTTTTGGTCTGTTTTATACTGACTTAAAGCGTATACCGACCAGATTGCTGCTGGGATCCAACCAACCAAAGTAATCTGAAGCACCAAACAAATAATGCCGGCAATAGGACGACCAATTGTAAAAAACTGTAACCAAGGTATTAAAATAGCAAGCAACAAGCGCATTTTTGTCTCCAAGTTTTTGCGGGATATGGGTCTAATGACCTTTTAGCTAAACGGCACAGAGTGATCTAAAGATCCACTCGCCCATTAGACAGCTCCTCTACTGTCGCATCCCGCACTTCCATAATTTCAACGTCAAAATTTAATTCAAGACCCGCAAACGGATGATTTGCATCAACCGTTATTTCATCTTTGTCTATCTTAGTAATTGCAACAAACTGACTCTCACCCTGTTCATCTTCCATCTGGCAAACCATGCCTTCTGACAGCTCAGAAAATTCAGCAAATGACGCACGATCAACAAGAGATACTTTCTCTTCATCGCGGGCGCCATAACCCTGCTCAGGCGAGACTTTCACCTCAAAACGATCACCTACGACATGATCAGTCATAGCCGCTTCAAGGCCTGGCACTATATTTTTATGGCCATGCAAATAAGGAAGAGGCTCTCGATCACGAGAACCATCTAGAACTTCACCCTCACTATTCACAAGCGCATAGTGAAACGCCACCACCTTATCATTTGTAATCTTCATCTTTATCTCCAGCATCAACCAGCTAGCTGCTGTTTTAACCAGCCACCTAGCGCATCTATTTCTTCCAATACGACTTCATGACCCATTGGGTATGTCACCCAATCGGCACTGTAATTCATCGTTTCTAAATCAGCCATAGCTTGCTGGCCCAGTGTGATGGGCACAACGTCATCCTGTATGCCATGAGCCACCCAAATGGGGATATCTGCATTCGCGTCAGTACGTTGCTCTGAAATTTCTTCCGAGGTCGCCATATAAGTGGACAGCGTGACTAACCCTGCAAGAGCTACAGGGTACGTAAGAGCGGTATGATAGGCGACAGCGCCCCCCTGAGAAAAACCCGCCAATATTATTTTATCTGCGGGTATCCCTTCTTGAACCTGTTCATCTATCAGCCTTTTGATACGATCACTTGAGGCCATCAGTGCGGTTTTATCAACCTTGCGCCCGATGTTCATCTCTAAAATATCGTACCAAGCACGCATCGGCATGCCACCATTAACGGTCACAGGCATTGTTTCAGCATGAGGAAACAAAAACCTTACCGCCATCTCTTCCGATAATTTCAGGTAAGGAATAATTGGTTTAAAGTCATACCCATCGGCCCCTAAACCATGCAACCAGATCACGCAGGCTTGTGGTGTAGCTTCTGGCTCTACACGTACCATTGTATTTTCAGTCTCACAACTCATGGTTGTAACCTCTGTATCTGCCATTGCGAATCAACAAGGTTAAACTGAAAACGGTCATGCAAACGGTTCTCACGGCCTTGCCAAAATTCAAAACGTGTAGGTTTCAAAGCGTAACCACCCCACTCTTTAGGGTGCGGTATTTCGCCATTGCTATATTGTGCCTCTAGAGCCTCAACCGCTCGTTCAAGAGCCTCTCGACTCTCTATAGGCTGACTCTGACATGAAGCCGCTGCACTTAAACGACTACCTAGAGGCCGCTCATTAAAGTATTTAGCGCCTTGTGCTTGATCCAATTTTTGCACAGTACCTTGGATACGCACCTGCCTTTCTAAGCCCTTCCAATAAAACATCAATTCAGCTTGTGGGTTATCAGCTAAATCTGCACCTTTCTGGCTTCGGTAATCGGTATACCAAGCAAAACCTGTATCATCAAAATGCTTTAACAAAACAATACGAGCAGATGGCATTCCAGACGAATTTGCGGTGGCCAAAGTCATAGATGTGGCGTCATCAGGAGTATTAGCTATTGCTGCATCCATCCAGTCTGAAAATAGAGCAATCGGATCTGTTATCAGCCCCTCTTCCAATAGAGGCTCAGCGATATACTCTCTGCGTGTCGTGGTGAGATCACCTTTAACTTTCATAAAACTCTCTTTAATAAGGATAAAGCGACTGTATGATTTGAATCTAAGGCGCACTATAGCATTTCGTTAACCGACGAATAAGCTTACATATACAAAGATGAACTTATCATTAAAACCCCAGAGAAATTTCCTATATATATCTATTACTTAACCTTATTAAATAATATCTATATAGTTTGCTTAGAAAGCTTTTTTGTTAGACGTTTAGGGATCTTATGCGCTTTATTTATTTACTTGTGGTTTTCAGCTTCATATCAGGCTGCATGGACAAAAATGCCAAGCCATTTGATATGAAGAACCTTGCCAAATCCGATATTGATATGGTCGCGGACGTTAATCTTACTGAATGGCGTAAATTAACGCGTGAGTTAACCATCAAACTCTATAAACGAAACCCCAAAGAGCTTCAAAAAGTAGCGGGGATGACGGTAAATCAGCGCTTAGACCAACTCTTTCCTATTGAAAGGCTTCCTAACGGCTTCCCTGAACTAAACAATACCGATGGCAGCCTTGCGGTCACACTCGCCTTTTCCGAAGAGTTCGAAGGCGATAGAGTATTCGCTTATATGGCAGGTATTACTGGGATGCTAAATGCGGCTTATGATGGAAAAAAAGAGATATTCTTTCTAGATGATTTGAACCAGCAAAAGCTCTATAACTCCGCACGAAATTTAGAATCTGCCGCTTGGCATCTCAACAATCGAAAAGACCCTCAGGGTCAGCTTTATCTATTGAGCAATGGTATATCGGAAGAAGGCATCACTAATTACAGCTACGAGCGTATTCTAGGTAAGTTAATCGGCATACAAGATCTTATGGCTAGAATCATCTCAGATAAGACAAATCGCACTATTAACCGCGTAGTTCAAGGCGCTGCCTCAATGACGTTCTTACCGATCTAAATCACATCATTTAATCTTCATTACAGCGTATTAGAGTAGCCTTTAAGGCTATTCTAATACGTCTTACTAGGACATTTCTTTTAAAGAAATTAGCCCTGTTCCATCTGTTTTATAAATCGATTTGATTCTGTAATTGCTTTTTCCATATCAACAATCAAAAGATCAATATTACTTTTAATACCCTGATATTCACTCTTCAAAGAGCCTATAGCACGGGCATTCAGATTATGTTTTAGGAATAAAACATTGTCCTGTAGAGCACTCAGTACAGGAGGCATACGTTTTTCTGCTTTCTTTAAAGACCGTAACAAGTCGGCATAACGAGCTTTAGTTTCTCGTAATTTCGAAGCACTTTGCGCACGCAGGCTAGCATTACTGTATTTAGTCAGCTCCTCCTCCCACTCCTCAAATAGATCTTCGGAAACCTGTTCAACTTCATCTATATGATTACTCACTTCCTCAGCTGCACTGACGCTGTCATCATATTCATTTTGCAGACGATTATAGAGATCATCTAGTTTCCCACCGTCAAAGCTCACAACTGATTTAAACTGCTCTAAGGCATCTTTAAATTGCTCTTGGGCATCCTCCTGAGATTCCCTAGTATCCTCAACACGATCAACTAAAATATCTCGTTTATGAACACCGACCTGTTCCATCGCTGAGTAATAAGCGCTTTGACAAGCAGTGAGCGTGACACAAAGAAAAGAAACAAAAGCAAACCGAGCTAAGAAATTCATATTACCCACAACTCTCCAAAGGGCTGTTTATCCGTATTTCGGATATTTTGTGATTATCATTCAAACATAAAGTAACATCAGCGCGGTCAGGCATCTCATCTAACATATGTCGGGTGAGCCTTTCATAATGCTGAATAAAGCGCTTTATTTGCTCTTTATTCATAATACGCAGGTGCTCAGTCGGTTGCTGAGTGTCGTAAATATATTTCACACGCTCCGCCAACTTTTTCTCCTGCAGTGAGCGCCATTCGAATACCGCATCCATACTCGGAACCTTCAACATAATCAGCACTTCAATCATAGAGAATAACTCTTGATATGCGCCTGAAAGCTGAGCATTGACATACTCTCGCCACAAACCGCTTGGATCTTTATCCCGCTCCAGCTCATTAATCGGCTCCATTAAGAGCTCAGGTAGTTGCGGGTCAGCACCTACACACCAACCTTCTAAAACAATAACATCCGCAGGACCAAACCATTCCTGCCACACAGATGCCTGACAACGATCATCGGTAGATTTATCAAAAACAGGAATTTTGGTAATCGTACTTTCATCACTCTGTTTTAAAGAGTTCAAAATTTCGATCCCCAAATCAACATCATGCGTACCGGGAACTCCCCGCGTTCTCAATAAAGGGTGAATAGCCTCCGAAAGCTGAACACGTTCATCATGCGTTTTATAGAGATCATCAATGGAAAAACCCACAACTTTCAGGTTAAACCCTTCCGTTAATATCACTTCTATTAAATTAAAAAGAGTCGACTTTCCTGCGCCCTGAGCACCATTAATACCAACAACCAAGGGGCCATTTCTCTGCCGTTTTTTACAGGTTAACCACGCACCTAACGGCACATAGATCGCTTCAAACATATCGACTAAACCGATATCGACCTTCAATGATTCAAGCGTTGAAGCAAACGCTTTCTCAACAGCAGCGACAGCATCTTCCCGCTCTCGATAACTTAAACAAAGCTGATCTTGTGGCCAACGCGTCAATACACTCATTCAAGTTCCTAAAAAGGTTATTTGATCGTTCTATTATTATCGCTACTTAAAATGATCCAAATTTAGCGAGCTCTGTTTTCTCGTAGCCAAGCTTGGATCTTACCCATTTGATCTACTTCCATTAAAGAAGGGGCATGCACCAAATCTGGAATCGAGAATAGATCTAAGTTTTTATTTTCTTGCATTGTTCGCACTGTATCCGCTTGCAATACATCAGAGCTCTCACCCCAAATGAGGAGCTGCGGAATAGCAACCGCTGACCATACGGGCCATAAATCGATATCATCGGCACTGCTATCAATAGTCGCTTGAGCAATAGCGGGATCATAATGCAATGCGTAGCCATCATCCAACAATCTAACGCCATGTTTAGCTAGATGCTGCCACTGAGAGTCTGTTAATTTTTTGAAAGACTCATAGGTTTCACGTAGGTAAGACTCAACATCAAGCAGAGAATCAAATCGTTTGTCACCTAAATAAGCCGAGATCCGCTGTAAAGATTCAGCAGGAACAAAGGCGCCAATATCGTTCAATACCAAATGTTTAATGGGAGAGTCAGGAAGAGCCGCTAAACACATGCCTATAATCCCGCCCATCGAAGTGCCCACCCAATCCACCTGATCGACATTCAATTTAGCAATCAATGTGTTTATATCATTTAAATACTGGGGGATTCCGTAAACCTGTCCAGGTGGCAACCAATCACTTTCTCCACGACCTACAATATCAGGACAAACAACTCGGTAATCTCGAGACAGCGCAAGCGCTAGTTCATCAAAATCACGGCTATTACGAGCCAAGCCATGTACACAGATGATAACCCGTTCATTATCACGACTGCCCCATTCATGGTACACCATGTTATGAAATCCAGTTGCGTTTAAACAACGTACACTATCTGTATGCATCCGACCTTTTTCCCTTAAGGTTTTCCAAGAGTAATAAGTTAGCATATGAAAGAGCTATACTGCGAACAATCAAACTGTTTCAATACTGACTCAATGAAGAAGCAAAGACATTATTTTACCTGACTAAAAAACTAGACTGCCTCCGTTCTACTTTTAAAAATATGGCAATCTAAAGTGTAAAGATATGAAACGTTAGGTGAACTGAAATATATTATTCAGCTAATATAGTTAGCATCCTAATTTCCTCGTTATAGATAATAGGGTTACAAACAAAGCATGAGCAAAGCATCAACAAAACAGCCATCACATCTCAAATGGATTCTTCCTATTGTGATTATCATTGTAGCTATTGCTACATTTGCTCTCCTTAAAATGAACAAACCCAAAGCAGCTTCCCAGGTCGTCGCTGAAAAGGTATGGAGCGTCACTACCATTACAGCCGCCCCTGGCTTACACCAGCCCTCTTTAAGCTTATATGGAAAAGTAGAATCGCCTAGGATGAGCAATGTGACTGCGGCGGTAACAGCCTTTGTTCGAGAGGTTTATACCGATGAAGGGCGCAAAATCACCCCTAATGATTTACTTATTCAACTCGATGATAGTGATGTGCTGCTCACAGTCCAGCAAAGACAAGCAGATGTAGATAATCTATTGGCTCAAATAGAAACAGAAAAAATTCGCTACAACACTGATTTAAAAGCACTAAAAATTGAGAAAAACCTGCAGCAACTAAGCTACAAAACCGTAAAACGGTACGAAAACCTCATCAAAAGAAAACTAACAAGTCAGGAAAAGTTAGATGCGGCGCGCAGAGACTACCAACAACAAGCGCTGTCACTTACACAACGAGAACAAGCCATTGCCGACCACCCAAACCGCTTACAGCAATTAGAGTCACAACGATTACGCGCCACCAGCCTACTGGATGCCGCTAAACTTGACCTTTCGCGCACACAAATAAAAGCCCCTTTCATCGGTCGTGTTGCTGGCCTAAGTGTCGCCCCCGGTGATCGTGTAAGAGCAGGCGATCCACTTTTAGAGCTTTATAGTCTGGATCGCTTAGAAGTAAGGGCGCAAATTCCAAATCGAATTCTGCCGTTGTTACGAGACCGAAAGTCAGAAAAACCTATTACGGCCCGGGGATTGATCAATGGAGAAGTCATTGAGTTAGAACTGGATCGAATTGCAGCCGAAGTGAGTAACGGTCGCGCCGGGGTGGATGCACTCTTTAAAATTAATAACACCGATGATCTACCTGAAACAGGGCGTTCAATAGAGATCAGCGTAGATCTACCCGAGATAGCACAGGTGATCCCTGTGCCGCCTACAGCCCTATATGGTTTAGATAGAGTCTACCGAATCATAGATAGTCGCTTGGAAGCAGTACAGGTCACACGTATTGGTGACAGTATTGATCAAAACGGCAAGCCTATCGTACTTATATCGAGCCCAAACATTACCAGTTCCGATACCCTTGTAATTACTCAGTTACCTAATGCCATTACCGGATTGAGGGTCAACGACATTTCAAAAGCAATAGTGGAAGAAGGCACTATTGATGAGTAATTACCAAGGGCCATTACAGAATTTAATTACCACCTTCACTAGTCATCGAGTGGCATCAAATCTGTTTATGCTTTTAATGATTCTTGCGGGTGTTTGGGGGTTAAAGAAATTAAACACCCAGTTTTTTCCCTCATTTGAATTAGATGTCATTACCGTCCAAGTGGTATGGAGTGGTGCAGCTGCAGAGGATGTCGCCAATTCAGTTATATTGCCTATTGAGGAGGAGCTAAAGTCACTCACAGGTATAGATACCCTCTACTCGACAGCTCAGCAAGGCTCAGCGTCTATCCGACTAGAAGTGACTGAAGATACTGATGTTGACTATCTTCTAGATGAAGTAAAACAGAAAATAGACAGTGTAAGAAATGAACTACCCAGCGATGTAGAAGAGCCCCTAGTCCAACGTATCATCCGCTATGAACAGATCGCTAGTCTGATTATTAGCAGCAAAAACGGCAGCTTAGACGAGTTAAGGGCTTACGCTTATAAATTTGAGAATGAACTACTTGATCTCGGTATTAATAAAGTAGATTTCACCGGTTTACCCGATAAACAGATAAGTATTGAGCTCCCCGCTGCACAGCTGCACGAACTTGATATGACAATGGCTCAAGTTGCTAATAGCGTGCGTTTAAGAAGCTTAGACCTTCCAGCAGGCACCGCAGCTAAGGCGGATGGTGCCCGCCAAATTCGTAGTTTAAGTCAACAGAGGGATGTAGAAGGTTTTAGGCAGCTTCCTGTTATTACCGATAGTGAGGGACGGCTTATTCGCCTTGGTGATATCGCCGATGTCTCTTTAACCATCAAGGACCGTCAGGTCCTACTCAAATATCAAAATGATCCTGCTATTATGCTGCGGCTACGTCGCACAGAAAGCCAAGACACACTAGCCTCTGCAAAGATACTGAACAACTGGTTAGACGAAACACGACCGACACTACCTGCTGATATTCAGATGGTGACTTATGATGAACGCTGGCAGCCTGTACAGCAGCGTATAAACCTACTGTTAAAAAATGGTTTAGGCGGTCTTGTTCTTGTTATTTTGATCCTTTTTCTCTTTCTAAATGCGAGGGTCGCATTCTGGGTCACGGTTGGTATCCCAGTCTCCTTCATGGCAACGCTGGCTGTACTATATGCGATCGGTGGCAGTATCAACATGATCAGCCTTTTTGGTCTGATCATGGCACTCGGTATCATTGTTGATGATGCAATCGTTGTGGGTGAGGACACTCTGACCCACGTTCAGATGGGCGAAAGCGGTTTAGATGCAGCAATAGGCGGCGCTCATCGAATGCTTGCACCCGTTATGGCATCGTCCATGACAACCATCGCAGCCTTCCTTCCTCTACTACTGATTGGCGGCACAATTGGCAATATTCTGATAGATATCCCTACCGTTGTTATCTGCGTAATTCTTGCCTCATTAGTAGAGTGTTTTCTGATTTTGCCAGGACACCTTCATCACAGCATTAGAAACGTTGAAGACCTGCACCCATCAAAACTTCGCATTCGTTTAGAAAATGGTTTTACCCGCTTTAAAGAGGGGCCTTTTAGGCGCTTAGTCACTAAAGCCGTCGATTATCGCTGGGCAACAATCGCTTCTGCATTTGGTATTTTTATCATCGCCATCGCTTTACTTGCTGGGGGACGTATAAAGTTCACATTCTTCCCTGCGGTTGAGCGTGACACGATGACTGCTAATGTTCAATTCAGTGCGGGCAGTCCTGCTGACCAAGTCAGTGCATTTATTGGCCATTTAGATCAAACACTCATTGAAACCGACCAAGCCTTAGGCGGTAGCAATGTCAAAGTCTCATTACAACGTTTACGAAGCGCCTCTTTTTCTCGGACCTCAGTGTCTGGCAATCAAGGTGATGAATTTGGCGCGCTTTTAGTCGAGCTTCAACCCGGCGATGACCGTGAAATTAGTACCAGTGAATTTAATACAGAATGGCGAAAACGCATTGTGCTTCCTGCTGGGATTGAGAAGTTCTCGATCGATATCGCCAAAAGTGGGCCACCCGGAAAACCTATTGAAGTTAAGCTATCCGGCACAGATATTCACAACATAAAACAAGCTTCTTTAAGCATTCAAGAGCTGCTAAAAGGCTATGTTGGACTCACCAATATCGATGACGATCTTCCCTTTGGTAAATCCCAACTGATTTATGAGCTAACGCCTGCAGGTAAAACCGCTGGTTTAACACTCGATGCCGTGGGCCGACAACTTCGCGCAGCGTTTGATGGTTTGAAAGTGCAAAACTTCTATCAAAATAGAGACGAAGTTGAAGTGCGCATTCTTTTACCTAAAGAGGAGCGAGATCGCTTAAGCGTTATTGAACAGCTTCCTATCGTGCTGCCAAATGGCGGAACAACCCCCCTAAGCAATGTAGTGCACTTCCGAGCCAAACAGGGGCTAGATACGTTAACCCGAGTTGATGGACAGCTATCGATCAAAGTAACGGCGGATTTAGATGAAGCCGCAGCCAACGCTGATGAAATAATTTCCGATCTAAAAGCAGGAAAACTTGAGCAGATACTTGGGCAATATGGTGTATCCGCTAGCTTTGAGGGCAAAAACAAAAGTCAGCGTGAAACCCTAGATGATATGAAACTGGGCTTAATGCTCGCTTTAACCCTTATTTTCATCATTCTCGCCTGGGTTTTTGCCTCCTATAGTTGGCCAATCGCTGTGATGCTAGCCATCCCTCTAGGACTTACCGGTGCAATTATTGGGCACGGAGTCATGGGACTAAGCATGACGATTCTATCCCTATTTGGCTGCTTTGGACTCTCTGGCATCGTCATCAATGATTCAATCGTCCTTGTGACATTTTACAAAGAGTTACGAAGAAAAGGGATCGCTGTTGAGGCCGCCATCGTTGAAGCCGCCTGCCAACGTTTACGTGCAGTACTTTTAACCTCACTTACCACTATCGCGGGCCTTACCCCCATTCTTTTTGAAACATCACTACAAGCCCAGTTCCTAATCCCTATGGCTGTTTCAATTGTCTTTGGTTTAGCTTACGGAACTGTATTAATACTGTTATTTGTACCGGCCACATTAACGGTAATTGAGTCTGCCCGTGCAAAAATCGGGCGTGGGAAATTAGAAATATCAGAAACGCTAACACCTCAAACTAAAGAGGCTAATTCCTAAGAACTTTTATTACTAAAACTTGTATTACTAGAAAAGAAGGACTGTGAATTGTAATGGCGGAGAAACCCTACATTCTAAAAGGTATATAATTGTAGTTTACAAGGCTGTACTAGCAAGGCGTAAGCTACGAGGTTTTAGTACAAGCAAACTACATCAACTTATCAGTTATATACTGCTGTATAGCTTTTAGCGCTTGGCGATCAACACTCAAGACTGATAAGCCCAGCTGTGTATGTTCCTGAGATTGTCTACGCATATACACAGCCAGACAATGGCAATGCACAGCTTGATCATCAAGCCCAAAATGAAGATGCACCTCCAATGGCGTACCCTCAACAGGCGGCTTTAAAGATGCAATTTCATTGCCTCCCTCGATCAGCATGCCGCTGACACTCAGGTTGAGCAGAGTTACATCAATACAGTTCCCATCATAAGATTCTAATTCAGCCACTAGGCTCGTATTCACCCTTGGATAGATACGTCTTTCTGAATTCATAAAAAGTGCCTTTTATTAATTTAGAGAGCGTTTAAAACTAGGATTTAATTAAGTATCCATGGCCTCCTAGCCAGCGTAAACAGTACCTCCCACGCACTCCTTCAGAATAAAACTAAACCAACCCTTCATGCAGATCTTATGTTTAGCATAGTCCAATTCCCACAGACGCATTGCAGGAGAGACAAAAAGCCCTACTTTTCCAGTGATTATGGGCGTTTCAAGCAAGATATAGTGCAATAGATAGGCTCTACAGGCTTATTCGCAGAATGATAAGAATTCAGATATAATTTTGCCCCTAATTTTCTGCATTTTGTTTTCGCAAACATCCCTAATATGGGAATTCAAGGACCAGTATGAATCGCGATCTAAGTCTGCTACAGCCCTATCCTTTCGAAAAACTGACAGCTTTAAAGGCTGAAGTAACTCCACCGGCTGATCTTGATCATATTGCACTCTCTATTGGTGAGCCAAAACACCCGTCGCCCTCTTTTGTGCACGAGTGCCTGATTAAAAATATGGCCAAGCTTGAAAACTACCCAACAACCAAAGGGTTACCAGAGCTACGCCAAGCTATTGCAGGCTGGTGTACCAACCGTTTCAAGCTAAGCGAAAGCACCCTGACGGCAGATAACCATGTGCTACCAGTTAATGGTACGCGTGAAGCGATCTTCGCCTTTACTCAAGCAGCAATTGAACGTAAACCTGATGCGCTTGTTTTATCTCCAAACCCTTTTTATCAAATATATGAGGGTGCAGCTTATCTTTCTGGTGCTGAACCATACTATTTAAACTGCTTAGAAGAGAATGGGTTTATTCCTGATTATGACGCCGTTTCTGCAGATATTTGGCAGCGCTGCCAACTGCTATTCTTGTGCTCACCAAGCAACCCTACAGGTGCAGTCACCAATCTTGAGACCTTAAAGAAACTGATCGCTCTTTCTGACAAATACGATTTTATTATCGCATCGGATGAATGTTACTCAGAAATCTATCTGGACGAAGCACAAGCACCCGTTGGGCTTTTACAGGCTTGTGCTGAATTAGGTCGTGACGATTATAAAAACTGTATCGTTATGCACAGTCTTTCTAAACGTTCAAATCTGCCGGGCCTACGTTCAGGTTTTATTGCGGGCGATGCGGCTTTATTAAAACCGTTCCTTGCCTACCGCACCTACCACGGTTCATCTATGCCTATTCAACACCAGCTTGCGTCTATTGAAGCTTGGGGAGATGAAGAACACGTTCTAGAAAACCGTGATCAGTACCGCCGCAAGTTTGATGCAGTCATTGAAATACTAGCGCCTGTTATGGATGTGAAGAAACCGGAAGCGAGTTTCTACTTATGGGCAAAAACGCCTATCGCTGATGATAAATTTGCACAAGGTCTATTTGCTTCTCAGAATGTGACCGTATTACCTGGTCGTTACTTATCTCGTGATACTGACAACACGCTACCGGGTGCTGGTTATGTCCGCATGGCCTTAGTCGCTACTGTTGATGAATGCGTAGAAGCAGCTAAACGCATTCGTGAATACATTGAAGCACTTTAATAGGATCCAACACTGATGATTACTATGTATGGAATACCTAACTGCGATACCATCAAGAAAGCTAAGAAGTGGCTTGAAGCGAATCAGATAGAATACCGCTTCCACGATTACAGAAAAGATGGTTTAGATGCGGATCAGCTTAAAAGCTGGGCATCAGAATTAGGCTGGGAAACACTACTCAATAAACGTGGAACAACCTGGCGCCAGCAGTCTGACGAAGTAAAAGAATCAATAAATGAAGCATCGGCTATTGAGCTCATGCTTCAGCACCCTGCCATGATTAAACGACCGCTATTAGATACCGGTTCTGTTCGCAAGGTAGGCTTTAAAGATACAGAATATTCCGCTCTGTTGGGTTAATTCTCTAACATAGCAAAACGAATTATAAAATTTGAAATCTGGAGATCAACATGGCTAATTTTGCATTCGGCTTAGGTGTAGGTACAAAATCCTCAACGGGCGAACTATTAGAAGTCTATTACAATGCACCGATCCTTAATGCTGATGATGCGATTGTAAATGCAGTTGCAGGAAAAATTGGTTACGAAGGCGGTAACGCGGCAATCGAAATCAAGGAGCCTCAGTTAAAAGATCTTGAAGCTGCCTTTTTGTCTGTCGATGCAGAAGAGCAAGCTGAAATTGTTGAGATCCTAAAAGGTACAAGCCAAGCATTGGTGGTATGTATCCTTGAAACAGACGAAGCACCTACAACAACGGCAGAAGCTTACCTAAAACTAACGCTACTTTCACAGCGTTCAGTTCAGCCTCACGGCATTAACCTGACTGGCATCTTCGGCCTACTTCCTAACGTAGCTTGGACTAATGAAGGCGCTGTATCTTTAGATGACCTTCCAAAACGTCAGCTTGCAGCACGCGCTCAAGGTCGTATTCTAAGCGTTAGCTCTGTTGATAAATTCCCTAAAATGACTGACTACGTTGTACCAACAGGTATTCGTATCGGTGATGCTATTCGCGTTCGCTTAGGTGCTCACGTAGGTGAAGGCACGACTGTAATGCATGAAGGCTTTGTAAACTTCAATGCAGGCACAATGGGCGTTAGCATGATCGAAGGCCGCATCTCTGCTGGTGTTGTTGTCGGCAACGGTTCAGACCTTGGTGGCGGCTGCTCAACAATGGGCACGCTTTCTGGTGGTAACAACGTTGTAATCTCTGTTGGTGAAAACTGCCTATTAGGCGCTAACGCAGGTCTTGGTCTTCCTATGGGCGACCGTTGTACTTTAGAAGCTGGCCTTTATGTAACAGCGGGTTCTAAAGTGACTATCCTTGATGATCAGAACAATGAAGTCAGCACAGTTAAAGCCGCTGAACTTGCAGGTAAACCTGATCTATTGTTCCGTCGCAACTCTCAGAATGGTCGTATCGAAGTTAAAACGAACAAGTCTGCAATTGAGCTTAACGAAGAGCTTCACAAGCACAACTAAAAACTGGCTCTAAGCTATTACCTTGCTTATTCAGCGTTGGGGCTTAGTTCGGAATGCTCATTTACTTCAGTAAACTCGGCATCCTTACTAAGCTCCGTATTGCTTAAGTATCGTTCATAACGCTTAGCCTCCAGCTTTAGCCTTTCTTCATATCACGCCCTTCCAAACGGATACCCCTATGACCCAGAAACACTCAGCAACAATCGAACTTGCAAAAGACCTTATCAGTCGTCGCTCCGTCACTCCTGAAGACGCCGGCTGCCAAGAGATGATGATTGAGCGCTTAGAAGCTTTGGGCTTTAAGATTGAGCGCCTGCCTTTTGAAGAAGTAACAAACTTCTGGGCACGCCGCGGTGATTCTGGCCCTGTATTTTGTTTTGCGGGCCATACAGATGTAGTCCCATCCGGCCCGGAAGAGCGCTGGGAGTTTCCACCTTTCGAAGCCACGATAGATCAAGGCATGTTATGTGGACGCGGCGCAGCTGATATGAAAGGCAGCATTGCCTCTTTCATGACCGCCTTAGAACGCTTTATTGAACATCACCCAGACCATGAAGGCTCCATCGCACTTCTTATCACAAGTGATGAAGAAGGCCCCTGGGTGAACGGCACAACACGTGTAATTGACCACCTTGAAGCACGCAATGAAAAAATTAAATGGTGTATCGTTGGCGAACCGTCCAGCACTACGCATGTAGGTGATGTAATCAAGAACGGTCGTCGTGGTTCTCTAGGTGCGACCCTGACAGTACGCGGCGTACAAGGTCATGTAGCTTATCCACATTTAGCGGTAAACCCAATCCATATGGCAGCGCCAGCTTTAGCAGAACTAGCAGCTGAAGTATGGGATGAGGGTAATGACTTCTTCCCGCCAACAAGCTTTCAGATCTCAAACATCAATGGCGGCACAGGCGTTACCAACGTTGTACCTGGACATGTCGATATCATGTTCAACTTCCGCTTTTCTACTGAAGTTACAGCCGATGAACTTAAGGTTCGTGTACGCGATATTTTAGATAAGCATGGCTTAGAATGGGATATTGATTGGGTGCTTTCAGGCAATCCATTCTTAACCGCTGAAGGCGACCTAGTTGAAGCATGCCAGCACTCGATTAAGGCGATCACAGGTACAGAGACCGAGCTATCCACTTCCGGTGGAACATCCGATGGACGCTTCATTGCTCCTACCGGTGCACAGGTTGTCGAGTTAGGTCCTATCAACGCAACGATTCACAAGTTAGATGAGCGCGTAAGCTGTAAAGACCTGGATACCCTATCTGACGTGTATGAAAACATTCTAGCCCGCTTACTGGCTAAATCTTGATAACTCATACTAAAACTTAAGATAAGGAACCATCCTTAGATGCAACTCACCTGCCCTGTTTGTAAATCAGAACTTACCCAGCAGGCTAAAAACCTTCGCTGTGAAAACAATCACAGTTTTGATGCCGCTAAACAGGGCTATTGGAATCTTTTGTTAGCGCATAAAAAGCGCTCAAAAGATCCAGGCGATAATCCAGAGATGGTACAAGCTCGTCGTGAGTTTTTAGAGCAAGACTATTATCAGACACTATCTGAGCGCATCAATTCATTAGCGCTAGAATCAGTCAAAGATATATCTGAACCCCACATCTTGGATATGGGCTGCGGTGAAGGTTATTACACTGCACGCCTTGCCGAAGCGCTTAAAGAAAATATGGGTACCTCGGCATCTATTACAGGCTTAGACATCTCCAAACATGCCGTCAAAGCCGCATGCAAACAAAGCAAGACAACCACATGGCTAGTCGCTTCAGGCGCTGATATCCCACTCCCAGAACAAAGCTTAGATCTACAGCTGGTTCTGTTTAGTAGACTCATGCCTGAAGCCTTCTCAAAACCGATGAAACCGGGTAGCACTTTGCTGGTCGCTTGGCCGGGAGAACGACATCTAATTGAGCTACGCAAACTCATCTACAAAGAGATTAAAACCAGTCATTTTGATCCGGTTGCAACACTCGATGAATTTTTTGAGCTATCTAAGATCGAAACTGTCAGCTACACCTTTGAGCTTGATTCAAGCGATCAAATCAGCACACTGCTAGCCATGACCCCACACAGTCAACGCCTTCCAGCAGAAGCTAAATCCAGCATCTGCCAACAAGAAAAGCTGACACTGACGCTGGACGTTAACTTAGGTGTGTTTACACGCCGATGAATAAACTAAAACAATGGCTGTACCGCAGAGCCGATAACCCTAGGCAAAACCTGGTCATCCTTGGTATTGGCTTCGTCACTTTCTTTATCGGCTTATTGATACTAGGAGCCGCGGAATTCGCATTCAAAAGCTCAGTATCACAAGAGATTCTTGGCCTTATTGGCTTGATCATATTAAGTGTCGGCATCATACTGGCAGCTATTGGCTATCTTAGCCTCAGCGTTTTACGCATCATCCGTTTTATAAGCGACGACAAACATGACTAATACCCGACACCCTGATATCGAGATATACGTTAAAAATCGCTCCTTAGAAGCGATTCAGGAGTGGCTTCAGTCACATGCAGACCAGTTAGAGTGCACTTCGTCCAAAAACAACATTCACGAATTCACGCTGACCTTTCAAGACAATAACGTTGAAACGCTGATCCATGAACGAGTAGCGGGTAAAGCTTGGACAAGTGTCTGGCTAAAATCTGATACAAGCCCTTGGGCAACGGATCTGGAGTGTGCCCACGCAGCATCTAAAGAGCTAGAGACTCAAATACGCTGCATCGCCTCTGGCTGGAATGACGGTGATGATCCGGATGAGTACTGGAAAGTAGAAGATAACGCTGAAGAAAAGATACAGTGGCAGACTTAACCCAAGCCAGCTAAAAAGAAGTAACCATTTGCTTATCACGGCAGCTTAGAAAACTAACAGCAGACTATGCAGCTACCCGTATCTGCTGCTTCGACTCTTCAATCTCATCAATCAATAGCTGTCCGGTCGACATCAGTGCAACCTTAGCATATTCATCCGACGGTAAACCTTGCTGGCGCGGTGTATTGCTATGGGTATAGAGGTATCCGTTCACATAGGCAAAGTCGCCTACCAAGCCCTCATGAACAGCCGTATTTAAACGTTCAGTGACAACCCCATCATGTAGTTCATTAACGTCAGGGTAGCCTCCCTTTGCTTCAGGAAGCTTAAATTCACCAGCACTAACCTCAGCCACAGCTTCAGGTTTAATGAGTGCCTGATTCGAGTGAATCAAACTCAGCAACATTGAGAACTGCGCACCACTACCGCTCTGAACCGCATGGCTCAAAGTGGAGGTATAGCCCTCAATTCTGGTTTGAATTTGCTCAGTTCTCATTAGACTCGAATTTTAAATAAAAAAATATTTAATTGATGTCCCGTTTTTATCGACCAAACGTTAGAATTCTTTAAAATAAATATGAAAAACTAAGGAAATAGATACTCATGGGAAGATGGCGCCCCCCACAGCCGCGTAGCTCTAAATACATTACAGCGGAAGGCTATACTCGATTAAACGAAGAGCTTAAGTACCTTTGGAAAATAAAGCGCCCAGAGATCACCCAATCCGTGAAGGAAGCAGCCGCCCAAGGTGATCGCTCCGAAAACGCCGAATACATTTATGGAAAAAAGCAACTACGCGAAATAGACCGCAGAGTCCGTTATCTATCTAAGCGCTTAGAAGATATGGTCGTGGTTGATCGAGCACCCACTCCTGATAAGCAAGACACCGTATTCTTTGGCGCATGGGTCACGCTGCTTGATGAAGATGAACAAGAAAAAAAGCATCGCATTGTTGGGCCCGATGAGATCGATGCAGGTTCCAACTATATTTCTATGGATTCCCCCCTTGCTCAATTGATTTTAAAAAAGCAATTAGGGGATGAGGTTTGCCTTAAAAAGCCCGATGGCAGTGAATGCTATTATGAGATCACAGCGGTTGAATATATCTACTGAAGCACTCTTAAAGCACTCTCACCTACACTGAAACATCAATTATAATTATGACTGTTTATCACTGTACATTCGTCGATCAGCTTCTTCGAGCCAATAGTCTAAAGATTTATGACTATCATCAATAAATACGGCGCCTACGCTCACACTTAAATCGTGAGCATCTAGCCTTTCAGATAATCGCAGGGAAGTTTGATTTAACTGCTCAACATTGCGGACTACCGCCAGCACGACAAACTCATCACCAGCCAAACGGGCAGCTATATCGTCCTCCCTAATAATCCCCTCAAGAACCTCCGCTAAGCGCTTCAGAGCATCATCCCCTGCCGCATGCCCCTGTGTATCATTAATTCCCTTTAAGCCATTCATATCCAGATACAAGAGACCCAAGGATAGATCAGATCGTTTTGACAATGCTAAGCATTGTTTAGCCACCGAATTAAACCCTCTTCGGTTATACAATCCTGTCAGTTCATCGGTCATTGCTAGATTAGATATCACTTGATACTGGGATAGAATTTCTAGATCCGCTTCAATCAAATCCCTCAATTCAGATACTAGGTCAACATATGCCTGCTTATAATCTGTAGATTTAAAATCCATCACACAGATAGTTCCAAATGGCTCACCGGTGGGCCAAGAAACAGGCAAACCTAAATATGAACGAAAGCCATCATTAGCAACTTCAGGGTTTGTATCCCAACAACGCTCAGTCGGCGCATCATCTACATAAAGCACCTCTTGCTGCTCGACCACTTTTTTACAGAAGATATTCGTATCAGGGGGAATAATAACTCCTGGATCGTAAGGGTTCGATTCCTGATCACTCGATATAACAACTTGGTAACCTTCAGGTTTATACTGAACAATGAAACCAGCAGGGGCACCAAAAACACGTGCCATCACATCAACCGTTTTCTGCCATTTAGCGAGAGGTACTAACCCCTCATCTTTGCCTAACACCCACTGATCGGGATCAATCATGATCACCCCTCACCCAAAACTATTAAAACTATATGACTGTCTTATTGACTGACAGTTCTGTCTAAACCAACATAAAACCGCATAGATACCCATAAAATATATAGTTATATAAAAAGTAGGCAATATGCATATTAGATTAAAAAGACATAATGCTAAAACTTAATGACAAAAAACTAATTCAGCCTTAAAAAAAAGAACGGGCTGGATCGAATAAAAGAAAAGCAAAAGAAGATAATTGATAGGGTAAATATAAGGGATATAGAACCAGCTCAAGACTAGATTCTTTAAGTGGCTGATCGAATGAGACATATAAGATTACTATTGCGCAACGATACGTAGCTTATTTCAGGCACAAAAAAACCAGCTCAGGTCTGGACTCTTTAAGTGGCTGATCAAATAAGGCGTATAGGATTACTATCACGCTACGCATGCCCTTCGGGTTATCGTCAGAAGCTACCTGATTTGAAAAGAAAAGCGTTCTGCGGGCTTCGCCTTCCGAGTCGAACCTCTCCTTAAAAACAAAAGACGGTTCTCATCCTATACAACGA
>DJLT01000015.1:0-26979 GCA_002435145.1 Neptuniibacter sp. UBA6509
TTAGTGCTGCATGAAAACGAACGACCCTTTCATCATATGACCGTCACCACCCATGGCTTTCCAATGCACTTTATATGTATCTGATTTCAAATTCGGTACCATCGCTTTAAATGAAGTCCCTGCTTCTTTAGAGCGTTTAAAATCAATTGATACTGGCTTGCCACCAGAATCAACAACCTTGAGACTGACCAATTTCATTGGTTTGGCAAAATTAACTTCAACTCTATCGGTAGGCTCCATCATCATGGCTCCGTCTTGTGGATAGCTACCGTTCATCATACCGTGAGCAAACAACGACGAAGATACTGTGAGTGCAGCAATGGCTAGCAACATTTTGAAATTTTTCATATTAATTTACCTTTATATTTCAGATGATTTAGTTTTAGGAAGCGATTGTCGTTTCCTCAGTTACTGCAAACATGGAAAAGGACAGCATAAATAACTCTATACCAACAGAGTTTTTCATTCTCCGTCCATAGGTTTTCTAATCACATTTTATGAAATCTGTATAGATGGCAAGAGCCTTGGTAGATAGCTTCTGAAAACTTTCTTCAATGGCTTCCTCAGAATACTCTTCAAATACAGTTGGATCGTAGGTAGTGACTTTTTCATCAATAACAACGTACTGAGTGCTACCCAGTGTTTTACCTGTAAGCTCACCTGTTAATATCAACTTTTTTATCGTTTTTACAGTTGGGGCTGACCCTTCAGCAAAAAACGTTTCTCTAAACTGAGAGATTTTCATCAATTTAGGTTCTTGATTATCGTTGTTAGTCATTTGTTCCGTACTACTACTCCCCCTTAAATAAAGAAGAAAATAATAGCATCGTCTTTAAGCAAAAAACGCAAAAAAAAAAAAAGAATAACTAAACTAACAATCGGATACCGATTTCAGATATTAGGAAAAGGATTACTAGAACTAAAACAGCTCCAACGCATAAAGCTATTAAATATGTAGGTAACAGTCCAAGCCCAAATTGACTCTGCACAAAAGGACCTAATTCAACAAAAACAGCACATATCAATGCAGGTATAAAAATAATCGAGGATAAATAGTCCACAGCTTTCGCAAAAGCGGTGTTCATGGCATCCATGTCTTACATTCCCTTCTGACATGAACTGCAAATAGTAGCAATCTAGAGAGTACATCAGAAAGTAAATCTAAGAGATGTTGATGTCGACACACTTTTTCGGTAATTTATGAGGATAATCAGGGCTGTAAGTGTGTAACAAAAACAAGGTGAAATCGGGTAAAATCGGTCGTTTTTAACCCTAAAACATGTATTTCAAGCGCACCAAGTTAGCAACCCCTAACCCCGCAGGCCGCGTGGTTGGTAGGACTAGGCAGATTCGAACTGCCGACCTCTACCATGTCAAGGTAGCGCTCTAACCAACTGAGCTATAGTCCTAGAGTGGTTGTTTCACTGTGGAAGCAACGCTGGCTATTATACTCAGCCGCTTAGCGGCTTCAAGCCTTAGTTTATATTTCTTCTGTGAATTTAAGTAATTAGTGTGCTTAGAGAAAAAACCACTTAATCCACTAACTGATTTTCTATCGCGTAACGAGTCAAACCTGCTGCGGTATGTATATCCAGTTTACTCTTTATATTTTGACGATGGGTTTCAACAGTCCTTACAGAGATATCTAAAGTACGGGCTATCTCTTTATTGCTGTTGCCTTCAGCGACAAGCTTTAAGACATCCTTTTCACGTCCTGTCAGAGCTTCTTGAACAACATTAGGTGTGCCAGCCCGTTCTTGATCAAACTGGCTAAAGAGGGATTGCGAAGCACCGGAACTGAAATAGGTGCCGCCACCGTATACGGTTTCGATTGCGGAGATGAGCTCTGTAGATGAGACATCTTTTAAGACATAGCCCGCCGCGCCGCATTTGATGAGTTTAAGAATATATTCTCGGTCATCATGCATGCTTAGGATTAAGACTTTGACATCTGGCTGTTCAGCGTGGAATCGTTCTGATGCCTCAAACCCATTCATCACGGGCATTGAGATATCCATTAAGACCACATCGGGCTTAAGTTCAGCAGCGAGTTCTAATGCCTGCTTTCCATCATTCGCCATACCTACAATCTCTAGGGAGGGTTCGCCTTCTAGACGGGCACTTATTCCATCTAAAACAAGAGGGTGGTCATCCACCAGCAATACCCGAATCTCTTTATCTTTAAGCATTGTGTCTATCTACTCCTAGAGAATTGCAAACCCAGCTTTGAGTCGTGTGCCTGAACCTACCCGACTTTTTAAACTAAAGCGACCACTTAAAAGTTCTGTACGCTCACGCATATTTAACAGGCCTATACCTGAATCATCTTTATCAGGGGTGAAACCTTTGCCATCATCAGAGACCTCGATCCAAATATAGCCTTCACGTGACCATATAGTTAAGCCGACATGCCCTGCCTCTGCATGCTTTTCTATATTCATGAGAGCTTCCTGCGCTATACGATACAGAGAGATCTCTATATCGTCAGGCAAACGTTGCTCGGGAAGCTCTAAAAGAACGTTCATCTCAATTGAGGTTCGCTCAGAAAAGTCATTGGTCATACTGTGTAAAGCAGATTCAAGGCCTAAATCATCTAGTTGGATCGGTCTTAAATCATGGGAGATGCGCCGAACTTCTTGGATCGCCATATTCAGAACATCACAGCCTTTATTAATATCATTGACAGCTGAATCATCTTTTTTAACTAACTTATCGCGTGCTAACTCTAGCCTAAATTTCACCGATACCATCAATTGATTGATACCGTCATGCAACTCTCGAGCAAAATTTCTGCGTTGACTCACCTGAAACTGAACATAGCGATGCGCTAATTCCCGTAAGCGTTCATCCGCTAATTGGGATGCATGCATGTTAATAGCAACCCCCACCAATGCAATGACAATAACGGTTCCAGATAAGATAACGACAACAGTGAAAAAGGTATTTCGGATATTGCGGGTTACTTTTAAGCGTATATCCGCTACTTCTTTGGCTATATCATCAATGTATAGTCCAGTCCCCATCATCCAGTTAAATTTTGGAACATTGACGACAAAACTTAATTTTTCCTCAAGATCACCCTTAGAAGGTTTACGCCACAGATAGCGATAAAAACCTCCGCCCTTTTCTGCAAGGTCAATAAGATCACGGATTACATATTTACCGTTGGTATCTTGTAAGTCGATTAAGTTTTGCCCAACTAATTCTGGCTGAATGGGATGAACTAAGTTTGTTCCTTCACGATCATATAGAAAGAAGTAACCATCATCGCCATAAGTTAAGCCTTGCAGAATGCGCTTAACTTCAGCTTCAGCTTCCTTGTCACCCGGCTCGGCTTTATCCACAATATAAGCTATCGAGTTCATTGCCAGAGCAACATAATGTTGTAACTCTTGGTGTTTAGAGTTCAACAGGTTCTCTTCGAAGGTATTGATCTCTTGCTCAGACAAAATACGAGCTTGGCTTAAGCTGATCATAGTGATCGCGACCGTTACCAAGATCAGCGGCAAGATTGAAAGAAGTAATATTTTAGCTTTTAATGAAGCATTGACTCGTTTCATATTTTTATAATTTTTCGCATATAGAGATAATAACTTGTGCCTGATTAGTCAGGATATAGAGCTATAAAGCATCAGTATAATGCACTCTACAGGAGAAAACCTTATGCTATCAGAGCTCTGGGATAAAGCCGCTAAAGTCACCCAAGCGGCTTACGAATCAAAAGCACTTCTTAGTTACCAAGCTTCAGTGGAGACTGTTACAGAAGCAGGGCTTACTTTCTACATTAGAACGCTTGAAAACCTCGGTGAAAAACAGTCCCCCACCTTTACTAAAACGGATCAAAACAGTTTAGAAGCAAGCGTTAAAAGAAATCCCTTTCTAGAGCATGATTCAGAACTTTTTGTGACTAATATTGGCCCCAATCATAAATGCCTTTTAAATAAATATAATGTGTTAGATCAGCACTTACTGCTTGTTACCCAACAGTTTGAGTTGCAGATTTCAGTGCTGCATCAACAGGACTTTAATGCGCTTCATGAATGCTTATCCGCGGCCCCTGCCCTCGCGTTTTATAACGGCGGAAAAACCGCTGGAGCCAGCCAACAGCATAAACATATTCAGCTGATTAAAGCGCCCGACTCTATAAATCAGCTCGTAGGACTTAATCCGCAACTAGAGATGCTAAACGATGAAGTACCACGTGAATTAGAGACACTGCCTTTTAAACATGCGGCCCTCGCCTTGCCTGCTGGCCTATTTGACCCAAACAAAAGTGAAGATGAAGCTAAAGACGCCGCTATACAACTCAAGCATTTATATGATCGTTTAAGAATGACTTTAGGGTTAGATTGTTTTACTGATTCTGAGCATTCAGAACAACTACCTGCCTATAACTTACTCTTAACTCAGAAATGGATGTTAGTTGTTCCACGTTCATCAGAAAGTTATGCTGGCATATCACTTAATGCTTTGGCTTTTAGCGGTTCTATTCTGGTAAAAAATAAGGATCAGGCTGAAGAGGTTAAAAAAGCTGGGATTAGTAAAATATTACAGAGCGTTAGTTTATAAGCTAACTCTCTGTAATATGATGATCAGTGAAATAAGCGTTTATACAAGGCGCTATTTACCTTCAAGATCTGCCTTCTAGATCTGTCTTCAAAACCGGTCTTCTAGATCGATCTTCTAAATCGCCTTTCTAAATCTGTACGTTAGCCTGCACCGTTCATCACCGCGCCATTAGACTTAAACCAATCTTGAGCAGCATTTTCTTGCTCAGACTGTATAGGCTTAGGCGCAGCTACGGGCTGAGCTCTTTTTACTGGCTGAGCTCTTTGTATTTGCAGCTCTGGCGATTGTTGAAGTTGAGCCTCGGTTTTCAAATTAGGCGCCGTATCCGACACAGAAATAGGCACTAATGGCTCAGTTTTCGGTTTAAAAAAACGCGGTTCAGCAGGTTTAGGATCAGGGAAGCCCTGATTCATCTGTTGGTAGAAGCGATTATCTTGTCGTTCTAAACGTACACTGCTCTTTGGCGTATTCAAAATACGCGGCGTAATCAACAATACCATCTCCGTTTCTTCTTCACTTTCAATTGTACTGGTAAACGCCTTACCCAAAACAGGTACATCACCCAACAAAGGCACTTTACGCTCATTCTTAGACACGGATGTACGGATCAAACCACCCACTGCTACGGTAAGATTATTCTGAGCGGCAACAATTCCACGTAAACGCGATGTATTGACTGTATCTATTGCAAGGTTAACAACGTTACCCGATCCATCTGACACTGGAACAGTTCCCCCACCTGGATTCAACGTTGAGCTCTCTTGTTCTAGATCTAACAAAACAGAGCCATCACTGTTAATACGAGGCGTAATTCTTAAAGAGATACCGATCTCCCGCAGCTCAGTATCTGTTTCAACATAAGCAGGTGAAATTACAATGCCATCTTCAATGGTCGCCGGATTAAAGGTAAAACCACGGGTCATGATACTTTCTTCACCAATAAACAGATCGGCTTGACGGTGATTAGAGGCAAGAACCATCGGATTCGATAGAATTTTTAGGCGCTTATTTTCCTCTAGAAACTCAATATTAGCGCGCAGGCTGTCATTTAAAAATTCATAGATAAATGAACCCGAATTAAACAGAGCATTGTTTCCCAAAGATATTGGCTGAGTTGACTTATTATTACCTGAAGGCATCAGTTCAAAATTAAAAATCGAGTTAAAGTCATCACCTAAGGTAATGCTTAAGATTTTCATCTCTAACATTACCTGCGGCACCGGTATATCCATCTTTTTCACAAGACTGCCAATCGATGAAAGTACCTTATCATCATCAGTTCGCGCGATGATCATATTGTGTTCATTGTTAACCGTAATATAGATAGGCTGCGCTTTAAGGGTTACAGCCTGCAAACTGTTGGGAGCTAACGAAACTCCATTATTAGAAGCTTGGCGAGTTAACTGCTCGACCTGCGCCAATGAGAGCTGCGGCGCGTTATTTACTGCCGTACTTCGGTTATTACTGCTAGAAGAACTATTTCGAGAACGACTATCTCTGGAGTTACTACTTGATCTATTTGATGAAGAGGAATTGGAGGCTCCTGCTTCAATCCCTAATGACAGCTCAACCCGGTCACCATAAAGGTCCTCTATCGCCTGAGCGATAATCTTCACATTCGCATTACGCAGACGGAACACTTCTATACGCTGACTTTCCCGTACCACTAAATCACGGGTATATTCCTCACGCGCCATAATTCGGTATGTATTTGTATCTTCATCGTAGCGATACCAAAGATCACTGATACGACAGATTGATTTGATCGCATCAATCTCTGTGACATTTTTAAGATGGATTGTTATGCGTTTATTAATGGCCGTAGGCGTAGCAATAATATTGGAATTAGACAGTTCCGAAAGGGTGCGCACGACATCGGCTAAACGAGTATCTGAAAATTCAATCTCAGATATTTTGACCGCTGCAAAAGAGAGATTCGCCCACAAGATAATGAAAACACTCAGGATTAACTTCATCATTTTTCTACTTAACAACCTCATTATCTCAGCACCTTCATCTGCCCTAATCGGCCTGCTTCAACCGTAATACTTAATCTAGATATATTGGTAATTCGAATCGCATGACGCGGATTTGAGGGATCAATATTAATTTCATCACCCACCGTCACCATATGCACGCGCTTACCTGAAATTTGAATCAGCGCCATTGGGGGTAAACCTTCCCCTCTATCCACATAACCTTTAAACAGCAGTTCAGGGACCTCAATATCTTCTGCGGTTCGTCTAAAACCTTTACCAAAATTACTGATAAGCTCATTTATCCCCTGAGACTCCCCTCGCTTTTGCAACGTTTGAGGTTCACTAAAAGGATCACGCATAACAAGAACATCCGCTGCAAAAGCAGAATTTATAGATAACAGTGCGATTAATAGATAAATCCGTTTCATAAGTAATTAACCTGATACCGCAAACATTGATTTAAAGAAGCCAAAATAGACGTAACCTACGACGCCCCCAATCAACAACATTGATATAGGTTCCATCGCCCCTGCTAAGGCCTTTGTGATAGAGCGCACACGTTCTTCATAAAACTTGCCAGCATCCTTCATCACCTGGACCATATTACCAGTGCGCTCACCAACTAAAGTCATCTCTTGAATGAGCCCTTCAATATGGGGCTTACGAAAGCTACTGCCCATATCGCCGCCCTGAAGAATATCTTCCGCTGCACGAGAGATATCCCGAGCGATCATTTGATTATTAATCAGTGAGCTGACAATTTTTAATGATTGAACAACTGAGATCCCACTCTGCAACATACTGCTTAAACCCCAAGTAATCTGCGACATAGAGTTTGCAGAGATCATCGTTCCAATCAACGGGGTTTTTAAAAGAAAGAGATCGATCCACAAACGCCCTTTAGGGTTTTTATAAATAACCGTTATGGCAACGGATAACGTCACTAGCAGTAATACAATCAACCACCAAGAATGCTGAAGAAAATGAGAGATGCCCATCATCTGAAGCATTTCTGGCGGTGGGGTTCGTCCCGTTTTTTCAAAGAAGGCTGCAAACTTAGGTATCACTGTAGTCATCAGGAAGATGAAGATACCGATCGTCATCAACAGAACTACAGCCGGATAAGTCATCGCACTAATAAGCTGGGATTTGGTTTCTGCCTGACGCTCCATGAAATCGGCTATGCGTACTAAGGCAGGTTCTAGCTCACCACTGGCTTCTGCACTGCGAATCATATGCAGCGCCAAAGGCGAAAAAATAGCTTCGTATTTTTCCAGCGCTTGTGAAAATGAGCGGCCCGCACTGATCTGATCACTCAAGTCATCAATGATCATGCGCATGCGGCCCTTCTGAATCCCTCTGAGTATATTCAACCCTTCTGTTACCGAAAGCCCCGAGCGAATCATTAGAGCAAACTGACGAAAGAAGAATATTTTTTGAGAGTTTTTAACCGGAAAAATAGCGGCAAGCTGCTCAAGGGCATCACCACTTAACTTTCCTTTATCAGCCGTAGATGCACTTTCTCGGATATCCGTAATGTAGATACCCTTCTTCTGCAGTTTAGCGATCGCAGCATCATGATCGACAGCTGACACACTACCACTGCTTACTTCACCTGCCGTCGTCATTCCGTTGTAGGAGAACTTCATACATCATCCTCCACTAACTGATTAGCTAAACCTAGATGACGTAGCTCTTCCAAACTGGTTAACCCTTGCAACACCTTTGCACGACCATCACTAACAAGGCTTATATAATGCTGTGCGTTTTTACGTATCTGCTGTTCATCCCCACCTTTCGTAATTAGCTCACGAAGGAAATCATCGATCCAAAGGGTTTCAAAAAATGCGATACGCCCCTTAAAGCCAGTACCATCACATAATGAACAACCCTGTGGATGATATAAGGAGATCGACTGATCCATATCTAAACCGAGTGCACTTAGCTCTGAATAATCAGCTGGCATCTCTAACTTACAATGCGGACAAAGCTTGCGAGCTAAGCGCTGGGCCACAATGCCTTGTAGACTCGAAGCGATCATAAAAGGCTCTAGACCTATATTTTTAAGGCGCGTAATACTCGCAATTGCAGAGTTAGTATGTAGAGTCGATAACACCATATGACCGGTGTTAGCCGCCTTAAGAGCGATCTCTGCGGTTTCTGCATCTCGAATCTCGCCGACCATAATGACATCGGGATCATGACGTAAAAAGCTACGTAATGCAGATGCAAAATTAACTTTCGCGTTCATCTGTACCTGCGAAACACCTTCAACCACCATCTCGACCGGGTCTTCTGCGGTCAATATATTGGTGCTTTCAGATTTCAGTTGTGAAAGTGCGGCATAGAGAGTGGTGGACTTACCGCTACCCGTCGGCCCTGTGATCAACACAATACCGTGGGGCTGCGCGATCACTCGTCCAAACTGATCTAAAGTTTCATCCGACATCCCCAACTGTTTTAAAGTAAACAGCTGATTGTCAGTGCCTAATAATCGAAGCGTAACCCTTTCACCATGTTTAGTAGGGGCTGTAGCGACACGCATTTCAAACTCAATATTGTAAGGCGTCACATGGTCCGCACCACCATCTTGCGGCATACGTGTTTCCGCTATATCAAGATTGGACATCACTTTAATACGGCTAACTAAAGAGCTTCCTTCCGAAAGCGAGAAGCGTTTACCAAACTGCTGTAAGCGACCATCCACACGTAGGCGGATCAGGTAATGATCCACTTGAGGCTCAATGTGAATATCTGAAGCACGATGCATATAAGCTTGATTTAAAAGCTGTTCGAAGGATTTAACCGCATCAAATCCGGTCTCAGGGGTATGTAGGTCTAGATCGATACGCAGACAGCTTTCAAACGTATCTGGATCGACAACACATAATATAACCTCTGTTTTGAATAAACGGGCTAACTGTTTATCTAATGTGGGGTTCTCAGGTGAATCGGTCACTACATGCACTTGTTCGTTACTTTCGCCTTTAATATCGATAGGTAAAATACGAAACTGATGAACAAAGCTTTGAGGAATAAGCGTCATCTGCTTATGATTAATCCAAAACTTGGACGCACGTAGATAGAGCAAACCCCGTTGAGTCGCATAAGCATGATAAAAACTACTGGGAGGGAGGCGCTGCTGATAACAAAGTGTTGTTACAAGGTCCAACTGTAAGCGACGAGTATTTAAGCGCGCCTCAGCTTGCTGCTGCTCTGTAATTAAGCCCTGATTAACGGCGGCTTCTAACAACCACTTTTCCCGGATACTCATAGCACTACCTGTTTAAAACCCTGAGCGCATTTTCAAATTGCTCTTTTCTAGTGGTCAGTTGAAGTGCCTTATCACGGGTAATTAACTTATCTTTTACGCGTTGAGCCAATGCAAACTCTAAGGTTTGATTGCCCTGAGCACGCCCAGTCTCCATCACCGAGCGGATCTGCGATGAACTGTGTTCGCGAATAAGGTTTGATACCGCACTGTTGACCATTACAATTTCATTGATAGGTACACGCCCCACATCATCGACAGTTCGCACTAAGGTCTGTGTCACTACCGCACGTAAACTCATAGATAACTGCTGGCGTACCGTATTCTGTAAATCCCCTGGGAACATGCCAATTAATCGATCAATAACACCGACTGCATCATTAGTATGCAGCGTTGCAAATACAAGATGCCCCGTTTCAGCGGCGGTAATCGCTGCATGCATGGTTTCAAGATCACGCATCTCGCCGAGTAGCATCACATCCGGATCTTCTCGCATTGCGCTTCTTATCGCATCTGCAAACGTAAGTACGTCATCCCCTACTTCACGCTGATGTACAACGGCTCGATTGTTAGTGTGGATAAACTCGATTGGATCTTCGATCGTCAAAATATGACAGGCGCGGGTTTCATTGATCTTGTTAATAATGCTTGCCAGTGTGGTCGATTTACCACTCCCGGTTGTACCCGTCACAAGCACAAGCCCATCCTTCAAATCCACAATCGATTCCAATTGCGATGGCAAACGTAACTGCTCAAAGGTTGCAAAAGAGTTATGTAAAGAACGAATAGCAAAAGCTAAACAGCCTCGTTCGAAATAGAAATTCAACCTAAAGCGGTCACCGTTCTTATTGCTATAACCTAAATCAAAACTGCGCTGACTCATTAAGTGTTGGTACTGATCGGCGGATAATACGGCCTCTGCCATGCAAGCGAGTGACTCTTTATTTAGGCTGGATAAGACTGTCTGCTCGATCAGTTCGCCATGAATACGTAGGACCGGAGATACACCGGCAGAACAATGTAGGTCGGATGCATTCTGCGTCAACATAAGCGCCAATAAGGCTTCGAATTCAGCTTTGTATTCTTCTATGTTCAATGCTTTATCCATCATTTCGTTATCTATCACAGCGCCAGTGTCAGTTGAACTTCTAACACTCGCCCCCCACCAATCGCTGTACGGTTAGTGCCATTTACTTGCATTTTTATAGGCACAACCGAGTATTCCAATTTAGTCAGTTGCTGAATAAACCCATGAAGCGCACTGTATCCACCTTGTAGATGAAGATCGTAAAGCGGACGATTTAAAGAGGTTGAAGGGGCAGACGTTTTATTTTTAGAGATAAAGTCAATCAGGTTAACTTCACTCTGTATTTTGGAGAGCAGCTGCAAGTTATTCTTTTCAGCCTGGTGATTAATTTGACCTAGCAACTTTGCCAGCTTGGATTTATCACGTAGATCTACAAACACATGGCCAAAACCAGAGAGCAATGCTTGCTCCTCTTCAACCATTTTCTCGAGTTTCTTTATATCTTTGGAACGGATTTTTTTACCGTTTAATTCTGGTAGTTCAAGGTCTTTGTATCTCTTTTTCTCACGAACAACTTTCTTTTCCATCGACTCCTGTTGATCTTCAAGAATAAGCACCTGTTTCTGCAGATCAGCGCCACGGGTAAAGATATACCCACCAAGAATGAGGGCCGCAACCAACACGCAGAGTAATATTTTTTCTCGGGTATTCATGTCAGCAAACGCAGTCATTATTTGCCCCCCTCATGCTTTAACAAAAACTCAAAAGCATAAACACCATTTTGCATAAGGGCGGCATCACCTGCACGATTTCCACTAAAACTGCTTGGGCTTTTATCAATATACATATGTAGCGATTCTAAGCTGATCGATAGAACCTGGTTAAAATCATCAATACTGGCTTGGTCTACCGCTCGACCCGTCAAAGAGAACTCATACCAACGGTTCTCCTTTATGGTTTCTAAAACCACCCCCTCATTGATACTTTCAGACAGCACAGGGAGCAGACGTGACATAAATGCCTGACGCTTAACAATCACCTGTTCAACCAACTGTTTTTCTGATTGCAAGCTGGTTAACTGTTTCTCTTTTTCAGTGAACACTTCAATGTTTTGCTTCGCCTCACCATACTCTTCACGCTGCTCCTTCTTAGACTCTTTATAACGAGCAAGCTGCTGCTCTTCTGCAATCAACGTCTCTTTTAAGGACTCCAGTTTCCAATAATAATACCCCTCATAGCCGGCAATGATTAATGGAATAACCATGGCCGCCATCGCGGCTTTAAAACCTTGGCTACGGTAGATAGGGTCTGGTGGTGGCATACCAGCCAAAGGAGATATAGAAAGAGGAGAAGCACCGAGAAAGTGCTGAGCCACACCTAGCTCACACAGCAACCCTTCGCGCCCCGTAGGTATATTAAGCGCTATTTTCTCTACGAGAGATTCAGGCGTTAGTTGGAAAATATCTTCAAGTAACGCAATTTGATCCCCATGGTTCTGATCAATATCCGCTGCAACCCAACGTTCTACTTCCACAAAAGAGTCACTGCCCATAATCTCTGCCACGGCAGAAATATCCAATCTATGAGCTGAACATTTCACCATTGCAACATCGCGTACTCGGCCCTTGCTAACCACCGCACAAAAAACATAAGCCTGATGGAACTCAGTCAATAAAACGGTTTCTTCTATGCCATTCAGCAATGCAACAGTCGAACCGGCAAAAGGATACACCTGCCTTAAATTAAGGTTAGGAATACCCGAACTGCCACTCAGTTTTTTAACCGCATTTAACCACTGCTGATACTGTGCAATGGGCATAGAGCTACATAGATACTGAATGCCGCTATCTTCCGGATCTATAAACTCATCATCAACGGGGGAGCTTAAAGCTTGAGGACGCCACTGCGTTAACAAACGCTGATCAGATAGCTGAAGCTTTTGCTGAATCTGTAAGCATTCAGCAATCTGCTCTTGGGAAGCCATTCCCTCGCGAATAGCCACTTCGCCAAAACGCATAGGACTGCGACCACCCGATTGTGCGGTCAAACGTTTCTCTTCAGCTACCAACTGTACCAGTTCATCCCGCTGTTCAAAGCTAATATAACCGCGCCCCATGAGCAGCCAGCCCAGATCCCAATTGGGGGATTGTAACGCCACAATCCCTTCCATCTCCCAACGGAGCATCTCTAGCAGATTATCATTGTCGGTAGACTCGAAACTTTCAGAAACACTGACTAAACCGGGGATCGCACTGATATGTAACAGCAAAACGTTATTAGGAATATTTTTTCCCAATACATTTTTAAGTTGTTCAAAAACATCACTTAACGCTGCAACAGGATCTACTTTGGCAGATGAAACGGAGACAGTTACCTTAAGCTGATCTCGACTGCCATTAACCACCGTAGCACGCAGATCAAAGCCATTGGTTTTAAGAACAAGAATCCCCTTGCCCGCTGTTTTTTTATTCAGGAAAGACAACATCAATTAACCTCAAATTGCAGCGCGGGCTGCGTAGAACGGGGAATGACAAGTAAACGATCGTAGGTTGTAACATTGTTGGAACTATCAATCACAAAGACAGCGTGTTGCCCTGCAGGAATATAAACGCTTCCAGGGCTTCCCACACTGGCACCATCTTTCTGCCATTGAGAGGTAGTGAACGAAAGAGAGTTTTCTGTTGCAGTATCCAATACAGGAAAATAATAAGTAGTCCAGCGGTCTTCATCATCAGCCACTGCTTTATTCTGAAAAACAGCCACCGCAACAATTTGAGTTTCACCGGTATTATTGGTCAGCTGAATATCAATCTGATTAAGCGGAACTCGCCAATCTAAAGCGGCAATAGCACCAGATACGGGCACATCATAAGGCGCAGGGTGCGCGCCATCATCGCCTTTATAATTGAATGAGTACTCGTCAGCGGCATTACTAACCTCAAAACCCAGTCCCCAGCTATCTAAAAATTCACCACTACTGTCTAAGCCATCACTTAAATAACTCCCGCGATAGCCCTTCAACTGTTGATGGCTAGCTAACACAATAGGAGAACCGCCACTAACTTTTACGTGGGGCGTTTTCATTCCCCAAGATTCCCAATCATTGGAGCTATCAATATTCCAAGCCCCATCCTTTTTAATCAAAGGAAACAGCTCTGAAGCATCCTGCGTTGCGGTTCCACTTGCCGGAGGTAACACACCGTTGTCCACCACAAAACCCGATAAAATAGGTTGATTTCGGTAGATATTCTGTTGAAGAACAGCACGCTCTATCAGCGTCATTTTATCCAGCGTTTCATTATAACGAAACTGATTATCTTGGTTATCGATAAAGACCAACGGAGTGCTCGCGACAAGACCGATAATCAGCATCACGAGTACTAACTCAAGCAGAGTGAAGCCCTTTTGCTTCTGATAAAAAGAACGAGAATACAAGGAATGTCCTACGCGTGAAGAGGGCTTAGGGCTTGAAACTGAATTTGAAGAGCTGTGCATTAACGAAGACATAAAACGATATCATCCCCGCTGCTGCTACATAAAAGATCCTGATGACAAAAATCGGGATCGGAATCATCGATCTCAGTGTAATCGCAGTCATTAGGCTCGTAGATGCCATTACTACCCAAACTAACTAAGCGAGCAGCGCCCGGCACAATCGATGAATCCTGCAAATTTTCTAAATCAATTGCCAGATAAGGACGACCAAAACGTGTCAAAAGAGTGCTGTCATCATCCTTAGTTTTACGCCATTCAAATAGGCAGTCTGCGGTATTACAACCATCAGTACTTCGATTAACGCCATCATCCACGGGGTAGTGATAAAAGGGATCGGCTATAGCAACAACAGATTCAATGACGTCCCCACCGGCGGCAATAAGGTTCGGTTCTCCATGAATAGAACTATCGTCTTCACTGCGACCATTCACAGTGAGATCATCGCCAATATCAACGTAAAGGTATTTGTGCCCACTCAGATAAGGCCCACGCCAACCACGACGGTAATCCATATTCCAATCAGCAGCCGAAGCTGGTTTGGTAAAAAGGAAAGAGAGATCGGCTGGGGTGGTACGTGTAGGTATTGTGTCATTATCAGCATAGTAAGCTTCGATGGCTTCACCTAATTGCTGCATCTGGAAGCGTGCGGCTTGTTCACTGGCATCAGAACCCACATCACGGAATGAGGTGACGACTCCACCTGCGACCACTAATAACAGCGCCGCGACAACAATCATCTCTAATAGAGTAAAACCACCCTGATAGCGAAAAACTGCTTTCCTGAAAGCGGCGTCCCTGACACTTTTAGGAAAACAGTCTGTATTAAGCTGTACACTTCTTTTTAAGAAAGCATTGTGTTTATTCGCTAAAGACATAGATAGCCGTATTTTTATTGTTTTTATAATAATTTAATCAATCCTGACCGCTTTCCTTAAATGATTAACCTATAAAGTCAGTCATCAACTACGGCCGTTTTAAACCATTAAAATCCTTTTAATTGAGCTTTTTCCTTATTCTTTACTTACAACGTATTTCTTCAAATCAATAAAAAAGGCAGGGGAACCCCCTGCCTTAATTAATCGAAAGAATTACTCTTCTTCGTTACCTTTTGCTTCAGCGATTTCGTCGTCGTATGCATCACCGCCGCCATCAAGTACAGCTAGTACACGCACACCATCATCAGAATCCCAGTTAGCTGGATCAGTACAATCTGTACCACTTACACTACCTGTACCATCTTCTTCAATACCGCCTTCACATTCACCTACAACTACAGCTAGAGTGAAATGACCATACTTATCTGGACCCACGTTACCGTCAGATGGAGCACGTCCAATAATCTCATTTGTTAGCGATGAATCTGGGCCAATACCAAAAACAGCTACGATATCGTCATCGTCAGCACCAATCTCCTCAGGCTCAGTATGGAAAGCGATCGGTACAGATTCAGCCGCTAACGTTGTAGTTAAATCTACAGCAGCACCCGCGCCATATTCCCACTCATCGCCTTCAAATACAGGATCACGGAATACTAAGTTTGGCTTCGTTACATCAACCAATGCGACATCATTCACTGCTGTACCAGCATCATCATTTAGAATCAGATCACCTGCCACATCATTACACAATGTAAGCGTTGTATAACGTAAGCTAGTTAAACCGGCATCCTGCAGCGTCCCAAACACTTCAGTTGTCTGTAAGATTGGCTCAACAGTTAGCGCACTATGCTTATCTTCGGTCAAACCACCATGAATACGTGCAACGTTCGATGTATTTACACCATTACCTAGTAAAATTGCAGCCGCAGCAGCAGTAGAGAGATCGTCAGTATCAAGTGTCAACTCCCCATTCACTGAAGTATCAAAACCACCAACACAAATCATTGACTCAAGCTCTTCCGGCAATGTTCTTTTCTCAGTCGTTTCAAAAACTTTTAAGCCACTTTCAAGCGTAGCCATTGTATGTACAGCTGTTGCCTGAGCAGCACCTTCTTCTTTTCCATCAAGAGACGCAATAACGGAACCTGCGATAATTGCTAGGATCGCAACTACAACCAACAACTCAAGCAGTGTAAAACCGCCCTGTTTAGACTGTAGTTTCTCGCCTTTAGCGCGTAGCTCTGTGTCTTTAACTTGAGACAGATCGGCCTTCATGAACTTCGCAATGCTTTCTTTCATCTTACTTGTCATCATTTTCAATTCTCAGCATATGTACCGCATCTGACCCGAACAGACTTTTGGATTTTTTTATTCTTATTTTTTAAAGACGCAAACTCGCTTTGCACTCTTAACTTTTAGTTGTTTCTTAGATGTAAACTTTTAAACATCTACGACAAAACGATACTGTTTGCCGCAATGTAAAATCACTTCTTTCTGTTGGCGTTTTAGGATTTTTGTTTCAATCCTTATTTCGCCAAAGCCGTCATGAGTTAAGACATCATCAAATAACTCGAGCAGTTTTTGTTTCGCTGATTCAGCGTTTTTATTCTCAACCTTCATCAGCGCAGCTCCAACTTAATTTTGATAATCTAAACAATCCCTTTCTTAACGAGTATCTTTCCTTGATACCATGACGTTTAAAACGTGCTTGCAACATTACAGTTTCATAACTCGCTAACGAATGAGCTGTTAGCAGTAACTGAATGTGGACTTTAGTAGGGAGCCTTTCCCGAACTTCCCGAGCGCATTTCCCACTTCACAATTTCTCTTATTGCTAGACACCTAAGCTCGCCATCCTAGCTAACTTAGGGCCTGCAAGGGGGTGGGTGGCACTCGCTGAAAACATCCTAGCCGAGTTTATTTGGCGAGTGTTATAGGAAAATTTCCTTTTCTTTTGGGTTTTAGGTCTAACCTCTCTATTCAGGCACCGCCTTAAAAAACACTTCGTTCTGGCATAATTTCTGCTGAGGGTATGTTTAAACCGATTTGATTTTTAATCTGCTTTATATCGAACAGGCCCTATTGTGAGTTTACGAAACCAGATTCATATCCGTATTTTTACTGCTGTCATAATCAGTCTTATTACTGGTAGCGCCATTGCGATCTGGGATGCGAAACAATCCGTTAAAGAGGAGGTAACCTCCTCTTTTAAACTGGTTAAAGCAATGCTTGAATTCACTACAGCTCTACAGCAACAACCTTTCGAACAGAATGAGAAACTATGGATAAGCTACATCTCAAGTATGCAAGCAGTTCGGCATATAAAGATTGAAATGAGTGATTTAGAAGATATTTCAACGAATATTTTACACAGTAAAATTAAAGACGACCGGTCAAATAACGAATCAGCCCCCCTTTGGTTTACTGAGATTATGACGAGCGATCTGCCTATGCTCAGGCGCCAGATTACGCCACCTGGACATGCACCCAGCATGATTGTTATGGCAGACCCCAGTGATGAAATTGTTGAGGCATGGCAGGAGCTTCTTACTCTGTTCTGGTCAATTGTTGCCATCCTGAGTGTGTTACTCATCACGATCAACTCAATAAGCAACACAATCATACAAGCTGTTCAAGAAATATTAACCGGGCTAAAAAAAATCTCCTGCAGTAACTTTTCTTCATCACTGCCAGACAGCACGATCAATGAGTTCGATATTATAGCCAAGGGGATTAATGAACTTTCTTACGAACTAAAAACTGCACAACGCAATAACCGAGAATTAACCTACCACAGTTTAAATATTCAAGAACGTGAACGGAAAAGTATTGCCCAAGAACTACATGATGAAATGGGGCAATCACTTACCGCTATAAAAGCGATGGCTGTTGCAATAAAGCAACAGACTGTGTCATCACCTGTCGCACCTGAGACAATTATCAAGACTTGCGATCACCTTACCGGAATAATTCGTTCAAGAATGAGAGCCCTTCATCCACTAAGTCTGGCTGAATTAGGCTTAGGGGACACCTTAAAAAATCTAGTCAATGAATGGTCGATCGCTCATAACGCTATAAAAATCGACCTCCATTATGAAAACCCTCTCAACAATATCAATAATGAGGTGGGGATTCATATCTACCGTATTATTCAAGAGTGCCTTAACAATGTAGCCAAGCATTCCGATGCATCGAAGGTTAACGTCTCTCTTCAGAGTAACGCTCAACAGATAACCCTCTCCGTCATTGATAACGGTAAAGGACTTACAAACTCTCCTACGGAACAAGGCTTCGGCTTACGAGGTATAAGGGAACGCGCTGAAAGCCAAGGAGGGACATTTGCGATTCAATCTTCTCCGGGAGAAGGCGTCGCCATTTATACCAATCTACCTATATATGGAAAACCGCAATGAAATCTACAATTAATATTCTACTGGTTGACGATCACGAGGTCGTTCGATTGGGCTTTCAAATGCTGCTCTCTTCCTACCCTCAAATTGGTGAGATAAGCACCTCTTGCTGCGGTGAGGAAGCACTAACTCATTGCAGAATGTACCAACCAGACGTGGTTGTAATGGATCTATCAATGCCAGGAATAGGTGGTCTAGAAGCGATACGAAGAATATTACGTAGTTCACCAGACACTATAATTCTTGTTTATAGCATCCATGAAGCAGCCATTTATGAACAGCGTTCTATTCAAGCAGGTGCAAGAGGGTACATTAACAAAAACAGAGCCGCCGAGGTTCTCGCAGAAGCTATATTTACAGTCAGCCAAGGGGAGATGTATTCTGAACTACCATCAGCGGATACACACAACAGCCTAAAGCCCGCCTCAAGCGAAACAGACCCGATTGAGCAGAAAATTGAATCTCTTTCACCCCGTGAATTTGATGTTTTCTGCCTACTAGCAAAAGGGATGAATACCCGGGAAATTTCTGAAAACCTTTGCTTAGGCTACAAAACCATCGCTAATTACAGTTCACAGATTAAAAATAAGTTGAACGCCAATACATTGGTCGATCTAACGTATATTGCGATGAACTCAGGTCTAATCAAACTGTAAAAACAGAGCCAGCTATAGGTAAGCCATAGGTAAGGGTAAGGGTAAGGGTAAGGGTAAGGGTAAGGCGATAGAGTTCACTTAACGCCTTCTGAGAAAGTATGAGGCAGGTAAGGATTATATGGATAGATAGTGCGTCAATAACGACAGCACTGCCATATTAGGCCACTTTCACTAGATTACGCCCTGCACTTTTAGCTTCATATAAAAGTTTATCCGCACGGCTAAGCAGCACATTAGGCGAATCCCCCATATGATATTCTGCAACGCCAAAGCTAATAGTCACTTTAACTTGCTCAGGAAATACATAATCTTCAACCAATACTCTTAGCTTTTCAGCTAATAAAGCCGCTCCCCCTGCATCAAGCTCGGGGCTCACAATCATAAACTCTTCACCGCCCCAACGTCCTAACACATCGGGCTCACGCAAGTTATTATCCACTAAACGACTCATTTGTATGAGTACTCGGTCGCCTACTTGATGACCTTTGGTGTCATTAATCTGTTTGAATAAATCAATATCAAATATCATCACACTAAAAGAGCCGCCATATCTATCTGCTCGTGCTATCTCTGATTTAATTACTTCATCTGTTTTAAGGCGGTTATAAAGACCTGTTAGGTGGTCGGTCTGACTTAAGCGCTCTAACTGAACATTCTTCTCACTGAGTATTTCATTAAACCGACGCACACTTCGAAGGCGCATAAAGAAAGCAAATAGACTCACGGCGAAAAAAGCCAGAATTAACCAGAGCAACGTAAAATCAATTTTGTTTTCGACCGTTACGCTATACCAGCGCTGTAACATTTCATTGGCACGGGCGGCGGGTAATTCATCTACAGCTTTAGAAAAAATGCTTAATAAGACGGGATCATCATTACGGATACCGACACGTAAAATACTTTTATACTCAGTAAATCCTGCTACTTTTACGTTTTGCGTAGCTAACAGTTGGATGTCCCGAAGCAAGGTTATTTGCGTACCAATAGAAGCATAAGCGCGCCCCGTTGAAACCAGCTTGATCGATTCTTGCTGGTTAGATGTGTAGATAACATGAATGCCGGGATAGTCTCTTTTAATCAGTTCCTCATAGATATAGCTTTTTGGCATCGCTAAGGTTTTACCTTCCAAAGCAGCCAATCCATCTATAAACAACACATCACTACGACTAATTAATGCAACCGCAGCAGTAACATAAGGCTTGGTAAAGTTGAGGTACTTTGAACGTTCAGGGCTAGAATTGAGCATCGCTACGATATCGCATTCACGCGCTTGCGCCTTAAGAAGAGATTCACTCCAAGTCGATGTTTTTACCAACTCTATTTTTACACCAATCATCTTTGAATATTCAGCCATGTAGTCAGCTGAAAGCCCAACATGCTGGCCACTTTCATCTATCGCTTCAAAAGGCATCCAATCGGGATCAATGCACATCGATATAGATGACTTGTTCGCAAGGTAAGCCTGCTCCTCTTCAGTAAAAGAAATGGCCTGCACCGAGGAGGTTATCCCTACAAATAAGACAAGGATTAGGTAATTAAACCCAACACCGGTGAAAAAACGCATTCCTTCTCCTTACTTCAATACAGGCGTTGACGGACGCGACCAGATATATGTCATTGCGCATAGGATAGTCACTACGACCATCGCTTTTAAACCTAAATGAAAAGTTTTAAAAAACAAAGGATAACTTACCATTAACAACATCATACTTGTCGCAAGTATTTTTGCCTTCAAAGGTATAATACCGTCTGTTTCCCAGTCTCTAATGAGCTGACCAAAGAGCTGATTATTTAACAACGCTTGATGTAAACGTTCAGAACTACGTGAGAAGCAGAATGCAGCCACCAACAAAAAAGGCGTGGTAGGCAAAAGAGGGAGTACGACACCAACAAGTCCAAGCAATACACATAATATGCCTGAAATAAGATAAAGCGTGCGTACAACGGTAGACTTCAAACATGACTCCTAAAGCAGAAAACAGTCACTGATTTGTACAAATAAATATGATTTTATTCAATACCCTACCTATAAGATAGCAGGAAAAAAAAAGGCATCTAGTGATGCCATCAATTTTCTCTACTCTGGAAAGCTCTACATTAAATGCAATGGCTTTTCTCTGGTTTTTAATTCTGCTTAATTTTTTCTGTTCGCAATCAATCCATTCAGTTCAGGAATACATGAACCACAATTGGTTCCACACTTTAACTTTTCACCTAAAGCATCGACTGAACAACAGCCTTCATCAATTGCATCATTAATGGCATTGCTCCCCACTTGATAGCAACTACACACAATCGCACCCGGGTCTTCAATTTCACACCCAGTTACACTTAATAAAAAGCGGCGCTGATCTGGTGAAAGCTCTTGTTCAGCGAACATCTCTTCCAACCAACGGGTTGATGGTATTTGCCCATAAGGCATCACAAAGAAAGCCCAACGTAACTGCTCGCCGTCTAAACCAGCAGCTCTAAAACTTTGTGTGCCTTTATCCTCTAACCAAATATCAACATCGCCTAAATGCTCTTTACACCACTCTAAAGCATTATCTAAACGCGCTGTATCTGCAAGGTGATAGAAATTCACACCCTCTTTCGGTACTTTTGACCAGTACTCAACGGGTAGATTAACTTCCGCACCCGTTTGACACATCAACCAGCCTTCCCACTGAGGCTCAAGGGCTGCGATGCTAACTCGCCCATGTTTCGATTCTGGCTGTCCAGATATAGGGTCTGTGACCGATTCTAATAGCGCTCCCATTTTTCCTTTTGAGCTAAATGCATTATTCCAATGCATCGGTACAAAAAGCTCTCCCGAACGTTGTTCAATATCAACAACTCGGGCACGCCCTATAAACTCACCTTGAGGGTGGCTAAGTTTAACTAATTCTCCATCAACAATATCTTCTTCATTAGCATCAGCCTGACACAGCTCAACAAAAGGTTCATCTCGATGCTGGAATAAACGTGCTGCACGCCCACTGACCGCCATAGTATGCCACTGATCACGAATTCGGCCGGTATTTAACTTGTACGGGTAATCAGATGTCGGCTGTTGTACAGGGACTGTAACCTTGATCGGGATGAATCTGGCCCGCCCCGATGGAGTATAAAAGCGCCCATCGGTAAACATTCTTGCGGTGCCATAAGGAGCGCCTTCAGTCACCGGCCACTGTACCGGTTTTAATTCATCATAAGTGGAGATATCGATATCTTTATACAAGCTAATATCAAAATCACGGCTACCGTTATTTTCATAACCGGAAAGAGCAGCATGCTCTGCAAAGATTTCCGCAGGATGCTGATAATTGAATTGGTCACCGAAGCCCATTCGTTTTGCCACTTCAGATACAATCCACCAATCGTGTTTTGCCTCGCCTGTCGGGGGCAATAATCCCCTTTGACGTGAAATTCTGCGCTCCGCATTGGTTACAGTGCCGTTTTTCTCACTCCAGCCAGTTGCGGGTAAGCCTACATCAGCAAACTGAAGTGTTTCTGTAGTAGACATACAATCGGAAACAACAACAAAGGGACATTTTTCCAGTGCTCTAGCAACCTGATTTGTATTAGGCAAACTCACAGCAGGGTTTGTACCCATAACCCACAATGCTTTTATCTTGCCCTCTTCTATAGCATTAAATAGATCAATGGCTTTTAAGCCATCCGCTGTTGCAATACGAGTCGCATTCCAAAAGCGTGCGACACGATCAATTGATTCTTGGGAAGAGAAGTCCATATGCGCAGCAAGTTGGTTAGCTAACCCACCCACCTCACGACCACCCATAGCATTTGGCTGCCCGGTAATTGAGAAAGGCCCTGCCCCTTCAATACCGATTCGACCGGTTGCTAAATGACAGTTAATAATGGCATTAGAGTTATCTGTACCACTGAAGGACTGGTTGACTCCTTGAGAGTAAAAAGTAACGACCTTTTCAGTTTCAGAAAACAACTTATAGAACTGCTCCAACTTAGACTTATCCACATCACAATGCGTAGCAATCGCCTCAAGGCTTTCAAACTGCTGCAATGCTGAGACTAAAGCTTCATCAAAGCCTTCAGTAAACTGATCAATGTAAGTCTTATTTAGATGTTCCTCTTTAGCCAAATAGCTCAATAAACCAGAAAAAAGTTCACTATCGGTCCCTGGCTTTAACGCTAAATGAAGGTCGGCAAGGTCACAAGTCGCTGTCCGTCTTGGATCAATCACAATGACTTTAAGATCAGGATTTTTCTTTTTAGCAGCCTGCATTCTTTGATAAAGAATAGGATGGTTCCAAGCTGTATTACTGCCGACCAAAACCAAGAGATCTGACTTTTCTAAGTCTTCATAGGAACAAGGCACAGTATCACTGCCAAATGCACGCTTGTATCCAGCTACGGCAGAGGACATACATAATCTAGAGTTTGTATCTACGTTCGCACTGCCGATAAATCCCTTCATCAGTTTATTAGCAACATAGTAATCTTCTGTGAGTAACTGACCTGAAAGATAGAAGGCGACAGAATCAGGACCATGCTCTAAAATAGTGCGTGAAAATTCTTCAGAGACCCTTTCTAGTGCAGAACCCCAATCAGAAGGGTAACCATCAACGACTGGAGAAAGTAACCTTCCATCACTACCAAGCACTTCGCTTAGCGCTGAGCCTTTAACGCATAAACGGCCAAAGTTAGATGGGTGAGACTGATCACCTTTAACGCCAACGACACAATCGTCCTGTATCTCTGCTTTCACTCCACAGCCCACGCCACAGTAGGGACAAGTTGTCATTTTATGCATCAGATTCTCCAAAACTATTCTGCGCAACAGCTGAGGCATACTTACTTAGGGGCTTAGAAATAAAAGGCGCATACCCCCTATTAGCTAATTAGCCAAAGTAAGTACGCGCCATTGCGTCTCTGCTTATGTAAACAAACTCAAAATTCTATATGTTGTATCAATATAGATAGCCTGATGGAGCAAGCAGTGTGCCAGCTTGGGTCATGGGGTGAAAATTTATATCGAGCACCTACTTTCCCCCAAATTAAATGAATCATCTAAGATCCGAAGATAGATACAAATAAGCACTACACTTTATGGAACAGTAATTGCTTTTACTTACCATCCAAAGCCGGAAATGGATTCATGAGTAATTTGAAACGTCTAAATGTACTACTGATCGATGATGAGCCTGAAAGAGTTGCTGCATTGAAAGATGCACTTCATTCGATCGGGCATCATGTTGTCTGTCAACTCCCTAATACCTCTGACCTTAATGACCATGTGAAGGAGAAGCATCCTGATATTGTCATTATCGATATGGACTCTCCTAATCGTGACACATTAGAAAGCATGGCAACGATGAGTAAAAACAACCCGCGCCCCATTGTATTTTTTGCAGAGCAACAGAACGATCGCAAAACTATGTCTGATGCAATTAATGCAGGCGTAAGTGCATACATTGCAGATGGCCTTCAACCCGATAGGGTGAAAGCTATTATGGATACGGCCATCGCCCATTTCGATGCCCATAGCTCTTTGCGAGCTGAATTAGAAAAAACCAAAACTCAGTTAGCTGACCGCAAAGTAATTGAAAAAGCGAAAGGCATGCTTATGAAACATCAGGGCTGTGACGAAAAACAAGCATTTGAAACACTTCGCAAACTAGCAATGGACCGCGGTCAGAAGCTCCCTAACGTTGCACAGAATGTCATTGAAGTTTTGGAATTATCAAACGGTTTAAGTAAGTAAGAGAGAATTAGTTATGTCGGCGACATCTTTACCAGAGAAAACAGAGCTCAAACTAGGATTTGTTGCACTACTAGACTGCGCACCTCTCGTCATTGCTAGAGAGAAAGGTTTTTTTCAAGAACAAGGGTTAAATGTTATTTTATGCAAAGAATCATCATGGGCATCTATCCGCGATAAAGTTAGCTTCGGCCTTTATGATGGTGCTCACATGCTGGCTCCTATGCCTTTAGCCTCCACACTAGGTTTAAATGGTAACAAAACCCCCATGCTAACCGCTTTGGCTCTTAGCCAGAATGGTACAGCCATCACACTGTCTCAAGAGCTTTATTCACAATTATCGCCACAGATTGCAAACTGGTCTAATGACACTGAGATTGGAGGAGTATTCAAGCAGCTTATTCAAGAGAGAGAAGACCCAGCAGTCATTGCAACGGTTTATCCCTACTCGAACCACCATTACCAGCTACGCTACTGGCTCGATAAACACGATATCGATACTGAAAAAGATATTCAATTAGTTGCTGTCCCTCCGACCAAGATGCTCAACAATCTATCGAACGGGAGTATTGATGGATATTGTGTAGGCGAGCCTTGGAATAGCCTCGCAATGATAGATGAAACTGGTCACCTACTCACTACAGGGCATCAAATATGGGGCGCTCATATGGAAAAAGTACTCGGCGTCACACAAGCTTGGGCTGAACAAAACCCAAACACTCATAAAGCACTTGTCACTGCACTCTATGGTGCTTGCCAATGGGCAGAAGACCCTGAAAATGAAACCGAGCTAAACCAACTGCTTTCACTCCCTCCCTATCTAGATCAAGCCGCAGAAAAGCTTGCTCACTACCAAGCGCCAGTAAAGATTGAACAGCACTTTCATGGTGATAACGTAAATACCCCAGACCCTCAACATGGAACCTTTATACTTGAACAGATGGATAAATGCGGTCAGCTACCTGAACAAGCTCTGGATTACGACTCTATAAGCCAAGCAGTATATCGAAATGATCTTTTCAAAGAATGGATTGAAACAGCGTAAGTGGCTTACATTGTTCGATAATCAGTAATTTGAAACCTAGAAGCCTCTGTGAACCAATTGCAGAGGCTTCTAAGCTCATCAGTCTTTATTCTGTGTAACGTCTAATTATTTGATCATAAGTCCCATCTAATTTCATAGCTTCCATCGCCTGATTAACTTTAGACACCAGTTGCGGAGAGACTCTTTTTTTAGAAAAAAGGATATAAGTCGTCCAGTAAAGTACTTCTAACTTAGCGCTATCATAAAGCACCATATCTATTTGATCTTCTAGGCCCTGCTCTTTGATGTAATACAAAACAGGTAATTGATCTCCAATAAACATATCAATACGCTTATTCAAAAGCTGCTTAACACTTTAAGCGGTTGAATCAGAGTGCATTACCGCCAAAAAACGGCCATCATCAATAGTCTGACGAAAAAAGCCATCACCATATAAATAACCACTTCGAATAGAGATCACTTTATCCTGTGTGTCACTGTAATCTGGCGAGACACTAAACGAATGATTTTTTCGTTTGAATAAAACATGGCTCTGTTCAATAAGGACACTATTTACATAACGCCCCCATTGATGTCGTGCCCTATTTTTTCCGGCATTAAAAATTCAGATCACTCTGGCTATGCTCTGTAAGATGCACCGCTCTTTTCCAAGGATAGAACTTAAAATCAACTTGATAAGGCCCTGTACGTGTTAATGCCTCTTTAATCATATCGGCAGCAATACCTTTGAGCCGTTCATTCTCTATGTATTGATAAGGGGGATAATTCAGTGTGCTTGCTTGTAAAACTCGATCAGGCTCCGCTAGCGCCTTTGTAAAAAAGAGCTAAACAAAATAAGAGCGGCTGACCACATTTTCATCATAAGAAATGGAAATCTCTACACTAGGTATTTAAATAGGCATTAATGTAGCTACTACAATGGCTACT
>DJLT01000015.1:27301-55546 GCA_002435145.1 Neptuniibacter sp. UBA6509
CAATGGCTACTACAGAAAATAGTATCAGTAGCAAAAGTAAACCTGTCAATTAAAGAGCACGCTTTACATGATCTAGCCCCGATTTTTTTTATTGTGCCCGACATATTAGATTTAATTTACGTCTAACTATTCCTTCTATCCTTTGCTCTCCTATTCCCCCCTATCTTATGCCCTCCCATTCAGCCTTAACGTCCTTAAGAAAAATCGACTTTATAGCGTTTATAAATCATTCAAATTTGCCCCTAAAGTGATCACTGCTGCACTATTGTGCAGCGCAACACGACTTAAACACAAACAGAAAACAAACCACAAAAAACACTAAAACACTGATTTTAAAGAAAAAATAAAACATGGCACAGCTAATGCTTTATAATTATCACAACAGAGTAACTCAACGATGAGGCACTCTAAAGATTTTAAAAGGCTGAAGTTGGCCTTACATTTTATTTTATGGCAAAGGCGCCTCAACGGATCACACTACAGTGGTTACGTGGGCGCTTTTTTGTTTTTTAAGATTGGGGGAACGATCCATGCTTAAGAAAAAAACGGCTCTACTCAGCAAAATTATTAGTAGCACAGTTTTAGCTGCATCACTTATTACCGTCCCTGCTTGGGCCGCAATAGGAGAGCCTGAAAAAGAAGACCTGAAGTTTGGTTTTATCAAACTAACTGACATGGCGCCTCTAGCCGTTGCTTATGAAAAAGGTTTCTTTGAAGATGAAGGCCTCTATGTAACATTAGAAGCACAAGCAAACTGGAAAGTTCTTTTAGACCGCGTTATCGATGGGCAGCTTGATGGTGCTCACATGCTTGCGGGTCAGCCTCTAGGTGCGACAATCGGCTTCGGTACTCAATCACATATCGTTACAGCGTTCAGCATGGACCTTAACGGTAACGCGATTACGGTATCTAACGACATTTGGGATCAAATGAAGCAATACGTTCCTAATGGTCCAGATGGCAAGCCGGTACATCCAATCAAAGCCGACGCATTAAAACCTATCGTTGAAAAATATAAAGATGAAGGTAAACCTTTCAACATGGGCATGGTATTCCCAGTCTCTACTCATAACTATGAGTTAAGATACTGGCTTGCTGCAGGTGGCATTAACCCAGGTTATTACGCACCACATAAAGGCGACACGTCCGGAACGATTGATGCTGATGCATTACTCTCTGTAACACCTCCTCCACAGATGCCAGCCACACTAGAAGCGGGAACTATCTACGGCTACTGCGTAGGTGAACCTTGGAACCAACAGGCCGTCTTTAAAGGTATCGGTGTTCCAGTCGTTACCGATTACGAAATATGGAAAAACAACCCAGAGAAAGTATTTGGCGTATCTAAAGGTTGGGCAGACGAAAACCCAAATACCCATTTACGTGTTGTTAAAGCGATGATTCGCGCCGCTAAATGGCTCGATGATAATAACAATGGCAACCGCCCAGAAGCGGTAGAGATCCTATCACGCTCTGAATATGTCGGTGCCGATTACGATGTTATTGCGAACTCCATGACAGGTACATTTGAATATGAAAAAGGAGACAAACGTGAAGTCCCTGATTTCAACGTATTCTTCCGTCATAACGCAACTTACCCATACTACTCGGATGCTATCTGGTATCTAACGCAGATGCGCCGCTGGGGTCAGATTGCCGAACCTAAATCTGATGAATGGTTCATGGATATTGCGAAAAAAGTATACCGTCCTGATATCTATGCGACTGCTGCTAAAGAGCTAATTGAAGAAGGAAAAATGTCTGCTGATATGTTCCCAGACTTTTCTACTGAAGATGGCTTCAAAGCTCCGCAGACACACTTCATTGATAACATTACATATGATGGTAAACAGCCTAACGAATACCTTAAAAAATTCTCAATTGGTCTAAAGCCTGAACAGAAAATTTGATTCTAGCCAAGTCAAAACTCCCCTCTTTACGGAGGGGAGCCTGATCAACAAGAGAGTATATTATTATGAGCAATTTAATCGCAACGCTAGGCCTAAGTGCCTATTTTGAAAGCCCTAAAAGCAGCTTTACTGCGCTAGCAAAATCAGTACTTGTACCTCTTATTGGTCTATTGCTTTTCCTTGCTATTTGGGAAATCGGCGCTAAAAGTATCCATACATCACTCGGTGTTTTCCCAGGCCCAGTAGCCGTGTATGAACAAAGTGTTAACTTAATTAAAGATCACAATGCCGAGCGTCTAAAAGAGGTCGCATTTTACGAACGTCAAGACGTACGTAATGCCAAAAAACTAGAAAAAGATCCAAACGCCACAATCAAGGTACGCCCTTATACAGGTAAACCTACCTTTTTTGATCAGATTTTAACGAGTTTAATCACTGTATTAACTGGCTTTATCATAGCCTCAATGATTGCTATTCCTGCGGGTATTGTAATCGGGCTAAACAGTACGCTGTATTCAGCATTCAACCCACTTATCCAATTATTTAAACCGGTCTCTCCCCTCGCATGGCTTCCTCTTGTAACCATGGTCGTGAGTGCTGTTTATGTCAGCAAAGACCCGATGTTTGCTAAATCCTTTATTACATCACTGATTACCGTATCACTATGTAGCTTATGGCCAACACTGTTAAATACCGCAGTAGGTGTCTCTTCAATTAGCAAGGACCTACAAAACGTTTCGCAGGTATTACGTTTAAATTGGCTGACACACGTCATCAAGATCGTTTTGCCATCCGCTATTCCTATGATGTTTACAGGGCTTCGCTTATCGCTAGGTATCGCATGGATGGTACTGATTGCCGCAGAGATGCTAGCGCAAAACCCCGGATTAGGTAAATTCGTTTGGGACGAGTTTCAGAATGGTAGTTCAAGCTCCCTTGGCAGAATCATGGTGGCTGTATTAGTTATCGGCCTTATCGGCTTCCTACTTGATCGCTGCATGCTATTTTTGCAACGCAAAGTATCTTGGGACAAATCAGTAGTACTTCGTTAATCAATCGATCTGAGAAACAAGGAGAATTATCATGACACAACCTCCAAAGCATTTAGAGCTAACACAGGTCGATATCGACTTCCCTACACCCAACGGCCCGTTTAAAGCCTTACAGGATGTCAATCTAACCATCAATAAAGGTGAGTTTGTTTCCCTGATTGGCCACTCAGGCTGCGGTAAGTCCACCGTTCTTAACATTGTTGCGGGCCTTTACCAAGCAACAAAAGGCGGCTGCTTACTAGACGGCAAAGAGGTTAATGCCCCTGGACCTGAGCGTGCAGTTGTATTCCAGAACCATTCCCTTTTACCTTGGTTAACCGCTTATGAAAATGTCGAATTAGCGGTAAAACAGGTTTTCGGAAAAACCAAAAGCAAAAGTGAAATGCGTGAATGGATAGAACATAACCTATCTTTAGTTCATATGGACCACGCAATGGATAAACGCCCTGATGAAATATCAGGGGGTATGAAACAGCGTGTAGGTATTGCACGTGCACTCGCCATGGAACCAACGGTAATGTTAATGGATGAGCCTTTTGGTGCACTCGATGCTTTAACACGTGCCCACTTGCAAGATTCCTTAATGGAGATCCAAAAAGATCTTAACAACACCGTTATTATGATTACCCATGATGTAGATGAAGCGGTACTCCTATCAGACCGAATCGTTATGATGACCAATGGTCCTGCAGCTTCCGTCGGTGAAATATTGAATATTGATCTGCCACGCCCCCGCGACCGTTTAGCATTGGCCGACGACCCAACTTATAACCACTATCGACATGAAGTGCTTAAATTCCTTTACGAAAAGCAACGCACTCCCGACAGTCCAAAAACTGAAGATAAAGAAAAAAATGAAGATGTGGCACAAGACGTGCAAGTTATAAAATCAAAGAGCGAAGAAAAAGCGGCGTAGAGCCTGAATTCCCTACAATCAATGGCGATTAAAAAGAATTCAGAACTCCATTAAGGTGCAAAACTAAGACTAACGACTTAGAAAACGCACCAAAAAAGCGCATTAACTTTGCTACAAATTGAACAAAGGCGTTCATACTCTTATTCATTACGATGAGAGTTGAACGCCTTTTTTATTTTTTAGAATTTATAACTTTTATTATGAGGCCACAATTATGAGTGACAGTGGAAAAATAAATCTTTTTTCTTTTACCGGAAAAATGAAAATCTTGCACTTGAGCTGGATGGCATTTTTCATTACTTTCTTTGTATGGTTTAACCATGCTCCCCTACTCGGTGCAATCGCTGAATCCTTAGGGTTAACCAAAGCAGAGATTAAAACACTCTTAATTCTTAACGTGGCACTTACAATTCCAGCCCGAATAATTATTGGCATGTTGACTGATAAATATGGGCCACGTATTACTTATGCTGCCCTTCTATTTTTTGCCAGCATTCCTTGCTTTATGTTTGCCCTATCAACTGATTTTGCCGAAGCAGCGATCTCTCGCTTTCTTTTAGGCTTTATCGGCGCTGGTTTTGTTGTCGGTATCCGGATGGTAAGTGAATGGTTCCCTGCCAATGAACTAGGTACTGCTGAAGGTATTTACGGCGGCTGGGGCAACTTTGGTTCTGCAGCAGCGGCCATGTTACTGCCAACATTAGTTGTCATTTTTGGCGGCGATGATGGCTGGCGTTATGCGGTAGGTCTAACCGGTGTAATGAGCTTGTTATTCAGCTTTGTATGGTACAAAAATGTTACCGATACACCTAAAGGATCAACTTATTTTAAGCCGAAAAAAATAGGTGGTATGGAAGTTACTTCTACAGCTGACTTCTATCTATTGCTTATCATGAAGCTACCTATGTACGCAGCGCTGTCTCTGCTGACATGGAAACTTTCACCCGCTGGTGTGTCTATCCTGTCTGATACTGCAGCGCTAGCTATCTATATTATTTTAGGCGTTATCTTTGTTTACGATTGCTACAGTGCATACGACATCAACAGAGAAATTTTCAACACTCCCGTTCCTGAAATAGAGCAGTACAAATTCAAGCAAGTCGCTGTACTTAATGTACTTTACTTTGCAACCTTCGGTTCAGAGTTAGCTGTTGTCTCTATGCTGCCACTGTTCTTTGCTGACGTATTTGAGTTGGACATGGTATATGCAGGCTTACTTGCCTCCGCTTATGCATTTATGAACTTAATGTCTCGCCCTGGTGGTGGTTGGATTAGTGACCGATTTGGCCGTAAGAAAACCCTCCTTATTCTAACAGCAGGCTTAGCTGCTGGTTACGCAACGATGTCGCTTATCGATAGTAGCTGGCCACTATTCTTAGCCGTTGGCGCAGCCATGGCTTGTTCTTTCTTTGTACAAGCGGGTGAAGGCGCTGTTTTTGCTGTTGTACCACTGATTAAAAGACGTCTAACTGGACAGATTGCAGGTATGACTGGCGCGTATGGTAATGTGGGTGCTGTATTCTATCTAACAGTTCTATCGATGGTGGATTACTCAACTTTCTTTACCGTTATTGCGGTAACAGCAGTACTTGGCTTTATAACTCTTCTATTCTTAGAAGAACCAAAAGGCCATATGGCTGAAGTAAATGAAGACGGCACAGTCGAACTGATCAAAGTGAACTAATCACAGCAACAAGTGGAGATACGGAGCGATTAATCAATTAATAGCTCCGTAAAAAATAGATGACACACAAACCTCTCGCTCTTCGCTTCGGCGGCAAATCCAGCCAAGGACTTAAAAGCATCAACCAAGATGCTTTTGCCGCTCATCTACCTGAGAAAGCAGACTTAGAGTTTAAGGGAGGCGCAGCCGTTATCGCCGATGGCGTTAGCAGCTGTGAAGATTCACATATTGCCAGTCAAACAAGTGTGACTAGCTTTATGCAAGACTATTTTAGTACTCCGCATAGCTGGAGTGTCAGAAATTCAGTGTCCCGTGTGATGACAGCCCTAAATAGCTGGCTTCATAAAGAGAATGCTCGCAGTAGCCGAGAAAAAGATAGTTTACTATGCACCTTTTCAGCGCTGGTTGTTAAATCCAACACCGTTCACTGGTTTCATGTGGGCGACTCTCGGATTTATCTTCTTCAAAACGGACAACTAGAACAACTGACACAAGATCATGTGCGTAAATCAGGTGGAAAAAACTACCTTTCTCGCGCCCTTGGAGGCGACGGGCATTTAGAAGTTGATTACGCGACTCGTCTTATCGAAGAAGGCGATATGTTATTAATGACCACCGATGGTGTTCATGAGTTTCTCACCCACCGTGAAATAATAGCTACGTTAACAGCGGGCTATGATAACCCCGAAGAAGCAGCGAAATCACTTATACAACAAGCGCTAGAAAACGGAAGTGATGACAACCTGACAGCGCTTATTGTTTGCGTTGATGATCTACCTAATGAAACACTCGATGAAAGCCATAACCGTCTAGTTCAGCTACCCATCCCTCCCGTCATGGAGGTTGGTAACAAGATTGATGGCTATGAAGTACTCGATGTCATTTTCAGCGGTACACGCAGTCATATGTATCTAGTCAAAGATACGGAGAGTCAAAAGCAGTTTGTCCTAAAAGCACCCTCTACCAATTTCTCAGAAGACACTCTCTATTTAGATGGTTTCATTCGTGAAGAGTGGGTTGGGCAGCGTATCGATCACCCTAATGTCATGAAGACCTATCCTAGTCTGCGTGACAAAAATTTCCTGTATTACTTGGGCGAACACATTCAAGGCATGAATTTACGCCAATGGATGAATGATAACCCTACCCCTTGTCTCGATGACGTCCGTCAACTCACGAAACAGATTGTACAGGGCCTTCGCGCCTTCCAACGTGCCGATATGGTGCATCAGGATCTGAAACCTGAAAACATCATGATTAACCAAGATGGGCGTGTAAAAATTCTCGACTTCGGCACAGTGAAAATCGCAGGAATAGAGGAGATGACCTCCCCCCTTGATAAATCAATACCCCAAGGGTCGGTTAACTATGTTGCGCCAGAATATTTACTAGGGGAACCCGGTAATTTTAAATCAGATCTTTTTTCACTCGGTGTAATCGTCTACGAAATGATCACAGGAAAACTCCCCTATGACGAAATGTCCACTAACGACATAAAACTGAGTAGTTATGGAGAGATGAACTACACCCCAGCACTTCACCACCGGAAAGACCTTCCTCTCTGGGTCGAAGGCTGCCTGAAAAAAACCTTACAACCTAACCCAAGGTTTCGCTACGAGGCTTTATCTGAGTTTCAACAGGACCTTCTACATCCAAATCGTAATCTTGAATCTAAAATTCAGCACCAACCCATGATGGAAAAAAATCCGCTGCTGGGATGGAAGATCATAGCCGCCATCATGCTTGCATTAAATATACTCCAGCTAGTTATTAATACTTAAAAGCAGTTTTAGACACTACTTCTATCTACGCTGCCACCTACCAGCCCCAAACAATCCTCCATAAGAGTGCACCACATTCGACCAAAGTCAGTGTGCAGTGCATCAAAAAACAGCCTTTCACCGCCAAAAACGGGCATCTACAATCAACACAAAAACAACAACTAATTGATATATATTGCTTTTTCAAATTCTGGCACAGCTTATGCTTTATTAGACCACATAACTGAATTGATTAAGCTTCATCAGTGACTACTGCTAACTATTAGAACAAAGGCGTTCTACATCAACATGTTTATTCATGTTGCATGTAAGCGCCTTTTTTTTATTTTTTTGTTTAGGATCGTTATGAAAAAACGTTTGGTAATTATTGGAAACGGAATGGCTACAGGCCGGTTATTGCAGCGTTTATCAGAACGTGCTGCAAACCAGTTTGATATTACCGTTTTTGGTGAAGAACCAGGCGGTAGTTATAACCGTGTACTGCTATCAAACTTACTGAGTGGTGAACTCAGTATGGATAAGGTCATCACCCTCTCAACACAGTGGTATGCAGAACAGGGAATTAAATTACACAGCCAAGACCCTGTAGAAACAATTGACCGCTCACAAAAGCTGATCATTAGCGAAAAAGGTATACGCGTAAATTACGACTACCTTGTTATAGCGACAGGTTCTTATCCTACTGTTCTACCTATTCCGGGTGCAGAGCTTGATGGCGTTATGAGCTTTAGAACACTTAAAGATGTCGCGCTGATGCAAGATATTGCTACCAAGAAGAAACACGCCGTTGTTATCGGCGGTGGTTTCCTTGGTTTAGAGGCCGCTGAAGGCCTTCGCGTTCAAGGTATGGATGTAACCCTATTACATAGAGGGAACTTTCTTCTAGACAATCAGCTAGATGAAACAGCTGGAAAAATGCTGCTCAATTCTCTTGAAGAACGCGGTATCAAATTTCGATTAGCAGCCAATACTCAGGAACTAGAAGGTAGCGATTCAGTTGAATCCGTACTACTTGCTACAGGCGAAAGACTTCCTGCAGACCTTGTTGTCACAGCAATCGGCGTAACACCTAACAAAGCCCTAGCCGTCGACACTGAGCTTAACTGCCAACGCGGCATTCTAGTTAATGCTCAAATGCAAACGAGCGACCAAAACATCTTCTCACTTGGCGAATGCTGCCAATTTGAATCATTTACATATGGGCTTGTTGCTCCTATTTGGCAGCAAGCCGACATTCTGGTTTCAAGTCTTCTTAATGAAGCAGGGGAATATAAAGAGCAAGCAGTTGCTACCCAGTTAAAGATTAGCGGCATTGAGCTTTTCTCCTGCGGATCTCTAATCGATACACCAGACACTGAAACTCTGGTTTACCACGATGTAAAACACAACGAATACAGAAAACTTTGGCTGAAAGATAACCGACTAGTGGGGGCCGTTTTATATGGCGATACCCGTGAAGGGCAGTGGTATTTCGATCAGTTAAAACAAAACAACGATTTGAGTGCGAACAGACAACAGTTGCTCTTCGGCAGCCCGTTCTGCTCTCAAGACACTCAAACACAAGAAATGGGTATATCTTCTATGGCTACTACAAATAGCAGCAGTAACAAAAAGCAGTTAGTCGTTATTGGTAACGGCATGGTGGGCCACCACTTCATAGAAAACTTTGTTGAAAATGAAGTGGCTGGCGAGTATGAAATCCATATTTTAGCAGAGGAATCACGTGCAGCTTATGATCGTGTTCACCTTTCGGAATATTTCGGCGACTCCACCTATGAAGACCTCTGTCTCGTAGAAGATAATTTCTATAACACTCATGGCGTGCAGCTTCACTTAAGTGAAGGTGCTACGCAGATCGATCGCGATGCAAAGCAGGTTATCACGGAGCAAGCTACGTACCCCTACGATACACTCGTACTTGCGACTGGTTCATACCCTTTTGTACCCCCAATTCCGGGTAATGATGGTGATGCCTGCTTTGTTTATCGCACCTTAGAAGATCTTGATAAAATCCAAGCCTGCGCAAGCAACGCTTCAACCGGTGTTGTCGTTGGTGGTGGTTTACTTGGTTTAGAAGCAGCAAACGCCCTTAAAGCACTTGGCCTTAAAGCTCACGTTGTAGAGTTTGCCCCACGCCTGATGCCAGTTCAGCTTGATGAAGATGGCGGCGAGCTTCTTAAGAAGAAGATCGAAGCGTTAGATGTAGATGTACATTGCAACAAAGCCACCACTGAAATCATTCCTGGTGAAAGCCATACTTACCGTATGAACTTTAGTGATGGCTCATTCCTTGAAACCGACCTAATATTATTCTCCGCTGGTATTCGCCCTCAGGATGCACTCGCACGGAGCAGTGAACTTGAAATTGGGGAGCGCGGCGGGATTCTCGTCAATGACCAATGCCTAACTTCAGACCCAAGCATCTATGCAATTGGTGAGTGTGCTCTTTGGAATAACCAAATCTTTGGTTTAGTCGCGCCAGGCTACACGATGGCTAAAACAGCTGTTGCCAATATTTCAGGTGATGAAGCTGCCTTTACCGGGGCAGATATGAGCACCAAGTTGAAACTTTTAGGTGTCGATGTAGGCTCAATTGGAGATGCCCACGGTAAGACACCTGGCAGTATCAGCTATCGCTATTTAGATGAAGATGAACAGGTTTATTACCGTATTGTGGTTTCTGAAGACCGTACCAAGCTGCTCGGTTCAGTACTGGTAGGTGATAACAGCAAATACGATACTCTTTTACAGTACGCCCTTAACGGTATTGATCTTCCAGAGAAGCCGCAGGCCCTTATTCTTCCATCAATGGACGGATCCGCAGCACCGGCTCTAGGCCCTGATGCACTACCCGATGAGGCCACTATCTGTTCTTGCCTTAACGTAACTAAAGGCCAGATCTGCTGCTCTATTGATGAAGGCGCCACATCTGTTGCAGATGTAAAAGATGTAACAAAAGCAGCGTCAGGCTGTGGTGGTTGTGCCGCCATGCTGAAAAGCGTTGTTGACTGCGAACTTGAAAAGCGTGGTGTTGAAGTATGTACAGACCTATGTGAACACTTCGCATACACACGTGAAGAGCTTTACCACATCATTCGTGTTGAAGGCATTCGCAGCTACTCAGAACTATTAGAGAAGCACGGTAAAGGCTTAGGTTGTGAAATCTGTAAACCTACAGCCGGTTCGATTCTAGCATCATGCTGGAATGAGCATATCATGGATGAACCGCACGTTTCCTTGCAGGATACGAATGATACGTTCATGGCCAATATGCAAAAGAACGGTACCTATTCGATCGTTCCACGTATCGCAGGCGGTGAGATCACACCTGATAAGCTAATCGTGTTAGGACAAGTTGCTAAAAAATACAGTCTGTATACAAAAATCACCGGCGGACAGCGCGTTGACCTTTTTGGTGCCCAACTTCATGAGCTTCCACTTATCTGGAAAGAACTTGTTGATGCCGGTTTTGAGACAGGTCACGCCTACGGTAAGTCATTACGTACCGTTAAATCTTGTGTTGGTAGCACATGGTGCCGTTTCGGTGTTAATGACAGTGCAGGCATGGCGATCAAACTAGAAAATCGCTACAAAGGCCTTCGTTCACCTCACAAAATCAAGTTTGCCGTTTCAGGTTGTACACGTGAGTGCGCAGAAGCTCAGAGTAAAGACATCGGAGTCATTGCAACAGAGAACGGCTGGAACTTATATGTTTGCGGTAACGGCGGTATGAAACCTCGTCATGCTGACCTATTTGCTACGGACTTAGATGATGAAACCCTCATTAAGTATATCGACCGTGTATTAATGTTCTACGTTAAAACCGGTGACCGTTTACAAAGAACATCCGTTTGGATGGACAATATGGAAGGCGGGTTAGATTACTTAAAAGATGTTGTCATTGAGGACAAGCTAAATATAGCTGAGGAATTAGAGTCACAAATGTCCCACGTTGTGGACACTTACCAATGTGAATGGAAATCTACATTAGAAGACGAAGACAAGCTAAAACGCTTCCGCAGTGTTGTGAACAGTGATCAACAAGCTGACCCACAGATTGTTCACATTATGGAACGAGATCAGGTCCGTCCAGCCTAAAACTGTAGAAACGAATTGAAGGAGATGAGTAATGACAACTAGCCCAAACGCAGACTGGATCAAACTTTGTGATAAGAACGATTTGATCAAACACTCGGGAATTGCCGCTGTTTATGAAGGACAGCAGATCGCTCTATTTTATATCCCTGATTACAAAAATGAAATTTTTGCGATAAGCAATCATGACCCTTTTAGTGGTGCAAATGTACTTGCGAGAGGACTCATCGGCGATCTTAAAGGTGAACCGATGGTGGCTTCGCCTCTATACAAACAACACTTCTCACTCAACACAGGTGCCTGCTTTGAAGATGAAGAGGTACAGGTGCCTGTTTGGCCTGCTCGTTTGCAAGGAGATAGCGTTGAGATAATGCCATCTTAATATCCTCCCTTAGAGGACTAACTTGCTCATGGATGAGTAAGACTGCTCTAAATGACTCCTACCCATGCATTCTAGAGCAATGCCTTAATGCTCCTGCATCTTAAGGTATTTTTTGTCGCAGGCTTCTGGCCTGCGGCCTTTTTTATTCATAGACCTCCCTGAATAAAAATGACTTATTAACTTAAACTAATTCAGCAGCCCCAAAGTAAACTCCAGTCCTTGGCTCTTAATTACTAAGGTTTGCCCTGATGAACTCTGCCTCTCCTCTGCCATATTTACTAATTCATAAAATACATTACGATGAATCAGCCCTTTCATGCCGAATCGAACGTCCAAATAGGGAGAGGGTTCCTCCGTCTCTTCAGAATATTCAACCCATAATTTATGACCTTTACCCAACACAACGGTATCGTCGGTCATCGTTTTAAAGCAAAGCTCCTCACCAAACTTCCCTTGCTGTCGTTCAACTGAAGTAATAACAAAAGGAGCATCCTCCACTTGAATACCAATTTTCTCCACAGGTGTTTTTAAATAATACTGCCCCTTCTCTTCCCATAACACAGTTGAAAAGAGCTTAACCATTGCCGGCCGCGTAATCGGTGTCCCCATATAAAACCACTCACCGTTACGCGCAATGCGCATATCAATATCGCCACAAAAATCGGGATTCCACTCATCTAGAGGCGGTATACCCTTCCCCGCTCTCTTAATCTCTTGAGTCGTTTTAGCTAAATCAAACTTGGCATTACTCACACACCTACCCACCTTTTTATTCTTGCTTATTAAATTTACTCAACAAAGTTATAAAAAATTTCATCTTATATCCTAACTACATGAAAAAAATTAATTGTTAGAATAGGCACAACTTAAAGCTTAGATAAAAAGTAAAATTATCATGAAACAGGATCTCAGAACCAAGTTTGCCGACAAACGCCGTGGAGTTTATCTTTTTGGCACAACACCACCAAAGGCAACAACGACAGAAGAAGCTACGGCTGAAATCGCAGACAAGCTGCTTGATCGTCTGCAGTTTGTAGATTACGACGGACTAATTGTTTACGACATTCAGGATGAGAGTAGCCGTATACATATGCCACGCCCGTTCCCATTTATGCGCACCTTAGATCCACGCGCATACTCTAAGCTTTTACGGGAAAAGTCTGAGAAATCTATTATTACTTATAAGAGTGTATCTCAAAGAGATCAAGCATCTTTCATTGAGTGGTTAGATGAAGCTTGGAACACCTTTGGTATACGCGATACTGTACTTGTCGGTAGCCCGTCCTCTGAAGGTGAAATTAAACTTAGCCTTAACGATGCTTATTCGGCGATCGCTGATCACCCTGCAAACTTCCAACTAGGTGGAGTCACGATTGCTGAACGTCATGCGTCCAAAGGAAACGAGCATGAACGTTTAATAAGCAAATCCTCACAAGGCTGTGAATTTTTTGTCTCTCAAGCGGTCTACAACGCTCAAGCTACTATCGATATGCTAAGTAGCTACGCGAGAAAGTGTAAAGAAAACGGGACTCAACCACAGCGCGTGATTTTAACCTTTACACCTTGTGGCAGCACCAAAACACTGGAGTTTATGGAATGGTTAGGTATCTCTGTACCTGAAGCCACTAAATTTAGAATTATGGATGCGCATAGCCCTCTGCAGGAATCTATCCGTATATGCCGTAACAATTTAGAGCAGATACTTGAAGCGGTGATGCCGCTAGATATTCCAATCGGTTTAAATATTGAAAGCCTAACAAACCGCAAAGAGGAAATTGATGCATCTATCCGTTTGTTTAAGCTTCTTAAATCAATTGTTGATCTAAAGCTAGCTGAAGCGGATATCTAAATGAAGATAAATTAAGGCCGCTGTTTGAGCGGCCTTAAGTTTCAAGAAGAGTGTAAAGCGAATAAATTACATTCCACCCCTACTATGAGATCAAAAGCCTACTAATCTGCAGCTCGGCGTGAGTGTTAACTAGGTCTTCGTGTACTTTCCTTTTGTATTCCTTAGATTGCGTTGAAAGAGCTAACTTCTGACGTATAACGTCCCAACCATCCAAACTCGCCTCTTCTATGAGCAACGCTTTAAAAGCATCGGGGAAATCATTTTCCCGACAAATTTCAGATATATCCACAGTCCCTTTCAAGAGAAAGACTTTATCTCCCTCCTGACAACATACCCTTGATTCACTGAAATCAAATAAGTGATGGGCGTAACCAGAAGAGAAGCAAACGGGCATATCAGCAACCCGCTCACCTCGGGGCGCTAATACCATGTCACCATTATTGCTATTTTTAACGGCTAAAACATAAGTCTCAACTTTCATCATGCAGCTCCTTTGCGTGACTGCCTAGCCCCATCATTTCTTTAGTAGCTAGACCTTCCTTTTGAATTAAATACTACAAAAAAATATAGCAAACCTAATGCGTGCTACTTAGTGTAGACCGGTTTTTTCAAATTTAAATAGATCAGTTTTTTTATAAACAAATTTCCTCTTTTTAGGAACAAGCTAATGCCACGAACCTTCGCCTTTGATGCAATAAAATAGCTTTATTGCATAATTTGAGACTCTTTGTTGCATTTATTGAACTTGAAACAAAACTAGATCTCAGTTAATTTTGACGAAACGTCATAATAAAAAGTATATAAGCCAATGAGCCCCAAGATCATCGATCATGAAGTCCTAAAAGCACGCGAAGAAGAGATAATGCTCACCGCTCTCGGCATTATGACCGAGTCGGGGGTTGCAGGGCTCACAATAGATAAAGTGGTTGCTAAAGTGCCCTACTCTAAAGGCACGGTTTATAACCATTTCACTTGTAAAGAAGATCTACTCACCGGTCTATGCAATCGCAGTGTTAAAAATGTGGCTGCACTATTTTGTAGAGCCGTTAGCTTTGAAGGTAATAGCCGAGAACGCATTTTAGCTATTGGCTATGCTTATATGCTGCACTCTTTACTCAATCCGACTGAGTTTATGTTAGTCATTTCAGCTAAAACACCGGCTGTACGGGAAAAATCAACAGAAAAGCGCCAAGAAGAACATCTAGCATTAGAAAGTAAGCTACTCGGTAGTATTCTAGAAATTATCTCCTCCGGATTGTCTTCAGGCGAGCTGAATCTTCAGCCGCACTTAAGCCCTGCTCAAGTCGCATTTTCCCTATGGTCAATGTGTTTCGGCACCATCGCTTTACTGCATGAAACCCTTGATAGATGCAGTATCCGTACGGAAATGAACTTAGAAAGAGAGCTTATTAATCATAGTAACCTTCTACTTGATGGCCTTAACTGGAAGCCCTTTACGCAGGATCATGACTGGGCTTCGACAATTGATAAATACAAAACAGTTTTATTTAAAAATGAAATAACGCAGCTAAAACGATTATATGAAAGCTAATCTATTTCATTTTTAGGAAGAAAAACGGTGCCCACGCCGTTTTTTTAAAGAGAGTTAGTGACGCTTCGTCACTTATAAAAAGATTTATAACTAAATAGAAGTTGCCATCAGAGCAACCAACCCCTGAAAAGGAATCTGGAGAAGGAAGATGAAAGAGCGTCTTTTCCGCTTTGTGCTTGATCACCCAGTATGGGTTATCTTGCTAACTATGCTGTTTGTTTTCGGCTCAGCTTATGGTGCCAAAAACTTGGTCTTCAAAAGTGACTACCGAGTGTTCTTCAGTGAGGAAAATCCTCAACTAACAGCATTTGAGTCTATGCAGAAGATTTACAGTAAAAGTGACAATGTCGCTTTTATAATATCTCCGAATGATGGTGAGGTATTCACACCTAAGACACTGAAAGCGATCCAAGAGCTTACGACTGAGTCTTGGCAAATACCTTTCTCCACACGAGTAGATTCTATTACTAACTTCCAACATACATGGTCTGAAGAGGACGATATGTTTGTGGAAGATCTTGTATTAGATGCGGAAACAGTGACAGAAGCTGATATGCCGCGCTTAAAAGAGATTGCGGTTAACGAACCGTTACTTGTTCACAAAATCATCTCACCTGAAGCACATGTCACTGTCGTTAATGTGACCGTTCAATTGCCTGGCGTTAATCCGGTAGAGGAGGTTCCTCAAGCCGTTGCAAAAGCGCGGGAGATGAAAGCTCAATTTATTGCACAAAACCCAGATATCACTGTGCATCTGTCTGGCATGGTGATGATGAACAACAGCTTTGCTGAATCATCATTAACTGATAATGCTACGCTCGTTCCCATCATGTTTGGCGTTGTACTGCTAGGAATGATCTTCCTACTACGCACTTTCAGCGGTACCTTTGCGACCGTGATCATTATCATTTTCACCATAATATCCACTATGGGTCTTGCAGGTCATACAGGGTTTTACTTAACAGGCCCCTCATCAACAACCCCAATTATGGTGCTAACACTTGCGGTAGCCGATTGTATCCACATCTTGACCACCATGTTCTACGAGATGCGCCAAGGTGTCGAAAAGAAGAAGGCGATACAGGATAGTTTACGCATTAACTTCCAACCCATTTTTTTAACAAGTGTAACTACTGCAATTGGCTTCTTAAGCTTAAACTTTTCGGATTCCCCTCCGTTTAGAGACTTAGGTAACATGGTTGCTGCAGGTGTAATGCTAGCCTTTGTCTTCTCTATAACGCTATTCCCTGCAATGCTTAGCTTACTTCCGATACGTGTGAAGCAGTTTAAAGAAGGTAAAAACGATATTATGCATAGACTTGCTGATTTCGTAGTCGGCAAGCGTAAAATTCTTTTACCGGGCATGTCAGTTTTGATGGTTTGTATCATCGCCTTTACCCCGCAAAATGAATTGAATGATGACTTCGTTAAATACTTTGATGAGACTGTGCCATTCCGACAAGCAACAGATTATATGCAAGATAACCTTTCCGGCATGTCGACGATGGAGATATCCATTGAAACTGGGGAAAGTAGCGGCATAAATGATCCTAAATTCCTTCACTCTGTCGGTAATCTAACCGAATGGTTACGAGCACAGCCTGAAACGGATCACGTCAACTCTTTGTCTGACATCATCAAACGTCTGAACAAAAATATGCATGGCGATGACCCGAGTTACTATAAGCTACCGACAGATCGGGAACTTTCTGCTCAGTATTTATTACTTTATGAAATGTCTTTGCCTTACGGCTTAGATCTGAATAATCAGCTCAATGTTGATAAGTCTTCAACACGCGTGATTGCGACATTCCGTAATTTAACAAGTACCGAACAGATCGAAATCGAAGAGCGTATCTACGCGTGGTTTGCCGATAATGCTTCAAGCTATGAAGTAGAGATCGCCAGCCCGAATCTGATGTTTGCGCATATTGGCCAACGTAATATCGTAAGCATGCTGTTAGGTACGACCATTGCATTGGTGCTTATTTCCTTGATCTTAGGCTTTGCCTTAAAGTCAGTAAAATTTGGCTTCATTAGCTTGATTCCAAACATTGCTCCTGCCGCTATGGGCTTTGGTGTTTGGTATCTGATTGATGGGCAAATTGGACTTGCATTGTCAGTCGTCGCCGGTATGACGCTAGGTATTATTGTAGATGACACTGTACATTTCTTAAGTAAGTACCTACATGCGAGAAGAGAGCGAAACAAGGACCCGAAAGCAGCCGTAAGCTACGCCTTTGCTAGCGTAGGCCGGGCACTATGGGTAACCACCATCGTACTGGTTGCGGGCTTTATGGTTCTAGCTCAATCTAGCTTCAAACTGAATGCCGATATGGGCTTACTCACAGCTGTAACTATTTTTATTGCTCTGGTAGTGGATTTCTTATTCTTGCCTGCTTTGTTGATGAAATTAGATAAAGACAGTCAACCGGAAAGCTCTTCACAGTCCAAAGGTACACCAACTAACACTGATTCATCTGCCAACACTTCTGAAGGAGACGATAATGACTCTGTTAAACAAATCGCTTAAATCTATTCTAATTGCGGGCTTAGTCGCTTCACCTATTATTGCAGCGGCTGAAACTGCTGAAGAAAAAGGTATGCGTATCGCAGTAGAAGCCAAAGCAAGTGATAAAGGTTGGCAAGATATGCAGGCGAATATGAATATGATCCTGCGTAACAAACTAGGTCAGGAAAGTATTCGAGAAATCCGAATGAAATCCCTTGAAGTTGAGGGCGATGGTGACAAAAGCTTATCTGTTTTTGACAAACCGCGCGACGTTAAAGGAACTGCCTTTCTTAGTTTCTCACACGCCATTGGTGCAGATGACCAGTGGCTATATCTGCCTAAACTAAAACGTGTAAAACGTATCGCATCACGTAATAAATCAGGTCCATTTATGGGATCTGAATTTTCTTACGAAGATCTTTCTTCGTTTGAGGTAGAGAAGTACACCTATAAGTTCATCAAAGATGAAGCTTGTGAAGGCGGTACTTGCTACGTGGTAGAACAGTACCCTGTGGATAAAAATTCAGGCTACACACGTCGTGTAGTCTGGTTAGATCAAGAAGAATATAGACCGTGGAAAATCGACTTTTACGATCGTAAAGATTCGCCGCTAAAAACCCTAACCTACCATGATTACCAAGAATACAAAGCGAAACACTGGCGCCCCGATTTAATGAAAATGATCAATCATCAATCAGGAAAAAGTACAGACCTAACTTACGGTAGTTACACTTTCCAAACAGGTTTATCTGACAGTGATTTCAACAAAAACACCCTAAAACGGGCACGTTAATATGGGTATTAGCAAACTATTGCTGGCGGCAGGGCTGATCTCAGCCCTGCCTGTTCATGCTGAAACTTTCTATGAAATGTCGGGTAAAGTGACGGCTGATCTCCGCTACTTTACCCAAGAAGCCCAGTTTCAGAACCAAAATTACGATACCAACCTCTCCTTCACCGTTGAACCTGAGTTTTACTGGGAGTGGAATGATGGCATTGATAATTTAACCTTTACTCCCTTTATCCGTGTTGATGAAAATGACAGCAGACGCACCCACGCTGATATTCGTGAACTTAATTGGATACACATAGGTGATAATTGGGAACTAAGAACAGGTATTCAAAAGGTTTTCTGGGGTGTCACAGAGTTCCAGCACTTAGTTGATGTGATCAACCAAACAGACGCTGTGGATGACTTTGACGGTGAAGATAAACTTGGACAACAGATGATCAACCTGTCCTTAGTACGTGATTGGGGCATCATAGATCTTTATGTGCTGCCTGGTTTTCGTGAAAGAACCTTTGTTGGTGAAAACGGAAGACTACGCGGAGGACTTGCTGTCAACGATGACCATGCGACCTACGAATCAAGTGCAGGTGAAAACCATATTGATACAGCAATTCGTTGGAGCCATACCCTCGGTGATTTTGACCTAGGCGCATACTGGTTTCACGGTACAAATCGTGACCCCAACCTACAGGTCAAAAACATCAATGGCACCACCGTTTTAACCCCCCACTATGAACAGATGGATCAGATTGGTTTCGATCTACAAGCGACGATTGATAGCTGGCTCTGGAAGATTGAAAGTATCCATCGTGATACCACAAGCGACAGCTACTGGGCTCTTCAAGGTGGATTTGAATATACCCTTTACGGCATTCAAGAAAGCGCTGCTGACTTAGGTGTATTAATCGAATACGGCTGGGATGAGCGTGGTACCGACGCCGATGCGGCAATTCAAAACGATCTTTTCTTCGGTGCACGTCTAGCGTTAAATGATGCGGAAAGCACAGAACTGCTTGCTGGTATCAGCCATGACTTAGACTACGATAGCCAAAGTCTAATTTTTGAGGCTAGCCGCCGTGTAGGTGATGACTGGACACTTAACTTGGATGGTCGCTTTTTCAGCAGTGATGATCCATTAGATCTAAGCTACAACATTAAGCAAGATGATCACCTACAGTTCACAGTAGAGCGTTACTTTTAAACGTTTACTGTTCACCCTCGTCCCCCGGAGCAGCGGTCTCTTCTTCGAGCCGTTGCTCCAACTTATCTAATTCAACCAGCTGATCTTTGAGTTTATTATACTTTTCAGGCGCCCAGATAATCAGTTGGTTTTTTTTATCTAGTTCGTATTGTGCGTGATATAAAAAGTCCATCCCTAATAACCCCTGAGTCCCGCTACCACCACCTTTATAATCGATTACACCCGCCGAAACGTGCTTGAGTTTATAAGGGCCAATATCAACGCGATCAAGTTTAATCCGTTCTGTTTTTACGACGCTACCATCTGCAACCCTTGCTGCTCCGGCCGTTGAGAACTGAGCACTTAGTGAACCCAGTGCCGATTTATGCACAACCGTATGAGAAGCCCCTGTATCCATTACAAGGCTTAGATTAACCGAGCGTGACCCATAAACTAATTTAACCGGAATCAAGATACGGTTAGCATGAAATGAAAAAGGAGTTATCCACTCTTTCATCGCATCCTTTATATCAATACGTTGACGATTAATTTTAAGTCGAAGTTGCTTCAAATCCCTTTCAGCTGTCAACTGCTGTATTTGTTCATCACTTAAGTCTTCTTGCTCTTCCTGCCTAGAACTTAACTGCTCTCTGTATTTAGCAGGGACTTTGGATAAACGATCAACATAGACCTTACGACCAGAATCATCTGTGTACTGATAAATACGCGCCTCGACAATTGAAGCCGTAAAAAAACCTAAAGAGAGTACTAGAACTAAAAATCTACTTTGCATCATCATAACCAACCTCTCCTTCTTCCTTGATAGACGAGTTCTTATGAAAAGAAGTTATTCAGACCATTCAGCATAAAAAGAATAACGACTGCCATAAATACGAGTGCAAATCGCATGACTAAACAGCGAGTACAGGTTTTCTTCTTTGCCACATTAGCCCCCTGCAAGCTTTACTGTAAAACCTTCTTTTTCTAATACAGCTTTGAGCTTTTCACGATGATCACCCTGTATTTCGATGATTCCTTCCTTTAACGCTCCACCTGTACCACAGGTTTTCTTCAGTTTCTTAGACAACGTTTTTAATTCAGCTTCAGGCAGAGGGATCCCTGAGATGGTAGTGACCCCCTTGCCTTTTCGTCCCGATGTCTCTCGACGAATACGTACTACACCGTCTAAGCCTTCTAAACGATTTTGGTCATCTAATTCCGCACATTTACATGCATCTACCGCTTCAGAGCAGCCTGGGCATAGTGCCCCCTTTTCTGTTGAATAGACTAAGCCACTAAGTTGATCTTTCAAAGATGCCACAGTTTTTCCTTCGCTTTCTGATATTTTATATATAGGTATTGTAACTTTGTCCGGCTCAACCTGCGAATACCGCGTGCATCAGCGCAAGCCTGTGCACAACTAATCGACCATTTAACTTAACCCACCTATTTGACGTGCTAGGTACGTAGCGTAGTTATCCGTCATACCGCTGATAAAATCTAACGCACGCATATAAGCCTTATATAAAGGTAATTCAGGCCTTGGGGCGTGTATACCCATTAAACTGATTATACGTTCACTACGGTAACTCAAAGCATTGCCTTCTTGATGATAATTTTCATAAACAGCATGGCAAAACGCTTCTAAAAGCACACCTAAGGTTGAGTATGCCCCTACCTCTAATTCTGCTTTACGCGTATCAGGAAACACACGTTCACGAGCTAATTTTTTGGCCGCATAGAGCCCATCGCGAACGGCTGGATCTCCATCTGAGAGTAACTCACCTTGATACTCTCCGGACATAATCAGGTGTTGATTTTCCATATAAGCATTAACCGCAGAACAGACCATAAACTCCATCGCTTTACCACGTAGCGCTGAAATTTTCCGTCGTGCAGAAGCCTGAGTGGAGAAGATATCATCATCAAACGCTGTATCACCGCAGAGCAATAATAAGATCGGCTTTATTTCATCAAAACTTAAAATATTAAGCTCGATAGCATCTTCTAAATCTACAATGGCGTAACAAATATCATCTGCGGCTTCCATTAAATAAGCCAAAGGATGGCGACTCCATTGGTTTTCCCCTTTTTTAACTAAGCCAAGCTCACGGCCTAACTTATTTAAAATCTCTAATTCTGTTTGATAGGCACTAAATTTTCCTTTCTGACCTGAAAATTCAGCACTCCAAGGATATTTTAGTAACGCTCCAAGTGTTGGATATGTAAGACGCAGGCCTCCATCAAATAGATGGTTTTCTATCCGAGTCACCACTCTAAATCCTTGAGCATTCCCTTCAAAAGTCATCAAATCTAAGCGTTCAGGTTCACTCAATTCGGCTAAAAAGCCGCTCTGCTCATGACGTTTAAACCAATCACGAATAGCATACTCTCCCGCATGACCAAAAGGCGGGTTACCAATATCATGAGCTAAACATGCGGATTGTACGATCATGCCTATATCGTAAGCACTCGCCCACTCTGGCAACTGTTCTTGAATCAGCTCTCCCACTCGAATACCAAGGCTTCGGCCTAAACTACCCACCTCAATAGAGTGTGTTAAACGCGTATGGATATGATCGTTGAGTGACATCGGGTGCACTTGAGTTTTACGCCCCAAGCGGCGAAAAGCGCTGGAGAAGATGATCCGGTCTTGATCTTTATGGAAATGACTACGCCCTATCTCTTCGTCTGTTATCTCTGCATGTCCATAACGTTTTGTGGTTAATAAACGCTGCCACTGCATTTCCATTTACAACTCCCTTAATACAATCAATGCTAGCGGCTGCCACACCCTTCCAACATTAAAAATCAGAAAACTAAGAACTTACAAATAAGCCCCAAACACTTCTTTATGAAAATAATTAAGCTTTTTCCTATTCAGGCTTATAAAATAGTAGACGCAAGCTATAGAATGCCCCTTCAATCGAGATCGCGCAAGGAACCTAGATGGCCATTTCAGGCAAAGAGATTCACCGTAGTTATGACGAGTATGGTGCAATCAGAGTAATTGATGATGGTAATAAACGCTATCTCGCGTTTGGGGATAACGATGAGCAAAGTTGTTGGCTCAAAAGTGAACCTCTTTCCCCCCAACATGATTACACCCGCGCGATGCTAATGGCTCTGTTATTTATTGAGCCTAAGCGCTGCATTACTCTCGGTTTAGGTGCTGGCGCACTTAACAACTGCCTGCATCATCACTACCCTCAAATAAAGCAGCAAGTAGTTGAACTGAGATCAGAAGTCGTTCTCTGTGCTTATAAATATTTCCAACTTCCAAGAAGTAAGCGCTTAGAGTTAATCACGATGGACGCTTATGATTTTTTACATGAAAAGCACCCGCGTAAAGTAGATATCATTTTTAGTGATATCTATAGCGCTGAGGGACTGGATGAAAAACAGCTTTCCCCTGAATTTTTAACCGCTTCATACAGCCTATTAAAAAATGATGGCTGGTTAGTACTTAACTGTTGGCGAGAGCACCAATCTGGCGATTGTTTGGCGCTTTTAAAAGAGATGTTTACCGATGTGCGGGGATGTACTACCAGCTGTGGTAATTGGGTTTTATTTGCGGGGAAAAGAGAAAATACACACAGTGAAAAGCAATTAAAAGGGGCTGCTAAAAAACTCAACCAACAATTAGGCTTTTCGCTCTCCGCTTTTGTAAATCGACTAAAAAAATATTGAAGGCAGCACAGTAAGCACCTGCTCTCGCTCTAATAGCTAACTTCAAGCTTCTTCGATCAATAACTGTGCTTCTGCGGCAACCTGACGTAAAGCTTGTCGCATTGTTTCATCAAGTTTCTTCGCAAAATTAAGACGCATACAGTTACGGTATTTTCCTGAAGCGGAAAAGATAACTCCAGGCGCAATACTAATATTACTCGCTTCTAAGCGTTTGTTTAATTTCACCGTATCAACTTCAATAGGAAGTTCTACCCAAAGTAAGTAACCGCCTTTTGGATAACTAATACGTGTGCCTGGAGGAAACAACTCCTCAACGAGGTCGATCATCACATCTCTTGAATGCTGATACTGCATACGCAGCTTTCTAATATGTCTTTCATAGCTCCCCTGAGCAATAAACTCAGCCACAGCTTCCTGTTGTACTGGGGGGTTACTCACTGTCGATACAAACTTTTTATGTAATACACGCTCGGTACATTGGCCTGGAGCAACCCAACCTAAACGCAATCCATAAGCTATTGTTTTTGAAAAGGAGGAGCACAGTAAAACACGCCCTTCGTCATCGAAAGATTTAATCGTCTTGGGCCGAGGAGATTTGTAAAATAGGTCACCGTAAATATCATCTTCAATAATCGGAAGATCATATTGCTGTGCTAAACGTAATAACGCTTTACGTCGCTCCTCAGGCATGGTGTAACCCAGAGGGTTATTGCATGTAGGTGTGACTTGAATTGCTTTAACAGGCCACTGCTCTAACGCTAATTCCAACGCCTCTAAACTAATACCCGTCTCTGGGTGTGTTGGAATTTCTAATGCTTTCAGGCCCAACGCCTTAATCGCTTGTGTCGAACCATAAAAACTAGGCGAATCGACAGCCACAACATCGCCCGGATTAGTCACCGCCCTTAAGCTACATACCAGTGCCTCTTGGCAACCACTTGTGACAATAATTTCATCAGGATGTAACTGGCAGCCGGAGTCCAATGCCAAGCGAGCAATCTGCTGACGTAATTTTTCAGACCCTTTAACATCACAATAATTAAGAAAAGCCGCACCATCCAATTTAGCGGCATCAATCAATCCCTTTTTTAGGGGTTTGAGTGTAGGCGTATCTATTTCCGGCATCGCAGTGCCTAACGCTATGTGACCTTCACCTTTATTAGAATTCAATAAGTGGTAAACCTGATCCCAATGCGACACTTCCAAAGGCCTTTGTGCGGGGCGGCTGACTTCAGGCAAAGGAGGCGCTGTCGATCGGCCTTGTACGTAATAGCCCGATTTAGGTCTAACTTCAACCATCCCTCTCTCTTCTAGACGCTGATAGGCCTCTTGAACCGTTGAAATACTCACAGCACGTTCACCGCTTAAGGAGCGGATAGATGGCAGCTTTGTACCTACAGGATAATAACCTTGTTCAATACGCTGACTTAGATCATCCAACAACTGTTCATACAGTTTCATAGCAAAACACCCACACACAGAAGACAACAAGCACAGATTAAATAAATTTCCACATCACAGACGAAAACCCCAGCAATCTGTACCCAATAAACCGCCATCATTCTAGATCTGTAACCCAAAATCAAGCTTGATTAAACTATAGCTCATGATTAAACCGAAATCTGTACCGCTTAAACAACATGAATTTAGCGACCAGCAATTACTTATGCAAAAAAGCTAAAGCACACAAGCAAGGGAGAGATAATATGAAAAAGCACAATAAGTTCGTTCTACTAATACTACTAGGAGGCCTACTTGGCGGCTGCGAAAGCAACTATCATGCTTTCGATGGAAAATCCGGATACAAATTCAAAGCACTCAGCAGTGACCAGTTTGCGATCCAATTCTATGGTAATAAATCCAGTAGTCAGAGAGATGTTGAAGTGATGTGGCACCATAAAGCGCGCGAACTATGCAAGGGCGGCGCTTATCAGCACAAGATTACGGCAAGAAAGGCTCAGCGAACGGGTATAGAAGCTATAAGGAATACAGGGTTCGTACCTAAAGAGAGATCTCACTTTATACTTGCTGGTGAAGTCAGCTGCTTAGCTCCTTCAATAGCAATCAAGCTAAACCAGGAAAGTGAACTACTATCTGACGAAAACCTTGCCTCCAATCAGCTTGTAGGCGGGAGTGCCGCGAATTAAGGCCTCACGAGCAAAAGTCATTTGGCATGTAGGACATACACACGGCTCTAAAGTGAAGTTTTCACTTATTCTTTCTTTGAAACACTTCACTAGAGCCCCTTTTCCCCCTTTTCGATATCTAAACAGCTGCGTTTTACACTGCTGGCAATAAACATTTACGGTTGTTACAGGACCTTTCTTATTCGGTTTCATAAAACGCTCAAAAAAAATCCTTTAAAAGGTAACTAAGTTTAGAAACACTTGTTTAAGTTAATAGCCGTTTAAAGTGTAAAGCTTAAATAGCACTATTTCGCATACCGCTTTAACCTAAGAGATCAGGCTTTCATGCTACTTAACTCACGCTTATATACAATGGTTTTACCCCATTTCCGCGGACTGTCAGTTAAAGGCTGTCCCGATTCGCATACACTGGATACAGTTTTATAAATAAACCGATTAACCTCTATTCCAATAAAATAGAGTTTATTATCCACAGTAAGAGCAATGGTCAGCAACTTAAATCACCTCTCAAGTTTTCCTATCAGGCATGCAGCGACAAACAGTGCTTGGCACCTGAAACACTTCTATTTTCAGCTAATATTGGAGAATCTACTCAACCGTAGTTTCTTTAAGTAGTGTCTTTAAAGAGGCTTATAGAAACAGTGTAGACTTATTTTGTCCGACGGAGAGAAGATGAGAGGGTTCAAATAAATTAAGCGGCCATTGCTGCCGCTTAATTTTTAGAACAAAAGATAACCACTAAGTGAAAAAGCGATTATTCTAAACTTTAAACTGACCCACTAAAGAGGTTAATCGGCTTTCCAATTGAGACATCTCATTGGTTGTAGAAGATAGCTGATCCGCCGTATCACTTGCCCTTTCAGAAATATCCGCAATATGCTGGATACTCCGGCTTAACTCATCTGCAACAGAAGTTTGCTGTTCCGCTGCAGTCGCAATTTGCATACTCATACCGCTAATATCACTTACAGATGTCGTAATACTATTTAGTTGCTCACCCGTGTGGCTGGCTTTTTCTACGGTCTGATCTGTTTGCAGACGACTTTTTGCCATCTCTTCAACAGCTTTACGAGCCCCACTTTGCAGCTTTTCAATCATTGTCTGGATCTCATCCGTACTTTGCTGTGTACGTGTTGCTAAAGTACGAACTTCGTCCGCCACAACAGAGAAACCACGTCCTTGATCCCCTGCCCTAGCTGCCTCAATTGCAGCATTCAATGCTAATAGGTTAGTTTGATCAGCGATATCTTTAATGACATTAACCACTGTGCCAATGTGTTCAGAATCACGATCCAGCTGTTCAATAACCTCTGAGGACTTATTCACCCCACCCTGCAAGGCTTGTATAGAAGAGATCGTTTCATTCACAACCGTCTGCCCACCAAGCGCAGATTCATCCGCTATTTGTGCAGATGTTGAAGCATTAGCTGCATTACTAGAAACCTCTTGAACGGCAGCTGCCATTTGGTGGATCGCAGCTGCAACTTGCTCGGTTTCACGGCGCTGTTCATCAACTTCGCTACGCGTATTACTCACTACGCCATTTAATCGCTCGGCTGCTTGTGACAGATCCACAATGGCACTTTTGACTTCAACAATTAACGTCTGAATCTTCGCAGCAAACGCATTAAAGCCATGTGCGACCTCGCCAACCTCACCTTTAGCATGAGTATCTAAACGTTTACTTAGGTCTCCATCACCTTCGCCGATTTCTTTAAGTGCAGTAGCTGCTGCTGCAAGCGGGTTTGCAATTCCATTAGCAAACATCACAGAAATAAAAACACAGACAATCAAAAAACCGCCACCAATCATCAGAATGAACAACATCGTATTATTGATTTCATCATCCAGTTTTTGATTAGCAACTGCGATCTGATCATCAATATCATCGATGTAGAACCCCGTTCCTACCATCCACTGCCATTTGTCTAGGCCTACGGCGTAACTTAATTTAGGAACATCTGCATTTTTAGAAGGTTTTGCCCAAATATACTCGACAAATCCACCACCACTTTTTGCCTTCTCGATAAGATCCTTAACAATAAGGACACCATTAGGGTCCTTAAGCGATATTAAATTCTTACCTTTTAACTGAGGCTTGGGACGAGTCGCCAAGTTAGTTCCATCATATTTATAAACAAAAATATAACCATCTTGTTTCGCGCCATAAAGAAGCTGCGTCATCACCTCCAACGCCTGTTCTTCCGCGTAACTATCTCCAGGTACCGCATTATCATAGATATGCTTAACAGATGAAACGGCTAAATCAACGTAGCTTTTCAATGCATCCTGCTTACTGGCAATCAATTCTGAACGCAGCTCTTCAACTTGGTACTCACCCAAATCACGTATCTGCATTTTTGCTACAAACATGACCACACCTAAAACGGCGATCAGTGGTATTAGCGTTAAGAGCAAAACTTTTTGCTTCAACGTAAAATTGCTCATTAGTACATGCACTCCAACTCTATTCACGTCAATGTGAGTAAAACTTCAACCTTTCTCAATTAAAGGCAGTTTTCTCACTCTTTTGTTTATTATTATTTGTAGGTAATAACGGCGAACAACTATCCTAGACCTAGTCCGTTAATACGCTATTTAATGCCCCTCACCTTCTTGCTTTTAAGCCTGAAGACCTATAAAAAGCAAAAAACCAATCCTTTAGTACTAATAAGCAACACTCCAAAGAACTATATCATTACTAA
>DJLT01000073.1 GCA_002435145.1 Neptuniibacter sp. UBA6509
GGTCGGTTTGGGCGTGCGTTGTATAGAGCGTTCGATGAAAGTGATGTAGATCTAACGGTTGTGGATATTGACGCTAGTAAAATTGCGGATATTCCCCATCAGGTAACAGGTATAGGGACAGAAGCTACTACGCTAATGGAAGCGGGCGTGCAAGATGCTGTAGGTATTGTTGCTGGTACAGGAAATGATGCGGACAATCTCTCTATTCTGATGACCGCGCGGGAGTTAAATTCTAAGCTATTAACGGTAGTGCGTCAGAGCATTCATGCAAATAGTCTAGTTTTTAAAAATAGCCGGGCTGATTTTATAATGGAGCCTGGACGAATCATTGCTAATCGAATATTAGCCCATGTTAAATCGCCACTGCTTCCTACTTTTATTGAGGAGATGCAGCAGCGTTATGATGATGTATGGGCGCATACATTGATCAACAGGATGAGTAGTGTTGTTGGTGACAATGAATTAGACAGTTGGGCTTTTACTGTGAGTGAAGAGGAGACTCCAGCTCTAATGGAGGCCTATCGCCAAGGCTTTGAGTTGAAACTGTCTTTGTTTTTTAAGGATCCCCATAACCGTAAACGTAATTTACATGCGTTCCCTTTAATGGTTCGCCGAGGTGAGTTAATTGAGATGTTGCCAGGGGAGCTCGATATAGTAGAGCCTGGTGATGAGATACTTATCTGTGGACTGAATAAGTCAAACCGTCGAATGCAGTGGATCGCTAAAAATTATAATGTATTGCATTATGTGTTGACCGGTAATGAAGCAAGTAATAATTTGCTCTCACGTTTTTTATTAAAATGAAATAAAAGGCTATCACTTTAGAGGTAAGGTTTCTGGCTTATTTCCTGTTAGTCCTAACGACTCTGTTTTGGGCGGGTAATTTTGTTTTAGCGCGTGCCTTTTCTGTCGATATTTTACCCATGACGTTAGCCTTTGTACGTTGGATGGGTGCTTTCATTATTCTGCTCCCTTTTATTATTCCTGTGGTGTATAAGCATCGCCAGGTTATCTTATCTAATAGACTACTTTTATTTTTATTTGGTGCACTAAGCGTTGCAGGTTTTACTACGCTTGCATATATAGGATTGCAATCAACAACTGCTTTAAATAGTACGTTGATGCAATCTACTATGCCGATAATGATTCTAATTTTGAGCTCTGTGTTTCTGAGAGAATCTATACTTTTAAAGCAGTGGATGGGTGTGGCAATTTCCTTGGGTGGCCTAGTACTTCTAGTCAGTCAGGGCGATTTGTCGGTATTGATGTCTCTTGATTTTAATAGCGGTGATCTATGGATCATTTCTGCGATGCTGGTATGGGGTATCTATAGCATCGCTTTACGATGGAAACCTAAAGAGTTACCGAGATTTGCTTTTTTTGCTGTGACATTGATTGCAGGGGTTGCGATACTTGCTCCTTTATCTTGGTGGGAGCTAAAAGATGCGAAACCTATTGAGTGGAACCAAGATCTTTATTTTTTAGTAGGGTATTTAGTCGTATTTCCCTCTATACTATCGTATCTATTTTGGAATTATGGCGTTGAAAAATTAGGCGCCCAACGAGCCGGTCTGTTTATACATTTGGTCCCCCTATGGGGAATGCTGCTGTCAGCAGTGTTTTTAGGGGAATCTATCCATGCCTTTCATTTATGGGGTATGGCTTTAATTTTCAGCGGAATCTATTTCGCTGTAATTTCCGGCAAATCACTAGAAAAGAGCCTGTAAGGTTAGGAGAAACAATGCGGACATTTTTTGTCACACTGATGGCAGTATTTCTTATTACACTTCCAATCGCAGAATTAGCAGAAGCAAAACGCTTTGGTGGAGGCTCATCATTCGGTAAGAGTTTCACATCTAAAAAATCACAATCTGCACCAGCTCAAAAGCAATCTTCGGCAACAAACAGTACGGCACAAAAGAATGCAGCAGGAACAACTAAACGTAGTGGTTTTGGCGGGATGATGGCAGGTCTTCTTGCTGGTGGCATTTTTGGCGCGTTGTTATTTGGTGGTGCGTTTGATGGTATTCAGTTTATGGATTTACTGTTAATTGCGGGTGTGATCTTTATTGTTTATAAAATTTTCTCAATGCGGAAACAGTCGCAACCTCAGCAGCAACCTTCGTACGCAAATGGTCCACAGCAGTATGAAATAAAACCTCATAATGAGCCAATGCAGCGTGAAGCTGCACCTGAACAAAAAGAAGAGTTTAAGCCAATGCCTTCTTTCAGTTCCGGTTGGGGGGAAGCAAATGATATTAAGCTACCTAGCTGGTTTAATCAGGAAGCTTTTCTTGAAGGTTCGCGTGAGCATTTTGTGAAATTACAAAAGGCTTGGGACGAAAATAACTGGGAAGAGATTCAGACTTACACAGCACCCGAGATGTATAACCTTCTTAAGGAAGAGCGTGCTAAGTCACCTGACGACCAGAAAACAGAAGTTGTGTCTGTAATGGCAGAGTTGGCTAATTTTACTGATGGTAAAGATGAAGTCATTGTCAGCATCAATTTTTATGGTTGGTTGAAAGAAAATTCAGAAGAAACTGCTGAATTTAATGAAACCTGGCACCTTTCTCGAGATATGCGTGTTGAGAATGGGGATTGGTATATTGTAGGTATTCAGCAAAACTAATTTTAGTTTTAGCTCTATTAGAAAAAAGCCAAAGCGAATGCTTTGGCTTTTTTATTTCTAAGATTGACTCCTAATCTTCATCATGATCACGAATGAACGTCCAGTTGTCTCCCTCAGACATCGTTTCACTGAAACGGTAACCTTCAAGGTCAAAGTTTTTTAGTTGCTCTGGCGTGTCTATTTTGTTTTGGATGATGTATCGAGTCATTAAGCCTCTAGCTTTCTTCGCATAAAAACTGATCATCTTATATTGACCATTTTTCCAGTCTTTAAAGACCGGTGTAATGATGCGAGCTTGGAGGTTTTTCTCTTTAGCAGCTTTGTAATACTCGTTAGACGCAAGATTGATAAGTACAGGGTTTGAATTTTGTGTTAGTTCTTGGTTGAGCGCATCACAAATAATAGTGCCCCAGAACTCGTATAGATTCTTACCACGGGCGTTTTGTAAACGTGTTCCCATCTCTAATCGATAGGGCTGCATAAGATCTAGCGGTTTAAGAATTCCGTATAGCCCGGATAGGATGCGAAGGTGGTCTTGGGCAAATTGGAGATCATCCTCACTCAGTGTTTCAGCATCAAGGCCAGTGTAAACATCTCCTTTAAATGCTAATACAGCCTGTTTAGCATTTTCAAAGCTGAACTGTTCTTCCCATGATTCATATCGAGCCACATTTAGGCTTGATAGTTTGTCGCTTAGCTTCATGAGTGCGGCAACATCTTGCACGGAAAGTTTTCTAAGCTCATCAATTAAAAGCTGAGAGTGATCTGTAAAACGAGGCTGTGAGTGAGTTTGTGTCACTGGAGCCGTATCGTAATCAAGTGTCTTTGCAGGCGAAACTACAATTAGCATAGGAATAAGTCTGTATTAAGTGAAAAGATTAAAGGAATAATAGCGTTGTCGGCCGTTACAAAAAAGACCATTTTTTAGATGGTCTTTTTTAATGTCCACTCTATGGGGTTGAAAGAGCGATCAAATTTCCCTGTTTACGGTTTTCGAGAGGCAGTCAGAATGTCTGCAATTGTTGTCTTGCACTTGCACCCTCTCTAGCCTGAGGTGTTTGATACTTATTCGTAGGTTCTTTCGTTAGTCTTAGTTGTAGAGTTTTTCCTATTTGAATAAATAGTATGGAGAAAAATACATAGAGCTGTCCCCAACCAAACAAACAGAGCAGGCATAATAGGGTTCTCAAATGAGCCTAAAATTTTAAGAACAGCGCCTGAGAATAGAAATCCTCCGAACAGACAAAGAATGCCAGACATGATGGACGTGACAATGAGGGGGATAGAGCGTTCGGTACTGCGAAAAATATACCAGCCTGCACTGGCAAACAGAGCGGTGAGTGTCATCCAAGAGGCGATTGATTCAGTCATAGATATCTCAATGTATATTGTTATTATTTTGCTCTTTTTACCACCTTATAGAGGGTGGTGTCACCAAGACATTCGGTTGATGATGTTAAGAGGATCGTTTGGGCGAAATTACTCCTTTTTTTCGGTATTATGTTGGGCATTCATATGGCGGTTTTGTCATGTTGCCTGAATAAACAGTTTTTCAGGCAATTTAGGTTTAAGAGAAGATAATTAAATGGAAAAGAAAACAGTTCTGACGGGTATTACAACAAGTGGTACGCCGCATATTGGTAACTACCTAGGTGCAATAAAACCTGCCATCGAGCTTAGCCAGGGCGATACGTATAACAATTTCTATTTTCTTGCGGATTATCATGCCCTAATTAAGTGCCATGATCCCGATCGTGTTGCTCAATCAACACGTGAGATTGCAGCGACTTGGTTAGCTTTAGGCTTAGACACAGATAAAGCGACCTTCTATCGTCAGACTGATGTGCCAGAAATCACAGAGCTAACATGGATCCTAACCTGTATGTGCTCTAAAGGGTTGATGAACCGAGCACATGCTTATAAAGCGTCAGTTGATGCAAATCGTGAAGCGGGTAATGCAGATCTGGATGACGGCGTGACTATGGGGTTGTTTAGTTACCCTATTTTGATGGCGGCTGATATCTTAATGTTTAATGCAGATCTCATTCCTGTAGGAAAAGATCAGATACAGCATATTGAGATGGCGCGCGATGTCGCTGGCCGTTTTAATCATACATACAAGAAACTTTTCACCGAACCTCAAGCGGTTGTTGATGAAGAAACGCAGCTGATCCCAGGTTTAGATGGTCGTAAAATGTCTAAGAGTTATGACAATACCATCCCTCTCTTTTGTGGTCCTGATGAGCTTTATAAGCTGATAAAGCAAGTGAAAACGGATACAAAAGCACCCGGTGAGCCTAAAGATGCTGATACGAGCACTATTTTCCAGCTGTATAACTGTTTTGCTAATGAGCAAGAAGCGGCATCAATGCGTCAACAGTTTGAAAACGGTATTGGTTGGGGTGATGCTAAGAAGGAGCTGTTTGAGTTCTTAGATAGCAAACTCGCAGCGCCACGTGTTCGTTACAATGAATTGATGAATGATCTTGGTGCGGTAGAAGAGGTGTTATTAAAAGGTGCTGATAAAGCGCGTGCAGTGGCATCACCACTTATGGATCAAGTTCGTATCGCCTCAGGCATTCGTCCGTTGACTTATGTCGCGGCTGAGAAAACAGAAGAGAAGCAGAAGAAAGAGAAATCTGCCGAAGCAATTGCGCGTGCCGAAGAGGGACGTCGCCGTGGAATACTGATGCAGCTTAAACCTTTGCTAGCTCAAGTAGAGGATGCGGATGACAAACCGGCTATGGCTAAGTCTTTAATTGCTGATAAAACGGCTCAAGTTGAAAGTTTAAAGAAAAAAGCTAAACAGAAAGCACAAAATGAGCTGGATGTTTTACAAGAAGAGCTTGCCGCATACCTATAAGGTTATTTAAAGGGTAACTGGGAATATGTTTACCACGATCATCAGTGTAGAGGATTTAAGGTCATTATCTACAACCCCTATGGTTGTGATTGATTGTCGATTCAATTTAGCTGATACGGAAGCTGGACGAACCGCTTACGGTGTTGATCATATTCCGGGTGCTTTTTATCTCCATCTTGATGAGGATCTTTCTTCTCCAATTACCTCTTTCAGCGGAAGGCACCCTCTACCCGATCTTAATTTATTAGCGCAGAGTTTGGTTTCTTTCGGTATAACCGATCAGACCCAAGTCGTTGTATATGATGACTGCGCAGGGGCGATGGCTGCTCGAGCATGGTGGTTGATCAAATGTTTAGGACATGAGGCTGTAGCTGTTTTGGACGGGGGGTATCCTGCTTGGCTGTCTACGTCTATTGAGCATTCCCAATCGGGTCATTCAAAATCTAGTTCAAAGGCAGATGCTTTAGCTTTAAATACTGTTTACAACCATTTACCACAAAACACACTAAGCGCTGATCAATTAGCCGCCCTATTAGCGAGTCGTCAGATATGTTTAGTGGATGCGCGGGCAGCTGAGCGTTTTTGTGGTGATGTAGAACCTATTGATCCTGTTGCAGGTCATATCCCAGGGGCAGTCAATCGTCCTTTAACGGATAATATTGAAAAGGGTTTGTTTAAAACACCTGAAAAGTTACGTGAAGAATGGCTCTGCATTATCGATAGTTTTCCTGCAGAGGATGTTGTTCATATGTGTGGTTCTGGGGTGACCGCTTGTCATAATCTGTTAGCGATGGATATTGCAGGTTTAAAGGGTAGTAAAGTATATGCGGGCTCATGGAGTGAGTGGATTCGTGATCCTAAACGGCCTATTGCTAAAGATTAATCTTCACCTCTCGTTATCGATCATTATTTGTAATCATTGAGTTGCCAGTTATATTGGTCGTTGTGAATCTTGTTAAAAGTAGCTAAACGCTTTTGTAATTCAGGTTTTGCATAGTGGGTTAGGTGTTGAATAACTCCCTTATCATTACCGCCAAAATCGTCTTGAAACCATTCATAAATACTAGAAACGATTAACTTGCCACTTTTTACATTCACGCCTCTAGGATGATTGATAAATGATACGGCAGCGTTATCTAGCTGCTCTTCCATGTTTTCAGCGGTAAATGCCTGCGTGCTTATGTTCGGACAGCCGATGGAAGCGCAGTTAACCGCATAATGGATGCGAGGGTCCTTCCAGATGGGGCGAAGGATTCGGTGCTCGATATCATCCAAGCTTAATGCTTCACTTTCTACACTGACTATCTTTTTCTTCCATGGGCCACGAGTGAAAAAGCCAGAAGAAAGCTTTATTTTTAGAATCGACTCAACTGGATAATGATCCAAAATAATGTCGATAGTCAGTGCATTATAAAGATTGATCCAAAAAGCGCGCTGTTGCTCTTGGTTAAATTCACTAATAGGAAGAGAACTGGTTAGCTGTATATACTGCTTAAGCGCGGTTCTATCTTCCACTGTAACTTTACTGTAAGCGACTCGATTGAGTTGAGTGGAATCTTCTATTACATATTTTTTAAGAAATAGACTCCAAGGTTTATGGTCTATATTGCTTTCATTCTTGGTGTTATGTTGCAACCATCTTTCCCATAAGTCAGCTTTTGGGGCTGATTGCGCCTCTAGTGTTAAGGTCATAATCGACAAGAATAACAACGTTTTAAGAAAATATATCATTATGGGTATCTATCAGCTTCTTCGCGAATGGTGCTTACAGAGTGATCCAGTTTCGTCGTTAACGATTTTCGACAGGCAACCAGCATGTCTGTAATCGTTGCCTTGAGCTTGAACCGCTCTTTAAGCCTGAGGTGCTTGGGACTTATTCGTAGGTTCCTTAGTCTAAGACCAGAACGCCGTTAGATAATTCAATATAGTTTAAAACAGAACTAAAGATTCATGATTAGTATTATTTATGAGCTTAATCAATAAGCTTTAATAGGCCTATGTGTAGAGTCATTTTATACTGAAGTAAATATGTGTCGGAAAGGGAGTTGTTATGCCGTATCAGTCAGGTGTTGTAGCCGAAGCGAGTAGTGCCGCGTTATTTATTACATTTAACCAAACCCAGAATAAGGGCGCAGAAGCAAAAGTTAAAAAGGTTTTATCTCAAGTCACAACCTTAGAGCAGGAATATAACGATCAAGAACCTGATGCATCGATTAGCATCGTTGCCGCTATAGGCAGTAGTTATTGGTCCTTGATTGCTGGAGATAGCAAGCCTGCTGAGCTAACTTCATTCCCAAGTTTTGAAAGAGGGGAGGGTGTTGCCCCGAATACTCCCGTTGATCTTCTGTTTCACATTCGTTCTGAACGCAAAGATATTAACTTTCAGCTGGCGCAAATCTTAACTGAGCGTTTAGGTGATTCTGTTGAGTTGGTGGAGGAGATTGAAGGGTTTAAATTTTTAGATTCTCGCGATCTAACGGGTTTTGTGGATGGGACTGAAAACCCCCAAGGAGATGATCGTGTTGAGGTTGCAGTCGTAGGCGATGAGAATAAGGCTTTCCATGGAGGCTCATATATTCATCTACAGCGTTACGTTCATAATATGACGTACTGGAATCAGCAGCCGGTAAAACACCAGGAAGATACGATTGGCCGAACTAAAAAAGATAATGTTGAATATGTAAGCTCAGATAAAGCTTTAACATCCCATACTAAGCGTACTTCATTGAAAGATGATCAAGGAAATAGCGTTGAGATTTTGCGCCACAGCATGCCTTACGGTGATACGCAGCAGTGTGGTCTGATGTTTGCGAGTTACTGTCGTACGCCTAAGAATTTCACATTGATGTTACAAAGCATGATCGAGGGTGATGGACAAGGTCATACGGATCATCTATTGAAGTATACTCGAGCTATGACAGGGCAAGCTTTTTTTGCTCCAGCCTCTGAATTTCTGTCAACATTGGCTTAAGTCTGTTTTGTAGAATCTCACTAACTTTTTCAGATTGAACTATGCTTATCTAGATAAGAAAAATAAAAGCGGTGGGTTGAAAATGCGGTCTGATTTAAGAGTTCATGCGATAGCTGTGTTATCGGTGGATGGTGAAAATTATGAAATCGACGGGTGTTATAAAGGTAAGCAGCGTAAACCCCAGTGGTATAACGTTGTAAAAAGCAGTAATCCTAAAATACACATTGATCGTTTAGGAGAGTTTCCTTCACACGATAAAATCAGGCAATTGATTAACTAAATTGTTTGATGAAACCAATCAAAAAAACCGGGGTGTCAAACACCACCGGCTTTTTCATACTCGTAGGTAATATGCTCTTATTGCACAGATTCGTTGTCGCTGAACATGCCTTCAAATAAAGCGGAAGAAAGGTAACGTTCGCCCGAATCAGGTACGATTACAACAATGTTTTTATCTGCATTCTCTGGTTGTTGAGCTACGCGAAGTGCTGCACAAACCGCTGCACCTGATGAAATGCCTGCCATGATGCCCTCTTTTTCCATTAGCTCGCGGGCTGTCGCAATAGCATCTTCATTACTGACTTGTTCGACTTGATCGATCAGTTCAAGGTCTAAGTTTTTAGGTACAAAACCCGCACCGATGCCTTGGATTTTATGAGGAGAGGGTTTTACCTCATCACCGTTCAGTGTTTGAGTGATAACAGGTGAATCAACCGGCTCAACGGCGACAGAGGTGATCGCTTTGCCTTGTTGGTTCTTAATATAACGAGAGATTCCTGTAATTGTTCCGCCCGTACCTACGCCAGCAACCAGCATATCGATTGTGCCGTCTGTATCATTCCAAATCTCCGGCCCTGTTGTTTTTTCATGTATTTCTGGATTTGCCGGGTTTTCAAATTGCTGCAGCATCATATGTGTATCGGCATTTGCGTCTACAATCTCTTGAGCTTTTTCGATAGCCCCTTTCATTCCTTTAGCGGGTTCGGTCAGAACAATAGTTGCACCTAGAGCCTTCATTATTTTGCGGCGTTCAAGGCTCATAGAGGAAGGCATGGTAAAGACAATGTCATACCCTCGTGATGCAGCAACAAATGCTAAGGCGATGCCTGTGTTTCCGCTGGTGGGTTCAACCATCGTCATACCCGCTTTAAGTGCTCCGCTTTTTTCCGCAGACCAGATCATATTGGCACCGATACGACATTTTACTGATCCAGCAGGGTTGCGAGACTCTATCTTTGCGAAAATATTCAGTCCAGGGGCTAAACGTTTTAGATGTACTAGTGGAGTGTGGCCTATTGTGAGTGAGTTATCTTCGTAAATTTTCATGTCGCTACCGATGTCCCTTGTAAATGGCCTATATATTGAAAATGAATATAGGAAAAGTTTTTTATACAGCATTTAATATAGAAGTTTTATCGTAGAATACAGCATCGGATCAAGAAGTTTTTCCTGTCAGGCTAGCGTTTGTTATATTAGCTATTATTGATGTTTTGTGCGGCTTGTTGATTGAGCCTGCTATTTACGCTGAGTGAGTTTTTTCTCTGGAGTTTTTAATGCGAGTTATTTCAAAGTTCATTGCGCCAATGGTGTTCTATATTGCTTACAGTTTGTTTCGTTCTTCAATTAAACAGAAGTCCCTTAAAAAGCATACAGTTGTAATGAAATTATTTAGATTTTGTGCTGATAATGGACATGGAAAAGCGCTTTCTGTCTATGGACACCTCCTGCATTTTAAGGGGGAGGGGGAGCAGAATAGAATTCAAGGGGGTATCTATCTACAGCGTGCGGCAGAAAAGGGCGATGATAAAGCTCAGTATCAGATGGGGCGGATCTTTGAAACAGGTTACGAGCACTACTTTCAGCCAAATGCTTCTAAATCAGTAGCTTTTTATCAGCTAGCTGCTGAGCAGGGGCATCAGTTAGCTATTAAACGGTTAATCGATGCTTATCGAGAAGGCGCACTGGGGCTCGATGCTGATCCTGAAAAGGAGCAGTTTTGGCAAGATAGGCAGGCTAGCGTTTGACTTGATAGGCTAAAGCTAGGTTTTAAGTTCGGTACGTTATCGATTTAGTTACGTTTAGAGGCTTTATAACACGTTAAAAAAGAATCAAATGCGTGAGTTAAGTTTTCTGCGGGGGTCTTATCTTCGCATAGCTCCAGTAGTTCAATGACCGTTTCCGCCGTACATAAGTGGTCTAAATCAGGATTGCGTCTCAAGTCATATCGGCTCGGTGTTTGCGGATCAAATGCCAGTAGTGGTAGATCTGCTAGCCACGGACTTTTTCTTACAATCTTTCGCACCTCTTTCCAAGTGCCATCAGGCACGATGATCAGCGTGTTTCTCTTATGATCAATTTTAATAGCCTGCTGGCGAGCTTTAAGTTCAGGCCTATCAGCCGGGAATAGCAGCCATGCATCAGTATCTTTATCATTGATCTGTTCAATGAGAGTCGATGGGGGTTCATTACGTTTCCAAATATAGTTTTCTGCATTAGGAAGCGTTTTCAGAATTATTTTGCTGGTAGAGGTTGGCCTTGAAGGCTCATTTTCATGCAGTAAAAGTACAATTTTTACTTTGCTTTTCTTCGAGGAAATTTGACTGCAGCAGCACCATTTTGAGGCTACGCCGCAGTCGAGGCAATAAGTAGGATTACCTTTATGGATAGCGTTAATAGACAATGTTTAACGCTTCTCCATTTTAACTTGGAAACGGAGCAGTTGTTCTCCGTTGGCTGGTACGGTGATTTTCCACTGGGCGCTGCCGCCTAGTACTTTCTCAAATTTAATATTACTGCTTTCCATCTCCCATACTAGGGGGAAGTTAGCTGTCATGACTAAGTTGGCTGGAGTTGAGCGACTGTTTGTTAGGCGTAGCTCTTGGCCGACCTTAAAGCCGTTAAAGACCGTGCTAAAGTGAGTTTGCTTACGATGGATTGATATATCAAATGCCTTGCCCTGCCTAACTTCGACCTCATCGCCTTTGCCCGTATGGCTAATGTTACTACCGCCCATGAATTGGAGCTGGCCTTTACTATCTGGACTAAATGTTCTTATTTTTCCTGCCGGAAGAGGTAAGCCTAAATTGGACGCTTTATCGTTCATAAATTTAAGCGTTAGGTTAGGTTTAACCCGGTGTTGGTTCCGTTCTAATGTGGGATAGACTAAAAATTCATAATCGTAGCTACGGCTAATTGGAACATTTTTCGCTGTTAGGAAAGAGACTTGCTTAACTTGACCATTAAGCAGATCAACTTTATGTGGCAGATTGAATAGGTGGAAATCACCGATGCTTTCCTGCTGTATAGACTTGGCTTGTGGCGCGCGTGATAGCGTTGCAAAATCTTCTTGTAAGGCCGCTGCATGGCGAACACCTGGGTTATTTAGGTCACCTGCGACTAGAGCAATTTGTGCATTTTTAAAATCAGTGCCTGTATGGTTTGTTAGGCTAGCCAGTCCATCAAAACTTACTTTGGTACCCGCCTCATTAAGGGTCATGACGTAATCCATTCCCCAATTTAAACCGCCTGTTAGGTAACTGATTCCTGCAGTTTGTGCACGGGATGTACCTGCACTACGAAAGCTTAAACTTGGTTTCGAAAGCAGCTGGTTTGGAAGGTTAGGGTAGATAAAACGCCAGCTGTTATTTAATGGAACGCTTTCAAAGCGATTATTACGCTTAATTAAGGCTCGACTGCCATCGACATTAATCAGCTGAACAAGACTGATAACTTCTTTGCCGGAGACTGGGTTTAATCGGGCGAGTTGTAGCTCCTTCCCAATATAGTGCTGTAGTAGATTATGTTGATTGAGTAAATTTGTATTTAGATTTTGCTCTAAAATTTTTCCTGCATTATCGATACGTAAGCTTTCAACTTGAAGCTGTTTACTGACATCTTCTAATGTAACCGATTGGCCTGATTTTAAACTTGGCAGCAAACGTGTTTCTCGAACTAAACCTAGATTTTGATTGTAGAGCGTAAGATCAAGTGATTCACGTTGCGCAGAATCTATCTTCAAAGAATCTGCGTGGGCGGGATATATGGTGAAACCTGCCAATATAAGAGAAGCACTGAGTGTTGTAATACGCATTGTGTTTATCCTTGAGAACGAGTCTCTAACTTAGCATTAGTATAATGAATCAAAACTGTATCATTAACTTGATACAAGTTATCGAGGGGCTGTTTGGCTGCATTGTTAAGTCTTCAGCTTATTTGAAATCAAGTGCCCCAATTAGGTGGATTTATTTAATATCGAGTGCAACTCGAAAGCCCCAGCTATTTCTTTTAGCATCTACCGGGTGTCTATATCGACTTGCAGGGCGAATTAAACGGTCAATTTCGAACCAGGAACCACCACGCATTGCGCGGTTTTTACACGGTTTTTCTTCATAAGCTGAACCATCAATTGGAGCTTGCCTATAATTATCTGCATAGCAGTCGGCAACCCATTCATCAATATTGCCGGTCATGTCATGCAGCCCCCATCCATTTGCTGGGAAACTGCCGACAGGAGCCGGTTTTTTTCCATCAAAGGGACTGTCGCAACCTGCACATACTGCCATGTTTGGTTTCAGATCGTCGCCCCACCAGTAAGTTGTTAATGTGCCGCCGCGCGCAGCGTACTCCCATTCTGCCTCTGAAGGTAGTCGATATGGCTGCCCAGTTTCATTGCTCAGCCAGTCTGCATAAGCGACTGCATCTCTCCAGCTAACATTGATTACTGGCTGATTTCCCCGACCCCAACCTGAGTCATCCGGTAAGGAGCGTTTGGTGGCGGTAGCAAACAGATCATATTCAGCGAAAGTAATTTCAAAACGGGACAGTGCAAAAGGCTTTTCGATGGTAACTATATGTACAGGCTTTTCGTTGTCATCCCCTACATCCGCTTGATCACCCATTCGAAAGTCTCCTGAAGGAAGTACAACCATCTCAGGGCCATAGACTTTCTCGTTGATTTGATCCTTAAATATTTGTTGTCCGGGGTTATCTGGCTCGGCTGTTTTAAGTAGTTTCTGTGTGTCTTCTAACTGCTGTTGAAGCAAGGTTAGCTCTGTTTGAGCGGTTGCTAACTGTTGTTCTTTTTTACTATGCAGCTCTTGTTGTGCATTTATGGAATCGTACATCTGCTGCAGTGCTTCTTGTTGTTTTTTTATCTGTAGAGCTTGGAAGTTATTTTCTTTGAAATTGATAAACTCTGATGTTCCCCAACCGAAAAGGTAACCTGTAAGAAATAGAATTAAACTTACGAGTGTATAAGTCACATATTTGGGAAGTGAGAGATTTTTTAGGGAGAACGCTTTGAGCTTATCTTTTAATGA